>DASPVD010000035.1:0-67685 GCA_035622555.1 Candidatus Eremiobacteraceae bacterium | reverse complement strand
CGTCCCGGCGTTTCGGACGAAACAGTGGTTCCAACACCGCCCACTGGGCGTCGGTGAGGTCCATGCCTTGGATTTACGCTAGTTTGCATAACTCTCAAGCTCGAAACAGCTTGAATGTGTTTATGAGATAACTTCTAGTGGGCTACGTTGACCTGGCGGTGTTGGCGTGCTGGTTGTTCTGATGTGAGTCGTGAGAAATGCGGGCTCATCGATACAGAACTCGAAAAGATTCAGACGAAGGAAAGGATGTGTTGCGAATAACAACGAGTGTTAGGACCCTTTGCGATCCAATTCTGCGCGCACCACGGCTTCGATCACCGGTTTCAGGATTTCCCGGGTCACTCGCTGCAACACTTCCGGATTCATCTTGCCGAGTACGCGATTGACGAGTTCATCGATGTCCGGCTGGGCCGCCGTTTCCGCGGTGACCGGTTGAGCGGGCACTGATTCCTCGGTCACGATTGAAGCGGGCTCTTCCGCCGGAGCTTCGTGCAATGCGACCGGCTCGGCGGCTTGCTCCGCTGCCGGCGGAATCTCGGCTACGGGTTCTTCGGCTGGGGCCGGCGCTTCCCAGGCATTCTCCCAGTTCTTCGACTCCGTCGTTTCCACGGGAACTGGTGCTTCCGGCTCGCTCATCGAGGGCTCGGCATGCCCGGACGCTTCGTGATGAATCGACTCTGTAGAATAGGCAGACTGTTCCGCGGGCGCTTCGTACACCGCCTGGCTATGCTCCACTGGAGCTTCTGAGTACGCCGGAATTTCCTGCGTGTCGTCGACCGAGAAAGCTTTCGGCGCATCCCACGTGGATGCCAGTAGCGCGGCCTTCTTTGCTTCCATCTCCCAAGCCGCTTCGGGCACTGGTGCCCAGTTCGCAGGTTCCGATGACGGCTGTGTATTCTCAGCATCGCCAAAGGGCACGGCTTCGCCATGAGCCGCGGTCTCAATCACGGGCGCTTCTTGCGGGGCTTCACTGGTTTCGGAAAGGTGTTGTGTTTGCTCACTGTGCGGTTCCGGCGCTTCGCTGTTGCTTTCAACGGCGGGCAGGCCTGTTAGATCGGCAATCTTTTGTTCAATTCCTGATGCCATGGCTGAAGCCCAAGCATCCCCCGAGAAGGGAACTGCGTCCTCGATTGGCTTAGGCAGCGCGGTGGCTACCGCCACGGACTCCGGCTCCGCCGCTGCGGCCGGTTCGCGCGATTCCACGGGCGGCGACCAATGAGTGGAAGAGAAGGTGCTCGCCGGAGAGTTGCCATGAAACGCGGCGTCACGCCAATCGGAGGCGCTCTGCGCAGCTTGTCCCGCGCCTTCGAATTTCTCGTCGAGCCCACCGGGACGCCACCCACCTCGTGGTTCTTCCTCGCCCTCTTCTTTTTCTTCTTCGACTCCTTCCGAGTCTTCTTCCCATTTTTTGCTGGAAAGGTCAATCATCGGTTTGGAGGTGACCGCCAGGTCTTCGGCATCCGAGGTATCCAGCAAGCTGCCGAATGCCAGCGGCTCGCTTCCGGCAGCAATCTTGACCTGTTGCGGGGGCGTCGGTAATTCCTCGAGCGGCTCGGGTGTAACCTCGGGCAGCTTTTCCGGGCTTAGAGCCGCGAGTTTCGAACCCATTCCCGCGCTCAAAATATCCGCAGTGGAACGCGGCGGCGGCTCCGGCGCTTTTTCGGCTGCCGGGGGGTGGCCCAGTGGAACTCCGGCGCGCGTTAACGCCGACTTGACCATGGCAATCAGCGGGTCCGGAGGCACAAAGGGCTTCTTCAGCACTCCATCGGCGCCCACACGCTGCGCTTCTTGCTCATCCAGTGGGTCGAATGCGCCTACCAGCAAAATCACCGGGATGTGCGACAACGCCGAGTCTTCTTTGACGTAGCGGCAAACTTCATAGCCATTTCGCACCGGCATGAAGACGTCGGCTAAAACCAAATCGGGGTGTATATCGGAAATTTTTCGAACAGCCGCTTCGCCATTGCCGACGGCAACCACATCAATGCCTTGATCTTTCAGCGCTAGCCCCACCATTTTCTGGATGTTGCTGTTATCGTCTGCAACCAGTATCTTGGCCACCGCACGTCCTCCGGCCTGCCCACACGGCTAGACTCAGACTTAATTGGAGCACTCGGCTGTAGGGCCGTCAATTACAGCCTCTCAGCATGTGTCGGAAGCGGACATGCGGTGTTCCATCAGCGGCACCTGTACTTTAGGACAAGGCCCTGGAGGCTGCGGAGTGCTGCGTGCGTGCAGCGATTTGCCGTATCAAGCCGAAGAGAGACTCCTCCGTCTCAGGCTGTGCAGGGGCACGCCCTGAGCGCCGGGATGACAGGTGTGCTTATTGGAGGCAGCCACTGCGCTGAATTACCAGGGCAGGATTTTCCGCAAGCCCTTCTTTTTGCTGCTGGATTCCTTCTGATTGTCTTTTTGCGCGGAATCCGACGAAGTTGGCTGCGTGTTATCCGATTTGTTGTTGTCAGTTGCGGAACTATCTTGCGCAGCGCCATCATTCGTGCCCGTGGCTGGCGGGGTTCCCGTCGATGCTGGGGCAGCATTGGCGTCGCCGCTGGTTGCTCCCGCAGTTCCTGGCGCGGCGCCCTCCGTGGGAGCGCTTCCGGTATTGGTATCTTCTGCGGAGCCGGAGGCATTGGCCGAACCTGCCGGTGGGGCCTCACCCGGTTTCACGACTTCGACCACCGCTTGTGTGCTGTTCCCTGTTCCTATATTGGAGCGATTGCCGCCGGCCAGGATGTCGCCGTTGCCCTGGTCGGTGTCAGGCTCCAGGTTGGGCAGGCCGTGGGCGGCTGCGGTGTGCACGTCCGGCGCATTGTGAAAGATATCCTTCGATCTGTGAAAAACGGTTTCCTTGGGCCGAGGGGTATTCTGTTCGGCGGTCATCCACTCGACTGCTTTGGGATCCGGCTGCGGCACCGGCATGGCAAACTGTTTCAGCTTGTCCTTCGCCGGACCGGCGTGGCTCGACAGTGGATAATTCTTCACGATCTCTGCGTAATAGTTGCCTGCCAAGTCTTTCCGTTCGCTCTTTTCGAAAATATCGCCCAGCATCCAGAGAGCCGTGTCGGACTTGCTGTACAGAGGGTATCTGTGTACCAGCGGGATCAGGCGTCCTGCCGCGGCTCGCCGGTCGCCTTTTACGTAGTAGTAGTAAGCAACCTTGAACTGGCCCTCGGCCAACACTTCCTGCACTTCGCGCAAGCGCTGTTCGGCCTGCGGCGCCAGTGGATCCTTGGGATACTTCAGCAGGAAGGTTTGAAACTCTTCTTCCGCGGCTTTGGTGTGAGTAGCATCGCGGTCTGCTTTGGGCATTTCGTTGTAGTTGGCCATGGCCACTTGCATCTGTGCATAGGCGGCTTCGGGCAGGAAAGGGAAGAAGACGATGAAGTCTTTATAGCCGTTGATGGCCTGGGTGATATTGCTGGTGCCGCCTTCTTTGAAATAGGAGTCGGCAATGGCCAATTTTGCTTTGGCCAGATATTCGCTGTCGGGATAGGTGTTGATCAGGGTTTGCAGCCCGAGCCGCCCGGTCTCGTGCCGGCCGTGCTTAATATCGTTCATGGCCTTGTCGTAGAGCTGTTTGTCCGGCTCCGCGGTGTTGCTTTGGTCCGTGGACTTATTGACCTTCTTCTTGTGGAAAATGAGCTGTCCACGGCATTCACTGGCGGTCACCAGCGTAACGGCACACATCAGAAGAAGCGCAAATCGCCGCAATCTTCACCTCTCGTGTTTTTCACTGCGACCGAGACTCCCGCGTGGACTGGGTTTCTTTCTTGGACCTTCTCAGTATAACCTGTTCTTTAGCACAGGTATCCCCAGAAAGTTGCCCTTTCGGACGGTCCCGTCTGACCCTGGGATGCCTTCAGCCCCGCTTGCGGTTTTCTGGCCATTCTCGGAGAAGGCCACTTGCCCGCAACGATATGCGGTCTTCGCTAATATCGAGCGCGCAGGCAGTGCTTTCTGGAGGATCGTCGGCATGCGCGACTACCGCTCTCACTGTCGCGCTTCCCGCGAGCGCCCCGCGAGTATTTTTAACGATTTGTAATACCCAAGTCCGTCTTCTCTAACTACAATGCTTGCATGGCCTTTCGCTCCAGGGGCAGAAAGGCTCCCTACTCATGGAAAAACGAAAATTCTTGTTTGCTTCGCTGTCCAGTTTGGTCGGTGATATCGCCTGGCAGGTGGTCAAAGAAGGTCATGAGGTCCGGTATTACGTCGAAAACGAAAAGGAACGGGACATCGCCGACGGTTTTGTCCCCAAGTCCAACGATTACGAAAAGGACGTGAAATGGGCGGACATCGTGGTCTTCGACGACACTTTGGGTCAAGGTACTAAAGCGCAAGCTCTTCGCGCCGCCGGCAAACCCGTGATCGGCGGCACCACGTATACTGACAACCTCGAAGACGATCGCTCCTTTGGCCAGGAAGAGTTGAAGAAAGCCGGGGTCACCATCATCCCTTACCAGGATTTCGACTCCTTCGAACCGGCCATCGAATTCGTGAAGAAAAATCCCGACCGCTACGTCATCAAACCCAGCGGTGAAGCGCAGAACGTGAAGCGCCGGCTGTTCGTAGGTGAAGAAGAAGATGGCGTGGACGTAATCGGCATGTTGGAAGCCTATAAGCGCGCCTTCTCCGACGAGATCAAAGTGTTTCAGTTGCAGCGCCGCATCAACGGCGTGGAAGTGGCCGTAGGCGCTTTCTTTAACGGCAAGAAGTTCATTACGCCGATCAACATCAATTTCGAACACAAGAAGCTGTTCGCCGGTGAAGTTGGCCCGCCCACCGGAGAGATGGGCACCGCCATGTTTTGGAGCGAGCCGAATGCGCTGTTCAATCGGACGTTGCAGAAAATGGAGCCGAAGCTTGCCGAGGAGGGCTATGTCGGCTACATCGATCTGAATTGCATCGTCAACAACAATGGCATCTACCCGCTGGAGTTCACCTCGCGTTTCGGCTATCCCACCATCAGTATTCAGCAGGAAGGCATTCTGACGCCGATCAGCGATTTATTCTGGGATCTGGCGAATGGGCTGGAGCCCAAATGGCGCGCGCGGAGCGGTTTTCAAGTGGGCGTGCGTATCGTCGTTCCGCCTTTTCCTTTTGACGACGAGGCCACGTTCGAATCGTTCAGCAAAAATGCCGCTATCGTATTCAAAAAGCCCATCAACGAGGGCATCCACATCGAAGACGTGAAGATCGTCAATCAGCAATGGCTGGTTGCCGGAACTTCGGGCGTGGTCTTGATCGTGGTGGGTGTCGGGCAGACCATGAAGCAGGCGCAGGCACAGGCGTACTCGCGGATCAAAAACATCCTCATTCCAAATATGTATTACCGCACGGACATTGGGGACCGCTGGGCAGAAGATTCGGACAAATTGCACAATTGGGGCTACCTGCGCTAGACGATGGACGGTGAACTTGACGGTGCGTGGTCGACCAAAACGGCAGGTCTTTGGCTGGGCGAGTTGACAAATTTATGACTTACGACCGCGGCCCCGCTGCGCGTATGATGTGTGTCGGTCTGTGAGATTTTGCGACCTGGAGACCACCTCATGAAACGCTTGCTCGCCTCAGCGCTCCTTTTGACTGTGTTTCCCACCGCTGCTGTTGTTGTGGCGCAACCGCAAAAGAAGGACGAAATCGCGAAGATATCCCTAAAGGTGGGCGAAGCTGCTCCCGACTTCACCCTACTCAGCGATCAGTGGAAGACCGTGAAGCTGGGCGATTTCAAGGGCAAGAAAAATGTCTTTTTGGCGGTGTACGTCCTGGCCTTTACCGGCGGTTGAACCAAACAACTCCAGGCGGTCCAGTCTGGAATCGACTCAGGCAAAATCGACGTGAACGATACGGCGGTTTTCGGAGTGAGCATGGATAGTCCCGCGGCCAACGCAGCTTTCGCCAAGCAGATCGGCATCAAATTTCCACTCCTCAGCGACATGAACCACAAAATGCTCACCTCCTACGGCATCCTGAAGACCTACGATGTGCAAGGGGAAGGCTACCAGTGGGCGCTGCGCGCCAACATTGTCATCGACAAAGAGGGCATCGTTCGGCACATCGAAGAAGGCGATAGCGCGGTCGATCCGAACAGTGCGGTGGCCGTTTGCACCGACCTGCACAAGAAAGAAGCTGCGAAATGAGCTTCCCCGGATCTTGCAGGGCACGGCGCGTCTGATTAGGCGTAAAACTGCTTCGGTCACGTCACATGATCAACAGATTCGTCGACGATCAGATACACGAATTGTTGGGCAAGATTCAACTGCTTGAGAGACAGCAACTGGACTCCATTCGTCGGGGCCGAGGACTCGAGGGGTATCTCAAGCGCAATGAGCGTCGCTTCGTGATCAGGGAACTGCTCGAGCACCTTCAATTCCTGAAGCAACTTAGGGAAGTTGCTCCGAAACGCTTCGATAAACCGACGCATCCTATCTTCGTGGAAGAAAAAGACCGCATTCTACATGAACTCAGCACACTAATTCAGGAGGGAGTCGAGCACATCGAGGATTTGACGAATCCCTATGCCCAAGAAATGTACGACCAACGAAAATTGCAAATTAACACACTGTTCAAGTCGCTGCAAGCCGCTAAAAGAGACTCTCGCAATTGGTCAGATGAGAGAGGACTGGGGAGTGATTTGTGAACGACCAGCACGATGCGGTAAGACAGGTGAAGCCTTTAGCCTTTGACTTCAACGAGGTGAGCAGGCGTTTCATAGACGTCGAATTGGATTTGGCAGACACATTCTGTGAGCTAGGACTAGTGACCAGCAACAAAGAAAACGCAAGACGTAATGCGGCAAACGCACGCAAGGCCCTCTCGGCGGCTGAAAAGTTCGCCTATCGAGCGCCCTTTGAGAGTTTGGATAAAGCTGCAGTCTCGGAAAAGATCGCTCGGCTAACGAAGCTGTTGACGAAGTTGGAAGGCGACTTAGAAGGGCTGTGATTGAAAGCAGGAAAGCGAAGCACTGATAACCGGACCCAATTGGAATGTGAATCAGCGACTGGACTTACGTAATTGTTCGGTCTTCCACCAGAGTCGCAAAGAACCGACCACGAATCCGCTGATGGTCATATCTCTTAGGCGGGCAATATCACGTATTCGCTTTGCGTCTTCGTTTGTGCAGTAAACATGCAAGGTTGTTCTGGGCGCTATGGACTTTACCCTCTTCGCCCGACTGGCCTCAAATAAGAGCGACTTACCCAGCCTAGAAACCAGCTTCTCACTAAATTCAACCGACCTTATGGCAATGGTGATGACGTAACCGCTGACGGTTCGGCAGTCCAGTTTCGCTCGCAGGCGAACTTGTTCAGCATCTTTTCGAGAACAATGTATCAACAGAGAAGTAGGCATCGGGATACTAAATAGTATCTACAAAATGCCTGTCAAGCGCTGTTTATGGTTGAAATAGATACCCAACGAGAATATTTTCGTGAGCCACTTGGCGCGTTCCAACGGTTTTCGCGAGGAGGTGACTTGATGACCCCCGTACCTTCATTGGTAGAACAAATTGCCAGGGCGCTGGTGGACCGCCCGGAGACCGTGCAGGTAGAGGCCGTCGAGGGGACAGAGGTTACAGTGTTGGAATTACGGACGGACCCTCAAGATACGGGCAAGGTGATTGGAAGACAAGGGCGTACCGCAAAGGCGATCCGCACCCTTCTGGGAGCCATGGGCACAAAGCTCCATAAACGTTTCATGCTGGACATCGTCGAGAAAAAGCCGGCTTCGGCAACCGATTGAGTTTATATAGAGGAGATTCCGCCCGTCTTTGCAGAGCGGGGCGTGTCCGAGTAAGTGAAGGCGCAGGAACTGGGAGAGGGACCTGAGCATCGCACGCCCCGCGCAAGACTACACTAGCCCATCGGTCGTTGCTCCTCGCGAACGCTCAGTTCGCAATGGTCAGGTCCACTTCGGTGGTCGAGGTGAGGCGCGTTCCCGCCAGGGGGCTTTGGTCAATCACCGTGCTGCGCGGCCATTGCGGCGCCGCAATGTGAGCGATTTTCCGGTTTAAGCCCAATAAACGGCGCCGTCTCTGAGAAAGACGAGTGCCTGCCGGTTGTTGCGGGTGCTATCTTCAAGAGAAGTTGCGCAGCCGGCTCCAGTGTTGCGAGATCGGGGCTTTGAGCACGCAGAACGTGACCGGCGCGCCCTGCTCCAGGCCTTGCACACTGTACGGAACCGTCAGGTGCCCCACAAGAGTCGCGGATGAGCACATCCAGCCGACGTCCGACGGTTCGTAGTCCACCATCAGCGCGTTCGTCGCCACCAGATCGCGGGGCAGCCAGTACCAGCCGGTCAGCTGAGGGCTGACCACCACGGGGAGCGATCTCTTGTCGCCATAAATCCGCAGCGCCCCGGGAACACCGTAAAAGGCCGAGATAATAATCGTTCCAGTTCGCTCCGAGCTGGGGAGATTGCCGTATATCGACTCGACCTGGTGGGCGACATCCTCCCATCCTACGCTGTCTTTGAAAAGCTCATTCTTGGTGTCGAGACCGAGCGAATGAATCCGGTCCGGCGGCGTGATGGGAAGTGTCAGCCGAGCAAACGTGAGCAACTGGAGCGCGCAGGCGGCTGCGACTGCGATTTGCAAACCAGTGCGCAGCCTCGGCCGCTTGACGCCCCCGATCGCCACGAGGCCTTGCGCAAGAGCGATCGGCACGGTACCGACTGCGTAGTAGGACTTGCCCACGAACAGGAAAAGCACGAGAGGCAAAAGGCAGGCGATCCCGATGGGGCGCAGGGTGGCACTGCGAAACAGCGACACCAATCCCGCTACCCAGAGCGGAATCAAGAAGAAGAGATAGACCACGATCAGAACCACGTTGACGACCAGGCCACCACCGGAGCCCTGATGATTGGCTATGTACACAAGCGAAGGGAAACCTTTCTCAACCTGCCACGCCAGGTTCGGCGCCCAGATCAGCAGTGCGATACCCGCCGCGATCCACGGATACTGCGTCCGCAGGTCCGAACGCAGGGTGGGGGTGAGCAGGATGGCGATTCCAATGGCAGCCACCAGACCTCCGATCGTGTACTTGACCTCAAGGCCGATGCCGAGCGAGATGCCTAAGTAGATCCAATATCTGGGCCGGCGCTCCAGAACCAGGCACAGAAAGCAGTAGAGCGCGACCATCCAGGTCACCTCATCGAACGTCACGGTCTGATAGACCCAGTTCGCCCCCAGGAAGTAGGGCGCTGTGACCGCGATCAACAAGGCCAGGGCCTGCAGGCGGAGCGAGCCGCCAAGGCGCCGCACGTATGCGCCCGAGAGAATAACCATGAACGCGCCCAACAGCGTCGGAAGCAAGCGGAGAGCCCACGGTGTCGCTCCCAGGAGATGCGTCTCCAGACCCGCGAGCAGCGGGACTATGGGCGGAAAGTCGACATATCCGAGCGCAGGATGCCGGCCGCAATCGATGTAGTAGAACTCGTCGGTGTGGAAGCCGAGGTTGCCGTTGGTAGCGAGATGCACGACGAGGACGACTGCCGCTGCGCCCCCGAAGAGAAACATGCACTTCAGGCGCTTGTTCCTTTCCTCGTTAGCTAAGTCGAGTTCTTCCATCTATGTTTCCTCGGAAGTAGGGTGACTGCCGAGCGCGAGTCTACACTATTCTGACTGTCGCAGCCCATAAGGCGGCAACTCGGAGTAATCGCAAGACGGCCAAGGACACACTGGCAAGCGCCTGGTAATGAGGCTCAGAGCGCCGTCGCACAAATGCACACTACGTTAGGTGTTCCTGGAACGCTCAGTTCGCAATGGTCAGGTCCACTTCGGTGGTCGAGGTGAGGCGCGTTCCCGCCAGTGGGCTTTGATCAATCACCGTGCCGCGCGGCCATTGCGGTGCCGCTACGTAACTGATTTTCCGGTGCAAATTGGCTTGATCCAGCCGGTGCTCCGCATCGAGCTCGCTCAATCCCACGAAGTAGGGCATGACGTACGCGGCCTCTTTCGGTCCCGAGGACACCAGCATGTCCACGCGCGGAGTGGCGGCTCCCCGTCCGGACTTGGGGTTTTGTTGCAGCACGACTTCGTTGGCCACGTCCGGCAAGGTCACGGTGGAAACCTCGCCAACTTGTAGTCCGCCGCGCAATAACTCAATGCGGGAAACGCGCAGCGAATTTCCCTCCAGCGGCGGGATCTGCAGTTCGCGCTGCCCCAGGCTGAGCACCACGTGCGCCTGTTGCGATACCTTCATCAACATGCCCGGCGGCGGCGTCTGCCGCACCACTTCGTTGACCGGCACATCGCTGTAAACGCGGTCCGCCACTCGCAGGATGAGGCCCTTCGATCGCAAAGCCCGGCTGGCTTCGCCCACGTCTTTGCCCACCAAGTTGGGCATGGTGGTTTCCCGGCCGTGGATGGCGATGCGCATGGCGGTGATGGCGCTCAGGAAGGCCGCCGACGCTAAGATGAAAACCAGAAACGCAAACCGCCCCGCCCACTGCACTCTTTCGCTTAGCGTCATACCTTTGCTTTCGAACTCCGGGCCTGACCGGTCAACGGCTTTCTAGCTCCAGCGTTCCCGCTCGTGTTTCCGCGCGGCCGGCACAGAAGTATTTGCAGAAATAAGGACGCGCCTATGCGCCGCCCTTTGTTGACGGCAGGATTATTTCAGCTCCGGCGCTGGATACTCCGGCAATTTTTCTTTGGTTGTGTCCGCCCGCTTCACTTCCAACTCATCAAACAGCAGGGAAGGGCAGATAACCGTTTGCGGCAATCCACCCATGCGATTGCTGACCAGGGGATCGTCGCCCACGGCGGCCAAATCATTGCGCAACGCGCGAACGTCCAGTTCGTTGAAGACTGCTCCGCGCACCAATTCCTCGTGTCCGTCGCTCACGTAAACGCGATACAGCAATCGCGGAGAATTTCCCGGCCCCAGAGTCTCCACGCGATAGCCATAGGGCTGGCCTTCGTCTTGAGCCATTTGCCGCAACTTATCGTTCAATTCCTTCGCCGATTGTGGTTCCGAACTCTTCAGCATCAGCACGCCAAGGCTGGGCTGCGGCGACCCTCCGGGCGTGGCCCTGCTATGCCCGTTCGAAGCAGCGAAGTCGCGCAGCGGTTCGCGTCCGGTGAGGTAATTCACTAGCATTCCCTGGCTCACTACGGTGACCGGCTGAGCGGTCACGCCTTCGCTATCCACCCGGTAGCTGCCCACCAACTCTTTCCCCGCGAATGTTTTTATGGTCGGGTCATCGACCACGCTGACGAACTTCGGCAGCACGCGCGATTTGTAACTGGTGGCAAAGGCTCCGGTGGTCCGATTGGGGCGGCCGAGCTGCGGTCTTCTTCCCAGCACGTTGTCGCCAACCAAGCCGGCAACGATGTCGTTAGCCGCATCCGGCGCGAACAGCACTGGACCGCGGTAGGACTCTTCCACAATCGGCGCCTGGCACAATGCTTGCAGCGAGTCCAACATTTTCTTGGATTCCTTCAGCAGGTCCTCACGCGAAGGCAATTGCTCTGGGTTTTGTTCGGTCCAGTACGGGCTCCGACCTAAACGCATGCCGTCGGACGCTTGCGTAGCTCCGGAGAGGGTCACCGTCGAGGTGGTGCGTCCCTGTCGGACCACGGTCCCTTCAGAATTCACAAAATATTCGTTCACGGCGGTGAACCGCGCCGAAGCTTCCACGGACTGGATGCCCGGATATTGGCGGTACAGCTCCGTGACGTCCTGCAAGGTTTGATCCCATGCATTGCCGTCCACTTTCAGCGAAACCGTTTCTCCGACCGCGGTTTCCACGGGCGCCTTGGCGAAGTCGTCCACCGGCTCGGTGTCCGCGGTGTACTGCTTCAGTGCCGAGAGTTTCTCGGCATACGCATCCGCGGCGTTCTTGTAAGCCTCGTCGGTCAGCAGCCAGATTTGCCGCCGCAGCGCGATGGGGTCGTCATCAATCGGGATGATCGAACTGCTTCCCATTCCTTGGCCATAGAAGCTGTCTTGTTTGTAATCCCCGACGCGCACCACCACGCGCAAGAATCGCAAGTGCGAGCGGTCGCTCTCGCGCAAGCCTCCAAATGCCGCTTCGGCGTTAAATGTGTCTACGTCGCTGACGCGATATTCGATGTAGTACGGCGGCTTCACCTGATCCATTCGCAATTGCGCTTTGGAGCGGTCCAGCTCCGCAAGCAGCGCTTCCAGTAACGCGTCGCCTTTGGCCGCCTCGCGCGCGGCTTCCATGCGAGCATCCGCGCTGTTCCCGGTGTCGGGCTTCGCGACCACCAAACCGCTGCTTCCGGTCAGCAGCAGGACGGCCACGCCCAAGGGTAAAAACAACATCGCGGTGTGCCTCACGGCTGTGTCCCCGCCTTCTCAACCGCCTGCTTGATGGGGTCAGTATCCTGCAGTCCCGGCGCCGGCAAGATGGGCGGCCGTTCGTGTCCGTGAGCGCGCTTCTGCACTTCCATCTCGCTGAACAGCATGGCCGGCGCCACGGCGGAAACCGGGACATATCCACTTTCCGCGCCGCACATGCCGTTGAACACGTGTTGCTTGTCGCCAGTGGTGATAATGCGCGTCAGCGCCGCCAGTGGTGTTCCCACGATATCCACGCCACGTACGAGTTCATCGGGCCGGCCATCCGGGTAGACCTTGTACACAATCACGGGTAAGACCTGGAATGCTTGGGGCAAAGCTCGCGTGGTCAGCGTGAATCCGCCTTGAATATCGTCGAAATACAGCCCGTACGGCTTGCCTTCTTTTTTCACCTCGTCAATCAACTTCTGGCGCAGCTCAGCTTCCGGAACGGTTTGACTGGAGGAAACAATAAGGTTTCCCTGGCGCCCGGTGGGCATCAATCCCGGTTGATTCCGTCCATGTCCGTTGGACTGCTCGAAATTCTTGATCGGCATGCGGGACATCAGGAAATTTTTCAGCACCCCATTCTCGATTACTTCGACCCGCTGCGCCGGTACGCCCTCGTTGTCGTAGGCATAGGTTCCCGCAAGTTTCACCCCGTCCATTTCCTTGATGGTGGGATCGTCGACCACCGTCAGGAATGAGGGCAGCACCTGTTGCCCCACCTTCTTGGTGAAGGTTTGTCCTTCCTCCTCGTCGCGTTGCCGGTGCCCTTCCAGCCGGTGTCCCAGGACTTCATGGAAAAATACCGCGGCCGCGCGGCCACTCAGCAATGCCGGTCCATCGTAGGGCTCGGCCACCGGAGCATTGCGCAGCGCGTTTAAGTCCGCCGCCATCTTCTCAATCTTGCCCATCAATTCCTTTTCCGAAGGCAAGCCGGAGGCCGTCAGCGCCTGAAATGTCTCCACGCGCAACAAGTCCATGCCATCATCCGCGCGGGTCTGCGCTTCCATCACCAGGCGTGCCGTGGCGCTGGGCGTGGCCAGTTCGGTTCCTTCACTGGTCACCATGCGTGAATTCGACGACTGCACCTGCAGCATCACGGTCGAGTAGTAGACCTGAGCATAGTTGCGGAACGCGCCGGAAAGTCTTCGTACTTCGCCTTCCCACATGGTGCGACCGAAGGGCGGCGTTTTGAGCTTGGATTCCACGCGAACTTGCGGGGCGCGTTCGGAAAAATCCGGCGATTTGTCCTCTTCTTCCGCCTGCACGGCAGTGTTGGTCTTAACGTTCAGGTAAGCGGGAGCCGCCCGTTTGTAGGCGCGATTGGTCAATTCCCACAAGACGCGCGCTTGGGCATTGGGGTCGTCGTTCAGGGGCATGGAGCCCGAGGTTATGCCACTCACGCGGCTTCGCCCATGGGTGTTGTCCAGCTGGGGTGTTCCCACGCGGATGGTTATGTCCGCAGTGCGCCGGCGCGTGTTGGAGTCCGAGAGGATTCCGCCATAGGAGGCGGCAATCAGGATCTGGTCCTGGTCGTATACCGTGTAACTCAAGAAATAGGGAGCTGGATCGCTTTTGGCCAGGTCGGTTTTCGCACGATTCAGTTCCGTCTTCATCGTGTTCAATACGACGTCTGACGCTACCGCCGGAGTTCCCTTATCGACCGTTCCGGGCGAGGCGACCACGGGGAAGGTGCTGAGTTGCAGCGCCAGCAGGATGGAGGAAAACGGCCGCCAGGCGCACCGGGAAGGCACCAATATCCGCAGTCTATGTCGCGGTCCCTTGATATGTTTCATCCCGTTGTGGCTCCCTGACCCGGTGTCCGCGGCGAGAGTGATATAAATGGCGAGTATGCCTGACCCAGATGCCTTGTGCAAATCAGCTTGCCCTAAAGCAAAACTGTCTAACTCTTCCCGAATCTTTCCCCGACCTGTAAGTGCGCGCCATTGGCAAATTCCGCTGCCGAGACCTGTCTGCGCCCCTGCAGTTTGACGTGCGACACTTCCAGCAGGGTTGCAGTCCCGCACTCCACCAGTAATTTCCCACCTTGGAGGAACAATGTTCCTGGCGGCTGGTCCTTCCCGTCTTGTTGTTGTGGCTCGTAGGGCCGGCCCGCAAGATGGCAGGTCTGGCCGCGAAACTCGGTGAACGCACCGGGCCACGGTGTGAACCCGCGCATGCGGTTGTGGATTTCCGGCGCCGGGCGCGACCAATCAATGCAACCATCCTCGCGCTTCAGCATAGGCGCATAGGTGGCCAACCCGTGGTCCTGTGGCTGTGCCGCCAGTTCCCCCGAGCCCAAGCCGCGCAGCGTTTGGACCATCAGGCCGGCGCCGATTTGGGCTAGGCGCTGTGCCAGTTCCGGCGCCGTCTCCTGTGCACCTACGCTCAATTCCTGCTGCAACAGCATCTCGCCGGTATCCATTCCCGCATCAATGCGCATGGAGGTGTTGCCGGTTACCGTTTCTCCATTGGCAATGGCCCAGGCAATCGGAGCGGCGCCACGGTATTTGGGCAGCAACGAAGCGTGCAAATTGATCCACCCGAGACGCGGGATGGGAAGTAGTCGCGCCGGAATGATTTGCCCATAGGCGATGATCACAATTGCCTCGGGAGCCCAGGCCCGCAGTTGCTGTTCCACCTCGGGTGCGCGCATTTTCTCTGGCTGATGAACCTGGATTCCCGCCGCAAGTCCCGCTTCTTTTACCGCGGAGTACGACACCTCCTGACCACGTCCTCGAGGACGGTCCGGCTGTGTGATTATCGAGACAATTTCGAAATCAGGTTCAGCGAGCAACCTTTGCAAGGAGGGAACTGCGAATTGGGGAGTGCCGCAAAACACCAGCCGTAGGCGGCTCATCATTCCACCACCCACGCACTTTCCGAATCTACCACTGGCCTTCTTTCCGCATCTTTTTGATCTTTCTCTTGATCAAATCTCTCTTCAGCATGCTCAAATGCTGCAAGAACAAGACCCCGTTAAGGTGATCGATCTCGTGGCAGAACGCCCGGGCCAGTAGGTTCTCTCCTCGAATCTCAAACGGCTCGCCCTTCAGGTTCTGCGCTTTCACGGTGACAAACTGCGGCCGCACCACGTACCCGCGAAATCCGGGAATCGATAAGCAGCCCTCTTCCTCGCGCACTTCGCCCTCGGCATGGATCAGCTCCGGGTTCACCAGCACAATCTTGGCTTCGGAGTTCTTGCCATTCGATACGTCCACCACCGCCAGCCGGAGACTTTTGCCGACCTGGGGCGCGGCCAAACCGACGCCCTGCGCCGCGTACATCGACGCAAACATGTCTTCGGCCAGCTCTTGCAATTCCGAGTCGAATTTTTTGATGGTCGCGCCGGGCTTTTCCAGCACCGGATCGCCATACTTGACGATGGGGTAGATTTTCCGCGGAGGGGTCTCCGGCGTCTCAGACTTGACGGCGCTTAGCGGTTCAGAACTCGTCGATTTGTCGGCCATAACCTTCGAAATTCCGCCGCGTTTCGGCGAGCGAATCTCCTCCGAATTTTTGCAGAAAAGCGCCGGCCAGCACAAGAGCTACCATAGCTTCTCCCGCGACTCCCGCCGCGGGCACCACGCACCAATCCGAGCGTTCGTACGCGGCCTGCACTGGTTCCTTAGTCACCATGTCGGCCGTGCCCAGGGGTTTCCGCAACGTGGATATCGGTTTCAGGAACCCCCGAATCACCACATCTTCACCATTGGTGATGCCACCTTCCAGACCGCCCGCGCGGTTGCTCCCTCGCTGAAATTTGCGCTTGCCCTTATCGTACGAGATCTCGTCCTGCACTTCGCTGCCGTACGACCCGGCGGCCTTGATCCCCGCTCCAATTTCCACCGCCTTCACCGCCTGCACGCTCATCAAGGCCTGCGCCAGCCTGCCATCCAGCTTTTCGTCCCACTGAGCGTGCGACCCCAGTCCTACCGGCACTCCGTGGGCCACAATTTCGAACACGCCGCCCACGGTATCTCCAGCTTTCAGCGCTGTGTCCACCTCTGTCTTCATTTTCTCCTGCACCTGCGGGTCCACGCAACGCAAGGGCGACTCCAAATCCCGGCAGACCGCTTCAATTTCCTCCCAACTCGCCGCCCGCTCCAGCCGGACGTGTCCCACCTGAATGGTGTGACTGGCGATGCGCATGCTAAATTGTGCTAACAACTGCCGCGCCAAGCTGCCCGCCGCTACACGGGCTGCCGTCTCGCGAGCCGAAGCTCGCTCCAACACATATCGCGCATCATGAAAATTCAGTTTCTGTGAACCCGCCAGGTCCGCATGTCCCGGCCGTGGCGCGACCAGTTTCTTCGAATCCGCCTCCGGGGCGCTGGAAGCTTCCACGGGCAGCACTTTTTCCCAGTTGGCCCAGTCGCGGTTCGCGATCCGCAATGCGATTGGCGCGCCGATGGTCTGCCCGTGGCGCACCCCCGCAAAGATTTCCGCGCAATCCTTCTCGATCTTTTGGCGCCCGCCGCGTCCATATCCCAACTGCCGGCGGTGAAGTTCGTGGTTAATCGCCTCCAAGTGAATCGGCAGTCCCGCGGGCAATCCGGACACAAAGGCCAGCAGAGCCTGCCCGTGCGACTCGCCTGCGGTATAGAAGCGCAACATGAATTTTATAGTCTACCATCCTTGCTGGTTAACGCTCCGACCTCATCAAGTCTTCCCTCTGCCCTACAATTTTGAGGCGGCGAGGAACGCCGGCATGAAAGCCTACACTGATAACTTCTTGACGCTTCTATCCAGTCCAGCTACGCTTTTCGCGAGGTTTCGACGAGAGTCCTGTGTCCGATACACCTCTTCAGGCTACGCAACCCGATTCTTCCGCTCCCCAGACTCCCTCCGTTGCGGACGTTCTAAGCGACGCGGCAAAACACCTGGTGTTGCAGGTGCAGGACTACGCCAAAATGTCGGCGCGTTCGATGACCAATCTTTTCACCCGCCCGCGCTATGGCCAAGACACCTTGGACCAGATGGACAACATCGGTGTGGGTTCGCTGCCCATCGTGCTGCTCTCCGGTTTTTTCATCGGTGCAGTGATGGTGCTGCAGACCGGCGCGCAGTTTCAGCGCTTTGGCGAAGTCTCGCTGACCGGCGATATCGTTTCGCTGGCACTGGTGCGCGAATTGGGTCCGACCATCACCGGTTTGCTTGTGGCGGGGCGCTGCGCCTCCGGCATTGCCTCGGAATTGGGCTCCATGCTGGTTACCGAGCAGGTCGATGCCATGCGGGCCATGGGCACCGACCCGAGCCGAAAATTGATTTCGCCACGGGTTCTGGCGACGCTGATCATCATGCCGCTCCTGGTGACCATCTCGGTTTTTGTCGGCCTTCTTGGCGGTATGCTGGCCAGCGTGTTCTCGCTTCGTTTGAGCGCCACCACGTTTTGGCAGCGGGCCATCGCCATTCTGGAATTCTCGGATATCATGCAGGGCTTCACGAAATCGCTGGTGTTTGCTTTCATTCTTTCCACGGTGGGTTGTTATCAAGGGTTGAACGTCCGCGGTGGCACGCAAGGAGTAGGGCGAGCCACGACCCAAGCCGTGGTGGTCTCCTCGGTGTTGATCATCATCACCGACACTTTTATGACCAAACTGGCCCTGTATTTGGCGGACAAACTCTGACCATCATGGACGCTCACGCTGGCGCCAGTGCTGTGACTCCGCAGCAAAGCGGCGCGGCCATAAAATTCAGCGATGTTTGGCTCGGTTTTGACGAGGGCCCGATCCTTCGGGGCCTAACCTTTTCGGTGCAACCGGAGGAAACCCTGGTGCTGCTGGGCGAAACCGGCACCGGCAAAACTCTCGCTCTCAAACTCGCCGCCGGTCTGTTGTCTCCCGATAGCGGCACGGTGGAAGCCTTGGGTCAGACCGTTTCCGGCAAATCCGAACAGGAACTGCTGGAGCTCCGGCGGCAAATCGGTTTCGTTTTCCAGGAAGGCGCGCTGTTCGACTCCTTGACCGTTTTCGAGAATGTCGCCTACCGTTTGCAGGAAGAAGGGGCCAGCGAAGAGGAAATCCGGCCCAAAGTGCAAGAAGTTTTGCGCTTCGTTGAACTGGAGCACGCCAGCGAACTGCTATCTGCCGAACTCTCCGGCGGAATGCGCCGCCGTGTTTCGATCGCGCGCGCCCTAATCACCCGCCCCCCCATCGTTCTATATGATTCCCCGACCGCCGGCCTCGATCCCATCACCTCGCAGACCATCATCACTTTGATCCTGCGTCTGCGGGACGTTTACGGCGTGGCCGCGTTAATGGCCACCCACCGTTTGCAGGACGGCTTTGCGCTGGCCAACTTCCACTTCGATCCCAAAGCGCGTGCGGTGCGCCGCGGTCCTGCCCCCGATAGCAAACACCCGCCCATCACACGCTTCCTTGTGTTGCGTGATGGGCGAGTATATTTCGAAGGTAGTCCGGAGGAAATTCTCAACACCAAAGACTCGTATCTGCAGCGGTTTCTGATTTAAAGCTGTTATAGTTGTGGCAGTTGTGATCAGCATGGGCTTACTCCTTTCTGGGGGATCTGCCAAATGGCCCGCAGTAAACAATTGACGTGGTCCGAATTGCGCGTCGGCCTTTTCGTTCTGGTGGGCTTGCTGATTTTGGCTTTTGGGATTTTTTATGTCACCGGAATGGGCGTTTGGGGCCCGAAATATCGTTTAAACACCTTCTTGCCGGAAGTATCCGGACTAGCCACGGGCGCGCCCGTGCAACTGGACGGCGTTCAGATCGGCAACGTTGAACGCATCAGCATCGTTCCACGACAGCCGGGCAAGCCCTTCGACAAGCAACATAATGTCGAGGTCGGTATGCGCCTGGACAGCAAGTATCAAAGCGACATTCTCACCGATTCCGCGGCCAGCCTCCGAACGGAAGGTCTGCTCGGCAATCGGTATGTGAATATCCAGCGCGGTTACACCGGGGTGCCGTTGAAAAACGGTCAGACTATTCCGGGCGAGGAAGAAAAGGCAATCACCCAAGTGGTCGAGCGGAGCGCCGACGTTTTGGCCAACTTACAAGCGCTGAGCAGTCAAATTCAAGACATTGTCGACGCGATTCAGGGTGGGAAGGGCACGCTGGGCAAGCTGCTCACCGACGATCAGGCTTACAAACACCTGAACAGCATTCTGGCCAAAGGCGATCAAATCGCCACCACGGTACAGTCCGGCCAGGGCACTATCGGCAAACTGGTTATGACCGATGAAATGGGCAACAAAGTGGAAACTGCGGTCGACCAGGTCAACACCATTCTGGCCGATCTTCGCGCCCAAAAAGGCACTCTCGGGAAATTACTGTACGATCCCACGCTGTACGATCAAGCCAAACAAGCTATCACCAATGGCAATGCGGTTCTGGGAGACGTTCGCGCCGGCAAAGGCACGCTGGGCAAACTGGCCACCGACGAGACTCTTTATAACAAGCTGCGCGATACCAGCAGCAATCTTTCCGAAGCCACTGCCAAGCTCAACCAGAACAATAACTCCATGGGCAAACTCTTCAACGATCCCCAGCTCTACGACAACCTCAGCAATCTGAGCAGTGAGATGCGCTCGCTGATCGCCGATTTCCGCAAGAATCCCAAGAAATTCCTTACCATCAAACTCAATATTTTCTGAGCAGGTCAGACCATTAGCATTCTGTGGACGTTTTGCTTTCGTATTTATTGCCGGTTGGCGCTTTGCCTGTCCCCTGGCGTCTGTGTTGTAATGCTCCAGTAACAATGGCTGATTACGCTCAACGTACTGAAGGGCTCGCGCCCAACGCTCTGATGGAAAATCAAGACACTACCTCCCGGTCTTCGCGACCCGATGCCAAAACGACTCTCCCGCAACCCGGCCGCCCGGTTCCCAGTCGCGCTTATCCCGGCGCGTTAATCGTGGTCGAGGGCACCGACGGCTCGGGGAAAAGCACGCAACTCTATCTCTTGAAACGCTGGCTGGAAATTGGCGGGTACCGGTTGCACTTTACCGAGTGGAACTCCTCTCCGCTGGTCAAATCCGCGACGCGCCGGGGCAAGCAGAAACGTTTGCTCACGCCGACCACCTTTTCTCTCCTCGCCGCCGCTGACTTCGCCGATCGCTGCGAACGGCAGATCATGCCGCTGCTGCAGGGCGATTATCTAGTGCTCGCCGACCGCTACATCTACACGGCCTTTGCCCGAGATGCCGCGCGTGGCTGTTCGCAGCGTTGGCTGCGCAATCTCTACCGCTTCGCGCCCATTCCCGATATCGTCTTCTATTTCCGGGCGCCGCTGGACGTCGCCGTCGATCGCATTCTCAGCGGGCGTCCCAAGTTGAAATACTACGAAGCGGGCATGGACCTCAGTTTGTCCTATGATCGCGCCGAAAGCTTTAAACTGTTTCAGGCCCGCATTCTGGAGGAGTACGACAAGATGGTGGATACCGACAACTTTGTCGTCCTCGACGGTACTCTACCGGTCAACAAGTTGCAGAAACAAATGCGCGACATCGTCGCTTCGAAGATTGACCTCAAACGTTTTGCGCCGCGGCCGGATGTCGTGGAGTGATCATGCCCGATCAGGACAAAGAAAAAGATAAAAGCGCTCTGGCTGCCGCCACTCAGGAGCCGCCCGCCGCAAAGGCCAACTCCGCCGAGACGGAAGATTCGCAGTACTTCTTCGGCGAGCACCTGGTCGGCCTCAATCCCTCCGAACTAGTGGGCAGCCTCATCGTTATCGAAGGTCTCGACGGCTCCGGTCGTTCCACGCAGATCACGCTCCTGCAAGAATGGCTGGAGTCCGAAGGCTTCGCGGTACAAACCAGCGGCTTGCGGCGTTCCAACCTGGTGGGCCGCGACATCGACGAGTTGCTGGCGAAGAATGCGGTCACCCGCCTGACCCTCGCGCTGATGTATTGCACTGATTTCTTCGACCAACTGGAGCATCGCATCGTCCCGGCTCTGCGTGCGGGCACCATCGTTCTTGCCGACCGGTTCATCTTCACGTTGATTGCGCGCAGTGTGGTGCGCGGTATCAATCGCGACTATCTCACCGGTCTGTACGCGATGGCGTTGCGCCCCAATCTCACTTTTTGGCTGAACGTTCGCCCCGAGACGGCCTTCGCTCGTGAGTTCAAGAAGGCCCAGGCCATCAGTTATTGGGAAGCGGGCCGCGACATGTCTCTTTCGCACGACCTGTACTGGTCTTTCGTGCGCTACCAAACCATGATCAAACGCGAATTTGAAGTCATGGCCAAGCGCAACGGCTTTATCGAGCTCGACGGCGAGGCCAGCGTCTCCACCGTAAACAAACAACTGCGCCAGCGCATTGGCGAGTACCTCGGCATTCGCTCCACCAAGTACACTCCTTCTTCCGCCCTGGCTCATCTCTGGCGGTAGCCGGCCCACATGCCCGAGCCCGTCCACATCGCCGCCATCGACGCCGGCTCTAACGCAGTGCGCCTGTCCGTGGCCCGTGCCTATTCGGCTCTGGATATCGAACCGCTGGTGACGGAGCGCTACCCCCTTCGTCTGGGTGAAGGCGTTTTTGTCCGCCATCGTTTCAGTGAGGAACTCCTGAAAAAAGGGGTTAAGGCATTCCGCCATTTGCGCGAGATCATGAACGAGTTCGGTGTGTCCAAATATCGTGCGGTGGCCACCAGCGCGTGCCGCGAAGCCCAGAACCGCAACGTATTAGTTCGCCGTGTCAAACAGACCACCGGCCTGGTTCTTGAAGTGATCAGCTCGAAAGAGGAGTCGCGTCTTGGGCGCGAAGCGGTCTTTGCCGCCCTAGGACCGGAGGTTCAAGCCGGCTGCATTGCCGATTTGGGTGGCGGCAGCCTGGAACTGAGTATTCTGCGCGATCACGCGGTCACGCAAGGCGTTCAGCTTCCACTCGGCACGGTGCGGCTGATGAGCACGCTGAGTATTCCGGGTGTGATCCGTCCGGCGCAAGCCGAGCAAGTGCGCCGCTACGTTCGCGCTCTTTTGGAATCGCGCCTGCCCGCTCGTCCGAACCTGGCCGACCGCGTGGCTGTGGCCCTCGGCGGTAATGCGGAAACCTTGGCGAACGTAGCGCCTGGACCGAGGCAAGATGGTCTGCCCAGTCTGGAAGTGTCGCTCCTTCGCGAGCGTTTACCCGACATTCTTCAGCGTGATTTGCGGGCGCGCATGAAAGCGTATGGCGTTCGCCGCGACCGCGCCGACGTTATGGCGGTCGCCGCGCTCATTTTCCTGACGCTCGGCCGCTATCTAAATATCCACAACTTCCTGATTCCCAGCGTTGGTCTACGCGAAGGACTGCTCCAGGAAACTGCCCGCGATGCGTTCTCCCGCAAGGAACCTCATCGCTACAACGCGGAAGCCCGGCAGATTCTGGTGGCCACGCGCAGCTTCGGCCGCCGTTTGGACTACGATCAGAGTCACGCGGAACACGTCCGCGAACTCAGCGTCATGCTTTTCGATCAGCTCCAGCCTTTGCACCATTTGCCGGTGCAAGCTCGCGTCCAGCTGGAAGCTGCCGCTCTCCTCCATGACGTAGGTCATCGCGTTAGTCATCGCGGTCATCACAAGCATGGCGAATACCTTTCGTTGAACGGCGATATCCCCGGGTTGGAAGGGCGCGACCGCAACATTGTCGCGGCGGTGGTGCGCTATCACAACCGCAAGTCCGAGCCCGACGGGCATCATCCCGCTTATTCCGCTCTGAACAACAACGATAAACGGGTGGCCCGCCGGCTTGCGGCGCTGCTTCGCGTCGTCGAGGGATTGGATCACTCGCACCGCCAGCGCGTCGTCGGACTGCACACCTCGTTTCAGCGCGGCGCCATTACCCTGCAAGTGCAGGCGCGGGGTGACGTTGCCGAAGACATTCGCGACGCTGAGCGCAGTTGCAATTTGTTCGAAAAGGAATTTCACCTGCAGCTGTTTTTCCGTTTTCTTGCCAACGGCTGAGTCGCAGCTTCTGCTGAGCAGAGCTTCATCTGGTTGCACCAGGGTGATAGCCAGTTTCAGCAGTTGTCAGCGGAATGTTCTTTTCAGGCTTTTCCAGGAAATGTTTAACGATTGGTATCACCCTCTCCGGTTCCGAAAATAGGGCGAAGTGGCTGGCGGACGGGATCACAGCGAGCTCGGCGTTGGGGATGAGCTTAACGGTGTCAACGGCGTGTTCAAGGCGGACAAAATCGCAGTCTCCCAGAACGATGAGAAAGGGCGCTTTGATGGAAGCCAGTTCTTCCTTCGAAAATCCTTGCCACTGAATGCTTCCAAGTTTGTCAAACATTTTGGGCCAGTAGTCTGGATCGGCAGCCACTTTTTTGTAGTTTTCTCGCTGAAACTCGATGTTTTTGGAATCAGCCGTAGGCGGGTGCTCAAAGTGCGCCAGAAAGGCCCGCTTCGTTTGCTTCAAAGAACCCGAACGGGGATTTGCACCTAGCTTTTACTCATTCCCATACTCGTTGCTTTTGTTACCTGCCATACATATTCGCTTTTGTAGGATAATCGCCAAGGAGACTGCAGCTTATGGAGCTGTACATTGTGCGCCACGGTCTCGCCATCGACCGTGAAGATCCCAAATGCCCGCCGGACCCCGAGCGCTTTCTGACCGATGAAGGGATCGAGAAATCCCGTCTGGCCGCCAAGGGCATGGCCGAAATCGCCTCGGTTCCTGACCTGATCCTGACCAGCCCGTACGTGCGCGCGCTCCAGACCGCGGAGATCTTCGCCGCCGCCTTCGAATACTCGAAGCAGAAGATTCGCAAGTCCGACTTGCTGCTGCCCGGCGCCGAGCCCTTGCAGTTGTTCCGGGAATTGGCCAGGGACAAAGACCTTTCGTCGGTCTTCGTTTTCGGCCACGCTCCTCACCTCGATGATGTGCTGGCTATGGCTCTGGGCGCCAAACATCACATCTCCGCCTTGAAGAAGGCTGGGGTGGCGTTCGTCGAGCTTAAGCGCCTGGTTCCTCCGAGCGGGGAATTGGTGTGGCTGGCCAGTCCCAAGTTGCTTCGCAAAGCCGCCAGATAATTCAGCTGGCTTGCGCCGCTCGCTCCAATTCCGCAATGCGCCGATCGAGCCCGCATTACGGTCATGTGTCACTTGCATTGTGCAAGTGACAGACTCGCTTTCATCGCCCCGATTTGCTTATGCAATGCCGCGTTCTCGGAGCGGCCAACAATCTTTGATCAGCCACTCATGTCACCACGATTCACGCAGTGCCCGCTCTGCCCTTGCCCTTTTCAACACACCCTATATCCCGTCGCCGCGCTTTGTGCTCACATAAACATATGTATGAGACTCGCGCCACGGAACGCCGGCGCAGCCGGCGCGTGCGCATGAAGCAGACTCTGCGGGTCCGCCCGACCGATCCTAAAGACGGGGTGTTCGAGGAAATCGGCTCCACGACCAACGTGTCTCAGGACGGAGCTTATTTCATCACCAAGCGCACCTCTTACCGCGAGGGCATGCGGGTCTTCGTCACTTTGCCATACCATTCCCCGCTTAGCCCGCAAAATTACGAGTACCTCGGCCAGGTCGCCCGCGTCGACGATTTGGGCAACGATCAGCGCGGGATCGCCATAAGATTTCTCTCCTCCGCCAACAAACGCTACTGACCTTGTAGGGGCCGCCTTCTGAGGCAGGCCGCCACCTGTATTTCCCCGCGCAGCAACCAAGACGTTGGCTGCGCTAGCCGTTCGCTCGCGCCGATACGGCGCCAGCTCCGGCGAATGCGCCAGCCGTTCGGGAAACCCGCGAACGTACCTGGCCATCCCCGGATGCCAGTGCGACTTGAAATGGAACTGGTGCATCTCCTGGATCGCCTCATCTGGTGTCCACGCTTCGAACGCAATGCGGTACGCGGCAACAAACATTCCGACGCGGTCGCCGCGAACGCTGGTTCTCGCGCAAAGCCAGGCGAGCCCGGAAAGGGCCACATGCGACTGTCGCCGTTTTTTACGGGTTCAGTGAGGCGAGTTTTTTTTTGCGCTGCGGAACGTTCAGCCGCGGGTGGGCTTCCACTTGTTCAGAAACTCCAGAATATCCTCCGGAGCCATCGACCGCGCCGCCTCAAACTCCCCACCCTTCTGACTGAACAGCAGCTTTCCATCGGAGTCCAACACCGCGATCGCCGGCACCCCCTTATTCAGTGGAATGTCGTATTTCTTGGCCACGTCTAGATTCTTGTTCATTTCACCGATGTCGATATGCACCACCACGAAGGATTTGTTCAGTGTCGGCGCGATCTCCGGACTGTGAAACGCTTCGTCCAAGACGTGGCAGTCGAAGCACCAGTTCCCTCCGAACACCACCAGCACCCGTTTGTGCGACGCCCCCGCGGTGCGCACCGCGTCGGCAATCTCCTGGTTCGCGTCCGCATTGGGATCGTAGATCTGCTTATTTTCCAGCGGCTGTCGCAGCCGCGTCGCCGCGGTTTGCCGCACGATCCCGATTTTCCACTGGCCTGCCTGCCGAAACCAATTCTGCGACATGGCCACAAACTGCTTCTTGACGGTGGCGCCTTGCTTGGTCGTCAACATCAGCTGCACCACCAAGACGCGCATGTCCGGACTTTGCTGCTGGTCCTCCACTACCTCCGCGCTCAGATTCGTCAAACCCTGCGCCTTCCAGCTGGACCAGAACGCGACCTCCTGCTGCAACGACATGGGCTTCTTGTCCCCGCCGGTGATCTCCGGCGCCGGGGATTGGGTGTAAAACGACGACAGTGCCGCCGAGTCGCCAGCCAGGACCACCGCCTTCCAGGCCTCGAAGGGGGCGAAATCGGTGCCATGCCCGCCTTGCGCGCTGCAAGTTAGCCCCACCAGGGTGAGCCCAACAAATACAGCCAAAACCAGGTGGGTGATCAGCGCACCCACGCCAAACCTTTGCCTTAGCGTCGTTGGTCGCATAATCTGAGAGAATACCACGCCCACCGTCCCTCTTCCTGTCTCTGTACCCGCATTGTCCGTGCTAGACTGAGTGGATATCGATAGCGAGGTAACACCTGTGCCCGATAACCGAGATGAGGGATTCAAAGTAATTGACCGCCGGCCCTTTACCGCCGAAGGCGAAATTCGCAAAGAAGTCGTGGAAGAACAGGAACGAGAGGCTCGCCGCGAAGAATCCAAGTTCGAAGCCAAAGCCACGAACCCGCCGCCCGAAGGGCCTAAGCCTGCCGCCGACGCCCCCAAGCGCCTACCGGCCTTCGAAAATCTGGTGCGCATGCTGGGCAGCAACGCCGCCATGGTGCTGGGCGCTTACGCGGATCCCAACACCGGTCAGCCTATGATCGATCCCGACGCCGCGCGGGACCTGATCGATATGCTCGATGCTCTGCAGCAAAAGACTAAGGGCAACTTGGCCCCCGAAGAAAGCGACATGCTGCTCGATCTGCTGGGCAAGCTCAAGCTCACCTACCTGGAAATTTCTAAAGCAATGGCTGCCGAGATGGCCAAAGTCACCGCCCAAGCCAAAGCCGGTAAGAAGTAAGCACACAATTCCGCGCCATCGGCGGCAAGCAGGGGCGCGCGTTATGGCCCCGTTACCTCACACAGGGCCCCGCTAAAGGAACCCAAGCTGCTCAACTCACGGTCCGTCGGGTGATTGGCTATTGCCACTGAATCGTATGCATTGCAAAGTCAATTTCGATTCGTTGCGCCCTCAGCAGATCCGTTCCGACGTAGCCATCGATGTCCTGAGGGAGAGAATCAGGCGCTCGAGACAGCAGCACCGCAGACAAACGGAGTTCTTCTGGGCCGAAGCGGACTCCCGGAAGCGTGCTTTCCTGCACGGCAAGACGCCCCTCCTGCGCCCCTGTTGCTGTTAACCCAATCTGGAGACGAGAAGTGTGCTTCCGGATGCGATCGGAATAAAGCAGCATTCCCTCGCGCCCGGTATCAATGATCAGACGAACCGGTTGACCCTGCATGGTCACTAGCACGGTGAAAGCGGAAGCTTCGGATTCTGGCCGGCCACCACCTCCGTGTAATTCGGTAAAGCTCACTAGATGCCTTGGATAGTCGATGAGGATGCTGGTAGCCGAAGCGAGAATGTCGAGCCCGAGAATGCCGTCGACATTGTCGGTAAACTCCGAGAAGCGCCTTAGATCGCCCACCATCACCGGAAAATCGTGAAACTGAACGGCGCCGACTTGCAGTTGCGGAAGGCTGGTCCATCCGACAGAAGCGAAGCGGTCATAGTTCAAGACTTTGCCCGGCCGCAGGGGGAGCGAGAGTCTATTCGCAATTCTTGTGTCCACGATGCTGCGGGTTGCGCCGGTGTCGAGGATGAACTTGAGCCCGGGTATGTCACCAATCTGGCCGTCAATCACCACCAGGAAGTCATGCTGCACGGCAAATGGAATTGCGATGGTTTGGCGGTTTGGAATTCCCGAAGGGGCCTGTGAGGCTCCGCCACAAGGTACCGACGACAAAGCGAAGCCAGCGAACAAGAGCCAGAGGGCATTTTTCATGGCGCTCACCGTTGCCGCTATAGCGGTGCGCCGAGGTTCGGTTAGGCCCAGAGGTACCTCAATTCACGGCTGGTCATCTTTGTGCATTGACTTCATATTCGGGCAATGGTCTGATAACCCAACTATTTAGGGGAGAACCTCAACCGGACGGGAAGCTGGCGCTGCGGGCGTCGTTGCAAGGCTGGTAGCATGGAACCTGTCGACAGAACCAATGCCCCCATACGCTTTGGAGTATTCGAAGTAGACGCCCGGACCGGAGAACTTCGTAAGTCCGGCACCCGCCTGCGCATCCAGGACCAACCTTTTCAATTACTCTTGGCATTACTGGAACATCCAGGGGAACTGGTCACTCGTGAGGAACTGCAGCAGCGGATTTGGCCGGCCGAGTCCTTCGGAGATTTCGACCACGCCGTCAACGTGGCGGTGGCCAAACTTCGCGCCGCCCTGGGCGACTCTCCTGACGCGCCTCGCTATGTAGAAACGCTCCACCGCAGGGGTTATCGGTTCGTATATCCCCTTACCGCTTCCGAGGAGCAGCAGCCGGTCGCAGCTCAGTCAGCAGCGTCTGATCTGGCAGCCCTGCCCCAAGCGCAACTTCCTCCCGATGCGAATTCGCCAGCACCCGCCGCGAAAAGCCTCCAGGCCTCGTGGTCAAGGCCAGCTCTGGCCATCGCATGTTCCCTCGCGGTGCTCGCCACAGCTTTCTCCGCGTACCGTTTCTCGCAACGCTCCAACTCATCCTCGAGCCCGGCCAAAATTGTCCAGATTAGCGAGTGGCACAAGCCCATCCACGATGCACGACTCTCACCCGATGGCCATATGATCGCCTTCGACTCCCCTGTCAACGGCATCTCACAGGTTTTCGTGATGTTGACCTCAGGCGGCGTGCCTCGCCAATTAACCGACGACCATGTGGACAAAGTGGTAAGCACTTTTTCCGCCGACGGCAGTGAGCTTTACTACAGCCCGAACATTAGCCTCGATGAACTTTGGTCCGTTCCCACCCTCGGCGGCCCGGTTCGCCACTTACTCTCCGCCTACTACGCGATTCCTTCGCCGGATGGAGCCTACCTCTACTATGCAACTTCCGACGATGCCGGCATTTTCCGCGCCGATAAAACCGGCCTCCATTCTCAAACCATTTTTCAGCCCACCGACGATCGTTTCTGGAATGTGCCGGCCCTGGTCTTTCCCGATGGCAAGCGCCTGGTGGCGTTGCGCGGCTGGACGGATGGGAATTTTGCTGAATTGTCCACAATCGATTTAACGAATCGTACTCAAACAAATCTGGGTGTCACTGTCGATGCGGATCTGTTTTCCGGAAATCCTGACCTCGGCTGGCTCGAGCCTGGCAAGTCCGTCATGTTCAGTCACACGCTCAATGGTCTAACCAATCTCTGGAGCTTTGACCTCTCTAGCCACTCCCTTACGCAGATGACCACTGGCATTGGCCCCGACTATTCGCCGATGCGAGATCCTGCCGGCAACGGCATCTACTACGTGAACGGCAGAACCTCTGCTTTTCTCAGTTCCTACGATGTGGACTCGAAAGAATCTCTGGACATCGCTGAAGAAGATTCCACCCAGCCGGAGATTTCGCTGGATGCTAAGCGTGTGATGTACGCAACAATTCCCGCACAGCATCAAATGGAGCTTTGGGTCTCCGACCTCATGGGTGCCCACAGGGTCAAGCTCGCCTCGGCCGTCGCACTCACCACGGGAACCTGGGCTCGGGATAACTTTCATTTGTCCTATATCAGCTTTGAAACTGGCTCAACCAGCAAAGCGTACACCGTCGCCGCCGACGGAAGCGATCTGCATCAGCTTCCTCCAGTCGACGGCAGGCCCACGAGTATCGTTTGGGACCGCGACCAGAAATCGCTATACATCACTGCCATCAAAAAGGAGACCACACCGCGAGCTGTCTGGAAAACCACATTAGATGGTTCCCCGCCTGAGTTGATTGCAGTGGGTTGCGGAGACGTAACGGATCAGGATTCATCTGGCTCCTACTTGCTCGCGGTGCGGCCCTATGGAGCACGAAGCGGACTTTATCAGGTCTCACTGGCAGACAAAACTTGTAATCCCATCCTTCCCGGCGTCAACACTCTGGGCGGCATCTTTTCCCCCGATGGGAAGTCTATCCTCTACGCCGTCCCATCGGCCGAGGGGTCACAGGTCCTCCGTCAGGCGTGGCTCAACGGCAATTTGATTGGGAAGCCGAAGATCGTCATGACACTGCCCTTCACCTTCCCCATAAACCACGGCGGGAATGCCTACGACTTTTCGCGCGATCTTTCCAAGATAGTCTATGTGCGCCCCACCGGCCACAGTGATGTCTACGCCTTGCGTCAGAAGTAGACACAAATAGGCTCACTGCCACTCGCCCTGCGTCCCACCTATCACAAACGCACGCCGCGAAAGGTATGCAGCTGTTGCCCGGCCACCTGCGCAAACGCCGGGCTCCCAGCCACGCCTAGCAATGACAGCATCCCTAGCGTTAGGCCGCCACGTGCCATACTCATTCTTGCCGTGAATTTGATGCGCTCGACGACTGGGAGGTAAAAAAATCCTCTCGGAAGTCCCAGGGTTTCCGTTTTTATTTTGGTTTCTATTTTTGTTGATGACAGGCAGGAGAGGCGGCGCACTTCTTTCCTAGCCGGCGAACAAGCGGTCAATCTCCGCCAGCAGGCGGTCAGGCAACTGGCTCTTATGCAAAAAGCTGTCGGCACCGTATTTGCGGCACTCTTGTTCGAGCGACGAGCCACTGAGTTCGGAGAAGATGATCACCCGCAGGTCCGGACTGGAGAGGCGGATTTGCAGAGCTGCCTCCAGTCCGTTCACTCGCGGCATGCTGAGGTCCAGGAGCACCAGGTCGGGCTTGTGCGCGGCCGCCAACTGCACCGCGTTCAGCCCGTCGCTGGCCGTTCCTACGATCTCAAAGCCCCCGGCGAACTCCAAGTACTCACACACCGAGCGCAGCGCTGTGGGAGAATCATCGGCCACAAGCACACGTATAGTTTTCGTCGCAGGCTTCATCTTCTCCAAACCCGACCAATTCCCTTATCCTGCCGGAATTCCGGAGCATGGGAAATTGAGCAAAATGCCTAGTGAATTTTCACTAGAGCCTTCTGTACCGCGGAAGGGCTTGTGACTTTTTGGCCTCCGTGTCTGATTCCGCTGGTCAGGTCGTTGGCCTCATCGATGTCCATAGCGACGCCCTGAACGCGTTCGGTCAGTCTGATAAGGAGTCCCTGTCCTCCTGCGCTCCGGCTCTTTTGCCTCTTTTCGCATAAACTAGGCCCGTGAAGCGTTACAATCCGTCATATGCCCTCGTCCGCCAAGCTCCGGGTTCTCTTCGTGTGTATAGGCAATGCTTGTCGCAGCCCCATGGCCGAAGCCATTGCGCGTCATCTGGCGTACGACATTATCGATCCTTCTAGTGCGGGTCTCAGCCCGCTGGGCCATCTTTCTGAAGTAACCGAAGAGGTGTTGTGTGCCAATGGCTATTCTCTCGACGGCCTGGCATCCAAGCCGCTTCGTCTCGAGGCGCTGGAAAACGCCGATCTGGTCATCGATCTTTCCGGTGGCGCCCTGGAACAGCTCTCTGACAGTCACACGGGCGAACCGCTGGCCACCGACAAAGTGGAAATTTGGGACGTGGCCGATCCCTATGGCGCGACCCACGACACTTATCAGCAAATTTTGGAAGAGTTAGAATTAAAAGTGCTGTTGCTTGCCAGCCGCTTGCGTACCGACCAGCGAGCTGCCAATTCTGCCAGTTCCTGATTCTACGGAGACTCTTTGCGCCGCGAAAAAACTAGCGTTTCCCAGGAGGATTATCTCAAAGCCATTTTTGAGATGCTCGAGGAAGACCAAGTGGCCATCAGCGCGCGGTTAGCCGAAGAACTTGACGTCACTCCTCCCGCGGTGACTGCTGCCGTCAAGCGCATGGCCCGCGACGGCCACGTCAAAGTGCAACGTGGCGGACACATTCTTCTTACCCCTAAGGGCCGGAAGGTTGCCGAGCATCTCATGCTTCGTCACCATCTCGCCGAAATGCTGCTCACTGAAGTGATTGGCTTGCCTTGGGCCAAATCCCATGCCGAAGCGGAGCGCATGGAGCACACCATCTCGCCCGAAGTCGAAGCTTTGCTACAAAAGCGCTTCGCCAGCCACAAAACCTGTCCACATGGCGTGCCGCTCTCCGGTGGCGTGTCGCAACTCCGTAAACAAGGGGGCCTGCTGCTCTCCGAACTGCGTTCCGGCGATTCCGCCATAGTGCTCTGTGTTTACGAAAAAGACGAAGGCTTTCTCAATTTCCTTCAGGAGCTCCAGGTGCTGCCTTCCAGCAAAGTGCAGGTCCTCGAGCGCGGCTACGACGAAACCCTGACGCTTCGCGTGGCTGCCCAGATCATCCATCTCGGCAAAACCGCCACATCCCGAATCTGGGTGCGTCCCTGCTAATCCTTAGCCTCCGCTTTTTCGCTCTGCCGAACCTACGCACAAACAGATAGACCCACTATCCAATCGGTGAGCCTCCACGCATCCCCTTTGGTGTCATAGCCGCCTGCTCGCGTCACAGCTGCGGTCCCGCTAATCGGATAGACTAATCGCCTCGTCCGCACGTCCATCCCCTATCCGCCGCGCCAACTCATCACCTTGCGCATCGGCTTGAGAAGAATGCGTATATTCCCCAAGCGACACGGCCCGAGCATGTCTGGCAAGCGCTGGCACCGTATTTGCTCCTTTACTTTGCGTCACAAGGCCGAGCCACCCGGAATCAATCCGTCGCTCGCCATATTTTGTAAAAGGAGAGCCCCATGAAAGTGCTTCGCTCCGCGCTCACTGCTTTCGCGATTCTGCTGATCGCCACCGCCGCCCACGCCCAACAGAAAAAAGTATCCTCTACCATTCCCTTCAATTTCGTGGTGGGAGATCGCGCCTACACCGCAGGCTCGTACCACTTCACACAAGACGGCGTTCTGTTGCAAGTCTCCGACGCCGACCAAACCCCCGTTGCCACGGTGATCTCGCAAGCCTGTGCAGAACTCATGCCCGCCCCAAAAACCAAACTGGTTTTCCGCCGCATGGGTGATTACTACTTCCTGGAACAGGTGTGGGTTGCGGGCAGCCAGTATGGTCGCTCTTTGCCCAAGAGCCGCATGGAAACTCAGTTAGCCCAGAACCATCCGGAAGAAGAGTTGGTCATTGTTGCCGCCAATCTTTTCTGATCACCGGACCCAGAGGGCAGGCCAGCGTGATGCGAGCGCGTGCTGCCCCCGGTTGTGGTGGTTCCCGGGATTGCAGCAAATTCAGGTCGGGGGAGGGAGCGTCTTAGCTCCCTCTTTTTTTTGGCAACGCAGCCGAAGCGTCACGCACAAAAAAACTTGGGTTTCGCGTGTGCTCGAGGGCTGGCTTTTTCTTGGAGTGGCGCAACTTATCCAGTGAGGGGGTACAGCTTCAGCCGCTCACCAGTTCCGTTAGTCTGATGCGGCCGCGCTCGTTGCCGGCGGCTCTTCCTTCGCTGGCAACGCAATCAACTTCGGCGCCAACTGCACTGCCTTTATTACCAATGGCTGCCCGAGACTCTTCTCCAACAAATATTTCCCGGCTGCCAAACGTGCGGCGTGTTCCTCGCTCTCGAGCAATCCCGGCACCCGAACCATCAAGGTCTCCCCGGACCTTTCGACCTCGATTCCCCCCACCCCTGCGCCGCTCTTGCTCAGGGTCCGCGCCAGCCGCAGCACTCCCGCCAGTGTAGAAACGACTCTCTGTTCCTCCGGCGTGAATCGCGCAAAGGACTTGTGTTTTGGATCAGGCAGAGCTCCTCGGTGGTACCTCACCACTTCCGCCATCAACTCCCATTCCTGTTCCGTCCAGCCTGGGGGAACCACCATGGTCTTCAAGTACTTTCTGGCGGCCTTCTGTGGTGATTTCGCATTCAGCCCAGACCCGATTCCCTGCAGCCGGGCCGCTGCCCGCATCATTCTGCGCACATTCTTGTTGGCCAGTGCCGGCACGGTGTGCAACCTGGCGAAGGCGCCAAACAAGCGCATTGCCAGACGCGCAACCAACATTGCCCGCCGCGTATTGGCTTCCAGCGCTCGAGCCGTGGCTCGCAAACGTGCCTGCGCGGCCGTGGCCACGCGATTTCCTTCGGGCAGGCCGTGCCTCCATTGTTGCCACAGCCCGCCTTCGCCGACGGTCCGTTCTCGATAGGATTCAATGCGCTCGTGCCGCTGCGATGCGATTCGCTCAGCCCAAGCTGCGCGCGCCTCCTGCTGGTCGCCGGTCACTTCGGCAATCTTCCCGGACAGCACATCCAGGTCATGCACTTCGCCCAGCAGATCTTGTAAGCGTTTCAGATCGTCTTCCCACTCGGCGTATCGCGCTGGGATCAAGCTCTCCACGGCGTACCGGAATCGCTTCACTCCGATCCGCAGGGCGTGCCACGCCTCCGCCTTCTCGGCCCGCAGCGCCCGCACGTGCAGTTCCTTGGCGGCTTCCAAACGTTCCAGGGCCAGGCACTCCGCCGCAAGTCCGTCGGGCGTCACCAGCCGGCTGCGCTTCTGCAGCTTGCGCTCCAGTTTTTTCCAGGCTTTCTGATCGAACTTGTCCACTGCCTTGAACGCCGCCTGTTGCATTTCCTTCTCTTGCGCGCCTAAGGCCGCCAGCAACCGTTCTCGCACGGTGTCCGATTCCGGGCCGAGTTTCTTGGTCCACTGCTCCAAAACTTGCGTGTCCCGCAGTTCCCCGAGCTGCCGGAATAGCTTCTTCCCCAGCTTCCGCATGTGCGGCCACAACGGGTCCGGGTCCACCTCTTCCATAACCGCCGCCACGGACCGGCACCGGCGTATCGCCACCCGCAAATCATGGACCGCGTCCGCGTCGGGCGACTTGCGCACCGACTCCAATTCCTTCAGGACGCGTTCCATCCAATACTGCAACCCGCGGAACTCGGGGCGCGAGCCGCCTACATTACTCTCTGTAGTCATTTTTCAGCCGAACTGCCGGCGCCCGGCAGCCCCTCTCGGCTTGCTATAGGCTATCCTGCGGCGATGCGCCCGTCCAGTAGGCCTTCAACTCAGGTACTCCAGCGACGCCGCGATCAGCTTCTTGGTCCCCACGTATGGGTCTTCGGGTCCTTCCCACTCCATCGAGCAGTAGCCCCGGTACCCGCTGGCCTTCAAAATGCCAAACGTCCGCTGCAAATCCACGCGAAACACCTTGCCCCTTTCGCCAACCTCCGAGTCCTTCACATGGCAGATGTTGTAGGCATGGCGGAACATCGCCGTCACCGCCTCATAATTGAATTTCTCGTTCCCGCTGGCCATGGAATTGCAAAAGTCCGGCAATGCATGTAACCAAGGATGGTTCGCTTTCTCGATCACCTTCACTACAAAGAAGGCGTCCTCGCTCACCAGATTGTCGTTTTCCAGATTGACCAGAATCTTCTTGTCCGCCGCATAATCCACCAGCTCCCGAATGCTCTGCGCCGCCACATCCACATTCGGTTTGGCCTTCTGCGCCTCGGCAATCGACGTCCGCACGCTCGGTGATCCCAGCACCACCGCTACGTCCACCCATTTCTTTCCGTTTTCGATGGCTTTCTTGCGGTTTCCCGCGTCCGGATCGTAAAAACTGAACTCGTTGTCCACGGGAATATCCACCACGTGCACCCCGGCGCGGTCGATCGCTTCGCGGAAGCCGCGCAAGTATCGTTCGTCGGTGGAAGGGAAGTGCGCGCTCAGCGGTTCCACTCCCGGCACTCCGAATCGCTCGCGCACGCTGACGGCAAAATCCCGCAGGTCCATTGCCGGCCTTTTCTTGTCCCGGTATTCATTCGCAGCGCTGGCAATCTCCGCGCGAAACGGCCACGAAGCCACCGCCAGGCGCTCGCGTGGCGCTGACGGGAATTGCAAGTCCGGGTTGCCCTCACGGGAGTGGCGCTCCGCCCCCAGCAGTTCGAACGCACTCGAGCGCAGAGCCGCTGCTCCCGCCACCAGGCCGATTCCGGCACGCAGCACCGCCCGCCGCGATAGCTTGTTCATCTCCCCCTCACTTGGAATGCTTGATCTTGGTTGGTCTTGCTGGTATTCAACACCTTCACCACCGCGAACGCAATGCTTACCGGCGGCCCAGCCTCGCTTTACCCATCCCCGCGCTCGTGCTATTTTCATTACTGTTCCCCCGGAGTGGCGGAACTGGCAGACGCAGCAGACTCAAAATCTGCCGGGGATCACTCCCCGTGTGGGTTCGACTCCCTCCTCCGGGACCATTCTCGTCAGCAAGTTATTGCACGATTCCAGGGGCTCGCTGAGAAGCGCCTGAAACCCGCTGTACACTTGGTGTGCGCTGGGCAATCCAGCCGCACGCTGATGCGCTCTCTGGCGAGAGGAGCGGGTGAATACGCCTTCCTATAAGCTGATCGCGATCCTGTTCGGTATCGGAGTTACGCTGCACAATCTGGAAGAAGCCATGTTCCTGGTGCGCTGGTATGGCATTCATCTGAGATTGCGGTTCACGCCCAATGCGAAAATCTATTGGGTTGTGACTTCCTTGGTTAGCGTTGCGATTTGGATTCCGATTGTTGCGGTTTGCGTGCGGCCGGACAGCACGCGCTTCCAGTGGGCTTTGGCCGGATTTGCCCTGGTGATGGCAGTCAATGCGGTGATTCCTCACTTGGTGTGGACTGTGGCTACGCGTTCTTATTCTCCGGGAACTGGAACGGGAATGCTCCTGAACCTGCCATTGGGTACATGGTTGATCCACAAACAGTGGAGCGCCCACATGCTTACGAATATTTGGCGGCAGGCCGTGCCGTTTTCCATGTTGTTGGTGATTGGCGCATTTGCAATCCTTTTTGGAGCCCATGCTATCCGCGGCTGGAAGCGCCAGTCTCGACTTTCTCGTTGAGCGCATTGGCCCACTGCCCCACCAGTGCACAACGAACTTTTCCTCAAGCTTCCTCAGCTTTCCACAAACGCTCGCTCGGTTTGCTCTTGCAGCGTGTCCCACACTCCCACACAGTCTTTCTTGCGATCCAAATCACCACCCCGGAGGAGACTTTATGCTTTTCGCCGTCGTGCGTCGCGGCAAATTTGCCGGAACCCGTTTGGTCCCCCATCTGTTCAAAGATGAGCGTTATCGCGTGGCGTTAGATCGCAGAGGGCCCGACATTCCTCTGGCCAATCCCCGCGACATTCCCGACTATCTCGCCAACGGCTACTCGCTGCGCATGAGCAGCGCGCATCAAAACTACAGGCCCACTTTGATCAGTCCGAAATCGATTCGCGGCTGGCAATAATTTCGCCGTAATTAAGTTCTCCTCGCCAACTCGCGGAAGCTCGCAAAGAATCGGTTCTGATTTGAATCGTTTTAATGTACACTGGGCCGCAGGTTGTTCTGGACAATCTGCTGTGCTGGTGTTGCGAGGAACTCTCATGTTTGCAGCCCGCCCCCCCCATTTTATTGCCGTAGTGCTGTTCACTTTGTCGTTTGCATCCGCTCTTTGCGCGCAAGTTCCGGCGAATCGCCAATATCTCGACGGAACCTGGCGCATGCAGTCTTCCTGCGTCGACAGTTCGAAAGGCGAACAGATTTCCAGCACCGGTTTCGACGCTTCCAAATGGATTCCCGCCGAGGTCCCCGGGACCGTGGTGGGCGCGCAAGTTACCGATAAGGTGCTTCCTGATCCCGACTATGGCATGAACCTCAAATCCTTCCCGGGTTTCGTCTTAGATTCCAAAGGTGTTTTCGCCACGCGCGACATGCCTGACAACAGTCCTTACCGCTGCTCCTTCTGGTTCCGCACCGAGTTTTCGGTGCCCGACTCTTCTTACTCCACGCCCTGGCTGCATTTTCTGGGAATCAACTATCGGGCCAATATTTGGCTGAACGGCAAGAAAGTTGCGGACAAGGCCGACGTTGCGGGCGCGTACCGCGAATTTGAATTCCGCGTTGGTGACGCGCTGAAGAAAGGCTCTCGCAACGCTCTGGCGGTCGAAATCTTCGCGCCCGAGAAATGGGATCTGGGCATCACCTGGGTCGACTGGAACCCCACTCCTCCGGATAAGGACATGGGCATGTGGCGCGAGGTGTTCTTGTCGCAATCGGGGGATGTGTCGCTGCGGCGCCCGTTCGTAAACTCGAAACTCGACTCGGACTATAAATCGGCAGAACTGACCTTGAGCGCTCTCCTGACCAACACGACCGGCCACCCCGTAAAGCCAACGGTGCAGGTGGACCTGGCCGGCACGCAAATCAGCCAGGCCGTTGAACTCGCCGCCAACGAATCCAAAACCGTTCGTTTCGCTCCCGGGCAATTCCCCCAACTGCAATTAGCCAATCCGCATCTGTGGTGGCCCTATCAAATGGGCGAACCCTATCTCTACAAGGCCAATTTTCGGGTGCTCGAAAACGGCCGTGAATCCGATTCCTCGATCATCAATTTCGGCATTCGCGAAGTCACTTCCGAAGTCACCAGCAATGGCGGGCGTCTCTTCACCGTGAACGGCAAAAAGGTGCTAATTCGCGGCGCCGCCTGGGCTCCCGACATGCTTCTTCGCTGGTCCTCCGCCCGGCTGGACGCCGACTTGAATTACGTCAAGGACATGGGACTCAACTCCATTCGACTGGAAGGCAAGGTCGATCGCGACGAATTCTTCGATAAGACCGATCGTCTTGGCCTCCTGGTCATGCCCGGATGGTGTTGCTGTGATGCCTGGGAACGCTGGAAGCACTGGACTCCCGAAACCAAGTCCATTGCCGCTGCTTCGCTCACGGATCAACTCTCCCGCCTCCGCAATCATCCCAGCGTCTTCGTTTGGTTCTACGGCAGCGACAATCCTCCTCCTCCGGAAATCGAGCATATGTATCTCGACATCATCAAAGAAACCGAGTGGCCCAATCCCACCGTTTCCTCTGCCAGCGAGCAATCCACCACGGTCACCGGCAAATCCGGCGTCAAGATGACCGGGCCGTACGAATATGTTCCGCCGGTGTACTGGCTCGAGGACACGCAAGCCGGTGGCGCTTACGGCTACAACACGGAAACCAGTCCCGGCCCGGCCATTCCTCCTAAAGAAAGCCTGGAAAAATTCATTCCCAAGGACCATCTGTGGCCCATTGATGAATACTGGAATTTCCACTCCGGCCGGGATCGTTTCGCCAACGTTAACGTGTTCACCGAAGCTCTGAACAAACGTTACGGCGCTGCCAGCTCGCTCGACGATTATGAGCGTAAGGCTCAGGCCATGGCCTACGACAATGAGCGTTCCATGTTCGAAGCCTATGCGCGAAATAAATATGTCTCAACTGGCGTGATTCAATGGATGCTCGACAACGCCTGGCCCTCGCTCATCTGGCATCTGTACGACTACTATCTAGTCCCGGCCGGCGGGTATTTCGGCACCAAGAAGGCCCAGGAAATCGTGCACGTCCAATACGACTACACCACCAATTCTGTTTCGGTCATCAACGGCACGTACCAGCCCATTTCCGGTGTCGAAGCCACCGCCAGGCTCTTCAACATCGATGGCCTGGAGATTGATTCGGAAAATGACAAGGTCGAATTGCCCGCGGATTCCGCGGTGAAAGCCTTCGATTTGCCCAAGCCCGCAAATCTCTCGACCACCTATTTCCTGAAGCTGTATCTCCACGATGCTTCGGGCAAGCTCATCAGCGACAATTTCTACTGGCTGTCCACTAAGCTGGACACGCTGGACTGGTCCAAGCGCCGAGACACTGTGTACACTCCGCAAAAAGAATTCGCGGACCTCACCGGGCTCAATTCGCTGCGCACCGTCAAACTGGAATGGAATTCTTCAGCACGCCAGGAAGCCGGAAAGCAAATCGTCACCGTCAATGTCAAAAATCCCACGTCCAGCGTGGCGTTCCAGGTGCATTTGCGGGTCACTAAGGGCCAAGATGGCGACGATGTGGTTCCCATCTTCTGGGGAGACAACTATTTCTCGCTGCTGCCGGGCGAGGACAAAACCGCCACTGCGACCTACGCTGTTTCGGACACCGAGGGCAAGCCGCCCGTGCTTGAACTGGACGGCTTCAACATCGCCCCAGCCTCCGCCAACCTATCGCATTGATTTCTTCGCCCAAATAACCGGCCGAGCCCGTACCGCGCCTATGGTTGGGCGTGGGTTTTGGCTAAGTGCTCCAGTCTCAGCGCAGGCAAGAATGCCTGCGCCACAAAAGGGTGCTCTGTCTTCTCGTTCCCGTTACCTTTACGAACCTAACCCTTCGGGTTCACCCTTGCCACTCCTACTGTTACCCACTAAGCTACTATTTCCAGCGGAGGAAACCGTGCCCAAAGAAAAACCACAAGTCAATATCGGCGAAGTGATCAAAACCTATCGCAGCCAACGCGGCCTATCGCAGGGAGACATCGAACGCCGCACTGGCTTGCTCCGTTGCTATCTTTCCCGCGTCGAAAACGGGCACACCGTTCCTTCCCTCGAAACCCTAGCCAAGATCGCTGAAGCCATGGAAATTTCTCTTGCAGATTTTTTTCCCGGCACCGAGACTCCTCGCGATAAAGAAACCCAGAAAATGCTCGGCGAGCTTTCTCAGGACGAAATTCGTTTTCTGGCGGAAATCAAGAAGTACAGCACCACTCTTTCGGAAGGGGACAAGCGCCTCGTTCTGGCCATGATTCGCAAAATGGCCACCCTGTTGCCCGCCCAGGCCGCTCAGGCTAAGCGCCAACCACTCCGCCGGCCTTCGCTGTAGCTAATCGGGTCTGGCGACTCTCAATAGCAATACCCGCGATTTCCTCAATATCTGCATTCACGATTGGTGTGCCGCGCCCCGAACCCCTGGAAGTCCACTTCACGGGTTCGGCGTCCGTATCATGCGAATCGCTTCCGGCAATGCGCCGCCCGCCGAGGCCGTCCCGTTGTTGTCGTTACTTTCTTCTGTTTTGTCGCCTTCTCCGGGAGCGAGGAACAGGTTGGTTTCCACCGCATGTTGCTTGTTATACAGCTCAAAGTACCGGCCCTGCAGGGCATACAAGCTCTGATGGGTGCCGCGCTCCAGTATCTTTCCTTCCTGCACCACCAGGATTTGTTCGGCTCTCCGGATGGTGGAAAGCCGGTGCGCAATGACGAACGTGGTTCGTCCGCGCATCAGGTACCGCAGGCCTTCCTGGATGAGTGCCTCCGATTCCGAGTCCAGGCTGGACGTCGCCTCATCCAGAATCAAAATGCGCGGATCGGCCAACAGCGCGCGGGCAATAGAAACGCGCTGCTTCTGCCCGCCGGAAAGCCTTACGCCACGCTCCCCCACCACGGTGTCGTACTTCTTCTCGAACTGCTCGGCGAACTCGTCGACGCGGGCAATTCGGCAAGCCGCCATGATCTCCTCTTCGCTGGCGTCCGGGCGCGCATAGGCCACGTTCTCCCGTATGGTGCCGTCAAACAAGAACGTCTCTTGCAGCACCACGCCCAGTTGGGTGCGGTAGGAATCCAGTCGCACGGTAGCCAGATCGATTCCATCGACCAAAATCTGTCCTTGGGTGGGCACGTAGAACGCCGATAGCAATCCAATAATGGTCGATTTTCCGGATCCCGACGGACCGACCAGTGCGGTCACCGTGCCCGGTTCGGCCAGGAAACTGATCCCGTGGAGCACTTCCTTGGCCGGTTCATACGAGAAGCGCACGTCCTGGAATTCCACAATCCCGTTGATGCGTCCGAGCGTCCTCGTGCGCTTGGGGTCCTGATCCTCCTTCGATTCGCTCAGGACCTCCCGGGTGCGCTCCAGGCCCGTGATCGCCTCGGTGATTTGCGTTCCAATATTCACGATCTGAAACACCGGCGCGACCATCAGCACCAGGTACGCTGAGTACGCAATCAGATCGCCCTTGGTCATCGCCCCGGTCAGCACTTGCCGCGCTCCCAGGTAAATGATGATGGCGCTCACGATGCCCATTAGCGCCGCCCCCGACAGGCTCATCAGCGAAGTGGTGGTCAGCGTCTTCAGCACGTTATCCAGCAAGCGCTGCGCTCCGCTGGCGAACACCTGCTCTTCGCGCTCTTCGGCGTGGTAACCCTTCACCACGCGCACGCCTCCCAGCGATTCCGTCAGCCGCCCGGTAACCTCGGCATTGATCTTCGGCCTGGCTCGAAAAATCGGCCGGATGGCGGCAAACGCCTTGTTCAAAAACAGCGCGAAACCCACCAATACCGTGAACGCCACCAGCGTCATCATCGCGCTGGTGCGCAACAATATGATCAGCGCCAGAATGGCGGTCAGCACTCCGCCCACGAACTCCACCAATCCCGTGCCAATCAAGTTCCGAATCCCTTCCACGTCGCTCATGATCCGCGACACCAATACACCGGTCTTGTTCGCGTCGTAATACGCCACCGGCAAACGCCCAATATGCGCCTGCACCTGCTTGCGCATCTCCGTGATCATCCGCTGCGCCGACTTAGACAGGAGCTGCGTCAGCGTGAACGAGGTGATGCCTTGCAGCAGGGTTGCGCCCACCACCGCCAACACAATGGGCAGGAGCAGCCGCACCTGGTGCTTGTCGATCACATTGTCGAACAGGTATTTGCTGGACCCTGGCAGCACCAATCCCGATACGCGGTTGATCGCTACCAACACCAGTCCCAGCAGCAGCACCCCTCGCCGGGGATGCAGCAGCGCCCAGATTTCAGGCAGGGAACTCCACTTGATCTTCTTTTTAGCCGGTTTCGCCGCGTCCGCGACGGCCGGCACAGTGCTAGCGGTGGAAGCCATCTATGGTCCTGGTTCCTTGCAAGGATACCTTGATTCGATGCCGCGACCGACCAGACGAGTACGGAGGCGTACCTGTTGTGATAACGCGAGTCCCCGGACCGTGCATTTGCTGAATTTTACGTGGTTGGCAAACGCGCTTGGGTTCACACGTAATCAAACAAGGTCATAAACCCGAAGTCCATGTGCAACTGTTGATGACAATGAAACAGCGTTAGTCCGGGATTATCCGCTACAAAATCCACTTCCGCTTCCTGGTACCCGCCCACCATCACCACGTCCTTCAGAATTCCCGCCGTCGGCACGCCGGCCACACGGGTTAATTCGAAATTATGCCGATGGAGATGGATGGGGTGAATGTCGTCGCTGGCATTGCGCATCTTCAGACGATACCGCTTGCCTTGTTTCAGATGTAAAGCCGGTGGCGCCATTCCCTCCATCATCGGATAAGCAACCCCATTGATGGTCCAGAGATTGAATCCTTCTTGCGCGGCGTTCTGTTTGGCAAAAGTCATCTCGAAGGTTTCGTCGGGATTGCCTGCGGTCGCGCCCGGCTTGGCAAATCGCGTGTAGTTCCACTTGAATGCTGGAGGCGCCACCCACGCAGGCGTACCTTTGTGATTCGCGTACTCGACCACAATCCCCATTCCGTGGTGCCGATCGTCATCGGCGAGGTCCCCCATGATCCACACGCCCGGATGATTCATCTCTACGATGGCGGAGATGCGTTCTGCCGTACCGAACCACAGCACTGGCACCTTAGCCGGATTGGGCACCGGGTTGCCGTCCAGCGCCACCACTTGAAATGAGTGTCCCGGCAACGCCAGGCTCCGAATCTCCGTCGCGCTCCCGTTCAGCACGTGAAACAACACCCGCTCCCCGGCTTTCACTCGAACCGGGTCGCCATGGCCCAACATCCGTCCATTGATCGTGAACCATTCGTATCCAACTTCGAACCCGTGCGGCATGCCCTTGGCAATCGACTCTTTCATGGCGGATTCGCCGGTGCTTTCGAGATCTTTCACCTTGGTCGCCGGCGAAAGAAAATTCAAATCCATGTCGCCACCGCGGCTGAAGGTGGGCTCGAATTCCTTCATCACCAGAAACACCTCGCGGTCGTAATTGCCCGGCGCCGACTTCGGCTCGACATAAACGGGGCCCACTTGCCCGCTGTATTGTCCGGCTGCCAGATTGGCGCCAGCCCGGTTATGGGTGTGATAGAAGCGAAACCCCGCGGGATTGGGAGTAAACGTAAGGCGGCGCATCCCGTGTGCGGGAACATACGGCGTTCCTTCCTCCGCGGCGCCGTCCACATCGGTGGACACTTTTTGACCGTGCCAGTGCAGCTGTTCCGGGGTATCGGTATCGTTGAAAACGTCAACCGTAACTGGCTCGTCCTCCTTGAATCGCAACAGCGGGCCGGGGAATTGGCCGTTGTAGGTGGTCACTCCAATAATTCGTTTCGGCGCGACCTCCACCGCGGCGTTCTTGATGCGCAGGGTGCAATCAGCAGGCGTATCCGCGGCGATAACCGGGAGCGTTTTCGATACAAGATATGCGCCACTGGCCAGGCCCGCCGTTCGCAGGAAATCACGCCGCGATTCGGAAACGTCGCTCATGAGTACCTCATTCGTGCCGCTGGTTTCTCGGTGGCTGTGACTAATCTGGCCGATACCTGAATTTGCCGCACGGCGGGCGGAACAACAAAACTCTTTTGGGACCACAGTCGTGGTTGGAAAATGACCAAATTCCGGAAGCCGTCAGTGCAAACCCTACTAATCGGAGTCATATCAAGGAGAGCTTATCTTCTTCATCCGCCAATCGATCGACCAGATCCCCCCGCCCGCCGCGATCAAGAAAATCAGCGAACACAGCATCGCGAAATCCGTGCGGGCGTCGCTCACCATGTACCAGAAGCCCTGTCCCGGGCGGGCCAGTTCGGGAATTTTCGTGGTGGCAATCGCCGTACAAATGATCGCCAGCAGCGGCACCGAAGCGGCGCGCGTTCGTAGCCCAATCAGCACCAGCAAGCCGCAAATAATCTCAAAGGTGCCCACAAAGTGCGCAGTGAAGTACGGTTCCGGAAAACCGATGCGCGCAAACCGTTCTACGCCCATGTGGGGATCGGTGAATTTCAGGATACCCTGAGTAAAGAAGATCAGCCCCACCGCCAACCGGATGGAAAAAATGGCCGCCGAACCTCGCGTTCCATTGGATAGCCGAGGCGTAACGCTCATGGCTTGGCTGCAACGGTGCGTGCCTGCCCGGCTGGCTCGACCACGCCCACCTTGTCGACCCCGCTGCAGGCAATATACACGCGGCCATCCTCGGTGGCGACCATGTTCCGCACCACTCCGCCTCCTGAAGGAATGTTGGCCCGGGCGAACGTTTCGGTCTTCGGATCGAACCGGATAATGGTGTTCGGCTTCACGCCAGACTCGCTGTACCACACCATCCCGTCCGGCGTAATCGTTATGCCATAAGGGTTCGACTCCGGCCCGCCCGGCGAATCGTACATTTTCACCAAGCGGGTCGTGGTGTTAAGCCTTCCCAGATGACCGCTCTTGAAGTCCGTGAAGTACACGGTGTCGTCGCGAGCGATGGCCAGTCGCCGCGGGCGCGCGGATTCAGGCAGCACGTACTCGGTGATCTTCAGGGTCGCGGGATCGATTGATGCCATCTTGTTGGTGCCCAATTCGCAGAAGACCGGCACGCCTTTGCTGTTGATTTGGATGCCATAGGGCAGTGCGCTCTCCGTGGGTACTTCCTTTAAGTCCACCCTGCCAGTCTGCGGATTCAGCCGGCCCACCATGTTGCCGCCTTGAACGGTGAACCACAGCATTCCATTTCGGTCGAACACCGCGGTGTGGGGATCATCCGCCTTTTCCGAGGGCATTTTATATTCCGTGACCTTGCCCGTGGTAGGATCCAACTTTCCGATGTACCCTCCGAAATTGGCGGTGAACCAGATGTTCCCGTCGTTATCCGCAACCAGCCCATGCGGTCCCGCATTCTTGTCCGTGGGCAGGGAGTACTCGTTGAATTGCCCGGTGCTGGGATCCAGCCGCCCAATTTTGTTGGCCATCTGTTCGGTAAACCACAATGCGCCGTCGCGGCCCACCGCCGGATCATGGGGGTGCGCGCCCTTGGTGGGCACCGCCCATTCATGGATGGTCACGTTCAGGTCCGTGACGTCTCCTGGCTGAGCCGGGGCGTGGTGTTTCGGCGCCGCCAGCGCCACCAAGACCCCCAGGAACACCAGGGCGACGATGCTCAGTGTCCTACGCTTCATGTTTGCCTCCCCAACCGAACCCTATGATCTGACCTTCCCTCCCAGTTGGACGCAGGGCAAGGGCAGTTTGATACACCCGCCCCCGGTGCTTGCGCAACATCAAATTACCCATCACCCCTTCCAGACCCGCCCCGAGGGTTATCCTTAGCACCCGTGCTATTGCGCTCGTCCTGGCGCTAATGCCATCATTTGATTAGTTCCTTCCGCGTGGCCTGCACTTGGCCGCCATGGTCGTTTCGCTCCAAGGACTTGGAACCGAAGCACGCGCTCCGGTGGTTTATGGTCTCACAGCCATTGCGCGAGGCCCTTGCCGAAGGAACGGGAAGATTTTATGGCACTCATGCAAGAAGAACTACTCAACGCCAAAGAGCTCATGGCCCTCGAGGATGCCTACGGCGCCCATAACTACTACCCTCTGGACGTGGTTATCGACCGCGCTGAGGGGTGCTGGGTCTACGATGTCGATGGCAAGCGCTACCTCGACTGCCTGGCGGCCTATTCCGCGGTGAATCAGGGCCATTGCCATCCCCTGATTTTCGGCGCTTTGCTCGAGCAAGCCCGCAAGGTGACGCTTACCTCTCGCGCCTTTCGCAACGCGCAATTGCCCCTGCTTTACAAGGACCTCCATGATTTGACCGGCATGGACATGGCCTTGCCGATGAACTCTGGCGCTGAAGCTGTGGAGACGGCCATTAAAACCGCGCGCAAGTGGGGCTATACCAAAAAAGGCATTGCCGATGGCAAAGCTGAGATTATTGTCTGCGCCGGGAACTTCCACGGCCGTACGGTCACGGTGATCAGTTTCTCCAGCGACGAGCAGTATCGCCGTGGTTTTGGGCCGCTCACCCCCGGCTTTCGAATCATTCCCTATGGGGACGCCCAGGCGCTCCGCAATGCCATCACGCCGAACACGTGTGCGTTTCTGGTCGAGCCCATTCAAGGCGAATCCGGCATCGTGATTCCTCCCGATGGCTATTTGCGTGAAGCAGCGGCGATTTGCGCCGAAAATCGCGTATTGCTGATGCTCGACGAGATTCAATCCGGACTGGGCCGCACCGGCAAGTTGTTCGCCTACATGTACGAAGACCTTCAACCCGACGTCTTGATCATTGGCAAAGCCTTGGGCGGCGGCTTCTATCCCATTTCCGCCGTGCTGGCGTCGAGGGAAATTCTGGGTGTGTTCGGCCCGGGGGATCATGGCAGCACCTTTGGGGGCAATCCGCTGGCCTGTGCGGTTGCGCGCACCGCTTTGCGCGTTCTGCGGGAAGAAAAGCTGGTTGAACGTTCCGCGGAAATGGGCGGTTACTTTCAGGCTAAGCTCCGGAACCTGCGAAGTTCGGTGGCCAAAGAGGTTCGCGGTCGCGGCTTGTGGATTGGCATCGAACTGAACACGGCGGCTCGCAAGTACTGCGAAGCCCTGCTGCAAGAAGGCGTTCTGTGCAAGGAAACCCACGACCGCATCATTCGCGTGGCGCCGCCTCTGGTCATTCAGCGCGAGGAAATCGACTGGGCCGTCGAGCGCTTCCAGAAGGTCCTGGGGTAGACTCAAAGGCAACTAATACAGTCAGTCTTAACTCCTCTGGATCGTGTGGCACAGCCATTCGTGGCTGTGGACGGCTGCCCAGCATTGCAATCTCAGCCACAGGCAAGAGTGCCTGCGCCACGAGTATGAAAACAGCAAAACGCGACCGGGAGCAGACCCTATCGTTGCTGATTATCACCGGTACCATGGGTGCCGGTAAGACCGCCGTCCTCGGCGAAGCATCGGACCTTCTGACCCAGCGTCGCGTTGTCCACGCCGCGGTTGACCTGGATGCGCTGGGCTTGGCGCACCTTCCCGTCGCGAGTGCTAACGACGGCCTCATGTACCAAAACCTTCGATCGATTTACGCGAACTACGAGGGTGCGGGCGTCCGGCGATTCCTGCTGGCTCGGGCCCTGGAGGACGAGTCTCAGCTGAAGCTCTGCCGCGATATCTTTCCGGGCGCGAAAACCATGGTCTGCCGCATCACGGCAAGCCGCGAGGTCATGGAGCAGCGTGTCTCCCAGCGCGATTCCGGAGTAGCGCGCAACCAATATGTCTCGCGCGTCGCCGAGCTGAACGTCATTCTCGATCGCGCGCGTTTGGAGCACTCCTTGGTAATCAACGAGAATCGCCCGCTGACCGAAGTCGCCCTGGAAATGCTGGTCAAAGCAGGCTGGCTCTAACGACTGACGAGCCATCCCTCCGCCCTGGTCTGCACTTATTTTGTGTGTCTAATCGCCGGCGGGATGTGATGCCGGGGTTTTCGCCGAGGGATGATCGAAATGAAGAACGCTGCTGACGAACTGGCTCAGCGTTCCTCCCAAATGACTAAGGACCCTTTGCTTTAACGTGGTGTAATCCTGGGTTCCACAGAACAAATCCGAGAGCAGTTGGCGGAACACCGCATTGCGCTGCAGAAATTGCACCATGCGGGTTGTAACCGCGGTGCCCAGAAACGATCCGCGGTAGAACCTGCGCACAATGCGCGCCGCAAACTCCAGTTCCAGGGAAAACGACGAACGCACCCGCGCTGGATACTTCTCCGGGCATCCTTCTCCCAGCGATTTGCCCAGAATTTCGCCGGAGCGCATGGCGTAGAACAGGCCCTCGCCCGTCAGTGGATCGACCCACGCCGCGGCATCCCCGCACAGCGCCCAATTTCGCCCCACCACGGCCCGGTCCGCGAGGGTGCGCACCTGCGGGGAAGGCAACACGTGGCTGTAGAACTTGGCATACTTGGTTTCGATTTTTTCGGCGGCCGCAAAGCCGTGCAGATGGTTTCGCAACTCGCTGCTGGTGTGCGCTTGCATGCTCCCGCAAATTCCCAGTGAGAGATGATCGGCTCTCGGGAACGACCAGATGTAGCCTTCGAATTGCGGCAGGAACTTGATCAGAATCTGATCCGCAGTTTGCGGTACGAAATAGCCCTGGGTCATTTCCAGTTCATCGCGAGCCAGCGCTCGGGTGCCCGGCAGGAACTGGTTGCGGGCCCCCCCGGCTAACACCAGGAAATCGCCGTCGTGCCATTCGCCGTTCACACAATAGCGTGGGCGTTGCGGCGAGGTGTCCACGTTCTGGACACGGCAGCGATGGATGCGGCATCCGGCATCTCGTGCCCGGTCAAGCAGCATCCCGTTCAGTACCGTTCGCGAGTAGATCACGATCGGGTGTTCCAGGTCCAACACCGCCCGCTGATCTTCCGCGCTGATGATCTCCACCTTCTGGATCAGCTTTTTCGGTAACGGGTTTTCCAGCAGAAAAGGGAAGCACTGCGTGGCCTTGTAGGTCAGACCTCCGCCACAGGGCTTCTCCCAGGCCAAATGCTCGTCGAAAATGTCTACGCTATGTCCTGCGCGCGCGAGTTGCTCGCCACACATGGCGCCGGACGGGCCACCACCGACAATCGCATAGTCAGCCATGCATCACCGCGACTTGATTTGTTCCATCTCCGGCGCAGGAAGGTGGGCCGCACAGCTACCCAGCGTCTTCACGTCAAAGGAAAGAGCACCAGGCAAAACCCTGCAAGGAGTATAGCACCGAATACTGCTGCTACTGTCGCGGAGCCGGATACCCGGCGTACCAATTGAATACCTGCCCCCACCAGCAGAAACACCAGCGCAAAATACGGCGCCAACAATACCGGCAGGATCTCGCCGCTTCTCTGGTACAGCACTCCGTAAGAAAGAGCCAGCCACGCCAGCACCGGTAAGAAAAACCAGTAAGCGTATCGCTTCACCCCGTTCATCACCGGTCCCGCCAGCAATTCCAGCGCGTAGAAAAACGGAAACGCCGCGATGGCGAACAACGGCAGCCGCAACCATCTCTGCAAATTCAGCCAGGAGGCCATCGCCGTAAGTTCGAACCACCCTGTCAGCAATAGCAGCAGCAGGATTGCTGCCACCGCCCCGCTGATCACCAATCCCGGCGGGCACCGAAACACCTTGCGCGCTAGTCCCAGATGCAGCAGGATCAGCCCGAAACCCACAAACAGAAAGAACCCCGCCAGATAGTCCCCTTCGAACAGGTGCAGGATCCGCGATGGCTGCCAGTAGTGCAGTACGTAAATCGCGACCACCGAAAAGAGCAGCGTCTCCACAATGCCCCGCCACCGTGGCACGGAATCCGCCTCGGCGATGTCCACCGCCGGTTTTTTGCCGACCATTTCCCGAAGAAAAGGGCCCCCAATCAGCAGCACGCCGATAATTCCCAGCACACCGGCAAACACGTTGGCGCGCGTCGGCAATTGTGCGTTGTCCGGTATCCTTAGCGCATGAGCTGCCCATTCCTGCGATTCACGCGCCACCGCGCCAGAAAACAGCACGCCCACGTGCGTATTCCACGGCACTTTGACAAACTTCACCAGGTCCGGACTGTGCGCCGCCAGATCGGCAGCATTTGCCACGATGACCTCAGGCTCCAGCTGCCCAACCAGGATCAGCGTGTTTGCCGTCGGCAGCGGCAAGCGGTGGAACAACAAATCTTCCGACGTCGCTCCGTGCGAGGCGATCATTGGTGCGGGCGATAGCGCGATCACCCCGGCGGGGCGAAACTTCTCCGCCACACTTAGCGCGATGGCTCCTCCCATCGAGTGCCCCACAAGCACCGTCCGATCCGGCACGATCATGCCTCGCGCAGCTAATCCACGTAGCAAGGATGCGGTGCACGATTCCGCCCGCTCCGGAGTGAATGGGCCGGGAGAATGACCGTGCCCCGGCAGATCCGGAATATACACGCGCAGTCCCAGGTTGACAAAAGCGCGTGCCAGGTGCTGCATGATGATGTTGTTTGCGGAAAGGCCGTGTAGCAGCACCACCGACCCTCTCTCCGCCTCGGCCGGCAGGTTCGACGGGCTCAGCATGAGCAGGTTCATCTGGCACGCCGCTGGATCCACTACATATCTTCGTTCGGCGTACCCGCGCATCGAATGCAGAGCTAGATATGCGCCCGCAACCAGGCACAGAATCCCCCCGCCGGCTTGTAGGAGTTCCTTTTTGTTATGCAATCGCCGCGCTCCCAAAAACGGCCATGTTTAGGGGCGTGTTAAACTGATGTTTCGGGTGTGGCAGCGGTCCTTTTCGGGCGCGCATGGAGAGCCTTTGCAATCCGCAGTCTTAACTGTCGATGAGTTGATTGTGCGTTTTGACCGCCGGAAACGCAACGGGAAGCGCGTTGTGTTCACCAATGGTTGCTTTGATCTGCTGCACCCCGGGCACATCCACAGCTTGGAGGCCGCGCGAGCGCTCGGTGATTATTTGGTTGTGGGTATAAACAGCGACGAAACCGTGCGCATCCTGAAAGGGCCCGATCGTCCGGTGATGCCGCAAACAGAGCGCGCGGAAATCCTGGCGAGCCTGGAGTGCGTGGATGCCGTGGTGATTTTCGATGAGTTGTCGCCCCAAAAGGTGGTTGCCGCGCTGTTGCCCGACGTCTTGGTGAAAGGCAGTGATTGGCCGGGTAATCAAATTGTCGGGCGCGAGGAAGTCGAGGCGGCGGGAGGAAAAGTCGTGCTGATCGATAATTTGCCCGGCTATTCGAGCACGGAAATCCTGGAGAAGATTCGTGCGGGTGTCGCGGCTCCCTGACGGGTGCACGTTGTTTCGAGTGCTTTTCGGCCGGCCGCGTTCGTGGCACTATCCGCAAGGCTTTGACTGCTGAACCTGCCTTCTGTTGCTGGCTCTTTTTCGGCATCGAGTTGGCGGCTCAGCAGTGGAAAATGCACGCCGGGCAATCGGGACCGAACTTAGTACGCAATGATACTGCCGGCGGTTACAGAAAGGTTGGAAGCACTGCTACGCCACCCTGCTATGGAGGGCGTGGTGGGAGAAGTGCGTTCCGGCTCGAACCTGGTCGGTCTTTCCGGTCTTCAGGACATCGCCAAGGCGCTCGTCGCCGCCTATGTAGTCCACGAATTGCGCCGTCCCGCTTTTTTTATTACCGAAGATAACCAGCGTGCCGAGGAATTGGCCGAAACTCTCGGCTTCTTCGCCCAAGTCTTCCCCGGTCCCACAGGCGGTATCGCGGTACTCCCTGGATTCGATAATCTGCCTTGGGATCCGCAGGCGCCTCACCCGGACATTTTGGAACGCCGCGCCGCCACGCTTTTCCGTCTCACGAATGGCGACGTTTCCATTGTGGTTGCGCCGGTCGCGGCGGCTTTGTGGCGTTACCAGGATCCGTACGTCTATCTGACCCTGGCGCGCAGCCTCGCCAAGGACTCCGAAGCCAATCACCAGGAACTCATCACCCACCTTGCCAGCATCGGCTACTCCCGCACCGAAATGGTCGAACTTCCCGGCCAATTCGCGGTTCGCGGTGGCATCATCGACGTCTTCTCCCCGGAAGCATTGCGCCCGGTGCGCATCGAATTGCTCGGTGACACCGTCGAATCGGTCCGCGAATTTGATCCGCGTACGCAGCGCTCCATCGCTCCTGTGGTCAAAACGACGATCCTCCCTCTCACCGAGTGGAGCGTCCCGGCACCCGGCAGCCCGGAAGCGCAAGACTGGGAGCCCGGCGGCTGGTTCGGCGTACTCAAAACCGCGGGCGAGAGCGCTCTTTTCGAACTTGCCGAAAGCTCCCTGAAGCCGATTGTCTTTCTTGATGAACCGCAAACCCTGCAGGAAACACGCACGCAACTCCTGCAGTCCGCGACCGAAAACTATGAACGTCATGCTCAGGCCAACGCTCCGCTGGTTTCCGACTTCTTTTGGTCCGAAGAAGCTTTGGGAAAAGCGCTGAACAAGACCTCGCGCATCGAACTCGAGCAATTGAATCTGGCGCCTTCCGGCGGCTCGCGCTTCGAATTGATTTCCCGCCCGAGCACCCGTTTTCATGGCGACGTGGTCGCCTGCCTTGGCGACATCCGCTCGCAAATCGCTGAAGGCGGCACGGTATTCTTGACGGCCGCCAGCACCGGTGAGCTGGAGCGCTACGCGGACATTTGCCGGGAGTACGAAGTGCCCTACGTTTTGGGCGAAACTGAAGAGGCCGCTGCGGGTTTTACCGCCGAGAACGCCTCGGAAACCGCGCGTCTGTTGCTGGTGCGCGCCCCCTTCGAAGCCGGCGTGGCCTTTCCGGAGGCCAACCTCACCCTGTATGGCAACGCCGACCTGTTCGACGTCCGGCCCGCCGTGGAACGTCCCAGCCGCAAAGTTCGCACCTCCGGATTTTTCTCGGATTTCGCCGAACTCAAACCCGGCGACTTTGTCGTCCACGTCGATCACGGCATAGGTCAGTTTGAAGGGCTTCGTTTGATCGAGTCCGACGGCCACCGCGGCGAATTCATGCTCTTGCGCTACGCCGAAGACGCCCGCCTCTATGTTCCTTTGGAACGCATGGACCTGGTGCAGAGCTACCGCGCCGTCGAAGGCGCGCATCCGGCTCTAGACAAACTCGGCGGAACCGCCTGGAACACCCGGAAAACCCGGGTGCGTAAGTCCCTGGAAGATATGGCCGACAAACTTCTGGCCCTCTACGCCGAGCGCAAGACCGCACAAGGTTTTGCCTTTCCTCAGGATGGTGCCTGGCAGCGCGAGTTCGAAGATAGCTTCGAGTTCGAAGAGACTCCCGACCAAATGGCCGCCATCAACGACGTCAAGCGCGACCTGGAGAAATCTTCGCCCATGGACCGGCTGCTCTGCGGCGACGTGGGCTACGGCAAGACCGAAGTCGCCATGCGCGCCGCCTTCAAAGCCGTTAGCGAGAACAAGCAAGTGGCGTTGCTGACGCCCACCACGGTTCTGGCCTTTCAGCATTTCGAGACCTTCAAGAAACGATTCGCCGCGTTTCCCGCCCGCATCGAGATGCTCAGCCGCTTCCGCAGCGCCGCCGAGCAGAAGTCCATTCTCGCGGACCTGGAGACCGGCAAGGTCGATATTGTGATCGGCACGCATCGGCTGCTTTCCAAGGACGTGAAGTTCCAGGATTTGGGCCTGCTGGTAGTCGATGAAGAGCAGCGCTTCGGCGTGGCCCACAAAGAGCGCCTCAAAGAAATGCGCAAGAACGTCCACGCGCTGGCGCTCTCAGCGACTCCCATCCCCCGCACCCTGCACATGTCCCTGGTCGGTTTGCGCGACATGTCGGTGATCGAGACTCCCCCGCGGGATCGCCTGGCCATCCAAACGGTAGTCTCCTCGTTCAATGAAGAACTGGTCAAGAAAGCCATCGAAAATGAAATTGCGCGCAACGGCCAGGTCTACTTCATCCACAATCGTGTTGAGTCCATCTACTCCCTGGCGAATCTGGTCAGCAAGCTTGTACCCAAGGCACGCGTGGTTGTCGGGCATGGCCAACTGAACGAGCGCGAGCTCGAGCAGGTCATGCTCAAGTTCATTCGCGACCAGGCCGACGTGCTGGTCGCCACCACCATCGTCGAAAACGGCTTGGACATCCCGCGGGCTAACACCATCCTGATCAATCGCGCCGACCGCCTCGGTTTGGCCGAGTTGTATCAATTGCGCGGGCGCGTTGGCCGTTCCAATCAGCGTGCCTACGCCTACCTGCTGGTTCCGCCGGAGCGCGTTCTCAGCGAAGTCGCCCGGAAGCGCCTGGCCGCCATGAGGGAATTCAGCGAACTGGGAGCCGGATTCCGTATCGCCGCGTTGGACCTGGAGCTTCGCGGTGCGGGCAACATGCTTGGGCGCCAGCAGCACGGCCACATCGAGGCCATTGGCTTCGACATGTACGTCCAAATGCTCGAACGGGCCGTGGCCAAGCTCAAAGGCGAAGAAGCGGCTCCCGAGCTGCGCACCACTTTGAGCTTGGGCATGGACGTGCGCATTCCGCCCGAATACATCCCCAGCGAAAATCTCCGGCTGCGCACCTACAAGCGCATCTCCTCGGTGGCCAGCGAAACCGAGCGTCAAGACGTGCACAAGGAACTCGAAGATCGTTTCGGGCCTTTGCCCAGAGCCGTGGAAAACCTTCTGGAGTTTGCGGTCCTCAAATCCATGTGTGAGCGGTTGCGCATCGCTGCGGTCGAGCGTCAAGGCTCTAAGATTGCCCTGCGCTTCCATCCGGAAACCACCCTGGAACCTGCCGCCGTCGTGAAGGTGGTTCGTTCCAGGAAGGGCATTAAGCTCGATCCCAGCGGCGTGTTGTGGATGGAAGTCAATCGCAGCGAGCCCCTTACGGCGGCGCTACGCCAGGTTTTGACGGGACTGAGCGGGCAGACCGAGGCTGACAGGGCCGCCAAACCAAGTTAAACTCTGCTATAGGGAACTTATGAAAAAATTGGCATTATTCGCGGGACTTCTGCTGGCTGTGCCCATGCTGGCCCAGAATCCGCCGGCACAAAACCCTCCGGCGCAAAATCCCCCGGCGCAAAGTCCACCGGCCCAGAACCCGCCAGCCGATCAACCGAAACTCGAGCAACCCAAACTCGAAGAGCCCGAAACCGCTCCCGCCGCGAACACTCCCGCTCCAGCCAAGAAGGACAATCCCGCAGCCATCAAGCCTGCCAAGAAGTCCGGCGAGGGCGAAGGCAAGGTCATCGAAGAAATCGTCGCTCGCGTGAACAACGAGATCATCACCCGCTCGGAGCTGGACAAGGCCAAATCCTCCGCCGCTGAAGACGCTCAGCAAAGCTGCGCTGGTAAGTGCACTCCGGAGCAGTTGCAAGTCGCCCAGGAAGATGCTCAGAAATATGCTCTCCGCGACCTCATCGACCAGTCCCTGCTGTCGCAACGAGGCAAGGACATGGACATCAACGTCGAAGCGGATGTGATCAAGCAATTGGATCAAATCCGCCAGCAGAACAAACTGAAAGACCTCGACGACCTGGAAAAAGCCGTCACGGCTTCGGGTGTCAACTGGGACGATTTCAAGAACAATATCAAGAACCGGCTGCTGACTCAGGAAGTGATCCGCCGGGAAGTGGGATCGCACATCACCATCACTCACGAAGAGGCCACGAAATACTACGAGGAGCACAAAAAAGACTTCATCAAGCCCGAACAAGTGGCCTTAAGCGCTATCGAAATTAAAACCGAGGGCAAGAAGGAATCGGAAATCCCCGAATTGAAAGCCAAGGCTCAGAAGCTTCATGACCGCGTCAACGAGGGCGAAGATTTCGGCGAACTGGCCAAGCGCTTTTCCGATGGCGCCACCGCCCAGCAGGGCGGCTACCTTGGGGTCTACAAGCGCGGCGAGCTTTCCAAGGAACTCGAAGACATCGTCTTCAAGTTAAACAAAAACCAAATGACCGATGTGATTGAAACCAAACAAGGCTTCCTGGTGCTCAAAGTCCTGGAGCACTACGACGAAGGCCAGCAGCCCTTCGATAAAGCCGAAAACGAGATCATGGACCATCTTTACAATGAAAAGATGGAGCCGGCCCTGCGGGAATATCTGAAAACCTTGCGCGAACAAAGTTATGTGGTCATCAAGCCCGGTTATCAGGAAATGGCCGGCGGCGGCAACTCGGAGATTCAGGAGGTGAATGCTACTCCTGAAGTCACTAAGGAGAAGAAGGGCCACAAGAAATATTTGTTGTTTGGGAAGTCCACGCAACCGAAATCATGAAGACTCTTTTCGTCAAGGACCTGACGGCGGATCAGGTAATTACCGGGTTTTTCCTTGTGCACGAAAAAGAAGTTCGCAACACCAATACCGGAAAGCCCTACCTGCGCATGGAACTCGGTGATCGCAGTGGCACTGTCGAAGCCCGCATGTGGGAGCAGTTCGAAAGCTTCGCCAAACAGGTCAACCGCGACGACTTCATCAAAGTGCAAGCGCGCGTCGAGGTTTACCGCAACCGGCCGCAATTATCCCTGCAACAGATTCGACTGGCTAAGCCCGCGGAAATCGATATCGCCGATTTCTTGCCGCATACCGCCTACAATGTGGACGAATTGTTCCGCCAGTTGCTGGCCGATGCCGCCGGCATCAAGAATACTTGGCTGAAAGCGTTGGTCCTGAAAATACTGGGCGATCCACAAATCGCCTCGCGCTATAAGCGTGCTCCCGCTGCCAAGGTCATGCACCATGCCTACATCGGCGGCCTGCTGGAGCACGTGGTGGGCTTGTGCGGTTTGGCGAAACTGGTGGCCGCTCACTACACCGAATTGGACCTGGACCTTTTGCTCACCGCGGCCATTCTCCACGATGTCGGCAAGCTCGATGAACTTTGTTACGAGCGTTCCATTTCCTACTCCACCGAGGGACAACTTCTCGGCCATATCGTTATGGAATTGGAAACCGTGGCCAACGCCATGGAGCAAATCCAGGGATTCCCGTCCAAACTGAAGACCGTGGTTCAGCACATGTTGATCAGTCATCACGGCCAATATGAGTTTGGCTCGCCGAAGCTGCCGATGATTCGCGAAGCTCTGGTGTTTCACTTTCTGGACGATCTCGATTCGAAAATGTCTGCCGTGCGCGCGGCCATGGCCATGCCTGGCGAATCCAGCGATGACCAATGGTCCGCCTACACCGGCGCCCTGGGCCGGAAATTCCTCCGGCTCGAGAAATATATGGCCGAAGCTCCGGCGCAATTTTCGTTGCAGCCTTTAGAAACGGTGAAAAAGGAAGGCGAAAATTAACTGTGAAAATCCACAATTCGCCCAGCAGGCGCGCCAGACTTTGGCGGGCGGCAGTCGTGCGATCGACGCCGCTGATTCCTCGCTGATCCCCGCGGAATATAAACTCCGCCATTTGTCGATCCGCCCGGGTACGGTGCTTGCTCCCATGGCCGGTGTGACCGACACCTTATTCCGCCGCGTGATTCGCGGTCTGGGCGGCTGCGGCTTGTTGATGACGGAGTTCACCAGCTCTGAGGGAATTACCCGAAGCGCGCAAAAGACGTTGCGCTATCTCTATTTCCAGGACGACGAGCATCCCATCGCCGCCCAGTTATTCGGAGCCAACCCGCTGGTGATGGCCGAAGCCGCGCGCATGGTCGAAGACCTGGGCTACGACGCGGTGGACATTAATCTCGGCTGTCCGGCCAAGAAAGTTGTCAAGTGCGGCGGCTCGGGTCTCCTGCGTGATCTTCCGTTGCTCGAGCAGATTTTTCGCAACGTGCGCGCGGCGGTGAAAATCCCCCTGACCATCAAACTGCGGGCCGGATGGGACGAAAACTCCATTGTGGCCAAACAAGTGGTGAAAATGGGCGAGGAAGCCGGCATCGAAGCGGCCGCCATCCACCCTCGTACGCGCTTGCAGGGCTATTCGGGCAGGGCGGATTGGAACCTCATTGCCGAAGTGAAGCAAGCCGCCAAAATCCCGATCATCGGCAATGGCGACATTCATTCTCCCGAGGACGCCGCGCGCATGGTGCGCGAGACCGGGTGTGATGCCGTCATGATTGGCCGCGCCGCTGCCACCAATCCGTGGATTTTTGCGCAAATGAAGGACTTTCGCGAAACCGGGCGCTACACTGTTCCAACCGAACTGGACCGCTATCGTTTACTTTCTGGCTACTACAGGCAAATTCTTGACTCCAATCAACCGGATAGCATGGGAAAAATGAAACAGTTCGCTTGCTGGTTTACCCATGGGGTGGGGAATGGCAGCGAACTGCGTAGGGTAGTTCACTTGGCGCGCACGCCTGCCGAAGTGCTCGACAATGTCGAACGCTTCTTCCAGGGCAAAGCGCACGTTTGGGGGAACTCCGCCCATGAGTCCGACAAGCAACCGGTCAGTCCAGCGGCGCTCGGAACGTAGAATTTCTGTGCGGTTGCCCTTGCGGGTTGCCGGCAAGGACACTCGCGGTCACGCCTTCGAAGAAGAAACCTCTAGTGAAAACCTGTGCCGGGGTGGCGCCGCGTTTCGCACCCGCTTCGACGTGGCTATCGGTTCTAATCTGCAGATTCGCATGCAACTGAAGGGCTCCCCTATGCGGCGAGAAGACAACGATTTCGAGACGCAAGGCCGGGTCATCCACGTCAGCGATTCGCAGCCCGACGGCGAGCGTCTGGTCGGAGTGCAGTTCGTGGGCCCTCGCTTTCAGCGCATGTTCTACCCTGAATCCGCCGCCTAGTGATAGCCACCGCGTCTAGTTTTCGGATGCCGGTGGATTCTCGTCCAGGAGCTGCCGGTAGGCATCGCGTTTGCTCATGCCGCGCTCTCGCGCCGCCAGCTTCAGCGCTTCCTTGCGATCCATTTTTGCTTGGTGCATCAACTCATCGACCCGTGCCGCAAGGGATTGCGCCGTATCGATGTTCACGCCCCGTGCCCCCTTCTCCGCGGGACCAATCACGAGGGTCATTTCCCCCTTGGCGGGTTGTTCGTGCAAGCTCTGAAAAATCTCCGTCAATTTGCCGCGTCGGAACTCTTCGTGCACTTTGGTAATTTCGCGCGCCAGACAGGCGCTGCGGTCCCCCAGGATGGCTGCCGCATCAGCAACCGTATCGGAAATTCGGTGTGGCGCTTCGTATAGCACCAGGGTCCGCTCCTCGATTCGGAGTCGCTCCAGGGCCCGTTGCCTCTCTCCGCTGCGTGCCGGCAAAAATCCCAGGAAAACAAATTCATCGCTCGGCAATCCCGACGCCGACAAGCACGTCAGCAAGGCCGACGGGCCCGGAACCGGAATCACCGGAATATGATGACGGATCGCCAGGGTGACTAAGCGATGGCCGGGATCCGACACCAACGGCATCCCTGCATCGCTCACCAAGGCGATGCGCGCGCCTTGCTCCATCGCCAACACCAGTTCCGACGCCCGGGTCAACTCATTGTGCTCGTGATAGCTCACCAGCGGTTTGTGAATCTCGAAATGGTTGAGTAGCTTCAGGGTGTGCCGGGTATCCTCGCACGCAATCTGGTCCACTTCCTTCAAGAGGCGCAGGGCCCGCAGCGTGATATCTTCCAGGTTACCGATCGGCGTGGCCACCAGGTACAAACAGCCGCGCAGGGCCGGTTGCGGTGTCGTTTCAGACTGCGAGTTTCCGGTCATAAAATTTGGTAGGGCAACAGTTTAGCATGGCTGCCAGCCCGCTTCTCCCCCATGCTATAATCGCTTTTTTTGAACACGCTCAGGAGGACGGGCTGTGCCGCTGTACGAGTACGAGTGCGCGAAATGCCACAAGAAAACCGAGAAGCTTGAAAGCGTTTCCGGTCCGCACCTGAAAAAATGCCCGCATTGTGGCGGAAAAGTGGAACCGGTGCTTTCTCCTCCGGCCATCCAGTTCAAAGGCGCCGGCTGGTACGTCACCGATTACGCCGGCAAGAAATCCAGCGACAGCGAGTCCAAACCTTCGGAAGCGGCAAAGGAATCCAAGGAAACCGCTAAAGAAACCTCCAAGGACTCCGCCAGCAAAGAAACCAAGGACAAAAAATCAGCTAACGCGAAGTAAGCGCCGGATTGTATCCAAAGCAGCGTTAGCTTGAAAGGCTTAGCGAACGGGTCGAACGGCGCCGCGGTTGTGGCGAATTCAAGAAGAGGGAGCCCCGACGCTTAGCCTAGAGCTTCAGCCCTTTCAGGTATTCCCGGAATGGCTCGCCGAGCTCTTTATTCTGCAATGCGATTTCCACCGTTGCTTTCAGGAAGCCCAGCTTATCGCCCGCATCATAGGAGATGCCGTCGTAAATCAGTGCCCACAAGCCCTGTTCCTTGGCCAGCAACCGCAACGCATCGGTCAACTGAATCTCGCCGCCGGCTCCGGGTTTAGTGCGCTCCAGGCATTCGAAGATCGCCGACGGCAGGACGTAACGCCCGGTGATTGCCAGGTTCGACGGAGCCTTGTCCGGCTTGGGTTTTTCCACCAATTCGCGAATGCGCAGCAAGCGCTCTCCAAACGGCGGCAGGGGCGCCGGCTCACCATCCACAATCCCGTAGAGATGCGTTTTATCTGGCGGAACTTCTTCCACCGCGATCGCTCCCGTTCCGGTGGCCTCGTAAACGTCGATCAATTGTTTGGTGGCCGGATTCGGCCCGGGAATCAATACATCGCCCAACAGCACCGCAAACGGCTCGTCGCCCACCAGGTCCTTGGCCACTAAGACCGCGTGGCCCAAGCCGAGTGGTGTTTTCTGCCGTGTGTAACTGACCTGAACCATGTCTCCAATATCGCGCACCAGTTCGGCTTGCTCGGTTTTCCCTTTTTCCTCTAAGTGCCGCTCCAGCACCGGCGAATAATCGAAATGGTCCTCGATGGAGTTCTTGCCTTTGCCGGTAACGATGATCACATGTTCGATACCGGAGGCCACGCACTCTTCCACCACATACTGGATCTGCGGCTTGTCCACCACGGTCAGCATTTCCTTGGGCTGTGCTTTGGTGGCTGGTAAGAAACGGGTCCCCAGACCAGCGGCTGGGAGAACGGCCTTGCGCACTTTTTGATGCAGGCGTCTTTCCTCCGTAGGCTGTTTCCGATTATCCGCCATAGTTGGGGTCTCAGTCCGAAGCTTCACGAAGTTTTCTCCTCATGCTGCCTACGCACAGTAGCCGCCGCACCGCGCGTTTGTCAATCAAGTACAATCCCGGTATTCGAGAGAAACTTTACTCGGCTTCGTCAGCCAAGCACCGCTGAACCTACAGTCTTACTTTACAAACGTTACCGCATCGCTCTGGGCACTCCGGCCAGCGAGCGGAATCCCGGCTTATAGCCATAAAAATTGCCGAGCGCGTACAAATCATCGATCACCTGCCGATCGTAGTCGCGCTTCGAGCGGTCATTCAGGATATTGTTTTCGCCGTTGGTATCGTTCTGCAAGTCGAATAAATAGCTGTGCGGTGGAGAATCATACGTTGCATAGAAATATCTGCCATTGTCCGCCAAAACTCCGTACGCCGCGCGCACATCGGATGCCAGGAAGAGACTGTCGCGCCGGTAAAAATGCAACTCCGGCAGTGTCGACGCAAAAAGGGGATGCCCGAACAGCGGGTTGTAAACTACCGGCCGGTGGCCCAACAGGTAGTACAGCGTCGGCGTGATATCAATCAGCGCGGAAATTCGGGAATCGTCGTACACCAAATCCTTGCGCATCGCCTCCGGCAAATGAATGATCAGCGGGACGCGCATTACCTCCGGATAGATTATCAGCGAGTGGCTGCTGCGTCCGAATTCGCCGGTGGCATCTCCGTGGTCCGAAGTCAGGATGATGATGCTATTGTCCCACTGCCCACGGGCTTTCAGCCAGGCAAAGAATTTCCCCAGGAAGCCGTCCACCTGATGCACTTCGTAGGAAATGCGGTAATTGAAGCCCGGAATGGGTTTCCAACCGGCCTGCACCGCAGTGGGCAGGGAATTGCTCGCGAACTGATGTACATTCTTGGGTTGCGAATAAAAAAACACCGGAGGGGCGTCTGCCGGCCGCTGTTCCATTACCTTTTCGAGCTGGGCTAGCGTGGAACTCAACTCCAATTGACCCCATAGGTGCTTGTCCTTATCCAAACGAATGGTGTCTACTTCGGACGGCACCAGCGCCGCCAAAATTTCATCTTCGCTCAGGATCATTTGATAGCCGTCGGTTCGAAGCAGCTTTTGCAAGCTGTTTAGCCGCGAGAACGGCTGGATATAGTGCGCGTGCAGGAGCAGCGCTCCCGTCCAGATGGCCGGCTCGGAGAGCGAAGTCCCTGCATATGGCGAATAGGCGTTATGGATTACTATGCTGTCTTTCGCAAACGCATCCAGATTCGGCGTGAAGTGCACCTTGCCGTTATACGCGCCCAGGTAGTCCGGCCGCATCGAATCCACCACGATCACAAATATATTCGGATGCGGTCCTGGCGTGGGCGCCAGCCGATCTACCAGCTTCAGATCGAACGTCGCCTTCACGTTAGGGACGTTGGTATACGACCTCATCACCCGGCACGCCTCACCACAAGGCTCGCCCTGCCCATTTCCCAGTAAGTGGTGCGCCAGATTGAAAGAAACGTCGTTCGCCGCATATTGCTCGAAGTATCGCTGTACGTCGTCGTCCGTGTTCCCCAGCGGTTTCGCCCAAACGATCTCGCTGGCTTGCAGTCCCTCATAGCCAAGCACCGCGACCAGCACCGCCAGCAACACCACCGACAGTTTGTACAGCGCTTTTCGCCCGTGCAGGCGGTACACGCAAAATCCAAAGGCGATCCAAAACACCAGTGCCACCGTGCTCAGCAAAAAGCCGTTCCAGTCCGCGCCACCAATGAACGCGTGGATCAGCAACACTCCCACAATCAGCACCGCAGAAAGCGCCGCCGGCAACAGCGCCCGCGTTCTCGTTTTCGTCAACTGGCTGCGTTCTTCCAGAAGATACGGGCTCACGATGGCCAGCCCGAGAAATGTCACGGCCGCCGAGAGCGACGCCGAATACAGCCGCACCTGCCAGCCTTGGAAACTGAAGGCGTTCTGCAGGAATCGCATGACCAATACCCACAGAAACGCAAACAGCAACAACGACGAGAGTCCCCAACGCCACGCTCTCGGGTGACCTGTCCGTGCCGCCAACAGTCTCACCAGGTTCAACAGCGAAAACACCACCACCAGCACCACGAAGTGCGATAATGCGCTCCAACCCAGCAAGTATGCCGCTTTCACGTCGAATTTCGGCGTCTGCCGGGTCGCGACGTATATCTGCAGACGGGTGGCTACCGCAAAAACGATCGCAATCCCCACTGCCAGCAATGCCGCGGTTCCGTAAGAGAAGTGGCTCACGCCTCCCGGCTTATCGGGGATAGCCCAAGTTTCCTTCCATACTCCGAGTCCCGCAGCCAGCACCACGGGCCATAGCGCGATTACCGCTGTCCAATATGCCGCCGGGTTCTCTTCCAGCAACGGTAAGATCGGATTTCGCAGCAGCACCAGACCGAGCAGGGCCAGAATCACGAAGAAGGTCACAAACGCAGGGCTAGTCACATATTTTCGGTACGTTAGCGCAATGCAAACCAAGGCTCCGCAGTACAGCCACGGATGATAGTTGGCAAACCACGGCAACCACGCGTATGGCGCCGCTTTGATGAATGCGTAGTACGTGTACGGAAGCGCCGCCAACAGCGCATAGAACGACGTGAGCACAAAAAATGTGCCCCATAGCAGCTTCAGTGCGGATTCCAAGTACTTGCGCATTCCGTTCTGCCAACCTGACCAAATTCCGGGGCCACGGCACCCTGGTCACACCCTTAGCCATCGCCGGTTCGCCAATTCGTGGTTCTCCGCTCAGTGTAAACGACCGTTACGGTGTGTCCAAAGGGAGTCGGCCGCATCTCATCGAAAAAGGGAACTGGACCAATGGCCAGTAGGCGTGCGCCAAGTAGGTACTACGTCAGTCCTGCAGTGTGAGTCCGCTTTCCCTGCCGCTGCTTCCGATTCAGCTTCGAATAGTCAACACAGGACAGCGCGCCGCGCATACCACTTGATACGCAATAGTCCCGGGCAGATGAGAAAACGAGTCGGTATGCCTGGTCCGGTTCAACCCCATGACGATCAGATCGGCCCCCGCATTATGCGCAACTTGCAGGATCGTAACCCCCGTGATGCCGAACTTCACCTGGAATTCCGGCCGAATCGAGAACACCGTATTGCGGGTAATGTCCTCAAATGTCTTCAGTGCGGCCTCCTGCGCGTCCACCCGCAGCCCCCTGACATCGTTGCTGGTCCGTGACCAATGAAAACTCTCCGGAATCGGAATTGCCGGAGCCACATGCAGCAAAATCAACTTGACCCCAAATTGATTCGCGAACGCCACCGCGTCGGGTAGTGCGCGCAACGAAGCGCGGCCAAAATCCGTCGCAAACAAGAAACAGCGAAACGGTCGCGTTTTCTCCAGCGGCGAATCCTGCAGTGCGCATGGGCCCACGGTTAGCACCCGGCAATCGGCGCCGCGGAAGATTTGTTCCGCCACCGATCCCAGCAGCACTTTCCCGAGTGCGTGCCGTCCGTGAGTGCCGGTAACCACCAGGTCGATTCTTTTCTCCTGGATGATCGATTGCAATTGTCTCCACGGCTCGCCTTGCCGCACGATGCATTCATACTGCAAGTCCTTCAATGACCCATTTTGGATCAACTCGTCCCGGAACTGTTCCATGTCTCGGGCCGCCGCCTCCGCCGCCAACTGGACCGCTTCGGTGCCCGCCATCGTATACCCCAGCGAGTACACCACATGCCCCAAATAGAGTTTCGCCCCGTAATGATGAGCGATGGCCAAGGCGTGACGCAGAGGCTTATCCGATGTTTTCGAAAGATCCGTGGCAATCAGCACAGACTTGATTCGTGTATCGACCACCGGCGCGACGCTTTCCATTTCTCGCCCTCCTTCCCAACCGGGAGGATTCCAAAACCAGGAATAGCGCGTGGTATGGAAAAGCGCTGTGACGCCTGTCTCACCTATCCGCGCTGTGCGGACCTGGCGCAAATCCAACGAATCCGGAAGTTTTACTCCGGGCGGCCGGAATCCCACGCTGTTCGCGAAATTGCGGCAAACCGATGTGCTAGCATGAAATCGTTGTCCAAGGATCGCCAGACAGTGCCGCCCGAAACACGGATTTTGGGTATCGAATCCTCCTGCGACGAAACCGCTGCCGCGGTGGTCGTCGATGGCCGGCGTATTCTGTCCAGCATTGTTGCTTCGCAGATCGACATTCACCGCAAATATGGTGGCGTCGTCCCGGAATTAGCTTCGCGCGAGCACCTGCGGCAGATCGTTCCTGTGGTGCGGGAAGCAATGGAGCAATCCGGCTCAAATTTTTCGGACTTGGACGCCGTGGCCGTCACCCAAGGGCCGGGCTTGGTGGGATCCTTGCTCGTGGGCATTACCTACGGAAAAACGCTAGCGCAGGCCCTGGGCAAGCCACTCGTGGCCGTCAATCACTTGGAGGGCCATATTCACGCCGCTCTTCTGGAGGCCCGGCAGCATGGTCATTTGCCGGCGCTCCCGGCTGTCTGCCTGATCGTCTCCGGCGGACACACAGTTTTATATGAAGTGAATTCCGGAGATTCCAGCGACAACGGCACCTTCGCCTATCGCAAGCTGGGACAGACTCGCGATGATGCCGCCGGTGAAGCTTACGACAAAGTCTCCAAGCTGCTCGCACTCGGCTATCCCGGCGGACCCATCCTGGATCGCCTGGCAAAGGCCGCCGATCACGCTCCGGCTCCCACCCGTTTCGGCCCCACCAAAACCAGAGGCAATCCTCTGGACTTCAGCTTCAGTGGCCTCAAGACTGCCGTCCTCTATCACGTCCGCGAACATCCCGAATACCACCAAGAAATCCGGAGAAGGGAAGAAGCGCTGCGCTCCGGTCACCGTAAATTCGAAGACCTGCGTGATCTTTGCAGTCCGGAGACCCTGGGGCTTGTTCGTGAATTTCAAAACGCTGTCGTGCGCGATCTTGTCGAACGCACCATGGCCGGCGCCGAGCAATGTGACGTCGACACCATTCTCGTGTCCGGCGGTGTGGCAGCGAACACCCAGCTTCGCACCACCTTCCAGGAGCAAGCCAACACCAGGGGCCTGAAGATTTATTTTCCCAGTCGCGCTCTCTCGACAGACAACGCGGCCATGATTGCGGCGGCGGCCTACCCGCGTTTTCAACGCCGCCTTTTCGCGGATCTTACGCTGAATGCCGCCGCCAGCATGCCCCTGGCGTGATTCGGGTTGTGATCTCGCCGCTACCCATCATCCGCCCTGGCCCCGCGTTTAGCGGCCTACTTCGTCATCGCCTGCTGCGTATGCAATTCCCGCGCGTGCTCGATCAGCTTTTTGAGTTTGCCCTCGATGGCTGCATCCCCGATGTGTTCGTCCTGCAACACGCCATCGGCATCGATCGTGAACGTGTGGGGGATCGCCGTGACTCCGAAGAGCTTCGCCATCGAGCCGCCAAAATCCTCCGTCGCGATACTGCGGCCAGGTCATTTCGTTTTTGGCGATGAACTCTTTCCATTTCGCTTCGTCGCCGTCGAGACTGACACTGAGGACCACCAGTGGTTCTCCCTGGAATTTCTTTGCTACGTTTCGCAGGTGCGGCACCGCCTCGCGGCACGGCGGACACCACGTCGCCCAGAAATCCAGCAGCACGACTTTGCCTTCCAGATCGTCCAGCGAAAGGTTCTGTCCGTCGAGCGTGGTAACCACGAACGGAGGCGCCATCCGTGCCCGCGCCAGTTCCGGACGCGCGATATAGCGGAATGCCCGCTGCCGGTCGGGCGAATCTCCCGTGAGCATCTTCGTGAACTTCTCAAAATTGGCCTTGGCGGCGTCATCCTGATTCAGGTTCGCCAGGATCTTCCCGTCCAGAAAATAGGCTTCGGGAAAGCTGGCATACGCCGTCACCGCCTTGCCAATCTCGTCGTGAGCACGCGAGAAGAGTTCGTCCTTGTGCTTTTGCGTGGCCTCTTGAAACAGCACTCTCGCGAGTTGGTAGTGCGCAAGGGCCTTCTCTGTGTCACTCGACGCCTCCGCAATCAGTTCTTCGCCGGCCAGTTCGGCGCCTTTCCAGTCGCCGAACTGTACGCCGTATTTGATCATCTGCTTTTGGCAGGCCACGCAGTGCCCGTCGTCCTGCTTGTCCGCTTTCGTGAACTCGTCCAGAGCCAACTCGGCGCGGCGCTGGTGTAAATAGTCTAGGGCGTGCTGGTACGTTTTTTGCGCTTTCTCGTTGCTCGGTCCCTTGGCGCTATCCTGAGCGTAAGTGGAAGCCAAAAGGGACACAAACATTAAGCCCGTCGGGAGCACGCGCATGCACACCTCCGCTTAGCACTGATTACGATGCCGGTACGGGCTTCGTGCGTCATTGCTCGTGAACGTAGCACCAAACCGTGTACTGCGTATGTGACCGCCAGCAGAAAAGGGGATACCCTAACCAGCACCCAAGGAATCGGCATAGGGGGGAAGGTCACCCGTCCTCCCCTGCCACACCACCGTACATGCGGGTCCGCATACGGCGGTTCGGCGGATATAGCTAAGAGCGTACGACCATCGGCGGAAGCCCAAGCTGAGCAAAGTAGGCGTTCGG
>DASPVD010000034.1:0-81657 GCA_035622555.1 Candidatus Eremiobacteraceae bacterium | reverse complement strand
TGCCGTATCTACAGGCGAGTCGGAAAGCGCCAAGGCAAATGCGGAGCGAGACAGTATGCCCGCAGCGATCAGCGCGGCAATAAACTCGCGGCGCGACGGGTAATGCTTGGGGTGGTGGTGATGCGGGTGATGATGATGCGGGTGATGATGATGCGGATGGCCATGACCGGAGCGATCTGTCACGTCTGCCTCGGGAGATAAAGTGGAGGCAAAATACCACGCAAAATGGGCGTTCTGCAAGCGGAGGCTCACGAGGGCCGACTTCGTTATGACATCAGTCGAAGAAGTGGCGACGTACCTATATTTGCGATTAGCCATCTGATCAGGTAATGCTCTCTGCTTCTCCTTTTTCCTTGAACCCTCGCATCAAATGGCTGGACCATCTGGAATTAAGGAGCGAGCCAGATTGAACACGGCTGAGACTATCGCACAGGCAAGGTTGTCCTCGGAATAGTCAACGGAAGCCGAAGGCTCAAAGCGTAAAGTCCGTCTAGGCCAAGATCAGGTACGGGTGGTTACGGATTGTTTCGAGGTGGAGTGAAGCCATATTTCGATAACAGCTTCCGTCCTTCGTCGCTTTTCACATAATTAAGAAAGGCTATAACCGATCTGTCGTTCCCAGTACGACTCGAAAGCTGTTTCACACCACGGTCATTCAGGATTTAAGTTTTGGCGGAGGTTTGGGTAGGAGGTCTCCCCGGTTCCTCCAACCAACTGATCGAGATCTCTTCCGTCAAGAGTCCCGGTTGACCCTGTGGTTGGCGGAGTCTTGTTCAGGGCCTTCTCAGATAATTCGCTCGAAACTTTTTCGCTATTTTGTTTGCTCTCCATGGTTCCTCCCGCTCACAAAGTGCCTTGCTACCTCATGGATCGCATACTCTACTGCAGCACCGTTTCGCGATCAATGCAGCAAACATAACCTTTGGGTGAACTCTAGGTAATCCATCGCCTGCCGAAGCCCAAAGTCTGCATACTCGCCTCCCTCCAAAACTGCCTCAGTACGCCGACCACCTTAGCGACAATCCCAAGATGCTTGCCCTGGGTCTCTTGACGGGGGTAAATTACAGACGAGGTGAGAATGAGCGACGAAAAACCAATCGGATCGAACAGCGGATCTGCCGACGATCTGACCAAAACCGAAAAGCCGGGCGACATCCAACTGAATGAGGACGAGCTAAGCAAGGTCTCGGGTGGCCTAAAGATCCCCGATCCGCCAGCACCGTCGCCGATCCCAATGCCCTATCCAACGACCAGATTTAGGACGGACGAAGGCGCTTGAGCTTTGACCCCGCCTCTGAGTACAGGCGCGGCGTGTCCTTCCGTTAAACCAGCGGCACAAATCCGATCCAACTCGGCTAAAGGTTACCGCCCTTATTGCTCTTTGCGATCGATTACGGGCGCTGGCCCACCCTGTTCGCAAAAGCGATTGTCCTTGGTCGTTGTACGCCCGGCACATCGATGCGATGTGGCAAGAAGTTTTTCGCGGAAATTTCGCGACAAGACCCACACTGCTCGCTCTGACTGGCCTGCGCGCTAGGGAAGCGCTCGGTCTTCGGTGGGGCAACGTTGACCTCGACCACAAGTGCATCCACATCCGCCGGTCCGCTTGGTGCGGCATGATTCAATCCACAAAGACCAAAAACAGCGCGGTACCCATAACGTTGCCTAGCACACTTGCAACCGTGCTGACCCGCTACAAGAGCGAATGGAAATCCAATCGCGAAGGGCTTCTGTTCACCACTCGGAACGGGCAGCCACCATCAAGCAACAAAGTCGTGGAATATCGGCTCTGGCCGATCCTCGACGCGCTCAATATATCGCGGTGCGGACTGCACGCATACCGGCACAGCGTCGCCAGTTTCATCGTCGAGCGACATCCGCATGCCCGGGAGATCGCTACGACAGAAACAATTTTCCTGTGACCGGCAAACCCTTGGGTGTGATGCAAGGCACTCGTGGGACCAAGCCCCGCGCCATTAGTTAACCTCTTTATGGACAAACACTTACCGCCGCTTGCCGTGGCCTCTAACTTGCTTAAACATCCCCAAGGATTGGCTGTCTCCAAGGTCTTCGGACCGGACGAGATGCTGAGGGGCCTCTCACTGCAGACGGACGGTCGGTCTCGAACGCCCCAAGACGATCGTTCCGTGCAAATCATATCGGAGGAAATACGCATGAAAAAGTATGTGAAGCCCACCCTCACCTCGCTCGGACTGTTGCGCGTAGTCACGCAATTCAGCTGCAACCAGCCCCCTGTTATCTTCGGCGAGCGCGGCTACTAACCGTACTGCGGACGAGCGGGCGGGCCTGTTTTGGCTCGCTCGCCCACGCTTGAAATCCATTTTTCAAAAACTCAAGAAAATACATCCGGAGATTGCGAATGATTACTCTTGGAAGTCGTCCGAAGCGCGCGGAACAGGTCATTGCTCAGAAGGCGTCCAGCGACGTCCTGCTCTTCAATATTGAAGATGGAAACTATTATTCCCTGAACGAAATCGGCGGCAAAATCTGGGAACTTTGCGACGGAAATCACAGCGTCGCGCAAGTCATTGCGCTGGTCGCTTCAGAATATGAGACCAGCACAGAAGAAATTCATAAGGATGTGACCGACCTGCTCGAAAACCTGAGAGGCGGAAAGCTGATCGTTTAAACGATCGAGTGGTGTGTTCCTTGACGGGAACAATTCCGATGCGCGATTCAACCAGAATTGCTGACATTCTGACTCGGCCGGACGCCGCGGTGGTGTCCGCAGGCCAGCACCCGACACGCACCAGGCACCGGCGAAGGTCACTGCCTTCTGCCGCCGATGCTTTCCTTTTTCTGCGAATCTTCGCGTTTGCGGTTCTCGTTCCGTACGCGCTCCGCCTGAAGCTACCCAAGGTCGCTGCTGTGCTGGAAACCGGCGCCGCCCCCAATATTGTTTCGCCAGAGAGATTGGCCAAAATCTCGGCTTATGTCGAAACCGCAATACGCCGTGGTCGGCCATTCGTACGCTCCGGCTGCTTGACTCGCGGACTAACCCGCTACTACTTCCTTCGCCGTGCGGGAATGGATATCGCTCTTTTGTTTGGCATGGGTCGCCGGGACGCTGCGTTCATGGGCCACTGCTGGTTGGTCAAAGATGGCGAGCCGTACCTGGAACCGGAAGACCCACGCCCGTTATACGCGGTGATGTACCGCATCTCACGTGCGGGAGGTGTCGAAGTTCCCACGGCACCACTCGGAGGTTTACAACGCTCGTGAACAGTGTCCGCCAAACTCTGCGCTGCCATCTCAATGGCCTGAACCTGCAGTTCTCCTGCTCCTCGGCGCTGGCGCCTTCGCTGGATCGCCGCTTTCGCTACCTCCCGCCGAGCCAGCTTGATTGCGAAACGGTCTATCTCGATTTTCGGTCCGTGCCCAACGAAGCTCGTCACTCTATCGAGAAGCCAGCGCCACTGTCCGGACGCCACATCTACGAACTCGCCGGCGGCGAGATACGTTATTTCGCATCGACCGACGAGCTTTACCTCAGTTTTCGCAACGGTGTCAGGGCTCAGGCCAATTTGCGGGAGGGAAGAGCGGTATTTTCCATTGTCGATGCGGACCCGGCCAACGTTTTCATGGCCTCGCATCTACTCTTCACCATCGTGCTTGTCGAAATGCTGAAGCGCCGTGGGCTTTACAGTATGCACGCGGCGGCTTTTAGCAGACATGGCAGGGCCATTCTGATTTCAGGCACGAGCGGGGCAGGCAAATCGACCCTCGCGGTCGCGCTGCTGCGAGGCGGATTCGCCTATCTCAGCGATGACATGGTCTTTCTGTCGCGAGGTTCCGGCCAAGTGCAGGTTCTCGGCTTCCCTGAGGACGTCGACGTCAGCGATAACACCATCGGTTTCTTCCCAGAGCTCGATTTCCTTTTGCGCATCCCTAGCGCTTGCGCATCCCCGAAAAAGCAACTCCCCCCGATCGAGACTTATGGAACCGAACTTGCCGGTTCGGCTCTCCCATCGGCAATCGTGTTTCCACGTATCTCCCCGTCTGAGAGCAGCGCACTGTATCCCATCGGAGCCGATGAAGCCTTGCTCGAGCTTGTCTCCAACGTCCTCCTCACCGACGCGCGTTCCAGTCAGCAGCACTTAAATATTCTGACGGAAGTGGCGCGACAAACCCCGTGTTACCGCTTGGAAACGGGACGCGACTTCGACCGCATTCCTTCGCTTCTGGGTGAACTTCTGGCCGCCAGCCCGGAGGTCCTTCATGCCTGATATTGCCGTGCATTCCTGCACCAACCCGCCGCAACCTGAAGTCGTGTTGCTTCGTGCCTGTGCCCGTGCGCAAATCTCGCCGGAAGCTTCCGTTCTGATCCGCGAAACTGTGGGCAACGGCGTCGACTGGCTCGCGCTGATTCGTATTGGCCTTCAGCTTTCGAATTCACACGGTTCTTGATCTTCAGCCAAGGCGTCGAAGAGAATTCAGGCTCCTGATTTAGCGACTGCTTCAAACGGGTAATGCCGCGGCTTGTGTTGCACAGAAATCCACTTCAACGTCGTGAATTCCTCCAACGCCCATTGACCGTTGAGGCGTCCAAACCCTGAAGCTTTTTCACCGCCAAAAGCCACGAGCGGGTCGTCATTGATGGTTCCATCGTTCACGTGCACCATCCCGGAGTCAATTTCCTTGGCCAACTCAGCGCCGCGTTCGGGGTCGCCGGTATGAATAGCGCCGCTCAATCCAAAAGGAGTGTCGTTGGCAATTCGAATAGCTTCCTCCGCCGTGTCGAACGGCATGATGCACACCGCGGGGCCAAACAGTTCGTTCTGAGCTACCCACATATCGGCACGTACGTCCGCAAATACTGTCGGCGATGCCAGGTTTCCTTCCATTTTGCCTTGCAAGACGACTCTGGCGCCTTCCTGGCTTACTTTCTGCAACTGCTGGGCAAATGTTCGTGCCTGGCGGGCGTTGATGAGCGGGCCGATTTCTGTTTGTGGGTCCTGCGGGTCCCCGACTTTCAACTTCGACACGCGGTCGACAAACTTCCGCAGGAACTGATCGTAGATGCTGCGCTGGACCAAAACGCGATTCGCGCACATGCACACTTGTCCTTGATGAGCGAAGCGGCTAAACACCGCGGCGTTGACGGCATAATCCAAGTCTGCATCGTCCATGACGATCAGCGCGCTGTTCCCGCCAAGCTCGAGAATTGCTCGTTTGAGGCAACGGCCGGCAACGGACGCAATGTGCCGCCCCACTCCTTCGGAGCCCGTGAAGGAAATAACCCGGGGAATGGGATGTTCAACAAAGGCATCGCCGATTTCTGTTATGTCCGCTACAACCACGTTGAACAGTCCTTTGGGTAGCCCCGCTTCTTCGAAAACCTTGGCCAACAGGGTTCCTCCGGTAATGGGGGAATCGTCATGCGGCTTGAGAACCACCCCATTACCCGCGCCCAATGCCGCCGCGACCGAACGCATGCTCAAAATAAATGGAAAATTGAAAGGGCTGATCACTCCTACCACGCCCACGGGAACGCGGTAGAGCCGATTTTCTTTTCCATCGATCGCGGACGGCAAGATCTCGCCCTTCATCCTCATTGGGTAGGTGGAGGCTTCTTTCAGCGAGTTCTTGACCAGGAAAATCTCGATGAAGGCCTTCAGCCGCGTTCCGCCCAATTCCTCGATAATCAGTTCGGTGATGTCCGCCTCATTTTTTTCGATCCAGGCAACGCCCCGTTCGAGTACGGCGCGTTTTTCAAATGGGCTCACGGCGGCCCAGATCTTTTGCGCAGCCGCAGCCGAGCGATAGGCTTCGTCCAGATCCTTGAGATTTGCCAGCTTGAAACTGGCGACGGTGCGCCCGTTGAACGGATTGGAGTCTGTCAGTGTTTTGGCGCTTGAGCCATCGCGCCACTGTCCCCCGATATATTGTTGATTCAAGTCTGAAAGCGCACTCATACTCTCCTCGCAGGTTCTATTCCAGCAGGCTTCAGGAATTTCCAAGAGACAAACGCGCTGTTTCCCACAACCTCGGAGTCCTTGTCAAGTCAAATTGGCTCCCGCTAAAGCATCACACAAAATGCCAAAGGACCTTCAGAGACTCTCCCCAGCACGGCTGGAAGCGTGGGCGAGCTCGCGCTCGATGATTCGGCGCGCATGAACTCCCCCGGCATCGATCTTTAGATCGAGCAAACGCCGATCTGGGCGGCACAGGATGTTCTGCTGTTGCGACTCGAGAATGTCCAAATCCTCAGCGAACACGGCGGCTTGCCCGTCGCGAATGCGGGTGGTGAGGCCGCGATCATCAATATGAAAGTCGCGTGCCATTCCCCAGTGATACCAGGTGGTGGTCTCAGTCTCGGGAGTCATCACGTTGACGACAATTCCGGTGATTCCCTTCGAGCGATCGCCCTGCGGCGCGCCGCTGCCAGCCAAGGCCACTCCTACATCAATCATCACGTTTGCCGGCAAAGAGAAATGGCAAATCTGCCAGCGGTCACATTTCGCATTGGAACGCAGGTTGGCGCTCCAAAATGGTGGTGGATCGATATCGTGCATCCAACGCGTCAAGGTGACGGTGTCCGGCCCTGCCTCGGACTTGATCGGCGCATCGGCGATCTCGTGCTGCCCGATGCTGGACGGGTGCACGAAGGTTTCGTGGGATAGGTCCATCAGGTTGTCGACCAGTAAAACGTAATTGCATTTGGTGTGATAAGTACTGCCATCGAAAATCCACTTGGGATCTGAGCACCAGGGCAAATTGGGAATTTTCGAATCGTGGGCCAGCCCTGGATCGCCGATCCACACCCACACGAAACGATGCCGTTCAACCACCGGATACACGCGAATGGTGGCGTCTTTGTGAACGCCCGATTGACCTGGCATCCAGACACATCGGCCGCACTCGTCGAATTCCAACCCGTGATAGCGGCACACCAGATGATCATCCTTCAAATATCCCTTGGAAAGCGGCAGCAAGCGATGAGGACAGCAATCTTCAAATGCCGAGAGAGCCCCGGAAACCTGGCGGTAAAGCACGATGGGCTCGCCACAGACGGTGCGCGCCAAGGGTGTGCGTTTGACTTCGTGGTCCCAGGCCGCGGCGTACCAGTAATTCCTGAGGAACAAAGGGCACCTCTGCGCGTTTCAGCATCTGGAACAGGATTTCATATTGACAGCATCGGAATTTTGACTAGAATGCGCCGATGGTCAAGAGCCTGGCCGGGTGTTTAGCCGTTAATCGAACACCAAAATTGGTCAGGCCTGGAGGAAATGCTGATGCCCGCGACAGCTAGACTAATGCGCCGCTCCCCGGCTACAAGGATTGGACGAGACGAAGGGTCCAGCAAATCGCTCCAGAAGGCTTTGCGCATTTTGGTCTACATGGGCGAACAAGCGCCGGAAGCCGGGGTCACGCAACTCGCCTCCGACCTGGGCTTGACCAAGGCCACCGTGCACCGATTGCTGAACGCCATGGAGCGGTTTGACTTGATCGAGCGCAATACCGCCAGCGAACGTTATCGCCTGGGCCTGAGACTTCACCAACTGGGTAGCCGGGCGCTCGAATCGCGGACGTTGCGTACCGAAGCCCGCCGGCTGCTGATGGAAATGTCCCGGCGTTCGCGGGAAACGGTGAGCCTGGCGACGCCCGCCCCCGGCGGCGTGACTTGCCTCGACCGCCTGGACTCACCGCACACCATCTTTACTGTCTGTACTCCGGTCGGCTCCATGTTCCCCGCGCATTGTACTGCCGCCGGTAAAGCGATCCTGGCGTACCTGGCTGACGATGAGATCGAGGAGCTGGTTCGTCGGCAGGGGATGAAGCAATATACGCCATTCACGATTACGCAAATGGCGCGACTCAAAGAAAATTTACGGCTCATTCGCCAGCGCGGCTACGCGGTGGACCATCAGGAACTGGAAAGAGGCCTGAGCGGCGTTGCCGCGCCGGTGCTTAGCGCCCACGAGCGCGTAATCGCTGCGGTGGGCATTGCCGGCCCTACTTTGCGATTTCGAGGAAAGGAATTGGCCGAAAAGGTTGCATTAGCGACGGAAATTGGGGCGCGGCTCTCGATGGCGCTCGGCCGGCTGGAAAACTGTCAGGTTAAAGCCGTGCACCCGCAGTGCGCCGGAAGCGCGCTTCGAGAGGGCTGAGCCATGACTGCCTATCGAGCAGACCACGTCGGAAGCTTCCTCAGGCCACTGGAGCTTCTCGAGCTGCGGCGAAAGGCCAGACCCGAGGAGCTACGGACTCAGGAAGATCGCCACATCCAGCGTGTCCTGGCGAAACAACAGGAACTCGGATTTGAAATCGCCACGGACGGTGAACTCCGGCGACGGAATTTCATGAGCGACTTCACCGACGCCGTCGAGGGATTCGATCTCGCCGATGCGGTAGGACGCAGTTGGAGCGCGGAGCACGGCGGAGCCGCCCCGGTCAGTAGCGTGACCGGTATCGTCACCGGCAAACTGCGCCAGGTTCGTCCGCTGACCGGTCATGAGTTGCCTTTCTTGAAGGCCCATAGTCCGTTGCCGATTAAAATGACCTTGCCGAGCGCCACTCAGTTTCCCGCGATTGCCTTCAAACGTGGAGTAACTGACAAGGTTTACCCGGATCATTCCGCGCTGCTGGCTGACATTGTCGACATCATGAAGAGCGATCTGGCCCAGCTTGCTTCCGAAGGCGTGAAGTATATCCAGATCGATGCGCCCCGCTATAGCTACTACATGGACCCGAAGTGGCGGTCTTGGATCAAGACGGAAATGCGACTCGATCCCGAGGCTGCGCTCGACGAGGCGATACGCGCCGACAATGCGTGCCTGCGGGCGGCGCGCCGCGATGGCGTGACCTTGGCCATGCACCTATGCCGGGGCAACAACCGCAGCCATTGGTACGCCGAAGGTGGCTACGATGCTATCGCAGAAAAACTGTTCAGTACCCTTCAGGTCGATCGATTCCTGCTCGAATACGACGACGAACGCTCCGGCACGTTCGAACCGTTGCGTTTCATCCCGAAGGGCAAGACCGTGGTGCTGGGGCTGATTAGTTCCAAGATGCCGCGAATGGAAGATCCTGAACAACTCGCGACGCGAATCGCCCAGGCGGCGAAGTACGTTCCGCTGGAGAACTTGGCCTTGAGTCCGCAATGCGGATTCGCCTCGACCGCGGAAGGTAATCTGATCACCGAAGATCGCCAGTGGGCCAAGCTGAAGCTTGTGGTGGATACCGTGCGCCGCGTTTGGAATTAGGCGTTTCGTGCAGAGCGGGTGTCGGCGGAGGGCGTGTCAGCAGTCGAAAAAAACAGTTTCGTCCGTGCCTTGCAGAATGACGTTCCACTCCAATGAGCCTTCTCGCTTGGGCGATTTTCGGGCAATCAGCGTGGGGCGACGGGATGGCTCAACCAAGTTGAGAGCATAGTCCTCGGAATTCCCGGGCTCTTCCGGGAAATAGATTCGGGTGATTAAACGACGCAACAGCCCGCGCATGAACACGGAAACTACGATGTGTGGAGCTTGCAGCTTTCCATCGGGACCAGGAACACGACCGGGTTTTACAGTCCGAAGGTGAAAGGTGCCGTCTTCCGCGGTGGGAACCCGGCCAAAGCCTTTGAACCCCTCTTCAACCGGTTTCTGTTGCGCATCTTCCGGATGCGCGTAATGGCCCGCCGCATTGGCCTGCCAAAACTCGAGCATCGCATCCGCAACGCCCTGTCCGTCGGCATCCAGCACGCGACCCTCGATTTCAACGCGTTCTCCGGTTGCGTTGGGGCCTGCCACATCGTCGTTGAACAACCAATGCAATCCAATCCTGAAGTACGGGCCTACGGTTTGCCACGTGGTAGCCTGCAAGCTCATCTCATCGCTCCCAAGGAGTGGCCAGGCGTCCGCTCAACACGATGTCGAACCGGTAGCCCAAGGCCTGTTCTGGAATGGTGGTTTCCCAGTCAAATTGGGAGATTAGGCGATTGCGCGCCTTTTCGTCCGCCGTGCAGTTGAAAATCGGGTCGTACGGCAACAGGGGATCACCAGGGAAGAACATCTGTGTGATTAGACGGGTCGCAAACGCCGGCCCGAATAATGAAAAATGAATATGCGCCGGGCGCCAGGCGTTGTAATGATTTCGCCACGGATATTCGCCGGGACGGATGGTGACGAAGCGGTAGCGGCCGTTCTCATCCGTCAGTGTGTGGCCGCATCCGGTGAAGTTCGGATCCAAGGGAGCGTTGTGCTGGTCCACTTTATGTAGATAACGGCCCGCGGCGTTGGCCTGCCATATCTCCACCAGCGTGTGCGGCACTGGGCGTCCGTTTTCGTCCAGCACCCGCCCGCCGACGATAATCCGCTCGCCCAGTGGTTCACCCCGGTGCTGACGCGTCAGGTCGCAGGCCTTGACATCCACGATTGCCGGGTCGAAAACCGGGCCGGTGATTTCTGAAAGCGTATGCCGCAGATAAACCAGAGGCTTGGATGGGGCTCTCTTGATGGAAGAAACATAAGGAGGATGCAAATGAGCAGGTTGCGTCCCTGGGTACGGTCGCCGGTAACCAATAAGATCAGTCAAAGGATCTCCTTGCAAGCAGAAGCGAACAGCTTAAGTGCCTTGTCGGGGTTGCGCAACAGCGCGAGTCTGCAATCGTGCCGCAGCGGGCCACTCTAAGGGGTGTGAGGCGCATGGTCAAGGCCGATAAACGAAACTGCGTGCGTATATCGAACAACTAGTGTATGCTCCGGTCCCTCTTCGCAACTTGATTTTGTAGGAGGTGAGCTTGGCCGCCACTACTTCGGCCACGGTTACCAAGAAAACCGCGAGCGCGGCGACCCTAATGAGCGAATCGCAGCCCGGACAACACGGCGACAGCGAGAGTGCGTTTCCCCATGGCGAGCAGTTAGGTGAATTCGCCGGCGATCCGAACTTCATGACCTCCCTGGCGCGAGGAATCCTGGTAATCCAGGCATTTTCGGAACAAAGACTGCAACTCTCGATCTCACAGCTCAGCCGGCGCACCGGATTGTCGCGGGCTTCGGTCCGACGGTGTTTGTACACGCTGTCGAAATTGGGTTTTGCCGGATCGGATGATGGACGAAACTTCCATCTTCGCCCACGAGTGTTGACCCTTGGCCATTCGTATCTTTCTTCCGCGCCGCTAGCCACCTCGGCGCAGCCCATCCTCGAGCACCTCAGCCAGATTCTCCACGAATCGTGCTCTGTAGCGCTGCTCGACGGTGTCGAAATTGTGTACGTGGCGCGCGCCAACGTCAGCCGGATCATGTCCATCGATTTGGGAGTTGGCACCCGTTTGCCGGCGTTCTGTACTTCTATGGGCCGGGTGCTGCTGGCAAACCTGGCTCCCACTGAGTTGGAAGGTCTGCTGCCTCGAATTGAATTCACGCATTACACGGAACGGACGGTGAATTCGATCGAGAAACTTCGGCAGGGCCTCGCCGTAGTGCGGGAACAGGGCTACGCGATTGTCGACCAGGAGTTGGAGGTAGGCTTGCGGTCGATGGCTGTGCCCGTGCGGAATGCCGCCGGAAAAGTGGTGGCCGCGATTAACGTTGGCGCTCACGGGCAACGCGTCTCAGTGCTGGACATGCAGACCCGCTTTCTGCCCTATCTACGCGCCGCAGCGCAGGAACTTTGCCTGTTATCACGGTAGGAGCCGCCGGGGACTTGGTGGCGCCATTTCGATCCGTAGCTGCGTGCTGCCGGGCGATTATCGCCTAGCCTCAAGAGATCACCCCTTTCTGTTGCTTCGTTCCACACCCTAGTATCGGTGACAAATCGAACTCGAGAATAATCCGATCGAGCCGCCATCCGCTTTTTTCAGTTGACGGTTTGAGGCGGCCGCCAAGGAGGGAAAATGCCAGGGAAAAGACCGGTTATCATCTATGGCGCTAGCGGATTTTCGGGCCGTTTGGTGGCCGAATACCTGCGCGAATACAACGTGCCGTTTATCGCCGCCGGTCGCAATCGCGCGAAAATCGAGGAAGTGTTCAAACACATCCCGGGCATCGAGACGGCCGATTACGAGATCGCTGAAGTAGGCAGCACCGTGGATGACCTGGCCCGGCTTTTTAGCGGCGCGTCGGTGGTCTGCAACACCGTCGGACCATTCATTTACAGCGGGCCATTGGTGATCGAAGCGTGTCTTAAAGCGGGATGCCACTATCTGGACATCAGCGGGGAGCAGGCTTGGATCCGGCAGGTGGCGGAGAAATGGGGACCGCCATTTGCTCAGCGCGGACTCTTGTCGGCTCCGGCAACTGCCTTTATGTCTGCTCCCAGCGATGCCGCTGCGCGTATCTGTATCGAGAACTCGACCATCGATACGCTGGAAATCCTGACCATGTTCCGCGGCACTCCGACCTTCGGCTCTACGCAAACCATCTTTGCGGTATTGCAGACGGAAGCGCATTTTCTCGAGCAGAACCAATATAAGCGCTGGCCGCCGGCGACCACTTTGGAAGCGGTTGTTCCCGGCCAAATCCAAATGCAAATGGCTTTGGCTTGGGGTGGTTTTCCGCATCCCGTGTGGTTCAAGGACCACCCGCAAATCGCCAACGTGAAGTCGTTCGGAGGGCTGCTCGACCGCCACATCATGGAACATGTGTACGCCACTGAGAAACTGTACCTTCAAGAGATTGCTCCGCTGCCGAGTGAGGAACGGGAGCGCCGGCTCGCGGAGATGGCCAACTCTGTGCAAGCCGGCACTCCTCCGCGTGAAAATTCCCGCGAAAACCGCACGATTGATGTCATTGCAGGGCGCGGCTCGACCGAATTCGTGCAGTGCGTGTTATATGGCACCTGTTGCTACAAGCAGACTGGTTTGATTCAAGCCTTTGCTGCGCAGAACCTGGTGCGTCGCGCGCCTCGCCAGTGCGGGTTTGCTTCCGCGGCGGAAGCGTTCGGGGCTCGTGAACTCCTCAGAGTTCTTGCGGATCACGGACTTTCCAAGATGAAAATGCTCTGAGAGGACAGAGCACCGTGCGCGCCATCGACTATTTTGATAAGGCCGCCGAGAGTTTTGCGGAACGCATTGCCTTGGTGGACGGAAACATTCAGTACACGTTCGCCGAATTGCAGAAAGCCAGCCGCCAGTTAGCGCAGGCGATGTGGGCAGCGGGGCTGCGCGATGAAGACCGAGTGGCGATCCTTTCTCCCAATGACGCGCGCGTGCTCGTGTGCATGCTGGGACTTATGCGCGCGGGCGGTGCCTGGGTACCCATGAATTACCGTAACGCTTCCGACGCCAACATCGAGTTCATGAACTACGCGGAGACGCGCTGGCTCTTTTATCACAGCAGTTTCCGCGAACAAGCCGCGCTTCTGCGGGAACGCGTTCCTGCTTTGCGCCACCTCATTTGCATTGACGCCGAGGATCACCCGAACCCTTCTCTGGCCTGCTTTTCGGAAAAAGGCGACACGCCCCAGGGACGCGACTGGGCGGACCCGCGCGGAAATCCCACTCGCCTGGTCGGACTGGTGCCCACGGGCGGCACTACGGGACCCGCTAAGGGGGTTCGCGTGACCAGCGATTCCTGGGGGGCTTTTACGGAAATGGCCGCTCACTATTGGCAATACGAGGAGTGTGCCCCGGTATGCTTGAGCACCGCGCCTCTTTCCCACGCTGCCGGAGTCGTGGCATTTGCGTTGTTTACCATCGGCGCGACCAACGTCGTGTTGCCGAAATTTGACGCCGGTGAAGTTTTGCAGAATATCGAACAGCATCGTGTTACGCATCTGTTCCTTCCGCCGACAGCGTTTTATGCGCTGCTGGCGCACCCTGATGCTGCAAAACGAGACCACTCTAGCTTGCGGTTGATGCTGCTTGCTGGGTCGCCCGCGTCGCCTGATCGCCTCAAGGCGGGCGTCGAACTCTTCGGTCGTTGCATTTGTCAATGTTATGGCCAGACCGAGGCGCCCATGCTGCTCACCTGGCTCGATGCCAAAACCGTAGCTCGGGCTGCCGCAGGCGATCATCCGGAGCGACTGCGAAGCTGCGGAAAGCCTACCTACGCTGTGCGCCTGGGGATCATGGACGAGCAAGGGGATCTGTTGCCTGCCAATCAAATGGGAGAAATTGTCGCGCGTGGCGCGCTGGTCACCCCGGGTTACCACAACCTGCCCGAGGCCACTGCGGAAATTCGCAGTTACAACTGGCACCACACCGGTGACCTGGGATACCGCGACCAAGACGAGTTCTTTTACATCGTGGACCGCAAGAAAGACATGATCATCACCGGTGGCTTCAACGTGTATTGCAGCGAAGTGGAATCTTGTCTGATGGCGATTCCGGGCGTGCACGAATGCGCCGTCGTTGGAGTGCCACACGAACAATGGGGTGAAGCGGTCAAGGCTTTCGTAGTCCTGCGGCAGGGGGATTCGCTCACGGAAGGCGAGATTCTCAATTACTGCAAAACAAAGCTGGGTGGCGTAAAGGCTCCCAAATCCGTCGAATTGCGCAAAGAGATTCCAAAAACCGCCGCGGGGAAGATCGACCGCAAAACGCTGCGCGCACCGTATTGGCGAGGCAGCGATCGCCAAGTGCATTAGCCCCGGGCAGCATTGCAAAGTTACACGCCACGCGACGCCCGTGTTGTCGTATAGCGCACCGCCCGCAGCAATATCGCTTTAGGAAAAGCGGGGAAAGCGACTTTGCGCGATATTCGCACAATGTGCACGATAACAGAGTTGACACGACTGCGCTGCGCGCTTACACCTGCTTCCCATATTCGCTGGATCTCGTGTCGAGCACCCTTCGTGTAAACAGAAGGGCTGGAGGCAGCGTGTTGAAAGGAGATCCTAAATGGCGGGACGTGGATTCCGGGCTCTTCTGATCTTCTCTTTGCTCCTGTTGATTGTCCGAGTGGATTCCGCCCGCGGGCAGGCTGCCACTAGCCTTGCACAACTCAACGGCACGATCTTGGACTCCTCCGGGGGCGCGGTTGCTAAGGCCAGCATCACGTTGCGGGAGGTCAACACCAACCGAAGCTATAACGCCACATCTGCTGACAACGGTTTCTACGCTATTCCCGAGCTTCCACCGGGACAATACGAACTGAACGTATCAGCGCCAGGGTTTGCGCCCTATACGCAGACCGGGATTATTCTGCGCGTCGGCCAGACCGCCACCGTGGACGTGAGTATGAAACTGCGCGCCGCGGCCGAGAAAATTGTGGTCACTACCGAAGTGCAGCAAATCGAGCCCACGCGCACCGAAGTCAGCCAGGTGATTGAGACGCATCAGATCGACTCGCTGCCGATCAGCGGACGGCTGTTCACCGATTTCGCGCTGCTGACTCCCGGGGTGGCCACCAGCCGCACCAGCCTCGGCAGCACCTTCACCGAGTTCGAAGTCACGCAGATTTCCTTCGCGGGTATGCGTTCGTTCAGCAATGAGATTACCGTGGACGGGGGGGATTTCGTAAACTCCATCAGCGGCGTGCAGCGGTCCACGCCGCCGCAGGAATCGGTGCAAGAGTTCCGGGTAGTGAACAACAGTTTCGGCTCGGAATATGGTCGGGCGCTCGGCGGAATTGTAAACATCGTTACCAAGTCCGGCAGCAATGACCTGCACGGCTCGGTATACGACTACCTGCAGAACAACGCCACCGATGCGCGCACGCTGTTGCAGCCCGCGCCACTGCCAAACACCTTGCGCCAGAACCAGTTTGGCGCCACGGCTGGCGGGCCGATCAAAAAGGACAAGACCTTCTTCTTCGCAAATTACGAAGGGAAACGCCGCGGCGAATCACCGACCTACGCGCCCGACTTGGTGAACAACCTGGCCAGTATCGACCAAGCCAAGGCGTACCTGGGGCTGTCGCCGGAAGGTTGCTACCTGAAGCCGGCGCAATGCACGGGAACTCCTTTTTCCTATCTGGACAGCGTGTTGAAAACTTCCAACACCGACTATGGCTTTATGCGCGTAGACCATCAGTTCAATACGAATAATGATTTGGCGGTGCGCTACCTGATCGAGGACGCCCGCTTTTTGGGTGAGTTGATTGGGGACACGGAAGATGGCGGGGGCATCGGGACGCCCAGCGGAGGCCGTAACAATTTCATCCGCGACCAATCGCTGGTGGGCACCTTCAATTCGGTTTTGCGGCCCAACCTGGTCAACACCTTTTTGGCTCAGTATGCCCGCCGTCACTACAATTTTCCCGGGGCCACCGGCGAGCCGGATCTCAGCGTGGTGAACGATCTGGAGTTCGGACATAACTTCGGAACCTACGACGCCATCTACGAAAGCCGCTTCGAATTCGCGGATTCCATCGCATGGGTGAAAGGAAGCCACTCTGCCAAATTCGGTTTCGATGGGAATTACGTGTGGAGCTACAACAACTATCCCGGATTCGAGCCCGAGCGCATGCTGTTCCCGAACTTGGACTGCATGTACGAATACGCGGATTTTGTCGAGGGAGCGATCACCGGCACACCGGGAACTCTCCCATACACAGGTTGTCCCCAACCTGCTGCGGGCGGTGATGGTTTGCAGACGCTCTATTGGGGAGTCTCATTGCCTCGGACTGGCTTCACCAATGGATATGTTCCGCCGCCGGCGACCGGAGGAGGATACAACAGCGGCTGGCCGAACGCGTTCCCGACAAATATGTACAGCAACTTCGGGTATAAGCTGAACCACGGCTACTGGGGCTTCTACGCACAGGATCAGTGGAGGATCACGCCGAAGTTCACGTTCAACTACGGGTTGCGTTGGGATTTCGAATCCGGTCTTGGAAACACAATCAATCCGGACTATAGGGCGTTCCAACCGCGTGTCGGGCTGGCTTGGTCGCCGGATCGCAAAACGGTGATTCGAGCGGGATTCGGAATGTACTACGACCGCAACAACCTGACCTTCTTCTTCACCACCGGAAACCAGAAGATCATCCCTGGATACTTCTGCGAACCGGCGGGTGTTGATCCCGGGTGCGCGGCAGCCGGGCTTTCCGGCGTTGTGGTGCCACAGGTTCAGAAGAATGCTGCCACCGGTGGCTGGCAATTGAACGCTCTGCCCGGCTCGCCGGGAACTCCGGATGTGCCATGCGCGGCCATCGGACTCCCGCCGAGCTTCTGCCAGATTCAGCCGACCGTCAACATTGCTGCGCTAACCGCGTTTGGTGTTCTAGCAGGTGGACCAAAGTCGTATCCTGCGGTCACCCTCACCGGACCTTGCACACTGACCGCAGCGGGTCCAACGGGCGCTTGCGGCGTTGGCGCGGGCGGAATTCAGCGCGACGGCAGGCTGCCATACGCCGAGCAATCCAGCCTGGAAATCGATCGCGAGATCGGTAAGGGCTTTGCTATCGACGTTGCCTATCTTTTTGTCGGGGCTCACAATTTGGTCCGCGGCAACAACATCAACGTTCCATGCCCCGCGGGCACGGCGAAGCCCGGGAATCCCTATACCGCACAAGGCTTGGTAAATCCGGATGGCTCGCTCACCAACTGTCTAGGGAAGCCCACTCTCGGTCCCCTTGGACTTGGTCCGTTTTTCGGCTATTTGAATAATCCCGCGAACCCTTTGCTCCCGTCTAATCCCAGCGGTTTCGAATTTGGTCCCCCGCAGAGCCCCACGGCGCCCACGCTGTTCGCCGGGTTGCTCGACTACAACAATAATATCGCCAAGGCCGCCTACAATGGCCTGACGGTCACCGCGCTCGAGAGAATCAGCAAAATCTTCAACCTTAACGCCAACTACACGTATTCACACACCATCGACAACGGGAACTTCACAACCTTCATCAATTTGCCGCAAAACCAGTTTGACTATGCGGCCGAGCGCGCCAACTCCAACCAAGATGTGCGCCATCGCTTCGTGTCCAACTTCACGGCCACCGCGCCCACGGACAGTTTCCTGCGCAATTTCGAGTTCAGCAGCATCATCACCGTGCAGTCCGGACGTCCCTTCACTTTATTTGCAGGGAACGATACTTTTGGCGACCTGGCCGGGCAATCCACCGACCGCGTGGGCGGATCGCCGTTGGCCACGCCGAGTTGTCCTTCGGTGGCCGCCTGCTCCACCACCGTTTCGCGAAACACCTACATTGGTGATCCCTTGCGCACTTGGGATTTGCGGCTCACGCGGTACTTCCACTTCAAGGAACGCTACATGCTCAACGCCAGTGTGGACGCGTTCAACGTTCTGAATCGTGCCAACGTGGACGAAGTGCAGTCCGTCTATGGCTCGCCGGTGTTCTGCGGCGCTTCGCCCGTTATTCCCAAACGTTACCGCGACTCGATCAGCACGGCCATCGAGCAAGGTTCCGCTTCCGTGTCCTGCGCCAGCCAGCAATTCACTGGGAATCCCGGAGCTTGGCTCGCTCTGGGATTGCTGCCTGTGGCCATTCCCAACGCGCCGAACCCGGTCTTCGGAACGCCGAGGACAATGTTCAATCCGCGGCAATTCCAATTTTCCCTGAAGCTATCGTTTTGAGGAGCTTCCGCCTACCTGGTCTGGCTGCTCTTGGCCGCGCGAGCGCAGCCGGACCGGGCGTGGTACGTTTCGCCGCTGTCCCACACTGGTTGCTTCCTACGTTGATCCAACCTAGCGGTGGCTATTTCTGCTGCAGCGACTCGACATAGTGAACCAGGTTGGCGATGCGCATCTGTACAATCCGCTCGTCTCTGCCGCTGACTTGGGAGAGCAGCGGTCCCCATACGGGCATCTCCGTCGAGCCGTGCGCACCGCTCACTCCGCTCTTCAGTACCTTGACCACGTGGTCGGCGGGGAACTTGCCGTTGTTCTTCTTTGCCAACTCGGTCAGATTCGCGGGAGGATTCTTCAACGACGTGGCTGCCGGACCATTACCTTTGCCGTCTTTGCCGTGGCAGGGCGCGCAATAAGAATCGAACATCTCAAACCCGGAATTCGCGGAGGTGGCCTGAATCGGAGCTTTCTTCACTTCAGCGGACTGCGGCTGCGCGTTCCGTGGAATTGTCAGCAGAGTCACCGCCAGCAGCAAACAGCAGTTGCAACGAGTTGCGATATTCACTTCAGCCTCCCTCCGTGCACGATTAGGAATGCGCGATTTAGTGCGCTGCTCGAACCTTCGTTGATGCGCATTGGTCCTAACGATAGTTGCAACCTGTACTCTTCTCTGGACGAGTTTGTCAATGAGTTCACTACGATTGGTCCTCGGCATTGAACGATAATCGGCCACTCGCGCGTGCTTGCCGGCATTCCGGCACGCGTTGCACTTTATGCTGTGAAATGCGAGAGAATACGGCTCCGAAATCGTGAGCAGGTGTAACGATACCATGAGCGAATTGGTCGAAATCCAAGAGCTGGATGGCGCGGCGGTACTGCGAATTAGCAATCCGCCAGTGAATGCCCTTAGCGCAGGGGTTCCAGAGGCCATCGCCTCCGCCATAGCGTCGGCCGAAGCGAACGCTGCGGTTCGCGCAATTGTGTTGATGGGAGCGGGCAGAACCTTCATCGCCGGCGCCGACATCAAACAACTCGAGGAAATGGCATGGGGCCGGGGACCGGGCCCGCCAAGCTTGCATGAGTTACTGCAACAAATCGAGGCTTGCGCCAAACCTGTGATCATGGCCATTCACGGAACCGCGCTGGGTGGAGGGCTGGAATTAGCCATGGCGGGTCATTATCGTGTTGCCACTTCGGACGCGCAGCTCGGGCAACCGGAGGTGAATCTTGGAATCATTCCGGGCGCGGAGGGCACACAACGCCTTCCCCGGCTCGTGGGGGTCGAAAAAGCCATCGAAATGTGCGTCAGTGGTAAACCCATCAAAGCTCCCGATGCGCTCGCGGCGGGTCTGATTAACGCCGTCTTGGACGGTGATCTCGCCGTCTCCGCCGCTGCCTATGCAAGATCAGTTGTCGGCCGAGCCGCGCATCCAAAAATTAGCGAGCGCCGCGTGGCACTGCGACAAGCCGCCACACTCGCCGAAGCGCTCTCACAAGGTCGTGAGCTGGCCCGAAAGTCAAAAAGGAATCTAATCGCCCCGCTCAAAGCCGTGGATGCAATCGAGGCGGCCGCAACCCTGCCGTTTGAGGAAGGCTGCCGCCGGGAACGCCAACTCTTTCAGGAGTGTGTCGTTTCCGACCAGTGCCGGGCGCTGATTCACGCTTTCTTTGCGGAACGAGGAGCGGGCAAGATGCCTGGTATCGGCAGAGATACTTCGGTAGGCCCGATCGAGCGAGTCGCCGTCGTCGGCGCGGGAACCATGGGCGGCGGCATTGCCATGGCTTGTGTCAACGCGGGCCTCTCCGTGCGGCTCAGGGATAACGATCAACCTGCGCTGGATGCGGGACTCGCCGCGATTCGCAAAAACTACGCCGCCTCCGTTCAGCGCGGACGGTTGACCGCCGAGGATGTTGCCCAGCGGATGCAGATGATCCACCCGCAAATCGACTACTCCGGATTTGAATCTGCCGATGTCATTATTGAAGCGGTCTTTGAAAACGCAGCGTTGAAAACAAAAATCTTTTCCGAACTTAGCTCCGTTGCCAAACCCGGGGCGATCCTGGCGTCCAATACCTCCACTCTCAACATCGACGAATTCGCCGCAGCGACGGGCCATCCTGAAAATGTGCTCGGTCTTCACTTCTTTAGCCCGGCAAACGTAATGCGCTTGCTCGAAATCGTGCGCGGAAAAGGCTCATCAAACAGCACGCTGGCGACCGGTCTGGCTTTCGCAAAACGATTGTCCAAGGTTGGTGTGGTGGTCGGAAATTGCCGGGGTTTTGTGGGCAATCGCATGATGTTTCCCTACATGTACGAAGCACAATTTCTGGTTGAAGAGGGAGCTACCCCGGAACAGGTCGATAGCGCACTCACCTCCTTTGGCATGGCTATGGGGATTTTCGAGGTCGACGATATGGCCGGACTCGATATTGCTTGGCGAGTCCGCCAGGAGTTGGGGCAGTTTGCTGACCCACGCTTGCGCCGCCCGCTCGTCGCCGATCGACTCTGCGAAATGGGCCGCTACGGACAGAAGACCGGCAACGGTTGGTACGCCTACAGCGATGACCGCAAACCCAAACCCGACCCCGAAGTGCTGGCCTTAATCCGCGAACAGGCCCGCAGAGCGGAAATTCCCCAGCGGCAATTTTCCCAGGAACAGATCGTGGAACGGGCGCTCTACGGATTGATCAATGAAGGCGCTCGCATTCTTGAAGAAGGGATTGCCTTGCGGGCCGCCGACATCGACATCATCTATCTGAACGGCTACGGCTTTCCGGCGTGGCGAGGTGGCCCCATGTTTTACGCGGACACCGTCGGCTTGCCGAAGATCTATGAGCGCATCCGCGAATTTCACCGGGAACACGGAGAGCGCTGGCGGCCTGCGGACTTACTGCGCAACCTCGCGGAGACAAGCACAACGTTTCGCGATTATGACGCCGGTCGCACCGGATAGATATGGTGGGAGAACGAATGTCGTTACCGACGAAGCGACCCGTGCGCCGCGTGCGTGTAGCGTCCTTGAGCGCCATCTTCGACCGCCGGCCGAATGGCGTGATTTACGTGCGCTCGCCCCAGCGTCTCGGCCCTTATCCGGAAAGACTCACGGACCGATTGGAGCACTGGGCTGCGCTCGCACCGGACCGGTTGTTCCTGGCGCAGCGCAACCCCACTGGCGATTGGCGGACCGTCACGTACGGACAAGCACTAACGCGCGTTCGCAGGCTCGCCGCCGGCTTGCTGACTCACGGACTATCCCCAGAGCGTCCGCTGATGATTCTGTCTGGCAACAGCATTGAGCACGGGCTGCTGGCATTGGCAGCCATGTACGTGGGGATTCCTTACGCTCCGATTGCCCCGGCGTATTCATTGGCAGTCCAAGAATATGTCGCACTCACACATGTGTGGCAGAACCTTGCGCCGGCTATGGTGTTTGCCGACGACGGCGTGAAATTCAACCGTGCCCTTAAAGCGGTGATTCAGAAAAACACGAAAGTCATCTACCACTCTTCTTCGCCCGACGGGACTCCCGCTATTTCTTTTAGGGAACTGGAAAACGCAAGCCCTTCGCCACGGCTCGAAGAGGCCCATGCGCGTACCCGTCCGGAGTCGATCGCCAAAATTCTGTACACCTCGGGTTCCACAGGATTGCCCAAAGGCGTAATCACCACACACCGCATGCTTTGCTCCAATCAGCAAATGCTCCTCGAGGTGCTGCAATTTCTGGGCGACCAACCTCCGGTGATATGTGACTGGCTTCCCTGGAACCACACCTTCGGCGGAAGTCATAACTTCGGCATTGCTCTTTACAATGGCGGCTCGTACCACATCGATTCCGGCAAACCTACGCCCGAATCGTTTGGGGAAACCATCCGCAATTTGCGGGAGCTTGCCACGACCGCCTATTTCAATGTTCCCAAGGCTTACGAAATGCTGGTGACCCACCTCCGTTCTGACCAACCCCTACGCAAAACCTTTTTCAGCCGCGTGCAGTGCCTTTTCTTCGCAGCCGCCGGTTTGAGCCAGCACATCTGGGACGATCTACAGAATCTTGCGTTCGAAACCTGCGGAGAAGAAATCCTGGTGATCACCGGGTTGGGCGCTACCGAAAGCTCACCGTACGCGCTCTCCACCGGAGTGGAAGGCGCGGCCGCTGGCCACTTGGGGCTTCCGGTCCCAGGAGTGGAGCTGAAACTCGTGCCCGTCGAGGAGAAGATCGAAGCCAGATTGCGCGGGCCGTCCATTACGCCGGGTTTTTGGAATCGCGCCGATCTGAACCAGAGCGCTTTCGACGAGGAGGGATTTTATTGCCTTGGCGATGCCGTGAAGTTTCTCGACCCGCGAGACCCTCAAAAGGGTTTCGTTTTCGACGGCCGCCTGAATGAAGAGTTCAAACTTTCCAGCGGAACATGGGTACGGGTTGGCCCGCTGCGAATGCGTCTGCTGGCGCACTTCGGCATTCTTCTCAACGACGTTGTTATTGTTGGACCGGATCGCGATTTCACCACGGCGTTATTTTTCCCCGCGCTCGAGATTTGTCGAAAATTGTGCCCGGATCTTCCGCCCGACGCGCCAGTGGCTCGAGTGTTCTCGCATCCGGAAATACGAGCTGTTTTCCGGGAACGGCTGCAATCTTTTGCCGCGCTGAGCACCGGCAGCACTACGCGGATCGATCGCGCCATCCTGCTGGATCCCCCGCCTTCCATCGAGGCCCAGGAGATCACTGACAAGGGAACCATAAACCAGAAAGCTGTCTTGAAAAATCGCGCCGCATTGGTCGATGCTCTGTATCGCGACCCGGTTCCCGCAAATGTGCTGACCTGTTTGGAGCCATCATGAACCCATTGCCACATATGGATGTGTCATCGCTTGTTGCCATCGACGTGCACGTGCATCTGGAAGCGGTCAACCAAGCCAATGCCACGGACCAAGCGGCGAAGGCATATTTCGGCGAAAGCGGCGCATCTCGCGATCCGCAGGCGCTGGCCGACTACTACCGGTCCCGTAGAATCGCTTTTGTTATCTTCGCTGTGGATGAACACCTCACTGGCAGGCCACGAGTGAGCAACGAAGATGTGCTTCGCTTCGCCTCCGAAAACTCGGATATCGCCATACCGTTTGCCAGCATCGATCCCCATCGCGGCCCGGAAGGCGTTCGTGAAGCACGGCAACTCGTTTCGACTGGCGCGGTTCGTGGTTTGAAACTCCATCCGCCCGTCCAAAAATTCTCGCCGAACAACGCCATAGCCTATCCTCTTTACGAAGTCTTTGCTGAGGCCCGCTTGCCGGTCGTGTTTCATACCGGCCACAGTGGCATCGGAACAGGTATGCCGGGTGGCGGCGGTGTCCGTCTGAAGTACGGGGATCCGATGCCAATCGATGACATAGCGGTGGACTTCCCGACGCTGCCGATTATCATGGCCCACCCTTCGTTTCCATGGCAGGACGAGGCGATCTCCATTTGCTTGCACAAACCAACCGTCTATATTGATTTGTCTGGCTGGTCACCGAAGTATTTCTCGCCCACCTTGATTCAATACGCCAATTCGCGTTTGCGGACCAAGGTCCTCTTCGGCTCGGACTATCCCTTTATTACTCCGGATCGCTGGCTGGCGGACTTCGCGAATATTCCGATTCGTGAGGAAGTGCGGCCCCTCATTCTGAAAGAAAATGCTGTGAAGCTGTTGGGACTGAGCGGAAACGCGGTCTAGCTCCCTTCACGTTCGCATGGGGCCGGACGGTCAGCCGCAAAGGAGCCCCATCGGTATTCCAACCTCCACTGACTCGGGTGGAGGGCGCCTGAGCTGGAGTTTCGCATTCGACAGCCCGCAACTCTCCCGGTTGCGAGTTAATCGTGATTGGAAGCGCCAGCTTTACACAATCGGGACGATTTGCCACTGTAGCCTAGCGCACTAACTCAGGCGCGCTGAATGGCGCCGCCCGCAGGGGCGAGATCAACCAAGAATCGAACGATTTAGACTGGCTTGACGGTCGCGAGACTACGCGAACAAGCGCCGTTGCTGAAATTGGTTGCCGTTGCCGTAATGGTTCTCGCGTCGCCGCACAAGGGCAGCCCGTCTCGCTCTAGGCAGTGCAGCGTCACCCCAATAGCACTCGAGTGCATACACGGCCACGTTGGCTAAAACCGCGTCCGCAAGCTCTTTCAGCGCGAACGCTCGCATCATCGCGGTGGTCTCCGAGCGCGCAGTTGCGAGCCGTTCGATACCACTGATCAGGGTGGCGACGCTTGAGGTTTTGTTGCTCCGCAGATTCAAAAGATCGCCGCCTAGACCCATTCCTGTTCCCGTCCCCCGAACGGAAACTCATCATAAATGGTGTAGAAGCTCGTTCACACCTGTACGACCGGACAGGGCTGTGAATTTCTGATCGAATCTTTGATCTGGAATGGATACTGCTGCAGCCTGCCACCGCTAATCTGCAGTGTTTGTGGAATCAATCGGCGGAGATGCGTACTATGCACACGCCGTAGGGCCCTAGTTCAATCGTTTTCAGCGCTCCATCCGGCAGGCTTGCGCTGTTCTGCAGCAGCATCTGGGCCTTCGCATTGGCGAAACCCTGCTCGCTTAGGTCAAACGTTGGTTTCTGCCGCATTGCCGTAAAATTCAGGGCCACCAGAATCGTTCCCGCTGCGTCCTTGCGTAGATACGAAAACACATTCGGGTCCGACCCGTTTAGTGGCACGTACGAGCCTTCCAAAAGCGCTGGTTCCGTTTTCCGCAGATGCAGAACTTCTTTATAAAACGAAAGCACCGACCGGGGATCCGTGCTCTCCGCCTCAACATTGTGGGTTTTGGCTGACGCGGGAACCGGGAGCCATGGCTTGCCGGTCGTAAACCCCGCGTTGCGTCCCGCAGTCCACTGCATCGGCGTGCGTTCTCCGTCGCGACCCTTCTCCTTAGGCCAGCCCAGGATTCCGATTGGATCCTTTACATCCGCTTTCCGCTTCGGATCGTTATTGGCCATTCCGATTTCTTCGCCGTAGTACATGATAGGTGTGCCGCGTAAAGTGAGATACATTCCCGCCATCAGTTTGGCGATGTCGTCGTTGTGCACGCCGTCGCCATAGCGGGTATAAGACCTAACGATGTCGTGGTTGGTAATCACGTATGTAGGCCAGCCACGCGCCGCATCCACAGCGTTGATGTGATCGCGAAATGCTGCCGCCGACAACGGCAGGTTGGTCAGCATTAAATCCATGGGCAACTGCAGTTCGTTGCCGTTCTCTCCGTAATATTGTTCCAACTCTCGTACCTGCGAGGTCCAGGTTTCCCCGATCAACACCGCGCCATACTCGTCCGCCACTTTTCGCAAGCGTTGCAGCGTGAAGTGCAGCTCTGGCAGTTTTTTGTTGTACTTCTCCTCCATGTTTGGGCGGCCAAACTTATCTGTGCCTGGCAGTACTGGATTGTTGGTGAGGTTTGGGTCCTCGAAGAGACTGTCCACCGCGTCGAGCCGGAAGCCCGCGACACCGCGCTGGTACCAAAAGCGCGTCACATCGAACATGGCGTGCTCTACCGCGGAATTGCGCCAATTCAAGTCCGGTTGCTCGGGATAGAAGTAGTGGTAGTAAAACTGGTTGGTCTTGGGGTCGAATTTCCACGCGGAGAGTCCAAAAGTGGAAAGCCAGTTGTTCGGTGGTTGTCCTGGTCCTTTGCCGTCGCGCCAGATGTACCAGTCGCGGTGAGCGGAAGTTCGAGAAGACCGGGAATCGACAAACCACGGATGCTGATCCGAAGTGTGATTAATCACGAAATCCAGAATCACCCGAATATCGCGCTTCTTGGCCTCGCTCACTAAGTGATCGAAATCCGTCAAGTTCCCGTACATCGGATCTATGTTCTCGTAATCCGAGATGTCGTAGCCAAAATCGACCTGCGGCGACGGAAAACAAGGAGTAATCCAGATCGCATCGACGCCGAGATCGTGAAGATAATCCAGTTTCGAGGTAATTCCATTCAGGTCCCCGATGCCATCCCCATTCGAATCATCGAAACTTCGCGGGTACACTTCATAGAACACCGCGTGCTGCCACCAGGCGTGTCTGTGCGTGTCCTGCGCTGTGGCCACGGGAGCCGCTATTGCCACCCAAGCCACAGTCAGAATTGCCAGCCTGCGCCAGTGCTCCGGGATTTTCATGGTGTGCTCCTGATGATGCGGCCGTTCTTCACGGATGCTCCATGCGAACCCAATTCCCGTGCGAAATTAGCGGCAGAACCGGAACCGTTTTTGTCCGTCGCAACGAGCATGCGGTGATTCGGGGAGTATCGCTCATTGTCGTGCCGCTTGCAAAAGGGAAGCAGTTTCCACCAAGATAAGTGGCTCACCAGAAATGGAACGCCAGCAGAACGGGAGAAGGTACGGGTCTTGCCTCGGTCACGTCGCAATTTTCTGATCTCGCTGTGCCGTTCTTCGCTGGTACTTTCGCTCGAAGGCGTCCTTTCTTTCATCCGGCCTGCCCGGGCTTTCACACCACAGAAACCGGACGAATCTTCTGCCACGATCCAAGGCTCGCCGGTCGACGTGAACTTCATCAACATCGCCAAAGCCTCTGGGCTCAACGCAAAAACAATCTTTGGTGGTGAACACAAAAACAAATACCTGCTGGAAACCACCGGATGCGGAGTGGCCTTTTATGATTACGACAATGATGGATGGCTGGACATTTTCGTGGTGAATGGCACTCGCCTGCAAGGATTCCCAGCTGGTCAACAACCCACCAACCACCTTTTCAAAAACAATCGCGACGGCACCTTTACGGATGTCACTCTGAAAGCAGGACTGGCGCATTCCGGCTGGGGACAAGGTGTGTGCATCGGCGACTACGACAACGACGGCTGGGAAGACTTGTTCGTCACCTACTTCGGCAAAAACGTCCTGTACCACAACAATGGCGACGGCACTTTCACCGATGTCAGCGAGAAAGCCGGAGTGGCGGGCAATGGCAAGCGTTGGAACACCGGTTGCGCCTTCGTGGACTACGATCGTGACGGCAAGCTCGACTTGTTCGTTGCCAATTACATCGACATGGATCTGGCCACAGCGCCGGTTCCGGAATCCGGCCCTTGCCTCTACAAAGGCGTCATGGTCGCGTGTGGGCCGCCGGGATTAAACGGCGGGAAGAATCTTCTTTTTCACAACAATGGCGATGGGACTTTTGCCGACGTCTCGCAATCAGCGGGTATTCTGCAAGCCAATGGAACCTACGGCTTGGGCGTCTTGACCGCAGATTTCGACAACGATGGCTGGCCTGATATTTACGTGGCTGACGATTCCACCGCAAGTTGCCTGTATCAAAACCAGAAAAATGGAACATTCACCGACATCGCCGTGGATGCCGGTTGTGCATTAAGCGCGGATGGCAAGCCCCAGGCCGGTATGGGAGTCTCGGCCGGTGATTATGATCTGGACGGGAATTTAGATATCGTCAAAACGAATTTTGCCGGCGATACTCCAACGCTCTACCACAACCTCGGTCAGAACACTTTCGAGGATGCTACCTTTCCTGCGGGACTTGGCTTGCACACGCAATATCTCGGCTGGGGTTGCGGCTTTTTTGATTTCGATAACGACGGCTGGCCGGATATTCTGCTCTGCAACGGCCACGTTTATCCCGAAGTGGAACAATTGCGCACCGAGGCAGGTTATGCGCAACGCAAACTGCTTTATCGCAATCTTCGCAATGGCAGGTTCGAAGATATCTCGCTCAAAGCCGGACCGGGCATCTCTGATCCCAGTCCTTCCCGAGGCTGCGCTTTTGGTGATTTCGATAACGATGGTGACATCGACTTCGTCGTGAACTGCGTGAACGACTTCCCACAGTTAATACGGTGTGACTCCCACGCGGAGAACAACTGGATCAAGGTGCGCGCCATTGGCACGAAATCGAATCGCAGCGGGATTGGCGCCAGATTGCGCTGCATCGTGCAGCAGCCGGGAAGCGCCAAACCTCACCAGCAGATTGACGAGGTTCGCAGTGGCGGTGGTTATTTGTCGCAGAGCGATCTGCGCGTGCATTTCGGGATTGGCAAGGCTGCGAAAATCGATGTCCTCGAACTGCGCTGGCCCAGCGGCCTGATCGAAACACTGAAAGACATTCCGGCCAATCAGTTGATCTACGTGAAGGAAGGCGAAGGCATTGTCCGGAACGTCTCTTTCGCCGCGGCGAAGAATCAGGGGAAGGCATAAACCAATGGCACTGAGCGTAAGCCGAAGGTGCCAGCAATCCCTGGTTGCTATTATCTGCCTCGGCTTTCTGCCGGCATCGGTGATGGCTGGCCTTTACGAGTGGAAGCGCCTCTCGCAGAAACCCATACTTTCTCCTCAAGGGCAAGCTTGGCAGTCGGCTGGGACCTTCAATCCCGCGGTGGTTGCAGAGAATGGGCGGATTGTCATGCTGTATCGTGCGCAGGACACTCAAGGCATTTCACGACTCGGATTCGCGGAAAGTTCCGACGGAATCCACTTCACCAAACGGCCAGATCCGGTGCTTGCTCCGGAAACGGAATACGAAAAAGGCGGAGGTGTAGAGGATCCGCGCCTCGTAAGAATTGGCGATTTCTACTATCTGACGTACACCGGCTACAACAAGAAAGACGCGCAGCTCTGCTTGGCAATCTCCAGGGATCTGCTTCATTGGCAGCGCAAAGGAATCTTGCTGCCGGCTTATCAAGGAAACTGGAACAAAGGCTGGACCAAGTCTGGAGCTATCTTGAACGAAAAGATCAGCGGCAGATATTGGATGTATTGGCTGGGAACATTTGCAGACCGCACTGATCAAATGGGTCTTTCTTATTCAGACGACCTGTTGCATTGGACCGAAGCTACCGCGACCCCGGTGTTGCCGAAACGCCCAGGCAAATTCGATTCGCGGGTGGTCGAACCAGGTCCACCACCGCTGCTAACCGCCGATGGAATCGTTCTCGTCTATAACGGTGCGGACGATTCCCTCGTTTATCGCACTGGCATCGCGGTATTTGACCGCCATGATCCTCGCAAGGTCCTGTATCGCTCCGATCACCCGGTTTTCGGGCCTGAACTGGAGTGGGAGAAACACGGACAGGTACCTAACGTGGTCTTTGTCGAGGGCATGCTCACGATGCCCGGTGGCAGATCGTTCTTCTATTACGGCGGCGCCGACAAATACGTCGGAGTCGCGGAAGCACCTCATCGGCTTTTTCGTTTTTGATCCCTTGCTTCCGCGGTCTTGGTTACTGAACCGGCTTGCCCTGGCCCTCCGTAAAGGTAAGAACCTTGTCCACTGGCGGATTCTCGAAAATTTCTCTTAACCCGCTAAGCCAGCGAATTTCGATCCACTCAATCTTGTTAATTGGTCCTAATCCAAAATGGACCCGGCGGTCGCTATTCGAGATGTAACTGGAGCCGCTGCGCACTTCATCGACCAGTACGCGGTTGCCCGCCTTCACCCGAATCTTCGCTCCAATGCCATCGCGATTCGATTTCAGGCCTCGTGTTTGCAGTGTGACCCAATGATTGTCGTGCCGGACTTGATTCACCAGCAGGCTTGGAGCAGCATTCATATTGCTGACCACTGCCGAAATCCTGCCATCATTCCACAGGTCGCCAACGGCCATTCCGCGCGACGAACTCGCAGCGGTTATTCCGGGTCCGGCGTTACCTGAAATATCTTCGAACGTTCCGTTTCCTTTGTTGTGATACAGAATGCGCGGCTCCTGATAATCGCTACCCAGATGGGCCTGGTCCACCTCTGGATAGACGTGGCCATTCACCACCAGCAGGTCGGGCCAGCCGTCATTGTCGACGTCCAAGAACATGGTTCCCCAGCCCAAGTATTGGGTGTGCAGACCAAGTCCGGCGGCAAAGGTGGCATCGTCAAAAGTGCCGTCGCCATTGTTTCGATAGAGAGTGGAAGTATCGTCGGAAAAATTGGTTTTGAAAATATCCGGCCTGCCATCCCCGTTGAAATCGCCCACCGTGGTGCCCATCCCGGCTTGTTCCATTCCGTCCTCATTGAACGCGGCGCCAGCCAGCACGGCCACATCTGTGAAGGTTCCGTCATGATTGTTGTGATAGAGGATGCTGGGGGTACTGTCGCAGGCCACATAAATGTCCGGCCAACCGTCGTCGTCGAAATCCAGCGTGGACACGCTCAACCCGTAATGCCCGTTGGTCTTGTCGATGTGCGCTTTGGCCGTAACATCTTCGAAGGTTCCGTCACCACGGTTGTGATACAGGATATTTGAATCCCACGGGAGGCCCCGCGGACCACACATCACCGGCACGCCCTTCCACAGGCAATCGATGCGCTCACCGGGTTTTGGCGCGGTGTCCACGTCGAAATTCACATAGGTCGCAACCATCAAATCCAGTTTGCCATCCCGGTCGTAGTCGACAAAGGCACAGCCCGAGCCCCACTGTTTGCCTGAGCCCGCCACACCTGCTTTCGCGCTCACATCGGTGAACGTACCGTTCCCGTTGTTGTGGTACAACACGTTTTTGCCGTAATAGGTGACGTACAAATCCTCGAATCCGTCGTTGTCATAATCGCCTACGCACACGCCTTGACCCCAGCCGCTATGCACCAGTCCCGCCTTCTCGGTCACGTCTGTGAAGGTGCCATCGTGGTTGTTGCGGTACAAGTGATTCGTAGCGGCCGATCCGGCCGTAGAGGTTGCTTCCAAGGTGGTTCCGTTCACCACGAAGATGTCCGGCCAGCCATCATTGTCGTAATCGAAAATGGCCACGCCAGTGCCGGTGGTCTCGATGATGTATTTCTTTGTGTTGATGCCGCCAAACACCGTTTTCGCCGTAAGCCCGGCCTTTGCGGCTTGATCGATGAAATAGGCAATCGGCTTAGACGCATCCGCAGATTGTGGCGAGCCTGTTGACGAATGGAATAGGGCGGCCAGTGATAGAGCAGCGAAGCTGAGTCCAACGCGCCACTTTCGGGGAATCCGGCACACGCGCACAAGGAACTCATCCTAAGTGCAGGCGAGGGAACGGTCAAGTTGCCCGGTGCCTTGTGGCCCGGTGCCTTGTGGCAGCTTCGCCGACAAATGCTAGTATCGAGGTTGTGTCCGACAGTTCGCTGTTGGAGAGAATTCACGCTTAAGGATAAGACTCGACTTTGCGCACCGGTGCCGTGCTTTTAATTTTGCTTCTGAGTTCGGTACACGTTTGCGTGGCCCAGGCTGACACGCAAACTGGCGCACAAACGGCTAGCCAGGTTCAAACCATTTACGCAAGCGGAGTTGAAGCGCTCAAGAAAGGCGATTTGGCCGCCGCCCGCGCAGCGTTCGAGAAGGTCATCAAGGTTCTACCAGGGAGTCCGGACGCGCACAACTCATTGGGCTTCGTGCTGCTCACGCAGGGAAACTACGATGCCGCCATTACACAGTTTCGGGAAGCTCTGAAATACCAGCCCTCTTTCGTGCAAGCTCGCGACAACCTTGCGAATGCGCTTCTCGCGAAAGGCGAGGCCGCCGCAGCGCTTCAGGAAGCACGCAAAACCATCGGCATGGCGCCGGATGACGCCGAAGCTTTCCGCATTCTCGGCCACGCGTTGGACACCACGGGCCAGACCGCAGACGCGGCCATGGCCTTGCGGAAAGCCATCGAATTGGATCCGGAGCGCGCCGAATTGCATGACGACCTCGGCTCGTTGCTGGTTCGCCAATCACAAAATCAGCTAGCCGGTGCGGAGTTTCAACAGGCCCTTCAGCTCGATCCGAATCTTGCCTCCGCACATTTCCACTTGGGCGTATTGCGTTACCAGCAGAAGTCCTTCGACGAAGCAGCAGCGCATCTCCAAGCCGCGGTGCAAACCAATCCGCTGGACCCTGGCGCACATTACTACTGGGCGCTGCTGCTGCGTACCCAAGGGGACTCGCAGGCGGCCGCCCGAGAACTGCAAACCTGTGTGCAACTGAAGCCCGACTATCCCGACGCGCAAAACACCCTGGGCCTGCTGATGCAAGGCCTCAACCAACTCGAGCCAGCGGCCACGGCCTTCCGCGCAGCAATCCAGGTTCAGCCGGATAACCCTGACCCACACAATAATCTTGGCTTGGTGCTCCTGGAAGGAGGTGACGCGCACGGCGCCATCGCCGAATTCCGCGCGGCATTGCAACTGCGTCCGGACGACGCGGGATATTGGGCAAACCTCGGTGATGCCTATTTGCAGGTGTCCGATTTTGATGCTGCATTCAAGCAGTTCCAGGAAGGCCTAAAGATCGCTCCGCAAGATGCCACCTTGCACTATGATCTCGGCCTGACGCTGAAACTTCAGGACAAGCTCCAGGAAGCCGAGGCGGAACTGCGCAAAGCCTCCGAGCTGGATCCGAAACAGGCAGACGCTCACTACACTCTTGGAGTCACGCTTTGGCAGGAAGGGAATTTCGATTCTGCCGAGAATGAACTGCGTGCCGCCACATCCATCAAGCCCGATTACGCCGAGGCGTTTTACACCTTAGGCACGGTTCTGAAGCAAAAAGGCGACCTGCAAGGTGCCGCGACGGCGTTGCGTGAAGCCATACGGCTGCAACCGGAATTCGCTGGCGCTCACACCACGCTCGGCGCGGTTCTGCGCCAACTGGGCGACAAGGAAGAAGCCGCGGCTGAAAGCAAGCTCGGCGCGGAAATTGCCAAGCAGAAAACCAGCGAGCAAGCTGCCCTGTTCGCCACGAACTCTGGCAAGCGTCTGCTGAACGCGGGAGATTTGGACGGGGCCATCTCCCAGTTCCGTTCCGCTATTTCGTCGGTGCCGGACTTTGCGCTGGCACATTTTGAGCTGGCCCAGGCCCTGCAACAAAAAGGACAAAAGGAAGAAGCACGCCAGGAATACAAGAAAGCCGCAGCTCTAGACCCCCGTTTAACGGCACCGACCAACGAATGATTGAGCGAATCTGTTCAGCCCGGAATCTTGTGCAGCGCAACCAATTCCGACCCGACCGGCACGCCTTTCACCACTTTCACGTGGATAACCCCTTCAAACGGTTTGAGTTCTGTCGGCGCTGACACCCCCAGCCGACGTAGCAGTTCATTCAGCGAATTCTGATCGCAGACATATTCTGCGGCAGCCTGTGTGCCGATCGTGGTGGTTCCAGCGAGGATCAAGACCGAATGGGACGGCTTCAAGCCACCCACCAACGCTATGACCGCGTAATCTTCCGTTAGGGGCTGATTCGAAGCTGTGGCGATGTAGGACTGCTCCTCGCCTGGCGCTGGATGATGATTCACAATCTCGACGTTACCCTGTCGCGAACAGCAATGCATAATCTCGAAGGAGAAATCGCGAGTCGTGGGGATTTCCAAAAGGGTCAGATTCTCGGAAGGGGAACCGAGGAAAATCAGGTCATTGTTCTTTGCGTCATCCAACGAGAACAGGCTGCCACGTTTGACGCGAAGCTCCTGGTGCAGTTGGCGATAGACGATGTCCAGAGCATGCACCGCCAGCACCTCACCGACCCCGGTGTAATGATCGAAGGTGGGGAGGTTCTCGTCCCGCTTGGGATTGTAATAACGCATGCCGGAATCAGGACGGCCAATAAAAGTAGCATTGCTGAAGATCACCCAGGGTGAGTCATGCCCGGCGAGGAATCCACTCCAAAATATGCGCACAGGCGGGGGCGGCTCCGGCTCCGGGGTGGAATGCGCCTGGGCTACCCGCCGCAGGAGTAGCCGGTCGATGGTGACCGCCAAAGCCGCTGTCAACAAGAGAGACAGAGCCAGTAGAGCCGCAATTGAGCGGAATTGGGCGGGAGCGCGCCCAGCGCCGCGCGCCGATTCGGGAACTGCTGGTGTTGCTGTCGTTCGGGTTTCTTTTGGGCGTTCCTGGAAGGTCAGGGCGTAAGTGCCCTTGGGCAATTCGACGACAATTGGGTCGTGTTCGCCTTCCGAGGAATAGTACTCAGCCAGCTTCCCCCGCAGACGCCCCACCTGCACCCGGACCATAGAGTCCTGGTGCGGGTCAAAATCCTCAGGCCTGCCGAAGACCTCCGTCGCAATTTGGTACTCCTTGGGAGAACTGCCGGGCTGCTCTAAGGCGTGCTGCGCCAAGTAGCGGAGTAATTTGCACAGGGATTCTGAACTGTGCAGGGTATGGCTGACGAGAATCCTGCCGACTTGCGCTTGAATATCTTGCTTGCCAACCATCGGGCCACCGGGGAGGCATTGTAACATCAAAGTCACTCCCTGACTGACGTAGCTGAAAAAAAAAGAATTAGGGCATGTAACCGTTTCAGAACCCCAAGAGACTTCTCAGGTCACCACAGTAACTGATAGAAGCTATGCAAATTGTTGAGGCTCTCGTATGCCTTACGTTTCCTCGGTGTAGGGTCGCAGGAGCGGGGTGGGTTTGCATGCGAGCGATGCACCGGTGCTGGGGGGCGTCGCGTGGGTGAGCAGTTGGGGGAATTGGCTGCGGCTGGGTGTCTAGCGGTCAACGAGCAATCCATTCTCAAGCAAAGGTGGACGCAACGGTGTGTTGCGTCTCGGCTCCTCGCAATCCGCCTCAGCGGGACTTTCGGACGACAAGCAAATCAGCTCGAGGATGTTACGGAGATAAGCAAATGAACAGGCAAATTACCCTTGCGGTGGTTCTTGTGCTTTCCATCCTGTGCGCTCTTGGAGCCGCTCCGGCTAAAGGACAAGCTGTTTACGGCAGCATCATCGGCACCGTAACTGATCCGCAAGGTGCCGCAGTGGTTGGGGCGACCGTCACTGTCACCTCGACCACAAAAGGAACATCTGACCAGACCACGACGAACGACAGCGGGTTTTACACGGTAACCCACCTGATTCCCGACAAATACAGCATCAAGATCGAGGTCAAAGGCTTCAAGACGTATGCGATAGCCTCTGTCGACGTCAGCGCGGACACCTCTGCGCACGTGGACGCGCAAATGCAAGTGGGCGAGGTAACGCAATCCGTTGAAGTTACCGGGGAGTTGCCGCAACTGGAAACCGATCGCGCCGACGTTTCCAATGAGTTCAACCAGATGTACGTTTCGGACCTCCCCATATTGAACCGCAACTTCACCAGCTTGGAACTACTCACCCCGGGAACACAAAAGCTGGTTGGTTGGAGCCACGCCGCCACTGAAAACCCTCAAGCGGGACAGCAGATCTTTGTTGATGGACAACACTTTAGCGGTACCGCCTTCATGTTGGACGGTACCGACAATCAAGACGCTATCTTGGGGATTATTGTCGTAAATCCCAACATCGATGCCATCCAAGAAACTAAGATTACACTGCAAGACTACGACGCCGAGTTCGGTAAGGCTGTCGCTGGATTGGTGACCGTGCAGACAAAATCCGGCACTAATGAATTCCACGGCGGCGGCTTCTACGACTACCGCAATAGTGCCCAACAGGCTCGCGACCCTTTTACGCAGCCAGCCAGCTCTGGCGTTCCCCACGCCACATACAAGGCCTTTGGCGCACAGGTTGGCGGACCGATCATCAAGGATAAGTTGTTTTTCTTTGGCGATTACCAAGGAGTTCGTCAGATCAATGGCATAACCAACCTGCTAACGACTCCAAATGAGGAAGCGCTCAAGACCTGCAATCCGGCAACAAATGCCTCGAGCGACACGCCGGGCTATTGCAATTTAAGCGCATACACCGCTTCGATCTCTTCTGGCGGCGGTCTAATTTACAATCCGACAACGTCGACTAACCCGCTGACCGGAGCCGGTAGGACTCCGTTTTGCGGGCCCGCAGGTTGCGCCACCGAGCCCAATTGGATTCCGATCGGAATGATTTCGCCACAAGCCGCTGCCGTTCTGGCTGAATTTCCCGCTCCTAATAACGGTTCTGGCGTGACCAACAATTTTGTTGGTTCGGGTTCCGGACCCTACGATCAGAACGCTTTCGACATTCGTATCGACTATAGTGCTCCACATGATTACCATGTGTTCGGGCGTTTTAGCTTGGATTATTTCCACCTCACCGGATTGGGAACGCTCGGCGAACTTGGTGGTGTGGGCTTTGGGCCTGGCGGCCTTAACGGCGAATCCACCAACCACGATTACAGCTTAGCGAGTGGTTTCGACAAGGCTATCGGCACCAACCTGCTGACCGATTTTCGCTTTGGATATTTCAAGTACAATCCAGTTACCGCGTACTCTGACGCCAACAAGGAGCCCATGAACGGGTTCGGCATACCAGGATTGAACCTCGGCACTACCGAGACCGGTGGCCTTTCGTCCTTTTTCCTGAACGGCAACGGAGGGTTTTCGTCCTTTGGTGACGGCCTGAACGTTGGCCGCTGCAACTGCCCGCTGATTGAAAGTGAGCAGCAGTTCCAGTTTGTGAACAACTGGACCAAGATCAAAGGCAACCACCAAATCAAATTTGGCGCAGATATTCGCTACGCCATGAACTTGCGTGTTCCGAGCGACTCCAATCGCACCGGTATTTTGAACTTCGACGCCAACGGGACATCGCTGGCTGGCGCCGGGGGACTTAGTTTGGCTACGTTCTTGCTCGGCGACGTGACCTCTTTCCAGCGTTACGCCAGTCCGGTCATTGATGCTGCGGAACGGCAGAAGCGCTGGTTCTTCTACGGGGAGGATACGTGGCGCGTGACGTCGAAGCTCACTTTCAACTATGGATTGCGCTGGGAGATTTATTTCCCAGAATCCGTGAATGGCAAAGGCAATGGTGGGTTTGCCAATCTCACGCAAGGAGTGATCCGGGTGGCCGGCTACGGCCCCTACGGCACCAATGGCAACATCGACAACACCTGGAAGGCATTTGGTCCACGCATGGCGATCGCTTATCAATACGATCCCAAGACCGTTGTCAGGATGGGCTATGGCCGCAGTTTCGACCTCGGCGTGTTCGGCTCAAACTTTGGCCACGCGGTGACGCAAAACTTGCCGGTATTGGCCGCGCAGTCGCTGGAGGACAGCAACATCAATCCGCTGGCAACGAACAATATCAGCCCGGTTTTCACGCTTGCAAGTGGTCCGCCGGCTAGTTTGAATCCAACGACGTATTTCTCCAATATCTTTAGTGAAATTTCCCCGCAAGGTACTTTGCCCTTGTTGGGTCCGCAAGGCACGGCCGCTACGCACGTTCGACCGACAGTGCAGCGCCTGCCTACCATTGATGCATGGAATGCCACGGTTCAACGGCAAGTCACGCCGACCATTGCTGTGGAAATAGGGTACGTTGGCAATAAGGGTACTCACGTGATCTTCCCTAATGGCCCGTCCTACAACATAAACGCTCCGGCCGTAGGAAATGGCACTAACCCAGTAACCTGCACGGCACCGGGAGCGTGTAGTCTCACTTCGTTCACGCCATTCGTGCCGCAGGCAAACCGCCGTCCCCTGTATCTCAATGGTGTTCCCGCGTTCAGCTACCCCGGCTATTTCGTTACTGAAGTCATTGGTGGGGTTCCGACGCAGGTTCCGCTTACATGTTGTGCTGTCGACGTTGGCAACTATTACGGCAACGATGCCAGCACGAATTACAACTCATTGCAGACCAAGGTGGAGAAGCGGTTTTCGGATGGGCTGCAGTTCATGGCTCACTACACGTTCTCTCACTCCAACGCCTATGACACAACACAGGGCTACTATAACATCGCTCCCAAGATCGAATACGGCCCCGACCAGTACAATCGCGACCAGGTGTTCCTGGTGACCAGCGTCTATCAACTGCCCATTGGCCAAGGCAAGAAATTCCTAGGCGGTATCAGCCGCGCCTGGGACTACGTCATCGGAGGATGGCAAGTGTCCAATACACTGACATGGGCCAGTGGCTTGCCATGGACCGCGACCATTGGAGAATGCGGCGAAATCACTGACACTGGACCGTGCCGTCCGAATCTTGTACCCGGCCAGTCATTTAGCGTCGGCAAGCGTACAATCACTTCAGGTTGCGCTACCGGCGGGGAATGTGGTGTGTATTGGTTCACTCCGGTTGCCCCGCTCACGTACAACTTCGCAGGTGTGACCACCGGCACAGATTCGTGCACCCTGGCTCGGCCGGTATCCGGGGCGTTCTCGCTCCCGGCTTGCGGCCAAATCGGCAACGCGGGGTTTGACACGTTCATCGGCCCACGGGCGTTCTTCTCGGATCTTTCGTTGATGAAGAATTTTAAGATTACCGAGCGACTCAACGTGGCCTTCCGATTTGACGCGTACAACGTGTTTAACCATCCGGTGCTGGGCTTCAATTCAAATCAGGGTTACACTTGCGTGGATTGCTCGACCAATCCTAACGCTGGACGAATCACTGATATCGAATCAGATGCTACGCCTGGCACCCCATCAGGGATGCGTCAATTGCAGTTTGGTTTGCGCGTTATCTTCTAACCTACACCCCAAACACATGCGGGGAGCCCGGTGTGGGTTCCCCGTTTTTGTTTCTCGAGAGCCACAACACATCGGAGAGGAACAATTTGCAGTTCGCCAAGGGCCACAGTAACATTTCGGGCGGCATGTCTCCTAGCATCAAGGCAGTGCGACCGAGTTATTTATTGTTGGTGCTAGGTTCGCTTCTTGCGCTAGCACTGGCGCACTCCACCTTTGCGCAAAGCCCTGCCGAGCAACTCGACGGAACTCCCGCGTACCCGTTTCGATCCGCGGTGGGAAAACCAGTGGTGCTCATTTTTGTGCGCACGGATTGTCCCATCTCGAATCGCTATGCCCCTCTGATTAAGAAAATGAACGGGGAATATGCCGGGAAGGTGGCATTTTGGCTGGTGTATCCCGATCCCAAAACGGATGCGGAAAAGATCCGTGAACATGAACGCGAGTATGGTTTTGATTTGCCGGCGTTGCGCGATCTCCATCACACCCTGGTTGCACAAGCTCAAGTTCGCATCACACCTGAGGCCGCGGTTTTTGACGCGAGCCATCGCCTGCTGTACCACGGCCGCATCGATAATTTGTACCAGGATTTTGGGCGTGCCCGCGCCGCTGCCACCACTCATGAACTCGAAGATGCGATCCAAGCGGCTTTGACCGGGGGAAAACCTCCTGCGAGTGCACCGGCGGTGGGATGTTTTATCGCGGATATCGAATGAAGTCTTCGTGGCAAGTCTTGCTGGCCTTGGCTCTCGTTTTTGGCGGAACTGCGGCACTGGCGCGGGGCAGTCACAAAAATTCTTCTTCCGATCCGGTCGTTACGTTCAATCGGGACATTGCTCCGATTGCTTTTCGCTACTGCGCGCCATGCCATCACCCAGGTGAAGCTGGACCTTTTCCGTTGCTGACTTACCAAGATGCGAAGTCGCACGCCCGGCAGATCGCGGCCCTTACCGCAAAACGCATCATGCCCCCGTGGTTGCCAGCGCCCCAGGAATTGCAGTTCGCCGATGAACTGCGTCTGAGCGAGCAACAGATCCAACTCATCCAACGTTGGGTGGACCAAGGCGAACCGGAAGGAGCGGCTGCCGACCTCCCGCCACAGCCCGATTATGTGCCGGGGTGGCAGTTGGGCCGACCGGACAAGATTGTCCAAGCCGAAAAACCCTACATTCTTCCCGCCACTGGCTCGGACAAGTATTGGAATTTTGTTTTCCGGACGCCCGTCGATCGCACTCGTTGGCTGCGGGCAATCGAAATCCGTCCCGGCGACAAGCGTGTAGTTCACCATGCCAACATCCTTGTTGATCGCAACCAGTCGGCTCGTGCACAGGAGCAGCAAGCCGGCGCCGGTTTTCCCGGCATGGAACTAAAGATTGCCTCGGAGGCGTTTGATCCCGACAGCCACTTTCTTTTCTGGAAGCCCGGCACGATGGTTCGTCCCGAGCCCAAGGGTATGGCTCTTCGGTTGGATAAGGATACAGATTTGGTTTTGAACGTTCACTTGCAGCCTTCCGGTAAGCCCGAAACGATTCAACCTAGCCTGGGTCTTTATTTCACCGATGAGCCGGCAACGTTGTTCCCGCTGCTGCTGCAACTGGAAAACGACCGGCAACTCGACATCCCGCCCGGTGCAAAGAATTTTCTGGCGACCGATGCGTTCAACATTCCTGTCGATGTAGACCTGCTGGCGATTTACCCGCACGCCCATTATCTCGGCAAGGACCTGCAAGCGATCGCTCAGCTGCCTGACGGCTCATCGAAAACCCTGATTCACATTCCACAATGGGACTTGAATTGGCAGGCGGTCTATCGCTACGAAAACCCGGTGCCGCTTCCGAAAGGCACTGCCATTTTGATGCGCTATAGCTACGACAATTCCGCCGACAACGTTGCGAATCCGAATAACCCGCCGCGCCGCGTGGTAGCAGGGAATCGTTCTAGCGACGAAATGGCCCATCTCTGGCTGCAGGTGCTCCCGCGTGCTTCCAACGACCCGAAGTCCGATCCACGAATGCCGATTTTGGAATCGCTGGCGCGGCACAACATCGAAAAGAATCCCACGGACTTTGAGGCCCATTACAATTTAGCGGCCATCCTACAAGCCCAGGGTGCGCAAACCGAAGCGCTCCAGCAGTTCACACTGGCTGTGAAACTTCGTCCGCAAGATGCTACCGCCAATAACGCCCTGGGCGCGTCGTTGCTGTCTGCGGGCCAGGTTGATGAAGCCATACATTACTTGCAAGCCGCTTTGGACGTCCAGCCCAATAATTTCGACGCGCATTACAACTTGGCCAATGCGTTCGTGGCGCAAAATCGCTTTGCCGACGCGGTGGAACAGTTTCGAGCGGCCACACGTTTGCGCCCCGACGATGCCAACGCGGAAGCCAATCTTGGTAGCGCCCTGGCGGTTACAGGAGAGCTCGGTGAAGCGCGCGAGCATTTCCGGCGCGCTCTGCGCCTCGATCCAAACAACAAATTGGCGCGCGAAAACCTGGAGCAGATCGGAAGTGATCCCAAAGTTCAACAATAGCAGCGCCGTTCGCAAGTGGTCAGGCTTCACGGCTATGCTGTGGAGTGCCCGAGGAATCGCTGCGTGATTTCAGCACGACAATTCTGCAGAGTCTTGTTTACCGCAATGGTAGTGCAAAGCCTTTTCGGGGCAATGGTCCGATCGCAGCAACCCCGTGACAGCACCGTTTCGTCCACCACGGCGGATTCAAGCGGGTATGTGGGGAACGAGCCATGCGCCAAGTGCCACGCTGAAATTTTCAACTCTTACACGCAGTCAGCTATGGCGCACGCCAGCGGACCTGCTACGGAAAATCCGATCTTCGGCGAATTTGCGCATAAACGCTCCGGAGTGCACTATGCGATCTACAGTGAAAGTGGGAAAGTATGGTTGAGCTTTGAACGCCCAGGAGATCCCGGGCTTCAGGGTAAGCGCGAGCTGCTGTACTACATCGGCCAAGGCCGCCGTGGCCGCACCTACCTATTTGCAGTTGACGGTTTCGTGTTCGAGTCCCCAGTAAACTGGTATGCCGACCGGAAAATGTGGGACATGGCTCCCGCATATGGCGATTCGACCGAGACTCCCTTAAATCTGCCCGCGCTCACCAGTTGCTTGAACTGTCATGTCAGCGGAATGCATGCACCGGTCGAGGGTACCGAGAATAAGTACGCCTCGCCAATGTTCCTCTATTCCGGAGTGACCTGCGAGCGCTGCCATGGTCCCGGTGCGGCGCATGTGCACGGCGGCTCAATCGTCAATCCCGTCAAGCTTCCCCCCAAACTGCGCGACCAGGTTTGTATGCAATGCCACCTTGAGGGCAACGCCGCTATCGAACGCGCGGGAAAACATATTTACGAATACCAGCCCGGTTCAGACCTGAGCGACTACGTGGGTTACTTCGTGCTTACCGGAAATGTTCCCCAGGGACTGCGGGCGACTAGCCAGTTCGAGGCGTTCGCGCAAAGTGTCTGCAAGAGAAAATCAGGCGATGCCATGAATTGCAGCAGCTGCCATGATGCTCATCAAACGGTGCCGCTGGAACGGCGCGTCGCTTTTTATCGCGCCAAGTGCATTGCCTGCCATGGTGACGCCTTCGCTGCGAAACATCATCGCAGTCAGCCCGACTGCACGTCCTGCCATATGCTCGCTTCACTCAGTACCGATGTGGCGCATACCGAGGTGACCGATCACCGCATCTTGAAACGTCCATCGCCGGAACCAGCGGTCCAGCACTCCTCCGCCGAGTTGCCGGGATTGGTTCCGTTTCCTGCGTCAGATGCGTCGCAGCACGATGAGCGCGAGTTGGCTCTGGCATGGCAATCGATTGTCGATTCCGGAATGACCATGGCCCAACCGCAAGCTGAGCGGCTGTTGCATGCGGCGGTCGTTCAGTTTCCCGACGATGCGGCTCTGTTGTCAGCTTTGGGGTACGTGGCCCAGAAACGAGGGGATGACAATCAAGCGCGCGCGCTGTACAACAAAGCTTTGCAGCAGGATGGGAACTCTATTGACGCGGCAACCAATTTAGGGGTGCTCGATGCCAATCAGGGCGGCATTCAAGAAGCCATTTCCTTGTGGCTTGGGGCGTTCGAGCGGGCCCCATTCAGGAGCGAAATTGGAATGAATCTCGTGCGTGTTTACTGCCAGACGGGCAAGCTCGATTTAGCGCGCGGCGTCGTCGTGCGCATTCTCCAGTTCAATCCCGACCTTGCGACGGCCAAGGCCCTACTTACGAACTTGAACGGCAACCCTCCTAGGTGCGCTCCATGAGCAGACGCTGGCGACTTGTCTACGTGTGTGCTTTCGCCATGGCCGCGAGCCCCACACTGCTACCGGCGCAGAACCAACAGCAAGGATCCGGGGCCAGCGTTAATCCCTTTGCGGAAGCGGATCACCTGCTTCAACTCGGCAAGTTCTCCGAAGCCATCACTCAATTGGAAGCGATGCAGACCCAGACGCCGCCCCCGAAGGGGCTGAGTCGGGAACTGGGAATCGCATATTACAAGAAGAGCGATTTTGTGAACGCGATCGTTAATTTTCAGAAAGCATTGACAGAAAATCCCAACGACTCAGAGGTCATCCAATTGACCGGCCTTTCGCTTTACCTTGCGGGCAAACCGGGTGAGGCCATTCCGTACCTGGAGAAGGTACAAACCTGGTATCCCCGCGCCAACGTGGATGCCTCCTACATTCTGGGCGTGGCCTGCATCCAGACAAAACAATATCCCCAAGCCAGAGCGGCCTTTGCGAAAATGTACGGAGTACCGCCCGATTCGGCGGCAGCGTACTTGTTTTGTGCACGAATTTTACTGCGCTTGGATTTCGGACCAATCGCTGAGGAGTACGCGCTGAAGGCCATCGCCATCGACCAAAAACTGCCTCTCGCTCACTATCTTCTTGGCGAGCTGTATCTCTATCAGTCCAAAATCGATCTGGCCATCAGCAATCTGCAGCAGGAGATAGCCATCAATCCAGGCTTTGCAAACGGTTATTTCAAATTGGCCGACGCTTATCTGCGAGTGCAAAAGTATGACGAGGCCGAGAGGCTACTCGAGCGCTCGATTTGGCTGGACGCCAACTCCACCGGTCCTTACATCTTGATGGGCAAAGTGCTGGAGAAGAAAGGCGAGACCGAGTTAGCCATTCGCGCCTTGCAACGAGCGATCAGCATGGATCCTGGAAACGCCATGGCACATCAACTCCTCGGCCAGGCCTACCGCGCGCAAGGGCAAACCGCGGATGCGGAACGTGAATTGAAGCAGGCCGACGAACTGACGCGCAATCCCACCAAACCCTGACTGCGAGCGGCGATTCAGTGAATTTTCGCGAGCTCCGCGCGCTTGTCGACGGGGAGTGCCGACAGAAATTCCAGATAGGCCGCGTTGGTCCAGCCAAACCCCACCACATTCATTTGATAACCGATGGTGACTGGAGCATCCGTGGAACGAGTCTCTGCGTTGTACTTTTCCACGATATAGCCTTGCTTGTCGTAGTTCTGGGCCACCGTACTGGCAAATTCGAAGGATATCCGGTCGGCGTCCTGATTGAAGCCGTAGCGCCGCAAACCATCGACCACGATCATCTGCAATGGCGCCCAGGCATAGGGGGCATCCCACTGTGCTCCGGTTTCGTAAGGACTCATCATCGCGCCGCCGGGTTTCTCGAAGACTCTCAAATTGGCCTCGACGGCGCTGGCTTGTTGGGATGTCGCCAGGCCGGTCCAAAGCGGATAAAACGTGGTCAGGTATTCATAGCTGGATTGGGCATGCTTCATGAAGTCGTAGTCAAAAAACTCTCCTTTTTCGCCGCTCCAAAGATATTTGTTGATAGCTTCGCGTCGCGCATTGGCCTGCCTCCGCCACGATTCCGCCTCAGCTTTGCGGCCCAGAATGTCGCTCATCTCCGCCAGATCCAGTTCATTTTTGTATAGCAGACTGTTCAAGCAGACCGCGGCGTAATGATGAGTAGCGGCTCCAAACGGGCCAAAGCGGAAAGAAATATCGAATCCAGACTCGCGCATGGCGCGATCACCTTTGTAGAAATCGCGGCTCAGGGTGAGTTCGCGCAGTTCGTCGCAATTGTCCGGCGATGAGCCCTGTGCAGGTGAGTCGCACAACCGCAGAGAATAGATCTTCCCCGGGCCCAGTTCGTTGGTTTGCCCGAGCGGCCGTTGATCCAACCATCCACTGGCGTGTTCAGGATGATTCACAAAATACCCGGCCACTTGGCGGTAATGATCGACTTCATCCTTCAGGCTCTCTGGAGCAGGGCCTTCCCCGAAATCGTAGTAGCGAGACAGGCTGGTATCGCCGGCAAGAAGTTCGGGACGCAACCACATCTGGTGATCGCGTTTCGCATACTCGTACCCTCGCTCAAGCCATGACCGGTCGTCGCGCCCATCCTGTTTCTCTGCGTTGTAGACGGCAAAAATCATGGAACTCAGGAACGGCTGCTGCGACCGGCTGAGATAGTAAGTGCGATTGGCGTTAAGGACGGCGCCGTAGTGATCAATTTCGAAGTAAAAGTTTTCGACAATGTCGCGTGCCAGATCCAGGCGATGGTCGCGAAGCAATCCGCGAATAATAAAGTAACTGTCCCAACCGTACATTTCGTTGAAGCGTCCGCCGGGAACCACATACTTTTTGGGTAGATACAACAGACCCGGCGGATGGAACGAGTTGGTGTCGATATCGCCGGCGTTGGCGATCACCTTAGGCAGCGGTCGAATCTCCACTCCGCAGCGTTGCTCTAAATCATGGAGCTGCGTTGTCATCGGAAAATCTGCGGGAATATACAGTACGGACTTGGTTGTGACCTTGGGGTCGGTGACGGTGCCGCAGTCACTCATGGAACGCGTGAGCACATCCCATCCTTTTGCGATGTAATCGACAATCGGCGCGGGCGCGGTTCGTGCCGGGGCGGTCTGTCCAGTGCAGGTTTTTGCAGGGCAGCCGAGGAAAATGGTGAGCACAATGAGGCTGGCTGATCGTTTCAAACTGAGCACCGGCGCACCTCCTGACTGGGCAAAATCCGTAACCGTCGATGACAGGTTAATCCGTTGATTATATAAGGGTTAGGTTGGTTTTGCACGCGCCAGATGGCGCACCGCGTGATGTGGTCGGACCTCTTTCTGAAACTCTACTTGCTCAGATTTTGCGGACCAGTCCCTGCTGGGTCGCGCGCGTATTACGCACCAGCAGGAGCACCAGAATCATGCCCACAAACGGAATCAACCCGGCCACGATCATCAGTGGATCGAACAAGTGAGTCCCGGTGGCTAGCCGTGCATCGGAAATGTGCCCGGCCAACTCGAAAACGGCAATGGTGCCCAGCGCAGCACCCGTACCGCTCAACCCGCTCACTGAGGCCACCGATTCGGAATAAAACAAATCCGAAGGCAGGACGTTGGCAATCGTCGTGTACGCGCCATAGCAGAACGTGGCTACCGCAAACAGCACCGTCAGCGTGGGCAGATGCACCGTAAATATAGTAGGAATCAGCAGCATTACGCCGATTCCGCCGAACACAACCAGAGCTTTGCGCGCCTTTCCCACCGGCCAGCCTCGCCGGATCAGATGACCAGACATCCAGCCTCCAAAGAAATTCCCCAGGTCGGCTCCTACAAAGGGAATCCAGATCGCAATCAGCCCGGTCTTCAGGGAAATGCCTTTGGCCACCAGGTAGATGGGAAACCAATCGGCGATGAAAAAGAAGACCGGATCGGTGAAAGTGCGCGCGACAATGGTGCCCCACGTTTGCGGCAACTTCAGCAACTCGCTCCACTTCGCACCAGCTTTTCCAGCGTGACCTTCGCCGCCCGCATCGGCACGAATCAGTTGCAGTTCACTGGCACTGATTCGCGGATGTTCCTGGGGGCGGTAATACAACCAGCGCCAGCCGATCAGCCACACCAGCCCAAGCAGCCCCGGGATTACAAATGCAGGCCCCATACCCCAGCGGAAATACAAAGGAAGAACAATCAGTGGCGCAATCGCGCCTCCAAGGGAGGATCCGCTATCGAAGAACGCTGTCGCCAGACCGCGCTCTTGTTTGGGAAACCATTCGGACACCGCTTTGGTCGCCGCCGGCCAATTACCGGATTCGCCCGCACCCAGGAGGAATCGGAATCCCAGAAAACTATAAAACCCGCGGGCCAAAGGAGTCAGTATCGAGACCAGCGAGTACCACAATACGGTGATGCTCAAGCCGCGTTTCGTGCCCAGGCGATCCATCAACCGCCCACAAACGGTTTGTCCAATGGAGTAAGCCACACGAAACGCCACCACGATGTTGGCATAATCCGTGTTGGTCCAGTGGTAGTTCTGTTTCAGATATGGGGCGAGGAGCGCTATGGTCTGGCGGTCGACGTAGTTAATGGCGGTCGACGCGAACAGAATGGCTCCGATCCACCATCGCAGTGAGGGAATGACGGGGAGCCTGCCGGTCCGGATGTCAGATTGATCCCTGAGCGCTCGATTCTCCATTCAAATCGGTCCTGTGGCGCGGCTAACGACCTTAGAACCTGACTCCGGGCCAGATGTTGGCCAGTTCCGCAAACAGTCCTGAATCAATCTACGCCGACGCGGATAGTGCCGATAATGTCTTGGGACTAAGTAACGCGGCCGATTCGCGATCCAAATAGACGGTGGTGTTTGCGTGTGTCCGCAAGATCGAGGAAGGCGCCATTGGACCGACCGGCCCATCGAAGCAAGCCTTGATGGCTTGGGCTTTCTTGGGACCAGGAACCACGGCCAGAATTTCCTTGGATTTCAGCACCTGGCACACCGACATGGAGATCGCCTGCTTGGGCACCGCATCGAAGTTCGGAAACCAACCTTCGCCCACTTGCTGCTTGCGGCAAGCCTTGTCGAGATTCACGATGATGTACGGATCCTCAGTGTCGAAATCCGCCGGCGGGTCATTGAAGGCCAGGTGCCCGTTTTCACCGATACCCACGAAGGCCACATCAATCGGGGCAGCGCTGATGAGTTCATTCGTGAGACGAATCACCAGTGCGGGATCTTCCTCGCCGTTGAGCAGGTGATAGTTGGTGATGCCGGTTTTGGAGATGAGCCGCTCCTGCAAGAATTTGCAAAAACTAGCGGGGTGGGTCATCGGCAGGCCAAGGTATTCGTCCAGATGGAATAATTCAACGCGCTTCCAGTCAATGCCCGGTGTCGCGGTCAACGCCTCTAAAAATTCGAATTGTGAAGCGGCACTGGCTCCGATGATCCGTGCTTTCCCGCGCTGGGCGATGGCTCGTCTCATGGCAGTGGCGGCTTCCGCCGCTGCGGCATTGCCCAATGAATCTCTGTCCTCAAATACGCGAAGACGCATAGATGCTCCCTTTAAATCGTTTCAATCTTGACATAATACCAGCATGCGTGGTGTTCTTTGTCTGGAATTACGCTGTCCGAAAATGGCGATGAAGTGACAGCCGAATCCCGGAAGACGCCAGCGCATATGAAGAAGCAAATCCTGTATCCCACCGCCGTGGGCGTTCGTAAGCAGCAGGCGAACGGACGATACGCATTGTTGTGCCTGACAGTCATGTTGGTGATGGCACGGCCATTGCCTGCCCAAACCATTCGCGTCGATGCCCCCGCTGATCATCAGGTCAATTCTTTCAGCCCTTTCTACGCGCTTGGCTCGACCGTCGATCGTGTTCCGAGCAATGCCACCGACGTGTTCTTCCAGCCTGACCAGATCAACCAAATCTTATCGGCGGGCTGGGGCGCCATCAGCTACCGGCAAAACACAGAATTGTTCGTGCAAGCGTGGCACTGGAATCCAAAAGGGAATTGGAGCGATCCAACCGGCAAAGGCTATTTCACCGGCGATGCCAATCCCACCGAAATGATTCGCCATTCGTACGGTTACTCGCTGCCGCATCGTGGCTTCACCCGCAACCAAGGTTCCGAGGATGACGGCTACTCGCGTTTGAACGACGGTGATCCAAAAACGTACTGGAAAAGCAATCCTTATCTAACCAAGCGGTTCACCCACGAAGACGATTCGCTGCATCCGCAGTGGGTAGTGATCGATCTGGAGTCGAAGCAGCTTGTGAACGCGATTCGCATCGATTGGGCCGAGCCGTACGCGAAAGTGTACGCGGCGCAGTACTGGGTGGGCACAGGCGATGCCATGGACGATCAGGACACCGGCAATTGGAAGACCTTCGCGTCCGGAGATGTGCGCGATGGCAAGGGCGGATTAGCGACGTTGCGATTGGAAGCCAATCCGGTTGGAATTCGCTATGTGCGGGTTGTGATGATCGAATCCTCGAATACCTGTGATACCCACGGGCCAAGCGATCCGCGCAATTGCGTCGGGTACGCGATCAAGGAGCTTTACTTAGGCACACAGGATGGTCACGGCAAGTTCACGGATTTGGTGCGCCATTCGCCGGATCAAAAACAGACCGCGACGTATTGTTCGTCGGTGGATCCTTGGCACCAACCTTCCGATTTGTACGTTCACCCCGATCGCATGGAATCTGGCGATCAGCCTGGTTTCGACTTGTTCTATACCAGCGGCATTACGCGCGGCCTGCCCGCGATCATTCCCATTGCTATGCTGTACGGCACACCGGAGGACTCTGCCGCGCAAATTGCCTACATCGAAAAGCGTGGCTACCCGATTGCGCAAATCGAGATGGGGGAAGAGCCCGACGGGCAATATATGGTTCCCGAGGATTACGGGGCGTTGTATCTGCAGTGGGCCGCGGCATTGCATGAACTCGATCCCAAGTTGAAGCTAGGCGGCCCGGTTTTTCAGGGTGTGACGGAAGACATTCCGACGTGGCGCGACGCTCAAGGGAGAGTCTCGTGGTTCAGCCGTTTTCTGGATTATCTGAGAACGCATGGCCGCTTATCGGATTTGGCATTCATGTCCTTCGAGCACTATCCGTACGACGGGTGTGAAACACCCTGGGAGAACCTGTATCAGGAACCACAACTCATCACCCACATCATGGATGTATGGCGGCAAGATGGTTTGCCTCCAGGCGTGCCCATGTTTGACACCGAGACCAATGACCACGGTGGCGAAGCAGCAGTGGACGTTTTTGGCGCTCTGTGGCTGGCGGATTCGTTCGGCGGCTTCCTGACCGCTGGTGGGAAAGGCACCTTCTACTATCACGATTTGCCTTATTCCCCGGCGCATGCGAACTGCGCAAATAGTTGGGGCACCTATCACATGTTCATGGTGGACAAGGATTACAAGATCCGCCAGAAAACTTCACAATATTTTGGGGCGGAGTTGCTCACTCAGGAGTGGGTGCAGCCTAAAGATGCGGAACACCGGTTGTTCCGCGCGGCGAGCGACCTAAAAGACGCACAAGGCCACGTGCTGGTGACCGCGTACGCCGTGCTCCGTCCGGATGGTCAATGGGCCTTGCTGGTAATTAATAAGGATCACGAAAACGCGCATCCTGTGCACATTCTGTTCGACGGCGCAGACAGCAACGCCGCTAGCGCGTTCCGTGGGCCAATCACCATGATTACCTTCGGCAAAGACCAATACGCTTGGCACCCCAATCGCAAGCAGGGCTATGCCGATCCCGATGGGCCGCCGGCGACCTCAACGGTCCAAGGGGCTCCGGACACGATTTACACTCTGCCACCCGCCTCGGTCAGCGTGCTGCGTGGCAAAATCGCGGCCAACCGCTAAGCTGGCTCACGCCGGTTGAGGAGCTAGCTTCGCACCTTCTCCCTCTGGGGTCATCTGAATAAGCCACAGACTAAGCGTGGGGAGGCGAGTAAATGAACCAAGGGGACGTGACTCCCGTCACCAACCCGCTTTCTTTGAGTCACTGTGTGTTGGACTTCCCGACAGTACCCTCATTTTAAGCATGAAGTTATGAGAGTGGTTCGGGCCGGGTGCGCCTCCAACCTTACCCACGTGGAGATGCAAGAAGCTCATGCTTCGCAGACTCGACTTCAAGCTAATCCTATCGCTTACTGTTCTGATTGTTGGGATTAGTTGTGTCAGCGGCTTCCTGAACTGGCGCATGCAAAAAAAGCAGTTGGTGGAAACGATGGTACTGGGTGCCGACCAGCTGTCGCGAAGCATCACGAGCGCCACATGGCACGCCATGCTGGACGACGACCGGAAGGCGGCATATGAGTCCATGCGGGTCATCGCCGATAAGCATGGGGTTGACCGCATACGCATGTTTAATCGCGAAGGGCACCTGGGGTTTTCTACCGACAATAACGAGCAGCCTAGCCAAGCGAGCCCGTCCGACGGGGTGTGCGTCAGTTGTCACGGCGCCGGGCCTGTGCGGCTGAAGCCCCCGATCAACTCGCGGGTACGATATGGAACGTCGCCGCGGGGGATCAAGACCCTGAATATCGTCACCCCGATCTACAACGAGCCGGCCTGCAGTAACGCCAGTTGCCATGCGCACGAAGCCAGCACGCGGGTCTTGGGGGTGCTTGATGTGGCACTGCGGCTGGATCCGGTGCAGGAACAGACCCGAGCAATCACCTGGCAGACCATCCTTTCGACATTAGTTGTGGTGCTCATCGGTGCGGGATTCGTGATCCTGTTCACGCGAAGGTTCGTTGCTACCCCTATTCGCGAACTGATTAAAGGGACGCGCGTGGTCAGCGCCATGCAACTCGACCGTAGCATCGAGATTTCCCGTCACAGTCAGGAGCTGGATGAATTGGCCGATTCCTTCAACCGCATGCGGGAGCGACTGAAAATCGCGGTCGATGAATTGAACGAGATGCAGCAAACCTTGGAAAGTAAAGTAGCCGAGCGCACCGCGCAATTGGAGGTGGCGCACCGCAAGCTGTTGCAGAGCGATCGGCTGGCCTCCTTGGGACAACTGGCGGCCAGCGTGGCGCACGAGATCAACAATCCCGTTTCCGGAGTGTTCAATCTTTCCGTTCTTCTGGAACGGCTGATGGTAAATGGAAAATTCCCGGTGGGACGCGAGACGGAATTCCGCAAGTATCTGGCACAAATCTCCACGGAAACGGCTCGTGTAGGCCGCATCGTGTCTGACTTGCTAGCGTTTTCGCGGCGGTCCAAACCCCAGCGGGTTCCCGCCGATTTGAACAAGTTGATTACCAGTACGCTCGGTTTGGTCGGCCACAAACTGAAGCTCATCAATGTGGAAACGGTGTCGGACCTGCAAGATGATTTGCCACAGATAGCGTGCGATCCTTCGCAGATTCAACAGGTCATTTTGAACCTGGTGATGAACGGAGCCCAGGCCATGCAGGCCAAAGGCGGTGGCGAGTTGCGCATCCGTACGCGCGTGAATCGCGGGGATGAAACCGTGACCCTGTGCGTGAGCGACACTGGCGAAGGCATCGCGCCCGAGAACCTGCCCAAAATTTTCGATCCTTTCTTTACAACCAAGGCCGAAGGCAAGGGCGTCGGATTGGGGCTAGCGGTGCTGTACGGCATCGTCAAAGCGCACGAAGGAGACGTGGAAGTGACCAGCCAGCGGAATCAAGGCACCTCCTTTACGGTCAACTTGCCGCTCAAAGCTCGGATGGTGGTTCCGGAACAGAAAGAAGTTCAGGTACATGTGGAGTGAGCGCGGTTTATCTGGTCGCGATTGGGAGTGTGGCACCGCAGCTGATGAATTGGGTGGAAAACGCGGTTGCGGAATGGTGTCCCTGGCCGGTTCGCCGTTTGCCGGCGTTGACCTTCCCGGAAGGGAGCTTCGACGCCAACCGAGGCCAATACAAATCAACCGAGATTATGAAAATGGTGGCGCGGTGCACTCCGGCGGATGCGCACCGAATCTTGGGAGTAACCGAAGGGGACTTGGCCATTCCCACGCTGACGTTCGTGTTTGGGCAAGCGCAGCTAAACGGGCAAGTGGCGGTGGTTTCGCTGGCGCGGTTACGGCAGGAGTTCTATGGTTTGCCGGCCGATGAGACGTTGCTGCGCGAGCGCCTGGTGAAAGAGGTGCTGCATGAGCTTGGGCATACCTTTGGGCTCACCCACTGCGCCGAAGCAAAGTGCGTGATGAGCCTGGCGACACACGTTGGATCAGTAGACGACAAGGAAGAGCGCTACTGCGCCCGGTGCGCCGCCCAGGTAGTGCGACAGTTTACCGCTTCGAATGGAGAATCGAAATGAAGAAGGTCTGGCCTATTTTGGTGGTTGACGATGAAGAAGTGATGCGCGAGTCCATGGCCGCTTGGCTGCGCGAGGACGGCTATCGAGTGGACACCGCCCCCAACGGGCAAGCCGCAGTGGAGCTGTCAAAGGGTATTGATTACGCGATTTCCTTCATCGATCTGAAGATGCCGGGAGGTATGGACGGCATCGAAACCATGATGGAAATGCGGCGCGCCCACCCGGACGCCTCAATCATCATCATTACCGCATATGCCACGGTAGATACAGCCATCCAAGCGATGAAAGAAGGAGCGCAGGAATACATAGTGAAGCCGTGCCACCCGCAGGAAATCTCCATGCTGGTTTCGCGGATCCTGAAGCTCAAGAAGTTACAAAGCGAGAACCAGATTCTGCGAAAGAAGATCAGCCGTAGTTACCGGCACCACGACATCATCACGAAAAATCCGCGGATGGAGGAGATTCTGGCGCTGACCAAGGACATTGCCAGCCTGCGCAGCACGGTGCTGATTTGCGGGGAAAGTGGAACCGGGAAGGAGCTGATAGCGCGAGCCATTCATTGTTCAGGGTCGCGCTCGGACAAGCCGTTTGTGAGCGTCAGTTGCGCTGCGCTAACGGAGACGCTGCTGGAAAGCGAGCTCTTCGGCCACGAGAAAGGCGCGTTTACCGGCGCCGAAGGGCAAACCAAAGGGAAGTTCGAGATCGCCGATGGCGGAACCATATTCCTGGACGAAATCGGCGACGTTTCCGCGAAGCTGCAGGCTGACTTGCTACGAGTGCTGCAAGAACGGCGATTCTATCGGGTCGGCGGCACCGAGGAGGTCAGCGTGGATGTGCGGGTGATTGCGGCTACCAACAAGAATTTGGCCGACGAGGTGAAGCAGGAACGGTTCCGCGATGATCTGTACTATCGTTTGAACGTCATCGAAATTCACATACCTCCGTTGCGCGAACGACGGGAGGATATACCATTGCTGGCCGAGCATTTTGTGCAGCGGATCGCCTCGGAACTGGGCAAGGACATCGGCGGGATTTCTGGGGATGCCTTGGAGGTGCTGATCGAGTACGACTGGCCGGGTAATGTGCGCGAACTGGAGAACGTCATCGAGCGAGCCATCGTCACGTCGCGCAACGGGATGCTGGTGGAAAGCGATTTCAGCTGGTTGACGCGCCGAAAGGAAACCGGCAACAACTGGGAGATGCCTGACGTACCGTTATCGGAGTTGGAACGTCGCGCCATTATCGCCATGCTGGAACGCAAACGCGGCAACGTCAAAGAAGCCGCGGCGGCGTTGGGCATTGACCGCTCGACGCTTTACGACAAGCTGAAGCGCTACGAGATCGCCCACTAATAAACCGGGGGCAGCTGCCTGAAGTTCCGCGAAACGGCTGTGGTCTACATATCCAGAAAGGTTGACGCCAGGACGTTGTCCCAATCGGCCTGAGGTTCCGCATCCATCAAGTTCGGCATCAATGTCCCGCCATCGGGCAGACAATGAGGAGCGCCGGGAGCAGCGATTTGCCGTTGTAACCGTTCGATTTCCGACGCGAGCCAGCCAGGAACTTCAGGCCCATTCAGCAGATGACGCAGATTCGGTTTGCCATGCGGAAGAACCTTCAGATAGAAATCCTGATCAGGACCGCCGGTAGCAATGACCGTTCCAGTGAGCGGAGCGCGCACGCGAATGTGGTGTCCGTTTCTGCTCATGGACCAGGCGATGCCCTGGCTTTCCAGCTCTGCGCAGACCTCCGGCAACTGCACAGAATCGGGGCGGCCAATCAAACGGTTGGCAAACTCGTCCAACCCTACCGAGAATGTGCCGTCCAGTTCCGGATGGACCCAAGTGTGGCCACGATGGTAAAGCAAGCGGTCGGAGTAAGGCACACCGACGCCATTGCGCCAGGTGGCCGGCAAGATCGCAAAGTGTGCGTAATTCCGGCAGGTGCGGCAATCGAAGGCATTGTCGCAGAGGCGAGAGGCGACCCGTCCGGCAAGCTCATGCCTGCAGTGGCGCTCGTTTTCCGGGAGCTCCTGGAAGGTTTCCCGCCAACACACGGAGTTGGCACGGTGCTTGCGAAAATCGGCGACAGTGCGCCAAATGCCGGACAGCAGCGTCGACACGATAATCAGCAGCGCCGCGAAAAAGAGGGAGAGAAAGATGAGATGCGTTGCGGTCCAATGAAATCCATCAGTCCTGGGAAGCATTCGGGTCTGCTCCTTTGCGCGCTGCAAATAGCGGCAGATAACGGTAAGACAGCGAATACACAATCACTCCGTAAGCGATAACGCCGCCAAACGTGGCTACTTCCTGCCAGCTGGGGGTGTATTTCAGGAACGAATCGAACGACAGTGTGGGCAATGCGAGGGTCTGTACGGTCATCACAAAACGGTTCAGGAGGACGCCGCCAGAGGCCAACACGGCGCCACAAAGCAAGCACCCGCGTTTGCGCGCGGTGACCGGCACGATCATGAGAATCGCCGGTAGCAAGCCTAACGGGACGGTGGCGATGAACAGGAACAAGGAACTCAGTGGCCAATACGAGTAGAAGTCGCGCGGACCGAAACCAACCGCGGGTGAGGTGATGTTGAGCCAGATGTACGTGTCGATCGCTTTGGCGGCGACGTAGAGGGCCAGCAGGACACCGGAAATAAATCCCAATTTGCGGTACACGCTGTTTTGTACCAACTGTTTTCCAGTCACTTTTTCCGCGGTTGCCACCACTAACATCAGAAAACTTGGTCCAACCGCCAAGGCCGACAGAATGAACAAGAAGAAAGTCGACGGCCAAATGGCCAAACCCTGCCGGTACGCGAACGGCCGTCCACGCAACACGCCGTACAATCCACCGAGGGACCCTTGGTGGAAGAAGGAGAGAAACGCACCGACTCCCGCAAGCCCGGGAACGAGTTTATGGAACTGATGCTCAAAGACCAGAAAGGCTGGGATTTTCCGTAGCTGGCGATTCTTCAACAAGAGCGGTATGTACTCCAGGATGAGCACCAGCAGATAGCAGGAAATGCAGAAAGTCACTTCAGTCAGCATGGAATGGGTGTTGGGATACCAGAAGGTGAACCACGCCCGCAAAGGCTGACCTACGTCCACCATCAGCACCGCCACGGCACCGCTGTAGCAGATGAAGCCGACTACGACCGCGCTGTTGAGCACCGGTTTCAGGTCTTGTTGCTTCAAGATGTACACCAAAAAGCCGGTGAAGAATGCGCCCGCACCCATGGCGATGATGGAAAGATCGGCGAAGATCCACAAACCGAAAGCAAAGCGATTGTCCATATTGGTTTGGTTCAATCCGTAAAAGAAGCACAAGCCAGCGGCATAGGCTCCCAGGAACAACAGGACAAACCACGGAGCAAGCCACAAGGCGAAACGTCCAGCCGAGGCGCGCTGGACGCCCCGGGTGATCCAGCGCCGGTCCAGCAGCGCGATTTCAGACATGTTGGGCCTCCGGGGAATGGGAGCGAAGCGAATTTCGATCAGCGAGAGCTCGAATCCAATCCTGAGTGGTTTTGTAGTGAATTTTGGGATCGGTGCCAATCTGAGCCAGGAGCCGGAAGCAATCTGGAGAATCTGCCGCGATGGAGACGGGATCACTGGGGTCGGCCAAATCTCCGAACAGAATTGCCACGGTGGGGCAGGCTTCCACACAAGCGGGCACGTAATCCAGTGGATCGATTTGAGTTTCACCGGCTCCGGCCGCTTTCTCCGTGGCGGCATGGTATCTTGCATGACAAAGATTGCACTTCTCGACTACGCCGCGCATACGCACCGATACTCCGGGATTCAGAGTTTGTTCCATGCCCGGCGGCCATTGCGGATCCCACCAGTTGAAATAGCGCGCATGGTACGGGCACGCGGTCATGCAGTAGCGGCAGCCTAAGCAACGCTGCGGCATCTGCAAGACGATACCCGTGGCCTTGTCTACCTCCACGGCTTGTTGCGGGCAGACCGAGACGCAAGGAGTTTCATGCCCACACTGCATGCAGGTAATCGGAATAAATGCCTCGCGGGCGTCGGCACCGGGTGTGCCGTTGGAGAGCCTGCGAACCAACATGGGTGTAATTCCGGTGCGCGCAGTGGCCCGTGAATGCGCCGGCGGAACATTGTTTTCCGCAGCGCAGGCCACCATGCATGCTCCGCAGCCGGTGCAGCGGTCCAAATCAATCACCATTCCATAGCGGGCGCTCATGTGTTGCTCCTGGCCGGCGCTTCGCGCAAATCGGACTCTTGGTAGAGTTTGGTGGCTAATGGGGGAAGAACCACCGGGTCCCAAGCTGCGGACCAGTCCGCGGAGTGCCAAGGGCTGGTCGCGGAGGGCCACTGCTGTAATGCGCACTTCCACGGTGCTGGGTGGCGCGGCTCGCCGACCCATACGGCACCATTGCGAAGCTGCTCTTCCAGCTTTGCTGTGGACTCGAAATTCGCCACAGCCACAACTTGCTCGCCGAAAACCACGCCGCGCTTAGCGTGAAAGATTTCTTGGCAGCGCGCCTGGATTGCTTTCTCAACCGGCGGCAGCGTGCTGTCGATCTGGGCCAGGAACTGCACCGGCGTCTTAACTTGTTCTGGTTGAGGCAGCAGATTCTGTGCAATCGAGTAGGTTTCGGCATTCAAAGCTGGCGCAGCCGGAACATCCGTCAACGCTTCCAAGAATCCCGGAGCAGGAAGCAGCCAATCCCCTTGGTTACCTCCACCATCCCAGGCAGCGAATCGAAACACCTCAGCGTTGGGCTGCGGATCAAAACCCCATGGAATGGTGTCGTCGAGGAGCACCGCGCTGTATCCCTTCGTGGACGGCTCCACGGGAATCTCCAGAACTCGCGAGTTACTGCGCAGCACAACGCCACCTGAAGTACCGACGGCACCAAGCACGACGTTCAATGCGGCAATTGTCGGGTCACTACCGCAGGCCAGGGCCACCACAGGTCGCCGTTGCACCATTGTGTGCGCCAACGCGCGAATGGTTTCGGCACTCAAGCCAGTCTGAGCCACAGCGTCGATCAGCGACGTTTGCGGAGGCACGAGCTGGTGCGGGTTCACCAGATGCTCTTCGATCAAGACATGGGCTAAACCGGCGGCTAAAGCTGCGTCGCTTCCGGGGCGAATGGCGGTCCAGCGCCAAGCACGCGCGGCAGTGCGCGACAAGCTGGGTTCAATCTGCATCAGTCTCAGTTCCGGGTCTGATCTACCAGCGGCTTTCTCACTCCAGAGTCGTGTGAACCTGCCCGGTGTGCCCCAGCCATCCAGCAAAGACACACCAAAGCTGACGATGGTTCGCGCATTCTCCAGGTCGTAGCCGAGCGCCGAAGTGGCAACGCCATTCCAAGCGGCGTAAGGTGCCAGAGCCTGACTGTCTTGGCCGAGCAATACACGATAGTCGCCACTGTGTGTTGCTGCGAAGGCCTGCAGGATCGACGACGCGGCTCGTCCCGGGCGGCTATCGACGATCAGAAGAGGGCCGTCCTGGCAAGCTTTCTGGAAGGCAGCTTGGGCGTCGTTCCAAGAGGCTGTTCGTCCGCGGTGGCGTACTGCGCGTAAACGTTGCGGATGGAAATTCAATTGCTGCGCCGCAAAGGCCAATGGGCACAGCGCGCCCTTAGTTATCGGATTCGTTGCAACGCCCGATATCCCCACAGGCCAACCTGCGGCCATGCGTACGCGAATGCCGCATCCCGCGGCGCAGAGGGTGCAGACGGATCGCTTTGATTCCACCGGTCCGCGCGAGGGCTGGGGAATCCACGGCCAGTTCTGCGTCCAGATGGAAACATCGCCCAACAGTTTCCAGGGCACAGGAGTAAACGCGATACCTGCCGCGATTCCTGCTCCGCCGATGAACAAGTCGCGCCTGGAAAATGTCATGGTCGCTCCTTCACTGGTGACAACCGAGGCAGCCGACTTCGACATGACGGCGGCGGTGGCAATTCTCGCAGTCAGTCATCTTCATGCCGTCGCCCGGAAGGCGCCTTAGGCGTGATATGGAATGCCCCCAAATATCCCGGCTATACCCGGTGATGCGATTCTGTTGGTAAATTTTTCGTTGGTCAGATTCGCCGTAGTTCCCGTGACAAGCCGCGCAGCTCAGTCCCGCTCGCTTGGTGTGGATGGCGTGCGAGAACCACACGTTGGCGGGCTGCTGCGAGTAAATCAACCACTGCGGTTGGCGTGACTGCTTGAGGTAGTTGTCAACCAGCAGCGCTTCCGAGGGCGAGGTGCCCAGCTTGTCGGTATGGCAGGCCGTGCAAATATCATTGCGAGGAATTCCGGTGAATTGGCCGTCGCTGCCGAGTACATGGCAGCTGTCGCAAGTGGTGAGCCCTGATTTTTCGGCGTGGGTTTTGTGAAAGAAGTCCAGGGGTTGTTGACGACTGACGTACAGAACCCGGGGGAAAACGGCCCAACCAGCGATCAGTGCAATGGAAAACCCAACCAAGAAAACAAGCCCATTTCTCCTCACGATAGGTCCTTTGGCACCCAGGTTCTGTCCGAGAAAAAGTGCTGCAGCAGACACACCAATTGTTGACGGGAAAGCAACTGACCGGCTCCTGCTTCTGGCCGGCCGCCGTCACAATGCAGTTGGAGCAATTCGTGGATTTTGTGCGCCATGCGCCGTTCTTCTTCGCTCTGCCAGGCGGTTGCGGGCGGGCCAGCAATCAAGCCAGACCTGGTTTGACCCGGCAGTTCGCACCCAGAAAACAGCCAGCCGGACCCATACGGATCGGAAGTCAATCGCGCAGGATCGCGACGCAGATGACTGTTCACCTTCTGGATGAGGATGGGATTCGGGAAGACCAAAGGCCATTCCACGCCGTGGACGGTGATGGCGATAACGGGACGTTGCGTGCCGTGCGTGGTCACAAACGTTATCCCGTCCACGTTGCCGACAAAATTCGCCAAGAAGGCGTCGATGCCGATGTGGCAAAACCCGGAATCTTCGGGCGCGAGCCAAAAGTGGTTCGGGCTGTAGAGCAGATCAGCAGGAGGGGCCACAGCGCCATGCGGTCGCGCCAGCGTTAAGTATGAATCGCAATAGCGGTAGCCTCCGGCCCTGCAGCTGGATAGCTGGGATTCGCTGAAGGGAATCAGCTTGGTCGGTGTGGTTGCGCTGCAATACTGCACGTGGATTTCTTCCAGGTGCGGACAGCGTTGCCGACGGGGTTCCTCTTTCCCCACCAGACCGCAGCGGTGGTACTCCGGCGAAGCGCACAAGCTAGTGGTGGAGACCCCCGGCCCCTCGAGGATCAACTTACCGACGGGGGCCGCGTGGCAGTATTGTGCGCGACCTTCTTTGAGGAACGGGCACGACATGACGCTCTCACGATTGCTTGGATTTCTGTCCCTGGGAAGGTCTTTGGTCCTCGGCTTTCACGTGCTCGCCACCGTCGGCCATGGTCAATCCCAATTCCGGGACAACCATGCTGTGGCCAAATTGGTCGTGCAACATCGCCTCCTCCGTGTCGATGTCGCGGGTGCGGCTGTGTTTCCTGTGACGAATCACCAGTTCCCAGATGATTCCGTACGCCAGGAGCAGCACGGCCAGCACAACAACCACGCCAAGGGCAATGTTGGTGACATTCAACCAAAACACCCAATCGTAATTGGACATGCTCACCATCCTTCGTCCATGAATGCAGCTACGAACTGACAAGATGCAACTTTGCCGCCAATACGAAGAATCAATGGGTTGCACGGGCCAAGTGGCCCGACATTGTTGCGTTTTCCGGCAGGCCTGTCGGATTCACCAACACACGGTCACGAGCGGCTACCGCCGCGGTCAAGTAACCATTGTGCGTTTTGTCGTGATATGGTGGCACGAGCTAACTGCTGAGCTGACGGCTTTGTGTTTGCGCTTGGCGCAAGGCTTTATCTAATGCGGCCTTTTCTTCCCCGCGCAAGGCGCGATGGGCTCCCTTGGGCAAATTGCCCAACTGCAACGGCCCAATCGAAACGCGGACTAAGCGCAGGACTTGGACACCAAGAGCGTCGAGCATGCGCCGGATCTGCCGGTTCTTGCCTTCGTCCAGCACGATCACAACCCATGAATGCTTCTGCCCTGACCGCAACCGCGCAGCGCGTTTGGCCTGGAGTGTTTCGCCGTTAGGAGTTTCAATCCCTTGCAAGAGGCGATCCAAGAGACGGTCGTCGGCCAGCGTGTCGATGTACACGTGATAGGTTTTGTCGAGATGCGAATGAGGATCGGTGATTTGCGCGGCCCATACCGAATCGTTGGTCAGAAGAAGCAGGCCTTCGCTGGCGCGATCAAGCCGTCCAACCGGCGCAAGCCACGTCAGGCTGGAAGGCAGGAGTGAGTAGACCGTGTCGCGCCCTTTCTCGTCAGCTGCCGTGGTGACGATCCCGCGCGGTTTGTTCAGCATGAGGTAGATTTTTCCCGCTGCTGCTATCCGCTGCCCCGCAACCTCAATGCGGTCCTTGCCGACGAGCACAGGCGCCTCCGGATTTTTAGCTACGGAACCATTGAGGCGAACTGTGCCGTCACGGATCAAGGCGAATGCCTGGGAACGCGAGCAATATCCCAGCTTCGATAGCGCCCGGGCCAATCCGATGCGTTTTGCCTGGCTGGGAATGGGGAACCTCCTCATGGCAATCCGACGCGAACCCTTCTGATGCGCAATGGCCGTACAGGCTTAGATGACGGGAGGCTTAGGATTTTTTCTCGGAAGAACTGGCAGGCTCGGGATGCTTCACCTCGCCGTAGCGTGCCGCGAGCCAAGCGCGAACTTCCTTGGGATCGTAGTTGAATGGGCCGTTGCCGCCTTTGTAGGAGATGCGGCCGTTCTCGTCAAGGATATAGAGACGTTCGGGCCAGGCCGCATAAGCGTCATTTGCGGCATTGGACATTTGGTCGATGCCGAAAGGCACGGGATATTTGAAACGATGGGTGAAATCGTTGGCGATGGCCACGCGATCGGTAATGTTTTTTGGCTGAGCGTAACAGACGTTGTCGCGCTCCTTGGCGTTGGAGTTCATACGCCATTCGTCGGTTGGATGCGCTTCGCGGATGTAGACGGTCAGAAAGTCGACGTGATCCTTGTAGTCGTTATAGAGCTGAACGATATCGCCAACCTGGCGACGGAAAGGCGGTCAAGTAAAGCTGCCGAAAACCAGCACCAGCGGGCGGCCGGCGGCTTTGTCGCGCAAACGGAAGACCGTAGAGCCATCGAGAGCAACCAGTGAGGCGTCGGGCGCCGGATCACCTACTTTTAGGTTGCCGCGGCGCATATGCGGGAAGGCATAGCGCACCATGTAGTAGACATCTTTTGGGCTGCCCGCCATATAGCTGAGGAAAGCGAAGGCAGCCACAATCAGGACGGCCAGCGAAATCAGGGACCACTTGAGCGCAGTTGGCATAAGGATTCTTGTCAATGATGCGCGTGGCGAAGTTCATCGCGCAAGGCTCTATATCGGGCGAGGGCTTTTTCAATGACGTTGGCCGCGGCGTAGGACGGGCGGATATCTTCCACCTGAACCTGCTTGCCCTCGAGTTGCTTGTAGTCCTGGAAGAACCGTTTGACCACCAGCAAACGATGAGGTGGCAGGTCGCGGGCCTCGATGTAATCGCTGTATTCGGGATCATTGGTGGCCACGGCGATGATCTTGTCGTCGTTAGAGCCGGAGTCGATCATGGTCATGACGCCGATGGCACGAGCTTTGATCAGAGCAAGTGGCTGCACGGGTTCCTGACAGAGCACCAGAACGTCCAGAGGATCGTTGTCTTCGGCGTAGGTCTGCGGGATGAAACCGTAATTGGCGGGATAGAAAACCGCGGAATGAATGATGCGATCCACGCGCAACAATCCGGTGGCCTTGTCCAACTCATATTTGACGTTCGAGCCAAGAGGAATTTCGATCAGCGCCTGGAAGTCACGCGGCAACTCATTGCCGGGAGAAACGTCGTGCCATGGGTGCATCAATATTCAGCCTCGCCGCAAAATTTAAGAGCACCCATTATCGCCTGAGAACGCTCGAAAACGTAAGCGGGTTTGCTAGGCTACTTTCTTGGTCCAAGTGCCCAGAATGGCTCCCATCAGCGCCAGTCCAAAGAGCGGGTAGAACTCATTGATGGCGAAGAGCTGCCAAGGACGCATCTCAAACATGTAGTTCATGAAGGAAATCGGGCCCACGAATCCAATCCAGACCAGGACGCCGACAGAGGCGCCGCGTCCGATGGTATTCGCGTTGCGCCAAATGCAAAGCTGCGCGACCGAATAGGCCACCAAGAGTTCCAAAAGGAACGAGACGATATAAGGAATCGCCGGATTCATGGCTTTAGCTTGCTCGATAGTGATTTTCTCCAGAGCCAACCACTGTTGATTGAACAGCAGTCCATACCACAAAGCTCCGAGCAGCCAATAGGCAATGGCCGCGACCAGGACGGCTGGATAATTGGTTCGCATAAGGATCCTCTCTTGTGGGCGCCGCGAAACCGGAACGGGCGGCGTTTGTTGGGGCGAGTCTCTAACCGGAAAGGTGAGATGTCAAGATGCTTCGCGTGATCGGAGGTTGTGCAGTTCTGGCGTGCTCAGGCGCGGGCTTTGTCGATCATTTGCTCCCAAATGCCTTTGGATTTGAGGATCAGTTCGATGGCATCGCGGATGGCCCCGTGTCCGGCGTGCGCGCTGGTGGTGTAATGGGCCACCTTTTTCACTTCGGGGACAGCGTCGCCAACGGCAATGGCTAGACCGACGCGGCGTAAAATGGGCAAATCGGGAAGATCGTCGCCAACGTAGGCCACTTCCGATTCCCGGACGCCCGTTTTTCGCAGAACGTCTTCGTAGGCGTGCGTTTTCGTGGTCTGCTTCATATAAACAAATTCCATTTTCATTTCGTGGGCACGCCGCAGCAGCGCCGAGCTTTCGCGTCCAGTGATACACCCGGTGCGAATGCCCGCGGTGTGCGCCAGCATCAGCCCTTGCCCATCGTGAGCGTCAAAGGTTTTGATCTCGACCGCTGAGCCATCGGAGCGCGACAGCAGGGTGACTCCCCCGGCGGTCATGGTGCCGTCGACGTCCATAAGCAAGACTTTGACTTGCGCGGCGCGTTTCTTCAGAGCAGGGGAAATTCTGGGGATGCGAGCCAAAATGAGCCTCCGGTGCGTCGGTGAAGCGTAGAGTTTAGCAAATCAGATGAGTTCAAGGGTCCACAGGTCGTGGAGGTGAACTACGCCAAGGACCTTGTCTGTATTCGGATCGACAACCACGACCGAAGTGATTTTCTTCTTCTCCATCAAGTTTAGGGCTTCACTGGCCAGGAGGTTGGGACTGATGGTCTGAGGAGTGCGGATCATGCAGTCGCCCGCGGTCATGGAAAGAGTGGCACCGCCGTGCTTTTCCATGAGGCGGCGAAGGTCACCATCGGTGAGGATTCCCGCGAGCTTGCCGTCCGCAGTAATCACGGTGGTCATGCCCAGCTTCTTCGCAGACATTTCGTGGAAGGTGGTAGGCATGGGTGTTTCCGGGGAAACCCGCGGAAGCGCATCTCCGGTGTGCATGAGGTGTTCGACGCGAAGAAGTTTCTTGCCCAGGCGGCCGGCAGGATGAAGAGCGGCGAAATCGTCATGGTTGAAGCCACGGCGATCGAGGAGGGCGACGGCGAGCGCGTCACCAAGAGCCATGGCCACGGTAGTACTGGCGGTGGGCGCAAGATTCAGCGAGCAGGCCTCTTCTTTTACGCTGACGTCGAGAACCACATCGCTGGCTCCGGCCAACGTGGATTTCAGATTGCCGGTAAGCGTGACGATGCGCATCTCGAGACGCTTGAGCGCTTCGAGGAGGTTCAGGATTTCCGGCGTTTCCCCACCATAGCTGATAGCCAGCAGGGAATCGCCGCGCGCTAGCATGCCCAAATCGCCGTGGAGGGCTTCGGCGGGATGGAGGAAGAATGACGGTGTGCCGGTGCTGGAAAGCGTCGCGGAAATTTTCCGGCCGATGAGCCCGGATTTGCCCATGCCAGTCACGACAACGCGTCCTTTGCAAGCCAAAAGAAGATCCACAGCCCGATCGAAGGAGGAATTGAGACGACCGAGCAGATCTTGAATGGCTTGCGCTTCGATGCGAAGGACGCGGCGAGCGGATTCGAGGCTCATAAGAACGCGACCCGTGATTCGCGACCCGTGACCCGTGAAATTCGCGGAGGCACGACCCAACCGTGCCGGATGTTTTCAGAGTGACGTGTGGCGGTCATGAGGAACTCCAGCGCCGAACGAGTGTGGAAAGCTCTTTGATACGGGATAGCAGTTGCGGGAGCTGTTCGAGGGGAAGGGCATTGGGTCCATCGGAAAGTGCGGCAGCAGGATGGTCGTGAGTTTCCAGGAATAGGCCGTCGACGCCGGTGGCAACGCCGGCGCGCGCGAGAGTTTCAATGAATTCGGGCTGGCCGCCACTGGCATGGCCCAATCCACCGGGAATTTGCACCGAATGAGTGACGTCATAGACCACGGGATAGCCCAATTTCTGAAGAATCGGGAAGGAACGCATATCGACGACAAGATTGTTGTAGCCAAAGGAGGCGCCGCGCTCAGTGAGCAGGATGTTGTGATTGCCGGTGGAGGCGACTTTTTCGGCCACGTTCCCCATATCCCACGGGGAAAGGAATTGGGCTTTTTTTAGATTAATGATGCGGCCAGTCTTGGCGGCAGCCAACAGCAGGTCGGTCTGCCGGGCGAGAAATGCGGGAATTTGCAAAATGTCCGCGACCTCTGCGGCAGGAGCAGCTTGAGAAGCATCGTGAATATCGGTGAGAATCGGCAGTCGCAAGTCGGTTTTGATCTTGCCCAGAATCCGCAGGCCCTCGGTGAGCCCAGGGCCGCGAAAGCCTTTAATCGATGAGCGGTTGGCCTTGTCGTAGGAGGCCTTGAAAATGTAGGGCACACCTAGGTCGCCGGTGATTTTGGCCACCCGCCCGGCGATCATGCGGGCGTGCGATTCGGACTCGATAACGCACGGTCCGGCGATCAGAAAGAGGGGATTGCCGCCACCGAGGCGGAGCGACCCCACTGGGATTTCGCGTGTGATCATTCTTTAGTTGAAGATAGCATACACAGTTTCAAGGATGTTCGACGGGAAGAATGCGAAACCGGCGACGCCGCACGATGCGATACACCGGAAAATTGCTTTGGCCACGGCGAGGATGGTCGACTGGATTCTCTCTGGGCAGGGTAAGGCAGCGTTGTGATCGGCGATGGCCTGATTAACTAGTTGTGTACCCCTGTTTTTGAAAATGTGTTGAGTCTAAAGGGGCTTACGATTGCCGTAAAGGCTTTCATTTTCAACACATCTGGATCTGTTGAGTCTAAAAGGCTTTAGCTTACTGAAGGCAGAAGGAATCGAGGGTGGGGTGCAGCGACGGACGGCTGACTCTTCAGCCATACTATTGCTCAGTAAATTGATAACCGATTCGCCATAGTCATGTCAAGTAAAAAATGAGTCGTGCGCGGTCTAGGCGGAGGCTTGAGGTGCGGTCCGAAAGGCGGGGGCGTGAGGTTGCGCGTCCACAGCGGGGACACCGGATGCGGGGCGCGACTTCTGGGCACGGTGCTCCAGGGATGCACCAATGAAGGCGGCGAAGAGCGGATGAGGCTCCAGCGGCTTGGACTTGAATTCGGGGTGGAACTGGCAGCCGAGGAACCAAGGATGGTTCGAGGCTTCCACAATCTCGACGTAGTTCTCGTCTGGAGTCCGGCCAGTGATCCTTAGGCCGGCAGCGACCAAGGTTTTTTCGTATTCGCGATTAAACTCGTAGCGGTGGCGGTGGCGCTCGCTGATTTCTAGGGTGCCGTAGGCTTTGTGGGCAAAGGAGCCGGGTTCGAGCTTGCAGGGCCAGGCACCCAGGCGCATGGTACCGCCCATTTCGTCGATGCCCAGGAGCTCTCGTAGTTTGTAGATGACCCGGTGCGGGGTTTGCGGTTCGAATTCGGTACTATCCGCTTGAACCAGCCCAGCCACATCACGGGCATATTCGATGGTGGCGCACTGCATGCCCAAACAGATGCCGAAGAAGGGAACCTTGGCTTCACGGGCGAATTGAATGGTGTAGATCATGCCCTGAATGCCGCGTTTTCCAAAACCACCGGGCACGAGAATGCCATCGTAATGCTTCAGGCGTTTTTCAGCGGCTTCAAAAGAGTCAATGTCCTCCGACTCGATCCACTCGATCACGGTGCGATGGTTGTGGGCCAGGCCACCGTGCAACAGCGCTTCGCGCAAACTCTTGTAAGCGTCTTCGAGCTGCACATACTTGCCCACAATGGCGATGCGCACTTCACCCTTGGGGTGATGCAAGCGGGTTAGCATGTCAAGCCACGGCTGCATGTTGGCGGGCCGGTCTTCCAGCCGGAGCAGACGAGTGATTTGCGCGTCCAAGCCTTCTTTGCTGAGTTCGACGGGCACTTCGTAGATGGTCTTCACGTCCTGCATGGAGATGACGCAAGACTCCGCGACGTTGCAAAACAGGGCGATTTTGCGCTTGAGGTCGGAGGAAAGGTGGCGCTCGCTGCGGCAAAGAAGAATGTCGGGCTGAATTCCGATACCCAGCATTTCTTTGACGCTGTGCTGCGTAGGCTTGGTCTTTAACTCGCCGGCGGCTGCGACGTAAGGAACCAGGGTGACGTGAACGAACAGGGTGTTTTCGGGGCCAAGCTCCAGGCGCATCTGGCGGATAGCCTCGAGAAAGGGAAGCGATTCGATATCCCCGACGGTGCCACCGATTTCGACGATGACCAAGTCGACATTCTCCGAGACGCGGCGGATGCAGCGTTTGATTTCGTCGGTGACATGGGGAATGACTTGAACGGTTTTGCCGAGATAGTCGCCGCGGCGTTCCTTGGAGAGGATGGTTTCGTAAATGCGGCCAGTGGTCCAGTTATTGTCGCGGGTGAGCTTGACGTGGGTGAAGCGCTCGTAATGACCGAGATCCAGATCGGTTTCCGCGCCGTCGTCGGTGACGAAGACTTCACCGTGCTGAAACGGGCTCATCGTGCCCGGATCAACGTTCAAGTACGGATCGCACTTTTGGATGGTGATCTTGAAACCGCGACTTTCGAGGAGACAACCGATGGTAGATGCTGCAACGCCCTTGCCCAGAGAAGAAACAACACCGCCAGTAACAAAGATATATTTTGGCGCCATCCGGGTCGCTCGCGTCTACACCTTCAAACGAGAGCGTGTCGAACCTCCACAGGATTGACGTACATATAATTATGTTCGGAACCACTGGGGGTGTCAATCAGAAGTCAGGTAGAGGACGACTCATTTTTTCGATGGATACGATTTCGTAAGGTCCGCGAGCTGTGCCGCTAGGGAGCGCCAGGAATGGACGGATTTCCGCTGCACACCGACTTGGTGTGGTATGCGGCTTAAGTTGAACGGTTAAGTTGAGTGGTTAAGTTGGAGCAAGCCAGCGGTGAGAAGACGATCGCCGGTTGGCTGGCGGAAGCCATGTACTTGGGTGGAAGTTATGTGGAAGTTGTTGACAGATGAGTTAAAAAGTGTCAAATTCTCGCCCTCCCCGGGCACCTCGCCACCCGGCAGTTCCCGCCCCAGCCTAGCATCGGGGGTTTCCATGTCCGGCCTGAGAATCTTGTGTGTGGCCTTGGCGCTCAGCGCACCGTTAGAAACAATTGGGCAGCAACCGGCGACTCCAAATGAAATTGTGGACAAGGTAGTGGCGCAGGAGCAGGCGGAGAGTCAGTTGCTGCGCCAGTATTCGCCTTTGGTGGAAACGTATATTCAATACTTCCGTTTGGACAAGCAGTTCGGGGCAGCGCCGGACGGGGACAAATACTTCCTGGGCCGGGCGAAACTGGCTAAGGGAGTAGATCTGGAACCACTGGAACATGACGCCGGGCTGAAGAGGAAATTGTCGGAAGACTGGCGGGAATTCGAATCCATAGGTTTTGTGCCCGCCGGTTTCCTGCAGATGATCTACGTGGACACCGCGGGCTTCGACCGGCGGCACTACAAGTTCGAGTATGTCCGGCGGGAGTTTTTGGGGGAAGTGCGATGCCTGGTCTTCGACATCGCTCCGTTGAGCAAAAAGGACAAAGGGCGTTTCGTCGGACGCATCTGGGTAGAGGATCAGGACTACCACATCGTGCGGTTTAACGGGTCCTATGGCGAGTCTTTTCTGCTCAGCCGCTACTTCAATTTCGACAGCTGGCGGACAAACGTCGGACCGAATATGTGGCTTCCCTCGTTCGTGTACACGGAACAAGGGAACCTGCACGATCCCCGGACCATGCAACTGGCTTACAAGCCGTTCCGAGCACAAACGAGATTGTTGGGCTATCACCTCGGACACGCGCGAGAAGAGCAAGAGCTGAGTAAGCTGACGGTGGAGACGCCAATTACGGATCTGACAGAAAATGCCAGCGACTACTCGCTATTGCAAGCGCAGCGCTCCTGGGAACGGCAGGCGGAAGCAAACGTCACGGACCACCTGGAGCAGCAGGGCTTGCTGGCTCCGCATGGAGAAGTGGACAAAGTACTGGAGACGGTAGTCAACAACCTGGAGGTAACCAACGACCTGGACATCCAGCCGGAGATTCGTTGCCGGGTGCTGCTAACCTCCACGCAGGAGTCGTTCAGCATAGGGCACACAATCGTGTTGAGTCGCGGGTTGGTGGACGTGCTTCCCGACGAGGCCAGCCTTGCGGCCATCCTGGCGCACGAGCTCGGCCACATCGTGCTGGCACACGGCATGGACACACAATTCGCGTTTTTCAACAGCTTGCACTTTGAAGAAAGAAACACGTTCCGCCATTTCGAATTTGCCCGGCCAAAAGCGGAGGAACAAGCGGCACAACAGAAAGCCGACCAGTTGCTGAGGAGCTCTCCTTACAGCGAACAATCGGACACAGCTCAACAGTTCCTCGAAACGCTTAAGGCACGGTCGAGAGACATCCCCAATCTAGTCAGCCCGCACTTGGGTGACCGAATCCCGACAAACTGGACGGTGACAGCAAAAGCGGAGGAGCTCGATGCAAAGCCCGCGCATACGACCGGGGCGCTGCCGCTGGGTGGACGCATCAAGGTGGACCCGTGGAGCGATCAGCTGCAAATGGCCAAGGCCCGGGCCACAGGGACTCTAAGCGAAGCGGAGCGGATGTCGTTCCAGATCACTCCCTTTTATTTCTATCTGACCCGGGCGGAAAATAGCTCACCGACGCAAATACCGGTTGGGGTCGCCGCGAAGCTGGACCGCGAGGCGAACACTAAGTAGGTCAAGCAAAAGTCACGGAGAACCCGCACGGTCGCGCCGATCTTCAATCGACGTTCTTTCATTGGTCATCGGAGGCAGGGCGATCTGCTCTGGCGTTGGAAGGGACTGCCCTGAAAGCAGAGAGAAACTATGTCGCCTCAAAGACATATTTGTTTAGGAAATCGTTTCGGAACTTTCCCTGTGGATCGTAGGCCTGGCTTAGTTTAATGAACTCGGGCAACTTCTCGTAGCGCGCATGCAGTTGCGCCGCGGAAATGGTGAATAATTTTCCCCAATGCGGACGCGGGTGAAATGGCGCCAGCTCTCTTTCAACCAGCGGCAGGATCTTGCGCACCGCTTCCCACTGTGGTTTCCACGTGAAATGTATGGTTACGCACGGCTGCCGATAGCATGGGCTCATCCACAGATTGTCCGCCGCAACGGCGCGAATCTCTGAGATCAGCAGGTGGGGACTCACCTGGTCCCGCAATTTCTCCACGGCCAGGATGGCCTCGACCGCGTGCTCTCGCGGCACAAAATACTCGGATTGCAGCTCTTTTCCCGCACTGGGAGTAAATCCCATTTTGAAGTGCGGCAAGCGCTCATACCACGGTCCCGGAACGCCCATCTGTTCCGTGCAGTTCTCCGAAGGAAGTTCAGCAATCGGGTGCAGATTCCGCGTGGCCTGCCTGGCCCCGAAAAACTCTGAAGGTGCATCAAACTTGTTGCCGTCCTTCATTACGCACTTCAGCCATACTTCGCTGATGCGCTGCTTCTGCCAGTCGGTGAAAAGACTCACGCTGTACGCAGAAGCCTCAATCTCGTCGAAGTGTTTCGTCAATTCGCTGAACGGCAAATTTTCATAAACATATTGCTGCATCTGGTAAGTTGGCTGTAGATCCAAGGTCACACTTGTGATGACGCCGAGCGCGCCCAGTCCCACTACGGAGCCCAGAAACTTCTCACCATCCGTGCTCCGGGAGAGCTTGATGACCTCGCCCGCAGCGTTTACCAGCTCGATTCCGTTCACGGCCGTGGATAGATTTCCATTTTTCTCCCCGGATCCGTGGGTCGCAGTGCTGCACGCCCCAGCGACTGAAATGTGCGGGAGGGACGCCAAGTTGTGCAGTGCAAACCCCTCTCTCTCGAGAAAAGGACACAATTGCCCGTAGGTGATCCGTCCCGCGACTGTCACGGTACGCGCGGACTTGTCCAACGCCACCACTTTGTCCAGGTTCTGCAGTGACAAGAATTCGTTTGTACTGTCCGCAATAGTGTTGAAGCAGTGGCGAGTCCCCAGCACCTTAAACTTTTCCTGACTCTTAACGAACTCGCGGACTTGTTCTAGTGAATCAACCGTTCTGAGCGTTTCTGTGCCGTACCGAATATTGCCGGCCCAGTTTTCCAGTTTGTTTGAACTGTTCGCCCAGATCATGCGTGAAGAGAGAAATCCTCCCATCGCCGAAGCGGAAAACATCTTGAGGAAGGTTCGCTTATCCATCGCCGGAACGCAATCAGCAAAGCGCTCCGTGAGTATAGCCAACAGCCCCTACGCGGGCAAATCATTGCAAATTATTGCTTACCGGCGGGGCAACAGCGGTGGCAAGTTTGCGCGGCACGATGCTGCGGACGGTGACGTAGAGAACAGGAATAAAAATGAGGTTGAGGGAGGTGGCGGCAATCATTCCTCCAAAAACGGTGGTTCCCACGGAGATGCGGCCAGCCGCGCCTGCGCCGTGAGCCAACATCAACGGAAGCACACCCAAAATGAATGCCAGAGAAGTCATCAAGATGGGCCGCAGACGGATGCGCGCGGCTTCCACCGCAGCTTCCAGCGTGGTGAGACCTCTTTCCTGCAATCGTTCCGCAAATTCGACGATCAAGATGGCGTTCTTGCTAGCCAAGCCGATCAACATAACCAAGCCGATCTGGCAAAAAACATCATTGGTCAAGCCGCGCAGGCTCACCGCGCCTAAGGCTCCGAGAAGTCCGACGGGTACACCGAGCAGGATAATGAACGGCAGCACGTAGCTTTCGTATTGCGCCGCGAGTGTCAGGTAGACAAACACAAGGCCGAGTGCAAAAAGAATCAGGACCTTGCCCCTAGACCTGATCTCTTCCAGCGAAAGTCCGCTCCATTCGTAGGCCATGCCGGGAGGCATAATGCGTTTGGCGATGGCCTCCATGGAGGCCAGGGCTTGGCTGGTGCTGACACCAGGCGCAGCGCCGCCGGAGATCTCCGCGGCGCGGAACAGATTGAAGTGGGAAATGGTCTGCGGATTGGCGGTCTGCGCGATATCCACGATATTGTCGAGCGGAATCATCTTTCCCGCAGCGGAACGCAGATAATACGAACGGAGGTCCTGTGCTTCCGAGCGGAAGCGCTGGTCAGCCTGCAAATAGACCCGGTAGGAGCGGTTGTTGAAGTCAAAATCATTCACATAAACCGAACCTACAAAGACCTGCAGCGCGTCGGTAACCTCGCTGAAGGGAATCTGGAGGCTCTTGGCTTTCTGCCGGTCGATGTGCACGAGAATCTGGGGATCATTGGCGGTGAAGCTGGTGAAAAGCCCCGCCAAATCCTTGTTTTGGTTTCCGGCGAATACGATTTGGTTTGCGGTGCTGGCGAGAGTCTGCAAATTGTGCCTGCCGAGATCCTGCAATTCGAAAGTGAACCCGCCCAATTGCGCAGCGCCTTCTACAGCGGGCGGACCGTAGGGCACAACCAAGCCTCCCGGCAGACCCATCATTTTTGGACGCAGCCGGGCCAGCACCGCGGCGGCGGAATGTTGTTTACCCTTCCTTTCGCGAAAGTCCCGAAGATTGGCAAAGATGAGGGCGCGGTTCGGAGCGCTGCCGGCAAAGCTGAAGCCGACCACAGAAAACGCCCCGTTGATATCGGACTCGTTGTCGAGGATCGCTTCGGCTTGTCCGCACAGATCGCGGGTATAGTTGAGCGAAGCTCCCTGTGGGGCTTGGATTACCACGATCAAATAGCCTTGATCATCTTCGGGAACGAAACCCTGCGGGATTTGTCTGTAGAGGGTATAGACGGCAAACAGCGCGAGCAGAAAAGCCGCGAGAGTCACCGCTCTCCAATCCGCGGCGACGCGCACGCTGCGTTTGTACAAAACCACCCCGGCTTCGAAGACCCTGTTGAACAGGCGAAAAATGGCTCCTTTGGCGCGCTCGCGGTGATGACCCAAAAAGATGGCGGAGAGGGAAGGAGTCAACGTCAGGGCATTGAACGCAGAGATCGAAACAGAGAATGCGATGGTCAAAGCAAACTGACGGAACAAGATCCCGGTGGTACCCGGGAATAGAGCCACGGGAATGAACACGGAGACCAGGACCAGCGACGTGGCAATCACCGCTCCGGCCACCTCGCTCATAGCCGCACTGGCCGCATGGTGAGGTTCGGAAATGCCTTCGGTAATGTGGCGTTCGACGTTCTCGATGACCACAATCGCATCGTCGACAACCAGTCCGGTGGCCAGGGTGATACCGAAGAGCGTCAGAGTATTGATCGAAAAACCCAAGGACTTCACGAAGATAAAGGTGCCGATCAGGGAAACGGGTATGGTGATGGCGGGAATAAAAGTGCTGCGCCAGTCCTGCAGAAATACATAGATGACCAGCACCACCAGTGCGATCGCCTGGAGCAAGGTGATCAGCACCTCGCGAATGGATTCACCAATCACTTCGGTGGTGTCAAAGGCCATGGCGTACTTCAACCCGGGCGGAAATGATTTGGACAAACGCAGCAGTTCGGCTTTCACGGCACGGTCCACATCCAGAGCGTTGGCGCCGGGAAGCTGTGTGACACCGATGCCCATGGCCTCGTGGCCATTGAAGCGCAGCATCGAACCGTAGTCTTCAGCACCCAACTCCGCTCGGCCGATATCCCTGATGCGAACCAGAGTGCCATCGGCACCGGTTTTCAGGATGATATTGTCGAATTCAACCGGCTCCGAGAGACGTCCTATGGCGCGAACACTTACCTCGTAGTTCTGTCCGCTGGGTGCGGGCGGTTGACCAACCTGGCCCGCGGCCACCTGCACGTTCTGCTCTTGCAAGGCAGCCAGAACGTTGCTGGCTGTCAAGCCTCGCTCGGCCAATCGCGCTGGATCAAGCCACAATCGCATGGCGTATTTGCGCTCGCCCCATATCATGGCGTCACCCACGCCGGGGACACGTTTGAGGGCATCACGCACGTAGATGTCGAGATAATTGCTGATAAACAGACTGTCGTATTGCCCATTGTCGCAATAGAATCCCGCGCCCAGAACGAAGCCCGAGAACTGCTTGGTAATGATGATGCCGGTGTTCTTGACCTCCGTAGGCAAGCGGCCCATGGCTTGATTGACTCTGTTTTGCACGTCAACAGCGGCTAAATCGACATCGCGAGTGGTCTCGAAAGTGATAACAATCTGGCTGCTGCCGTCGTTGCCGCTGGAGGAGGTGATATAGCGCATCCCCGGAACGCCGTTGATGGCCTGTTCCAGTGGAATGGTCACTGCGGATTCGACGGTCTGGGCGTTGGCCCCGATGTACACGCTTGTGACGTACACCTCCGGAGGAGCCAACTGGGGGAACTGCGCGACCGGCAGCGAGGGAATAGCGATGGCGCCGCCAAGAATGATCACCAAAGCGCAGACGGTTGCGAACACCGGCCGCTCGATAAAGAAATCAACGAACATGCAGGGCAGCTACCTTTCGCTTTAACAGGTCGTGCACGCAGGTGCAACGAAACGCTACTGCGGCTTGGAGCCTGATTTAGATGCTGAACCGGGAGCGACTTTGGCGTTTTGAATCTGCTCGGTTACGGGCACTCCGTCTTGAAGAAATTGCAATCCGGAGACGATGAGGTGATCTCCCGGTTGGATGCCTTCGAGGATGACGTAGTCGTTGTCGACAGTTTCGCCAAGTTTAACGGATCTTTGGCGGGCGGCCGTGCCTTTCGCTTCTTGAGCGGCGACGAAGACAAAGAATTGACCATTGATGCGCTGCACGGAAAGAACCGGAATCACTACACTGTTTCGCGAGGTCCACACCAGTTGCGTGCGCACCTGTTGGGCAACGCGAAAGTGTGCGTTGGATTTTCCGATGGCCGCTTTGGCCAAAACGGTCTGCGTGTCCGGATCCATTTGCGGCGAGATGAAGGTCACCGCGGTTTCATAAATGGTTGACCCGTTCTGGTCCAGCAGGCGGACGGGCAGGCCGAGACGAAGGTCGTGAGCGCGTGAAGCCGGAACGTAGATGTACGCCTCCAGGCCTTCGAGTTCATCGATGGTGGTCAACATCGTTGACACGGTCACACGATCGCCGACGCGAATGGGAATGTCTCCCACGACGCCTTCTTTCGGGGCGGTTACCCGGTAGTATTGCAGCTCGACGTTCTGCTGTTGCACCTGGTGCTCCAACGACTTCAGTTGTGCCGCGGACGCGTCGTAATTGGTCTGGGCATTGTCAAAATCCTGCTTGCTGATTACACCGGCATCGAAGAGCTTCTGGGCGCGCTCCAGCAAGAGTTTGGCATTGCGAACGTTGGCTTCTTGAGCGGCCCGCGCGGCGTCCTGGCTGTGCAGCGTGGCCTCCTGTTTCACCGGGTCAATCTGCAACAGCGGCGCGCCGGTTTTTACCTGATCCCCCGACTTCACATAGATTTCGGTAACGTAGCCTTCGACTTGAGGATTGATGGTCGATGAACGGCGCGACTTGAGGATGGATAGGTAGTCGGTGGTATCCGCAACGGGTTTGGATTCCGCAATCACAACTTGCACAGGAACCGCGGAAGTAGTTGCGGTAGAAAGGTTACTTGCAGACGAACTTGCGTGACACCCTCCGACCAGAAGCGCGATAAGAGGAATCGCTTGGATTAGGTTTGTGCTGCCGGCTGTCGCGACTGTGCGCACCACTATTCTCCGTCGATGAGCTGTTCGTTGTTCACGGGAGCGTCGTTATGGTGATGTTACGCGAGGTGGAGATACGTGGCTGTGATCTTTGCACCGAACCGGGAGACGCTTGGCGTCCGTGCGCTTGCAGACAGCCGAGCCAAGGGCAACCTCTGCCCTGCTCGCGGGCGCTGCAGCTTCAGCGATCCGTGGGGGGCGCCAACCGCTGGATTTCGAAGCCGTAGCGAATGGAGCTCGAATCTGCCAGAAAATGAACGAGTTAGCAGTCGCGGCGGCCATTCCGAGCTAGGTGGCTCCGCTGCTCACATACATATGATTATTAGTCCAGTCAGAGTTTGGACTGTCCGTTTATGCCCCGGTTTGCTTTGCTTTGGCCTTAGCGGAGCCGCGCCAGGCGAGAAGCAGCATCACAATGCCAAACGCTAACATCCCAACGCCGGCATCAAAATTGATGTTCACGCCTACGGAACGAGCATAGATTTGCTTGTCGCTGACCAGCCCGAATATTAAGAGGATTGCGCCAAAGAGGCTGAACATCCACCCGATCGGATAACGAATGTCCAAATTCATCGCTTCCCCCGTCTACCGGAAAATGACGTTCAGTACTAAAGCAAGGACAAGCACGAACCCGGCAAGATACACGGGCCGCTTGTACCACGACAGGTGCTCTTCACTCGGCTTCTCGGTCAGCGAGTAAACCAACCCGACCAGTTCGTCGTCCTTGCGGGGCTGGGTCAGCAAGCTGACGCCGACGGTGACTACGAAACATACGATAAACGCCCAAATGGCGGTCCAGAAGTTCTGTGCCATTTCACTGGGATAGTTATGGATGACGGCGATCCATCCACCCTTGATTCCCACGGCGTCCCCTCGCGGCAAGGTCAGCCCGTGATGCACGGCCGCTGCCGCCGTGCCAGTGAGCAGTCCCGCGAAGGCGCCGTGGCCGGTGCTGCGTTTCCAGAACATGCCTAAGAGGAAGGTGGCAAACAAAGGTGCATTCACGAATGCAAAGACCAGTTGCAGGAAGTCCATCAGGTTATTGAATCGCGCCGCCGCATAAGCCGCGCCGATGGAGAACAACACTCCAAAGACGGTGGCAAACTGGCCCATATGCAAATAATGTTTGTCCGAAGCGCCTTTGTGGATATACGCCTGATAAATGTCATAAGTCCACACAGTGTTGAAAGCGGTTACGTTCCCTGCCATGCCGGACATAAAGCTAGCCAGGAGGGCGGTGAGGCCAATGCCCAGAATTCCCGTGGGGAAGTAGTGCAGCAGCATGTTGGGAATGGCCAGATCATAATCGAGAACAGGTCTCCCCTCGCGGTCGACTGCGGGTTTACCGGTGGCCACATCGATTTTCAGGGGAATCAACCCCTTTCCCGCACCGCTGGCATTCTCCATGTGGACTACGCCGTTGAGCGTGACTGGCTGCTGCGGAGTGGGCAATGCCAAAGCAATCATGCCGGGCAAAATCACTAAAGCTGGAAAGACCATCTTGGGCAAAGCCGCGATCAAGGGCGTGCGGCGGGCATCGATCATCGAACCAGCCGCCATGGCGCGTTGGACCACCAGGAAATTGGTGCACCAATAGCCGAACGAGAGAGTGAACCCCAGGCCCATCACCAGGCCGAACCATTCGACGCCAAGCGGATTGCTTTGGGGATTGGTCATGCCTTGCCATGAATGTGTGAATGCGGAGGGCAGTTGGGCCTTCAATCCACTCCATCCACCAACGTTTTTCAAGCCGAGGAACACGAGGGGCAAAAACCCGGCCACGATCAGGAAAAACTGAAGAACTTCGTTATAGATGGCGCTGGTCAGCCCGCCCAGAAAAACATAACCGAGCACGATCAGAGCGGAAATGAAAACACTCAAGTGGAATGACCAGGAGAGGGGCAGGCCCATCTTGGCGAGCGGTCCATCGAGAATGTGAAGCACTTGGATGAGCTTGGCCATGGCGTACATCGAGATGCCTGAGGAAAAGACCGTCATCACGGCGAAGGAAAAGGCGTTGAAGGCGCGGGTCTTCTCGTCAAAGCGCAACCTTAAGAACTCCGGCACAGACCGGGCGCGTGACCCGTAATAAAAGGGCATCATGAACAGCCCGATGAACACCATGGCCGGAATGGCGCCAATCCAGTAAAAATGGCTGGTGGCAATCCCGTATTTCGCACCCGATGCTCCCATGCCAATGACTTCCACCGCGCCAAGATTCGCGGCCATGAAGGCGATGCCACAAACCCAAGCCGGTAAGGATCGCCCGGCGAGGAAAAAGTCCGTGCTGGTTTTCATGAAGCGTTTTAGGAAGACACCAATCCCTAAAACGAACGCGAAGTACAGGAACATAATGACCCAATCAATGGCTGTCAGATTCACTCCCGATCCTTTCGACCAGTTGCCGATGACTAGCTGACGGGCTCAACCGGTTCCCCACAGATTGTCTTACGCAATATATAAGTCTTCCGCGAGCCGCTAAGTGGAAAAGATTCCAGTAATGTATACGAAGAGTACGATTGCGAATGCGAATGGCGAAGTACTGGTGACAGCTTACAACGAATAGGGGCTACGAGGAGAAGGCTATTCGCAAGGGCAGCGTTCGGCGAAACGATGATGGTCCGGACAGTGATCTCAGAGAACGTGTAAAGGTGGAAGCGATTTTATCGTACACCCCTGAAGAGTTGGACTACTACGGTGTGGAAACAAGGAGCTTCGAATGTTCGCGCCAAAATTCCGATACGGATAGACGTCCCTACGTCCACCAGGCCGCACCCGGCTGCTCGCGCATGACAATCTCGTTGAGAAAAGCCGAGGACTTGGCCAGGCCTTCTTCTCCGGACATGAGGCTATCTTCGTGCTCGATGGAAAGGACATAGTCATAGCCGTACATCCGGAGTGTGGAGACAAATTCGCTCCACCAGTCGCGGCCATGTCCGTACCCGCAGGTGCGGAAGAGCCAACTGCGCTCGCGCACTTGTGTGTAGGGCTTAGTGTCCAGGACGCCGGTCAAAGCAAGATTGTTGCTGTAGAGTTGGGTGTCCTTGGCGTGAACATGATAGATGGCGTCGCCCAGCAAGCGTACGGCGGCGATGGGATCGATGTTCTGCCAGAACAGGTGGCTAGGATCGAAATTGCAGCCAATGGATGGACCCACGATGGAGCGCAGCTTGAGCAGTGTTTCCGGGTTGTAGACGACGAAGCCGGGATGCATCTCCACGGCCACCTTGACGCCGTGTTCCGCGGCGAACCTGACATGCTCGGTCCAGTAAGGCGAAACGACCTCGTCCCATTGCCAGCGAAGCACCTCGAGGTAATCAGGTGGCCAGGGGCAGGTAACCCAATTGGGGGCTTTTGCCGTTGGGCTATCGCCGGGACAACCGCTGAAGTCGACCATGACGGGTACGCCGAGCTTCTCGGCAAGTAGGATGGTCTTGCGGCTGACGTCACGATCGTGTTGTGCGTGTTTAGGGTCCGGATGCAACGGGTTGCCGTGGCAACTGAGTGCGCTGATGGTGACGCCGTGGTCCTCCAGCTTTTTTTTGAACTCTTTGAGTTGGGCATCGCTCTGGAGCATCGACAACTTGCAATGGGCATCACCTACATAGTTTCCGGTGGCCAGTTCGACATGATAGATATTGAGCCGGGTCAGCTTGCGAATTACTTCGTCGAACGGCAGACTCGACAATAACGGTGTGAATACGCCAACCTTCATACCAGTTCTCCTAAAGCGCAGATTTTACCGGTCGCTGAGAATGTTATCGCGTCCAGGTGATTCCAGGGCCAAGCATGAAGATGAAAAGCAGAGTGGCTATGGCCGCAGTGACAATCCATCCTGGACTGCGGGTTATTGGGCTGAGCTGCGGTTCGCTTTGGGGCCATCTCTGGATCACGCTGGGCAAGGCCCATAAACCCGCGTTGGCGCCCAGAGTTGACGGAAGTGCCGACGCGATGACATAAAACAGCCCAGCAGGATTCAAAACTCCCGCAACGCCCGCGAGAATCCCGTCGGTGAAGTACGGCGTCCAGCTCAGCACACGGATTCTTCGCCAACTCCTATCCACACCCCGAAACTCCCTTAGCTTGGCGGCCACCAACATCATCGACGCGTAGTATGAGACCACGCCCAAGACGATAAGACCGAGCCGCCATACCCAGTGCGGCTGCAAACCTCGGATCACGGCAGCCCAATCGCCAAAATTGGTCACTCCCGAAAAGAGGAAGTAGCCGGTACCGGTAAACAGGTTGCCGGCCATGGCCATCACCAAGAAATAAAACAGAGCCGGCCGGTAACGCCGGGCCCTTCGCAGCAACAGCCAGAAAATGGCCGCAAAAAGGAGATTTACAAGCGTACCGTTGGCCGAGATCCAGCCCGTATCGATGTCACTCTGCAGCGCAACCGTACTCATGGTCACATGATGGGCGCCGCTTAGCCAGGCGGTCACACCGTGGCCCAAGCCTTCGTGCAAAACATCCTGGAGGATGCAGGCAAGCGCTGCGATTGCAGCGACGGTGAGAGTATCATCTTTCACGGACGCCGTAGCGGGATACATGGCGTTTGTTGTAGCACAGAACGCACGCTGAGCGAGCGAGATAAACGAGAAATTCAATCTACATCACAGGATTCTATAAGCGGAGCCACTCGGGTGGGTCTCGCATCTGTTGGTTTGGATGGAGATGCTGGCTTCACCGAGATGTCTGAGCTGGTTGGGCAGCGACTCCTCTAAAGGCAGGTTCGCGAGGGAACTTCTCTGACCAGAAACTTTTGGGGTGCACGTGCGTATAAGGGATGGGAGGAAGAACCCATGAAAACTGTTCTACGAATGGTTGTGTTGTTGTGTCTGACGGTGCTGGCCAGGGGCATCCTGGCCCAGGAAAAACCGGCCCAGGGAAAACCAACGGCCACCGTGGAGAATCCCCTGAGCACCTGGAACAAGTATGCCTATGCCCGGGTAAAGGACATCCTGCAGCGGTCGGCCGAGAAGATGCCGGAAGAGAACTACAGCTTCAAGCCTGTAGACAGCGTCCGCAGCTACGGCCAGATCATTGGACACCTGGCCGACGCCCAGTACCTGTTTTGTTCGGTGGCACTTGGGGAAAAGAATCCAGGGCTAGACATTGAGCACACCAAGACCAGCAAGGCGGACCTGATCGCGGCGTTAAATACAGCGTTCGCGTATTGCGACAAGGCGTACAACACCATGACCGACGCGGCGGCCCTGCAGACCATCAAGCTGTTTGGAAATGACGCTCCACGGCTGAGTGCGCTGACGGTGAACAACATGCACGACCTGGAGCATTACGGGAATTTGGCGACGTATATGCGCATCAAGGGCATTGTGCCGCCATCAAGCGAACAGCAACAGCCGCCGCAGCAACCGGCCAAAAAACAATAGACACGGGGCGAGCGCAGGACGTGACCGGAGGAACAACTGAAGAGAGATTCCTCACTGCGCAGACTCCGTTCGGAATGACTGGTCTATTTTAGAGCCGAAGGAGGATATGCGTGAGCGCGGGAGGTCCGACTAGAAGTCATCTCATAAATACCTCAGGAGGATGACAGCACAGGCAAGCTGCACCATAGCGAGGAAATTCTCTGGATAATATTCCCAACGAATGACGACGCGACGAAAGTTATGAAGCCAAGCAAACAAACGCTCGATC
>DASPVD010000033.1:0-5498 GCA_035622555.1 Candidatus Eremiobacteraceae bacterium | reverse complement strand
CCTTCCCGCTGCTTCGGAACGCACCAGTTCCGGGAGCGAGGGCAACCGCAAGTTGGCAATTCGCAGGCTCTCCGTTACGCGAACACCCCAATGGCAGGAATCAGCATAGATTCCCCCGAAAACGATTGAGGAAAATTACTTCTCCTTAATGGCCGTGTCAAGCGAATGTTGCGGAAATCCTGTGCAAGACTTTGAATAGCAACGATTTGGTTCTTTGCAATTAAGCAGCTTTTAACCTGCTGTTGATGAAACTCCCCGCCCAATGGTTTATCGGAATTTTTTTGCAACGTGCTTCGGTTGGTAGCGTCCAATCTCTGTCGAACCATTCGCGGAGAATATTCGGTACACTCTTTGGTGGCGATGGCGGCTCGGTTGGACTTACGGTAGGTTTTCGCCAGGAGCTCTCAGGATGAAAGTACTTGTCATTGACGTGGGTGGCACGCACATTAAAGCGCTTCTCAGCGGCGAAACCGAGCCTCGCAAATTCGACTCGGGACCTTCCATGAACCCAGGGGAAATGGTCAAAGGCGTGAAGAAGATGACCCAGGATTGGAGGTACGATGCGGTTTCCATCGGTTATCCAGGACCGGTTCTGCGCAATCGCCCGATCGTGGAACCGTACAACCTTGGTAAAGGCTGGGTGGGATTCCATTACGAGAAGGCCTTCGGTTGCCCTACGAAAATACTCAACGACGCGGCCATGCAGGCTTTAGGCAGCTACAAGAAAGGGCGCATGCTGTTTGTGGGCCTGGGCACCGGACTGGGTACTGCGGTGGTCGACGACCATATCGTCGAACCGATGGAACTGGGACACCTACCCTACAAGAAAGCGACCTACGAAGATTATGTGGGCTTACGCGGATTGAAAAAGCACGGCAAAAAGAAGTGGCGCAAACTTGTTGTTGATGTGGTGGAGCGGCTGCGAACGGCCCTGGAGCCAGACGAGATCGTCCTGGGCGGCGGAAATGTCAAGAAACTCAAGCAATTGCCGCCCCATTGCCGCCAAGGCGATAACTTTAACGCCTTCATCGGTGGTTTTCGGCTGTGGAACGTTAACGTGGACAAAAAGCCACACCCGCCCAAGCGCTCTCATCCCCGATAAATCCCAAGGCGATCACAAAAGGAGTTGGATCATGCCCGCAACTAAAACCTCGCTGCAACCTTCGACAACGATTCAGCCGCTGACCAAACGCAAAGCATGGCTGGCCTTGAAGACCCACATCAAGAAAATACAAGCCACGGATCTGAAGACTCTGTTCGCGGAGGATCCGGAACGCGGCGAGCGCTTCTGTCTGGACGCCGTGGGAATTTATTGGGACTACTCGAAAAACCTGGTGACCGAGCAGACCATCAAGCTACTGCTGGACCTGGCCCGGGAATCGGGCGTTCAGACCCGGCGGGACGCGATGTTTCGCGGCGAAAAGATCAACATCACGGAAAATCGGGCGGTGCTGCACGCGGCTCTGCGTGCGCCAAGAGATGCGACTATCCTGGTGGACGGCAAAAACGTAGTTCCGGAAGTGCACGCGGTGCTCGACAAAATGAGCGATTTTTCGAATCGCGTCCGCAATGGGTCCTGGACCGGACACACGGGAAAGCGCATTCGCAACGTTGTCAACATCGGAATTGGCGGGTCCGATTTAGGTCCGGTTATGGCCTATGAGGCCCTGAAGTTCTACAGTGACCGCAACATGTCCTTCCGTTTCGTCTCCAATATTGACGGCACCGATTTCGCCGAAGCGGTGCACGGTCTGGACGCCGCGGAGACCCTGTTCATTGTGTCTTCGAAAACCTTCACCACTCTGGAAACCATGACCAACGCGCACACTGCGCGCGATTGGGCGCTGGCCGCGCTCGGCGCAGACGAAAAGGCGGTCGCCAAACACTTTGTCGCCGTTTCCACCAATGCCGCGGAAGTGTCCAAGTTCGGCATCGACACCGCCAACATGTTTGGATTCTGGGACTGGGTCGGCGGCCGCTACTCTATGGATTCCGCCATCGGGCTCTCCACCATGCTGGCCATTGGGCCCGAGAATTTCCGCTCGATGTTGAATGGCTTTCACCAAATGGACGAGCATTTCCGCACCGCTCCGCTGGATCAGAATCTGCCGGTGTTGCTGGGCTTGCTTGCGGTTTGGTACACCGACTTTTTCGATACGCAAACCATCGCCGTTCTTCCGTACGAACAGTATCTGAAACGCTTTCCCGCCTATCTTCAGCAACTCACCATGGAAAGCAACGGCAAGCACGTCACGCTGGACGGCATGCGCGTGAATTACGATACCGGCCAGATTTTCTGGGGCGAACCCGGCACCAATGGCCAGCACTCCTTCTATCAACTCATCCATCAAGGAACCCGATTGATTCCGTGCGACTTCATTGCCTTTGCGAAAACTCTGAATCCCCTCGGACGGCACCACGATATGCTGCTTGCCAACGTGTTCGCGCAGAGCCAAGCGCTAGCCTTCGGCAAAACGCCGGAGCAGGTAAAAGCCGAAGGCACTCCGGAGTGGCTGGTACCTCATCGCGTGTTCGACGGCAACCGGCCCTCCAACACGATCCTGCTGGAGCGCCTGACCCCGGAGGCATTAGGCAAGTTGATCGCGCTGTACGAACACTCGGTGTTCACCCAAGGAGCGATCTGGAACATCGATTCGTTCGATCAGTGGGGCGTCGAACTGGGCAAAGTGCTGGCGCAGAAAATCATTCCGGAGTTGGAAAGCAAGACCGAGCCGTCATTGAAGCACGACAGTTCCACCAATGCGGCAATTCGCCGTTATCGACAACTGAAGGGCTAATTCCCTGCCCCGCCGGTCCGCTGATGGTTGATGGGAAGACTAGGGAACAGCCTCAACTTGAACGATGCTAAACCTTTGTAAGTCGTTCCCCGCGGGATCAAAGGGCGTTTTGATGTTGCTGCTGGCAGATGGTCCCTGGTTCGCTAAATAGTCGCGCAGAAGCCCCCGATTGCTCGGGATTCGGCGAAGCGCCGCGGCGATGATGTGTACGGCCTCGTACATGGCTTCTGCTTCGAGGCTCAGTGGCTTACCTGTTCGAGGAGTGTCGAAATCACGGAAATCCTGCTCGGATAGGAGTTGCTTCGAATCCACCGTGAAACGCTCTGCGGACTTCTGCTTCTCGCGTTGATCCGCGTTAAATCCATCTGACTTGCTGCTTGGCGCTTCCAGTTGCGCCGCTTTTCGGCACAGGAACACAGGCGTCGATGGACGCGTGGCTTCCACAATCGCAAGCAGTGCGTCAGCAGCGGAGGCATCGGTCCAAATCACGACCGCATCGGGTTCGGTGGTTGCCAGCTTGGCACGAAATAAATCGAGATCGCTTGGCGTGCCGGCAAACTCGAATCGGAATGGAATCGGTGCCTTGAAGTTTTTCACCGCCTTTTCGAATTCCGTGGCGCCCACCCTTCCGTCGTGATCGGTCTGCGCAACCACCAGTACCTTGCGCAGGCCCAACTCGGAATAAATCTGTTGGCAAAATGCCTGCGCCTGATCGGTGTCGCTCGGTCCAACGCGAAACAGCCACGGCACATTCGTTTGGGTCGCGGACGGATCGCTGGACAGCGTCAGAATCGGGACACTGATCTTATTCGCGATTTGTTCGGCCAAATGGGCAGAGGCCCCATTGGCTGAGGTAACCAGCGCAACCGCGCGATCTTCTTCGATCAGTTTTAGAATTTCGGTGCTGGCCTGTCCCCATGGCCCGCTTTCGTCGCGAACCGCGATTTCCAGGCGGCGGCCATCACGAAGCGGACCTCGACGCTGTTCTGCGCGAACCGCCAGTTGCGCCGCCTCAAGCAGTGCGCGGCCCTCTCGCTCCTGTGGGCCCTTTAAGGGCAGAATCAAGCCGATCACCGCCGCATCGCCTAAAGCATCGGCGGCGCCTTCGTGAATCGGCCCGCGATAAGTGACCTTCTGCCGGTCCAGCGTGGCATAAGGTGTTTGCGCCGGCGCACTGGACTGGGCGTGCGCAGCCGTAACACAAGCGAATAGGATCACCAGCAAGAGCAGCAGCCACAGGATTTTGAGTGGCGGCAAGAGCGACTCTTGCGCGTGGTGCTCAGCGTAGCGATGTAGGGTACAAACCGGCATTATGGCGTACCTGGATGTCCGGTTTCCAAACCGGCGACTTGCAATTTGGCCGGAGAAAATACGAACTTCCCACCCTCCACGCGTGCCATGAAGATTGGCGCAATATTGTTCAGCGTGTGGTCGAACTGAGCGCGTCCGGCGACTCCATCATAGTTTTGGCCCTGGCGGTCGCGCAGCGCGTCCATGATTTTTCCACGGTTCAGACCGGCCTTTTCCACAGCGGCAACCAGCAGATTCATCCCATCGAACGCATACGCAGCATAGGCGTCCGGCTCTTCATGAAATTTGGCGCGATACTGTTGTCGGAATTCCAGCCAGGCTTCGTCGCTGCGGGTCGGATCCAATGCTGCCGTTGTTACCAACCCTTCGGCAGCCGCTCCGGCTTGTTCGATGATTCCGGGATAACACAGCCGGCTGGGGCCAAACACCGGTTGTTTCATGCCCATTTCGCGCATCTGCTTCAGAATTTTCGCCGCTTCCGGGACTTCGCCCCAAATCACCACCGCGTCTACATGAGCGTTCTGCAACATGCGTAATGGCGTCGAGAAATCCCGGTCGCCTCGTTCGAATTTCACCTCCAATACCGGAACATGGCCAAGGCGTTTGGCTTCGTCAAAAAACTTTGCGACTCCGACTCGCGCATACCGCGACTGTGTGCGGATCACTCCAATTCGCTTCAGTTTGCGGCGCTTCAGTACTTCCGCCGCGAGCGCGTATCCTTGTTGCCGGTCGTCAGGAAAGTTGTGGATCACCCAAGGAATACGCGTTTCCGTAACGGTGGGATCGGTTGTGGCCGTGTCCATGATCGGAAATTCCAGCTTCAGGCTGACCCGCAACATGATGTGCGTAGACGCTCCATCCACCGACCCGAGAACGCCCACCACGTGTTCATCGAAAACCATCTTCACCGCTTCTACGGACGACGCTCCCCACTGGGCAGAATCCGCATGTATTTTCAGTTCGTAACGTTTTGCCGAAGATGGACTAAAACCACGGAAACCGCCACGCGCATTGGCCTGTTCAATGGCGAGCTGCGCACCATGCAACATCGCTAATCCAAACGGCGATTCGGGATTGTTCTCGATGGGCCCGAGAAATCCGATGTTCACCGTGGGAGACTGCTCCATCTCCGGCACACTGCGTTCGCGGGCCGCGCCGTAATAGGCCAGCGTGTCTTCCGTTAGGTACCACTCTTTGTATGGCTTGCTGAACTTCCCGAACGGCACTGCATCTTCGGGCATGTTCGCATAGCGCTGCGTCGCGCTCGATGAAGGCGTTGTGGCCTTTTGCCCTTCGCTTGATGGAGTACTGCCCGATTGTGCGCATGTGCCTGCAGCGGCTAGAAGAATAAGTATGCAGCTACTGCAGAACCGCACGATCGTGCGCAAG
>DASPVD010000032.1:0-111227 GCA_035622555.1 Candidatus Eremiobacteraceae bacterium | reverse complement strand
TGGGCTCGTCTCTACCCACTCTTGCACCGGTGGATTCCTCAACCCCGTGTTCTGCATCCTTATCCCGACGCGCGCTTCGCCGCCACTCATCCAGGGTAAGAGCCGTATGCGTGAACGCGCTTGTACGGATCTGTGCGGGGGCGATCAGCGATGGTCGTCCCTACCACGACAACTATTGCTGGGATCGGCTCTCGTTTTGGTTCTCAGGCAGCGCGATCAATTGACCCGCCCCGAAACGGCATCGGGAGCAATTTTCTATTCGGTGCGTATTGGGGCCCCTTTGGCCCGTAAGCACAAAACGTCTCGCCATATCGGCCGGCGCAGAAACGTTGGTGCTACGATCTGATTCCCAGCAGCTCCTTTAATTTGTTCCTGAATGCTGGGAACCTTGTCCATGGCATCGCGCAGACTGCCGGAAGTGGCCGAAGCGGTAGCATCGGCCCAGGCTTTTTTCAGTTGCTCATAATCCTTTTTGGCTTGTTCGATCTGATCCTGATCGAGCCCCGGCGGCAACTGCGCTCCGTGAGAATAAGCGTTCAACTTGGCCTTGATCTGGTCCAAGGATTTGGGCACGGAAGCACTCAGTTCCGCCCACTGTTTGCTCCATTCGGCTTTTTTGGAGGTCGCCGCGATCGCCAGGTCTTTAGCCTTGTTCGCGGCATCCTGTGCGGCCGCCAATGCGGCGGGGTAATTGCTTTTGGCCAGGGCATCTTTGGCGCTTTGCAAAGTGGCGCGCGCGGCTTGCAGCTGTGCTGGGGCATATTTAGCGGCTTCCTGCTGTGCCGCGTCAATGGCGGACTCGGCAGCGTTGATGGCCGCCTGGGTCGCTTCCTTCTGGCTGTCGCTGCACGCCGCAGCCATGAACACGGTTCCTAGCAGTAGAGATAAGAACCAGCCCGTCTTCCTGCCCATCTGGCGTTTTCCTTTCGGCAATCCAAGCCGGGCCGCTTTGACTGGCAGCCCCGTCGACACCACTGTACTCAAATGCGGATTGTCCTGACAAGATTCGCGAACAGCCGGTCACAAACACCAGACGGCCGAACCCGCGGATTCTGGAGCAAGCCCATTTCGCTGGTATGCTGCTGTCGGGTATGCCAACAAAAGTGTTTCGGGTGGCGAACTCCGTGTGGTTGATTACGCTGGTCGCGCTGTTGTTGCGCGTGTGGTACTTCGTGCACATGGCGCGCCAGATTCCAGCGGTGGTGCTGGCTGCGGTGCCATTCCAAAACGAAGTGGGAAATGTGGCGGCGGCGCTGGCGCAGGGCCAGGGATTCTGCTGCTTATTTCGCCAGGGAACCGGACCAACAGCCTGGCTTGCTCCGCTGTACCCGTTGCTGCTGGCGGGGATATTCAAAGTTTTTGGCATATTCACGCTGCGATCCTTGTATGCAGCGGTCTCGCTGAACTGCTTTTTCTCGGCGGTGGCTACGGTTCCGCTGTTCTACGCAGCCGTTCGAGTTGGCGGCCGAGTTACCGCACTATTGGCGGCTTGGATTTGGGCGATTTTCCCGAGCGGGATCATCCTGCCGTTCGAATGGATCTGGGACACCTCTCTCTCCGTGCTCCTGGCCAGCGCTCTCTTGTGGAGCACCGTGGAGTTAAAAGAATCCGTGAGGCGCCGCGACTTTGCTCTTTATGGACTGCTTTGGAGCTTGTCTTTGCTGACCAACCCGGCTCTGGGCGCGCTGCTGCCCTTCTTGATTGGCTGGATTGTTTATCAGCATCGTGGTACACGTGCACAGCAAATCCGTTTGGCCCTGTTAACGGTAGCAGTGCTGGTGCTGGCGTGCTTGCCCTGGATGGTCCGAAACTATATGCAATTCCATCATTTCATCCCGCTGCGTTCGAACTTTCCGTACGAGTTTTGGTCCGGCAATAACGAAATCTTCGACGAGCATTCGCATACTCTGAACCGCATCACCCGCTACGAAGAGGTTCGTCTGTACAGCCGGCTGGGCGAAAACGAATTTCTCCACCAGAAGATGCAAGAGGCCGTCCATTTTGTGCAAACGCATCCGCGCCTGTATGCGCGGCTGTTCGCCCGTAGAGTCGTGGCCACGTGGCTAGGCACGGACTCGCCGTGGCGCGATTTCGCCAACTCTGATTCGAACCTTGCGCGGCTTCTGATTCTTTGGAACGCAATGGCATTAGCCGGGATCATCGCCGGGATGGTGCGACTTTACATCCAGAATCGCGCGTATTTTGTGCCGCTGGCGTTCTTCCCTCTGATTTTCCCCCTTACTTTTTATATCGCCCATACAACGCTGCGGCACCGGCATCCCTGCGATCCCATTGTGGCGTTATTGATGGCCATCGCTGTGACGGGGGGTGCAACAATACACCGGAGAAGTATTGTAGAATCTCAAAAACTCGGTTGAGCGAACACCGACATTTCCGGAAAGGCCAACAGGCGGGGCGATGTTCAGCAGCGCGGACACCTTCAACTTATCCGCTACAACACAACTGTTGTTGACCGTGTGTCTGGTCACCTTACTGTGGGGACTGTACGCGCGACTCCAAAAGTTTGCGTTCTTTCGCTGGTGGGCCTGGGCGTGGACCGCATTTGCTGCATATCTGTTCACCGCAACGATTTCGATCCGCATGGGCCCTGCTTGGACGTTCACAAAAGCCGGGATGATTCTAGTTCTCTTGGTGCTGGGATTCTTGCAGCCGATGCTTCTGATCCTTGGCGGCTTGAATTGGCGGGCGGCGAAGCCGTTTTTGAAAAGCGAGGTTTGGAAGAGCTTGGCGCTGAGCCTGGCCATTGCCGTAGTTTGCTTCTTGTTCAGTTTTACGGCGCGAGAGAACCCATTAGTCAGTTTCGCGTTGCGGAATGCGCCGCGAACGTTTTTGCTGGCGTGCGCCTTGTTGTTCTGTTTCGTGGTGTTCTGGCGGGAATTTCAGGCCAGCAGTTCCTATGCGGCTGCCATTACCGGAGTGTTCTGTCTGGGATATGCCGTCAATCAGGCCTTGTATTGTTTGAGTTTCGTTGAAATGCTCGGAGTCCGGTGGCACTTCCAGTACCCCGGGCCGCTGCACCGCTTAGCCAACCTGGAATACTTCGGTCATTCGCGAATATTGTTGCTGGACCTGGTGGAAACGTGCGGCATCTGTCTGGGCATGATTCTGTTGCTGGTCGAACGCTATCAGCAAACCGTGGCGGAATTGGAACTCAGCGAACGAGAGCGGCTTGGGCTGGCGGTAGACAACGCCTCCCTGCAAACCGAGATCACCAATCGGCAAAGGATCGAAACAGAGCTTCGCCGATCGGAGGAGTTCAGCCGGGAAGTGGTTCGCAATTGTCCGGTGGCAATGGTGGTATCGCGTTGGCCGGAGCAATCGGTCGTATCGCTAAGCGACAAATTCGTCAGCCTGTTCGGCTACACGGCGGAGGAAATGCGCTCGGTAGCGGATTGGTGGCCGCTGGCCTATCCCGATGCCGCGTATCGCGAATCGATTCGTGCACAGTGGCAGGAATTAATCCAGAGAGCCGACCGCGGATGTGCGGAAGGGCTGGCCATGGAAGCAAGAGTGCGCTGCAAGGATGGCACGTTCCGCGACATCGAATTTCACGTGTCGCTGGTGTCCGACCTTTATTTGGTGAGTTTTGTTGACCTCACAGAGCGGAAACGAGCCATGGAAGCGCTGCGCTGGTCGGAAGCCAAATTTGCCGCGGCATATCGCGCCAGTCCGCACGCCATGATCATTATTTCGCTGCGCGATGGGCGGTTCCTGGACGTGAACGCCAGCTTCGAGCGCCAGAGCGAGTATACGCGGGACGAAATTGTCGGGAAGAGCCTTTTGAAAACCGGCATGTGGCTGGACAGTGAGAATTTTGCCGCCATCATCGCCGATTGCTTAAAGCGCAAAGCGGTAGCAGGTCACGAGGCCCGGCTTCGCGCCAAGTCCGGACGAATTGTGCACGTGCTGTACTCCGTCGAGGTGATCGAAATAGAAGGCGAACCGTGCGCATTGGTGGTTGGTGAAGATGTAACCGAGCGGCTTCAGATCGAGAGCGCGCTGCGCGAGAGCGAAGCGAAGTTCCGGCTGGTGGTGGAAACGGTGACCTCGGCGATTTGGCTGCTTCAGGAAAACCGCTTCGTGTACTTCAACAAGGAATTCGAAAACATTACCGGATACTCGCGGGAAGAGATTCTGGCCATGGATCCGTGGGATCTGGTGGACGCGGAGTTTCGCGCCGAGGACTTTGCCCGAGTGCAAGCCAAGCTGGCCGGCAAGCCGGTGCCCTCGCGGAGCCAGCTGACCATCGTGACCAAGCAGGGAGAGAAGCGTTGGCTGGACTTCGCGTCGGCTTTAACGGAATTCAACGGCAAACCCGCGCTGTTGGCTTCCGCCTTGGACGTGACCGCCAGGAAACGCGCCGAGCAGGAACTGAAAGAACACGTGACCTATATGGACGCGCTGATTTCAAGCTTGCCGCTCGGGATTGTCATTAAGGATGAGAAGCAGCGGGTGCGCTTTTGCAATCCGGCGTTCGAGCAGATGTTTCAGTACACCCAGGCGGAACTGCAGGGCCGGAACCTGGACGACGTCATCGCGCCGCACGATAAGGAGCTGGCTGCGCAGCTTAGCGAGGCCGTACAAAGCGGCGGAGTAGTTCACACCATAGCGCGTCGGCGGCGAAAAGACGGCACCTTCGTCGAAGTGGAGCTTTATGGAGTAAAAGTCTTCTCCGAAAACTCCTTCGTCGGGGCGTTTGCCATCTACCAAGACATCAGCGAGCGCCGCAAAGCGGAAGAGAAGTTAGTGACCATGCGCAGCCGTCTGGTGCGGGCCCAGGAGGAAGAACGGGCGCGCATCGCCCGTGATCTTCATGACGACGCGGGGCAAAGGCTGGCCTTGCTCAACATCGATCTGGAGCGACTCAAGCAGGCTTCGGTGAAAATCAGGTCCTCGCTGACCCAACAGTTGGAAGCTCTGGTGAAGGCCGCCAGCGAAATCACGTCGGATGTGCACAATGTGTCGCGCCGGTTGCATCCTTCGCAAGTGGAATTGTTGGGGCTGGGAGTGGCGCTTTCGAATTTCTGCAAGGATTTTGCGGCCCATAACGCTATGAAAATTGAATTCGACAACCGGGGATTGCAGCAAAAGCCGCCGCAGGAAGCGGCCCTTTGCATGTTCCGCGTGGCTCAAGAAGCGATTCGCAACGTGCAAAAACACAGCGGGACTCGGACAGCATTCGTGCAACTGGATGAGGTTGCCGGTTCGTTAAGACTGAGAATTTCGGATGAAGGCGAAGGATTCGATCCGGATTCGGCCGAGTTTACACAAGGGCTCGGACTGCTCAGCATGCAAGAACGCTTGCACAGTTTAGGCGGGGAACTGTTCATTCATTCGCGCCGTGGCGGAGGCACGTGCATTGAAGCCTGCATTCCACAGCGCGCCAGTGTGCGCTCCGAGCCTTAGTACCCCACGGCCAAACACCGGCTCGCTGGACCATGCGCTTATCCCGTTACCAGACTTTGCAAACCTTTTCCGGGGGTTTGGTCATCGGCTGGCCTGTTTTGCACGCAAACGCCTGCCCGAATTCGGGCATGTTCACAACCACACCGTTGATCCGGTATTCCGCCGGAGAATGTGGATCGGTGGCCGCCCGCAAACGGAGTTCCTCGACCCGGTCATTCTCGCAAGCCCATTGGGCGAATCCGACGAAAAAGCGCTGCTCGGGAGTCAAGCCATCGCGAGGCTGCAACGATTCTCCTTTGGTTGCGTCCTGCCAAGCCATGTACGCCAGGATTTCCCCGCCCAGGTCCGCCACATCTTCGCCAAGGGTCAGCTTGCTGTTGATATGGATGTCGTCGACCACCACGTAGCCGGCGTATTGATCCTGGACACACTTGGTGCGCGTGTCGAACTTCTTGCGGTCCTCCTTGGTCCACCAATTCCTCAAATTGCCGTTAGCGTCATACTGGCTGCCTTCGTCGTCGAAACCGTGAGTAAGTTCGTGGCCGATGGTGCCGCCGGTGTCGCCATAGTTGGGGGCGGCATCCATTTTGGCGTCGTAAAGCGGAGGCTGCAGCACGCCAGCGGGGAAATTGATGTCGTTCATTTGCGGATTGTAGTAGGCATTTACCGTGGGCGGACTCATATCCCACTCGCCGCGATCGACGGGCTTGCCGATTTTGTTGTAGTCGCGGTGATGTTCGAATTCGCTGGCGCGGGCCATGTTTCCGGCGAAGTCCGCGCGCGCAATGGTGATGCTGCTGTAGTCGCGCCACTTGTCGGGATAGCCGATTTTGTTGCGAATGCTTTGAAGCTTGTGCAGAGCCTGCTGCTTGGTTTCGGGACTCATCCAGTCCAGTTGCCGGATGCGAACGGCCATAGCATCCTCGATGCGGTGGACCATATCCACTGTGCTCTGCTTCAGCTCCGGCGAAAAAACCTTCGCGACGTACACTTGGCCGAGCGCTTCGCCCAACTGGTTATCGGTATAACTGACACAGCGCTTCCATCGCGGCTGCTGTTCCTTAGCGCCCCGCAGGTACTGGCGATAGAAAGCGAAGTTCTCGTTCACGAAAGGTGAGGAGAGATAAGGAGCGGCTGAATCCACCACGTGGAACCGCAAGTAAGTTTTCCAGTTTTCCAGCGGCTCGGCCGCCAGTCTGTTGTTGAGCCGTTTGAAGAACTCCGGTGCGGTGACATTGAGTGTTTCGAATTGAGGGTAATGCGCGGCCGCGTAGTAGCTTTTCCAGTTGAAGTTGGGAGCCAGGCTGTCCAGGTCCGCCACTTTCATTTTGTGTTTCATCTTGTACGGGTCGCGACGATCCACACGGGTCATAGAGGCTTTGGCCAGTTCCGTCTCCAGCCGCAGCACGGTGTCGGCGTCTTTCTTAGCCGTGGCCGGCTGTTCCCTCATCAATTCGAAGATCTTTTGTACGTGCTGAAGGTAACGCTGGCGTGTCTCTTTGGATTTGGCATCTTGCTTGGTGTAGTAATCGCGGTCCGGCAAACCAAGCCCGCCCTGATCCAGTTCCGCAATGACCTGGGAGGAATTATCAGGGTCTTGCGTGGAGCCGGCTCCGAACAGCACTTCGCGGCCGTAAGCTTGTTGAAGTCCCGCGATCAGGGGCGCGATGTCCTTCACGGATTGGAGATTCGCGACCGCATCCAAATGACCTTGAATGGGCGAGATTCCTTGTTTTTCGACAGTGGCTTCGTCCATGCACGCGGCGTAGAAATCACCGATTTCGCGGGTGACGTGGTCGCGCTGGCCGTTATCGATCGAAGCTTGCTCCAAAATCCCGCGTAGAAACGTCAGATTGTCTTCATAAAGCTTGCCATAAACCGACCAAGAGGTTTGGTCCGGCGGTATCGGATTGTTTTTCTTCCAGCCGCCGCAGGAGTACTGATAAAAGTTCACACAAGGATCGGCGGTCTTGTCCATCGAAGCCAGATCCAGGCTCGGCGTATAGGGAAGAACCGGCTCGTGAGGTGATGGCGCGTTGGAAGAGGCTTGTCCGTAAGCTGGCGCCGCCACGGCGCTGCTAATCAACAACGACACACACCAAAGATTCCTTTTCATGATCACCCCGAGCATTTCTTAGCGTCAAAAATCGGCGATGCCCTTTAGGAACCGCACAAGAGCATAGAACCGCTTGAGAGTATATACGGATTTAGCCGGGCAGAAGGGTCGCTTGCCCGGCAACGGCCTGCCATCCGCGTTGGCCGTACACGTAAACGTGAGTGACCCGAAATTGTCTGGAGAAAGGCCGGCCGGCTTGAGTGCCGCGAGCGCTCCACAGGCAGGTAACCACCGCGGTGTCCTGAAACATGCGCACGCGAATGTCCGAGGCTACGAAGGACGTGTATTTAGCCGGCGATTTCTCGATCGAGTCGATCCAACCAGCCTTATCTTTTATTTCCCCCGAGGGCAGAATGCCGACGAAATCATCCCCGTAAATGCGGCGGAAAAGGGAGCCGTTGTTCCACTGCATGGCTCGCGCGGTTTCCCGCTCCAGGTTGATCAACTCGTCCTGCTTGGCGTCATTCTCCTTGGCGATCTCCTTGAGATCCGCGGCGGTTTGGGCCCGAAGACCAGGAGCGAGCAGCAATGGCAGAAACACCAGAATCAGTGCCAGCAATTTGGTCATGCGGTCACACCTCAATCCAGGATCAGCCGGTGCAAACCACACAACAGTGATTGCACAACGATAGGGCGGCCAGAGGCGAGTATAGCGCGCCGGGTAGCGGGGATGGCCGCCGTGCCGCGTATCACTAACGGTATTGACGCGAGGTCGTCCGGTTTTGAGGCAGCAAAGGTAAGCGGTGGCCCCAGGCAGTCTGGTTCTGCTAAAGTTTGGGTTCGGATCAGGAGCGAACCATGGCTATTTCGAAAGAGCTGTTGGCAATCCTCGTCTGTCCCGTCTGCAAACAGCCGGTGCATTTGTTGCAGGATGGTTCCGGACTGAAATGTGATGCCTGCAAGCGTGTTTATCCGGTGCGCGACGATATTCCCGTGATGCTTCCCGAGGAAGCCACGATGGCCAGCGATTGAGCGTGCCACTTGCCACCGAAAACCGAGTTGGCCCATGTCGTCCCTCGCCTGAAGCAACTATTGCCCGCGTTTCGCAAGATTAATGTGGCTGTTGTCGGCGATGTCATGCTGGATCGCTACATTTGGGGCAATGCCCACCGCCTGTCGCCGGAAGCGGCCGTGCCGGTGGTCGATTTTGTGTCTCAGAATGACTGCCCCGGAGGTGCGGGAAATGTCGCGGCAAATTTAGCCGCGTTAGGCGCGCGGGTGCAAACCTTCGGAGTGGTGGGTGGGCGCGCCCTCCCTCAGGGCAGGACAGGGGATGACCAAGTGGCTGAAGCCCTTCGCTCCTGTCTACGCCGCGCTGGCATCGGCGAGCGAGGAGTTCTGGCAGATGCGCAGCACATCACTACGCTAAAGACGCGGATCATCGCGCGACACCAGCAGATTGTACGCATCGATCACGAACGTCAGGAACCGCTCAGTTCGAAAACGGAAGAAAAAATATTCCGCTTACTCTTGCGGACGCTGAAAACTTCCGACGCCTTGCTGATATCCGACTATGATAAAGGACTGCTCACGGACGAGTTGGCTGAGCGTGTTTTAAACGCTGCCCACAAATTCAAGGTGCCGGTCTTCGTCAAACCCAAGACCTCGCGGCTGTTGGCCTATCGAGGCGCTCGTGCCATCGTTTGTAACGCCAAAGAAGCGAGCTTCTTCGTAACCCGGACATTGAACGACGACAAATCGCTCGAGGAAGCCGGGCGAGCTTTGCTGGCGCGCTTTGGCTGCGCCGCCGTTGTGATTACTCGCGGTGAGAAGGGCATGAGCATTTTCGAAGAGACCGTCCCGCGGCATTTGACCATTCCCGCGACCAGTTTCGAAGTGACTTATGCGCGAGTGGGGCAGCCCGGGGTTTCCCGCGAGGCCAGCGGGCGACAGGTCTTCGACGTGACCGGCGCAGGGGATACGGTCCTTAGCGTTTTGGCCTTGGCAATGGCTGCGAGTGCGGATCTCGCCGATGCCGCCTATCTGGCTAATATTGCTGCGGGAGTCGTGGTGGGGAAATTGGGCACGGCCAGCGTCAGCCCCGCCGAACTTGCGGCTGCACTCGACGAAACACGCCAATAACTCTGAACCGAGACAATCTGTTTATGGCGGGAAACTCAACGACTTATCTTCCGGCGAAACCCAGAGAGTCACCAGCTTGGTTTTTTGACTCTTTTCGGCGTCCGAAGAGCTGGGCATCGGGGAATAAGGGCTGACAACAACGGAAACGGCCACAGCATTGCTATTTTCATGCCGTGTTGCGCCCATGATTTTGAAGCTTTTCACCGGGCCGTAGTATCCGGAATTGCCCCAATCCGCCAGGAAATCGTCCTTGCGGTAACTCTGCGTCGGTTTCCATAGTTCGTAAGCTCTATCGGTGTTGCCGGCCACCAGCGCGTCAAAGAATTCGCTTACTGTTTTTTTTTCGGGGTAGTAACGGAAGGTGAAGTAAAGAACGATCGCCAGCACCACTACGACCAGGCCGATAGTGACCGCCAAGACTTGCGATTTATGGGACTTTTCCGGAGGGGGTTCCAGTAGGGACATCATCTCGGCCGGGTGTTGCATTTAGCCGCATCTCCTTGTGCGTGGCGACAGGGAAACTGTACCACAGGAGAGTCGCCGACCCACAAAGCTTCCACTTGGTTGGACGCCGTTTTTTCGGGAAAAGTTTCACAACCCAGCCGGAGAACTGCGATGCAGTTTCAGTTCGAGAGTGCTCCCGCGGAGCCATCCGGCAATTCGATGGCGTACTTGGTGCGCGCTCGTTCGCGGTGTATTTCGAACGCCAACTGAATCAACCTGTCGATCAACTCGCGGAAAGGAATGCCGCTGGCCTCCCACAGCTTTGGATACATGCTGATGGAAGTGAAGCCCGGAATAGTATTCACTTCGTTGAGGAACAGTTTGCCCGTTTTCTTCTCCAGAAAGAAATCCACTCGAGCCATTCCCGAAAGTTCAAGTACTCGGAACGCTTCAACCGCGAGCGACTGGATTTTCTCCACCTGTGCGGGTTTCAGATCTGCCGGAATTAATAGCTGCGTGCCCTCTTCCAGATACTTGGCAGTGTAATCATAGAATTCGCGATGAGGGATAATTTCGCCGGGAACCGATGCGCTCGGCTGGTGATTGCCCAACACCGACACTTCGATTTCTCGAGCGACCATGGCCTTCTCGACCAGAATCTTCATACCAAATTCGCAGGCCAGATCCAGTGCCGGAGCCAGTTCCTCGGCACTGTGCACCTTGCTCATTCCTACCGACGATCCTAAAGTCGCGGGCTTCACAAACAAGGGGTACGCGAATTGGCCTTCGATTTCTTGCTGGATGGCGTCGCGATCTTTTTCCCAATGCCAGCGGTACACTGTCAACCAGGGCACTACCGGTATTCCTGCGGCTTGGCACAGCCGCTTTGCGACGTCCTTGTCCATGCCGATCGCTGAGCCGAGAACACCCGCGCCAACGTACGGGAGGCCGGCAAGGTCCAACATGCCTTGGATAGTGCCATCTTCTCCAAAAGTGCCGTGCAGCACCGGGAAGACCACATCCAGGCGTTGCGCCCCTGCGCCTCGATCCAGCGGCATCAACGCCGCTTCGGTGGGATCAGCCGTGAGCATCACGCGCCTGCCGCCTTTAAGCACCTCGGGCAGCATCTTCGCGGCGCCTTCTCCCACCAGCCAATGACCATCCTTACTGATGCCAATAGGCACGGCTTCGTATTTGTCGGGATCTAAACCACGGATGACTGAAGCAGCGGATGCGAGCGACACCTCGTGTTCGCCGGAGCGTCCGCCAAAGAGCACGCCGACGCGCAGCAGTTTCTTTTTGTCTGGAGTCACTGGTCTTCCCTGATCGGACCGGGGCCGATGCGAAGTGAAAAGGATACGTTCTCAGTTATAAGGCAAAACGGTTGAGCCGGGACGAATCCCTCCGAGGCAGTTTCCGAAGCAACAACGGTATGCAGCGCTATCGAACGAAGAGAGGTCGCCTGAGTGGGCAGACCTGCTTAGTAGGCGGGCATGGTGGTTTCGAACCGACGCACCACGCCCTGATATTCGTCGCGCAGAGCTGCCGGGAGCCGGTCGCCAAACTTGGCGAAAAATTCCCGAGTATCCGCCAGATCAATTTCCCAGTCGTCGGCCTCGACCCGGAAGAGCTCGCGCAACGTTTCCGGCGGAAGACGCAGGCCATCCAGCGTGAGCGCTCTGGTCGTGGGCACGAATCCAATCGGAGTTTCTTCCGCGTCGCCCCTGCCCTCGACCCTCTCCAGAATCCATTTCAACACGCGAACATTGTCGCCATAACCTGGCCACAGATATTTGCCGTCGGCGCCTTTGCGGAACCAGTTCACATGGAAAATCTTCGGCGGATGCGGGATACGTTCACCCATGTCCAGCCAATGCTGGAAATAATCGGCCATATTGTAGCCACAGAAGGGCAGCATGGCCATGGGGTCGCGCCGGGTGATACCGACATCCCCAGTGATCGCGGCGGTGGTTTCCGAGGCTAAGGTTGCGCCGACGTAGACACCGTGCTGCCAGTTGAACGCTTCGAACACCAGCGGAGCCACTCGCGCGCGACGGCCGCCAAAGATAAATGCGGAAATGGGCACGCCTTGGGGTGCTTCAAATTCGGGAGAGATGCTGGGCGATTGTTTCGCGGAAACCGTGTAGCGGGAGTTCGGGTGTGCCGCCGGACCTTTGGATGCTTCCCACCGTTCGCCACGCCACGTAACCAAGCCGGCGGGATGCTCGGTGCCAATGCCTTCCCACCAAGGCTCGTCGTCGGGGGTGACCCCAACGTTGGTGAAGATGGTATTGCGATTAATCGCGCGCATCACGTTGGGATTGGTCTTCATCCCGGTGCCCGGAGCAACCCCGAAAAAGCCCGCTTCTGGGTTGATAGCGTGGAGATACCCGTCGGAGCCAATGTGCATCCAGGCGATGTCGTCCCCAACGGTCCAGACCTGGTAGCCTTGGTCTTCCAGTGCGGACACCATCATCGCCAGGTTGGTTTTGCCGCAGGCGCTGGGAAATGCGGCTGCCATATAGGTGACTTTGCCGCCGGGAGACTCCAAGCCCAGGATCAACATGTGCTCTGCCATCCAGCCTTGCTGTCGCGCCATATAGCTGGCTATGCGCAGGGCAAAGCATTTTTTCCCAAGCAGCGCATTGCCACCATAGCCCGAGCCCACACTCCAGATCAGGCGCTCCTCTGGAAAATGCGCAATATAACGGCGAAGCGGATCGAGATCGCCCAGGGAATGCAGCCCGGGTACGAAATCGGAGGCGCCACCCAGGCGGTCGGTTGCGACCTTGCCGGTCCGCGCCATGATCCGCATGTTGGCCACCACATACGGGCTGTCGGTTACTTCCACGCCGATCTTGCTCATCGGCGAGTTCACCGGGCCCATGATGTAAGGCACCACATACATAGTGCGGCCCCGCATCGCGCCGTTCAGGAGCGCCCCGATTTTGTGTTTCGCGGCATCCGGGTCCATCCAGTTATTCGTGGGTCCGGCAATCTCCTTATTCCGCGTGCAAATGAAGGTCAGATGCTCCGTGCGAGCCACGTCGCTGGGGTTGCTGCGGTGGAGAAAACAATTGGGATACGTCGTGGGATTCAGTTGGAAAGAATCGGCGTGTTTCAGCATTTCATGGAGAATGGCTTGGTTCTCAGCTTCCGAACCGTCACAAAAGACGATGCGGTCGGGCTTGGTGAGTTGGGCGGCTTGGTTTACCCAAGCTTCCATCGGGGTTGCCACAGTGCGCTCCTCCAGTAAAGCAGATGCAACGCATCCAACAGATCAGCATGCCCAATCCGACCGATCCCGGGAACCCAACCAAGGGGAAGAACATGCGGGCACTACGGACAGGTAATAGACCGCAGCGTGTTCAACCAGTGTAAGGGAGGGTGTAAGAGGAAGCAAGGCGGGAGTAGAGCGAACGACCGTTCTGTATCCACACTTTCCCCTAGTGGTATCCTGCCTCTATGTATGCCCAGAAGTTTCACGTAGATGTATGGGTTCGGGGCGAGCGCCGCGACTGCCCGCTGGAGTGGCTGGATCAATTCTGTATGCGCAATTTCACCAATTCGGCGGATTTCGATGACACCTTGCCGGTCAGTGATGGTCGTATTGAGGCGAGTTTTCGGCTAACACCCGAGCGCTTCGCCGAGGGATTGGGGGCTTGGCTAACTCAGCGCGGGAAAGGGGAAGGCGAGCCAGTCCGGGTGGAAGTCCGGCGGACCTGAAGACGTGGGGACCAGCAAAGTCATTCGGTTGCGAGGGTGGTTTTGCGCTCCAGCGCAGACCGAATTGCCGGTAGAGCCCGCAGAGTAGCTTCTTCTCCGGCGCGCACCAGTTGACTGGTTTTAGAAAAATCATCCCAGAGGAACGGCGTGACGTCAGGTTCGATGATCACATCCGCTTCCCGCCGCCATTCCAAGTCGGCATGCTTTTGGATGATCGTGAACGAACGGCTCAGCACGTCCGTGAAAGTCCGAGGCTCCTCAAGGGCGCCCGCTTCCAGATACACGGCAATGATCAATTCCGCGCCGAGGATCAGCGTGCCTTCGATGGGCACCAGCGCCGTCAAGAAGCCATCGACCAAGGTCCGTCCTTCGTATTTTACGGGGACGAATAGCCCGGGATAGGCGCAGGAAGCGCGAAGCGGTGGACCAAGCAATCCGCCGTGATAGTAGACGGGCAAGCCGAGATTGATATCGGTAGCGGCGATGGCCAGCGGCTTCTGCAGTTCGTCGAAGCGCTTGACGGGAGTGAAGCGTGCCACGAACTGCTCGAGGCGATTGTTGGTAGCCAATCCCAGCCAAGAGGGAGTCCAGCGTCCGAAGTCGGTGAACTTGGTTTCATAAGCGACGCGCTCCATCATTTCCAGGGATGCACCGGCACAATATGCGGTGGCAATCAGCGCACCGACACTGGTACCCGCGACCACGTCGATGGGAATGGCTGCTTCGCGCAGCACGCGCAGCACTCCTATGTGGGCGATACCCCGCGCGAAGCCTCCCGCCAGCGCCAGACCGACACGCGGACGTTTGGCTCCTTTCGGCGTACCGCCGTAGGCAAAGGAGCGGAACAAATCCTTGGCCATGCGCACAAAACTCTGCGGGTCGCCGTTCTTGTCAGCAGCCATAATCGGCCATTTTACGATGCCAGGAGTTTACCAAACACGTGTTTGACCGCCAGGATTCCATTTTGTAACCTGTTTAATTGTCCAAGATCAATTCGAAGGCATCGTCATGACACCGCAAATTCAGAAGGCCGCCGTTCTCGGCGCAGGGACCATGGGTGCCCGCATCGCCGCGCACTTTACCAACGCGGGACTACCTTGTTTGTTGCTGGATATCGTGCCGAAAGACGCGACGTCCGGAGACAGAAACAAAATCGTTGCCGCCGGTGTGGAGGCGGCCAAGAAATCGAAGCCCGCGGCCTTCTTCACCCCAAAACTGTTTTCCAAAATATCCATTGGCAATTTTGAAGACGATTTGCCGCGGCTTGCTGAGGCGGACTGGATCATCGAAGCGGTCGCGGAAAATTTGGAAATTAAGCGCGGCTTGCTGGCCAAGGTGGCGCAGTTTCGCAAGCCAGGCGCGATCGTCACCACAAACACTTCAGGGTTGCCGGTCCATCTCATCGCCCAGGGATTGCCGGAAGAATTCCAGCAACATTGGGCGGGTACCCATTTCTTCAATCCACCCCGTTACATGAAGTTGGTGGAATTGATTCCTGGACCCAAGACCGGCGCTGAAATTCTGACCGCCTTGTCGGACTTTTGCGATCGCATGTTGGGGAAGGGCGTGGTTCTGGCGAAGGACACGCCGAACTTTATCGCCAACCGTATCGGCACCTACTCGATGCTGAACGCATTGCGCTTGATGTCCGAGCTGGGAATGACCATCGAAGAAGTGGATGCGTGTACCGGACCGGCGGTGGGCTGGCCCAAATCAGCGACCTTTCGGACGGCCGACATTGTGGGCTTGGATGTGTTGATGCACGTGGTGAAAAACATCTACGAGACCGTGCCTAACGACGAGTCCCGCGAGGCTTACAAAATTCCGCTTGTTGTGGAGGAAATGGCAAAACGCCACTGGTTGGGCGACAAAACCGGCCACGGATTTTACAAACGCGTGAAAGGCAAGGAAGGGGAAAAGGAAATTCTGACGCTGGATGTGAACACCATGGAGTACCGCCCGCGTCATAAAGCCAGGTTTCCTTCCCTGGAAGCGGGAAAAGCGATCGAAGACACGCGCGAGCGCCTGCGCGCGCTGCTGACGCCGTTATTTGAGGGGCAAAAGACCGATAAGGCCCAGCAATTCATCTGGCGTGGGCTTTCGGAGATGTGCTTGTACGCCGGGCGGCGCATGCCGGAAATCTCCGACCACGTCGAAGACGTCGATCGCGCCATGCGCTGGGGCTTCGCATGGGAACTGGGGCCTTTTGAGAGTGTAGATGCGATCGGGCTGAGTGCTTTTGCCGAGCAGGTCAAAAGGGAAGGGCGCAGTTTGCCGCCGATTTTCGAGAAAGCACTAACCAGCGGCCGAAAGAGCTTCTACGAGTCGCAGCAAGGCGAGACCTCGGTTTTTGACTTTTGCAGCGGATCGATGAAGCAGCTGCAACCCCCGCCGGGCGTGCTGATCCTGAAAAGCCTGAAGGAAGCCAGCCGCGAAGTGGAACGCAACGCCGGCGCGAGCTTAATCGATCTCGGCGATGGCGTGGTGTGTTGCGAGTTTCACGCCAAGATGAACGCGATTGGGGCAGATCTGATTGCCATGATTCACAAAGGATTGAAGCGCCTGGAAACAGACTTCGAGGCCATGGTGATTGCCAACCAGGCAACGAACTTTTCGGTTGGCGCGAACCTGATGCTGATTCTGATTGGCGCGCAAGAGCACGAGTGGGATGAGATCCACATGGCGGTGAAGCAGTTCCAAAACGCAAATCTTGCAATCAAATACGCCCGGAAACCGGTTGTGGCAGCGCCCCAAGGAATGGCGCTGGGCGGTGGCTGCGAAATCAGCTTGCATGCGGCCAAGATTCACGCGGCGGCTGAGGCGTATATCGGCCTGGTGGAAACGGGCGTGGGGCTTATTCCCGGTGGAGGCGGCACCAAAGAGATGCTCGTCCATGCCAATGAAAACGCCGGATCGGGTGACGATTTGGATCTGTTCCACAATTTGCGCCCAGTGTTCGAAAACATCGCCATGGCTAAGGTGGGCACCAGCGCGGAAGAATGCCGCGAACTCGGCTACCTGCGCCGGGACGACCTGATTTCCATGAATCGCGAGCGGTTGGTCGCCGACGCCAAGCAAACTGCGCTGGCGCTGGCGCGGGGAGGATGGAGACCCGCGGCACCCTCGTGGCAGGAAGGAACACAGACCACGCAGATCAAGGTGCTTGGCGAGTCGTTTCTGGCCGCAGCCAAGATGGCCATTCACCTGATGGTCAGGGGCGGATACGCGTCCGATCACGATGCGCACGTGGCCCGGAAACTGGCGAATATTTTGGCGGGTGGCGCGCTATCGGCTCCCCAGATGGTCAGCGAACAATACGTGCTGGACCTGGAGCGCGAGGCCTTCGTGTCGTTGTGCGGGGAAAAGAAGACACAAGAGCGGATCGCGCATACGCTGAAAACCGGTAAGCCGCTGCGAAACTAGTGCGTGTTGCCGTAAACGCGCCGACCAAGGCCGGCACTGCTCATCGGCAAAATTCAAATCCGTCTAAAATCGTATTGCCAAAAGCAATCCATACACCTATTATCGTTCAACTGAGGGCAAACGACCAATGCAAAGACTGCTGGCACCTCGGGAAGCCGCGAGTATTCTGGGCATCAGTTATCCCACGCTAAAACAGTGGATCTACCACAAAAAAATCAGAACCGCGAAAACGCCGGGTGGACACCACCGGGTTCCCGAATCGGAAATTGACCGGTTGATTCCGAAAAAACTGGAGCGCGGTGATATTGCCACTCGACGCATAAATTTTCGGAAAATCAGCGGCCGGAACCAACTGATTGGCCGAGTAGTGGAACTGAAGTTCAGCGGTCTGATGGCGCAAGTCACCCTGGCCATCGGCGAGCAGCACATCACCTCCATCATCACCGCGGATGCGGCCAAGGAACTCCGGCTGAAGGTGGGCGAGCGGGCCGCCGCGCTGATCAAATCAACGGAAGTGATGATTCTGCGGGTGTGAATCCGCTGATTCCATGAAGCGGATTGCCCAACTGCTGCTGGTTTCTTTGCTGGCGTTGCCCTGCGCGCATGCGCAGACGTTGCGGATCGCTGCGGCGTCGGACTTGCAATTTGCGATGCAGGATTTGGCCAGCCAGTACGAAAAGCAAAGCAGCACGAAAATAGCGGTTACGTATGGGTCCAGTGGAAATTTCCGGGCACAGATCGAGAATGGCGCGCCCTTCGATCTGTTCTTTTCCGCGGACAGCTTGTATCCACAACAACTAGTGACAGCCGGAGTGGCCGACGGCCAGTCGTTGGTGATCTACGCGCAGGGACATTTGGTACTGTGGGCGCCGCCCGCATCGAATCTACACCTGGCCCAGCGGGGATTTGAAGTTCTGAAGGACCCAGGGGCGATAAAAATCGCGATTGCCAATCCGGAGCACGCCCCTTACGGACGTGCCGCCGTTGCAGCCCTGCAAAAAGCTGCGCTGTACGACGCAGTGAAGTCCAAGCTGGTGCTGGGCGAAAACATCTCGCAGACCGCCCAGTTTGTGCAATCGGGCAGCGCACAAATCGGTTTGATCGCTTTATCGTTGACCTTTGCGGAAAGCATGAAAGGCGGGGAACTTTGGGAAATTCCAGCCGGGTATTATCCCCCGATCCTGCAGCAAGCGGTGGTGATTAAGGCGTCCGCGAATAAAACCGCCGCAAAGGACTTTCTGGAATTCGTGACTGGCCCGACAGGACGCAACATTCTTTCCCGGTACGGCCTGACACCGCCGGAATCGGCGGGTAAATCATGAGCGTAGAAGCTTTGCTGTTGTCGCTGCGATTGGCCTGCACCGTGGCCGCGCTGCTACTACTGCTGGCCCTGCCGTTGGCCTATTGGCTGGCATTTACGGCGTGGCGCGGGAAATTCCTGGCGGAAGCGCTGGTGGCACTGCCGCTGGTGTTGCCTCCTACGGTGCTGGGATTCTATGCGTTGGTGGCACTGGGGCCGCGCGGCGTATTGGGAAAATTGTGGGAAGGACTATTTGGGCACCCGTTGGCGTTCACCTTCACCGGATTGGTGCTGGCTTCCATGCTGTACAGTTTTCCCTTTGCGGTGCAGCCCCTGGTGAACAGCTTCGAATCGCTGGACCGGAGGGTGCTGGACGCGTCGTCGATGCTGGGCGCCAGCCGCATGCGCTCGTTCTTCCGAATCATTGTGCCGCTGGCATGGCCGGGAGTGGTCACGGGAGTGGTGCTAAGCTTCGCGCACACCCTCGGGGAGTTTGGCGTAGTGCTGATGGTGGGAGGGAACCTGGAAGGGATCACGCGCACGGTCTCCATTGACATTTATGATCGCGTGCAGGCCCTGGATTATGTAGGGGCGAACCAGACCGCGTTGTTTTTGCTGGTCGTGTCGTTTGCCGTCTTATCCGTGGTTTACGGCGTGAATCGACGGGTGTGGTCGCCGTGGAGCGGTCGCTAGGCGCGATCCATGCTTTTTGTCGAGATTGAAAAACAATTCCGAACCGCTGGAGCCGCCGCCTTCCAACTGCACATCCAAGAAGAATTTCCGCCGGGATTCACAGTCATCTTCGGCCCATCGGGCGCAGGCAAATCCACGCTGCTAGACTGCATCGCAGGGCTGATTAGCCCGGACAAAGGTAAGGTTCGGCTACGCGAAAAAGTCCTCTATGACCGCGATCAGAATATTTGTGTGGCGCCGCAACACCGCGGCATCGGCTATGTATTTCAATCCCTGGCGCTGTTTCCACATCTATCGGTGGAAGGAAACATTGCCTTTGGACTTGCTAAGTTTCAGCCCGCGGAGCGGTCAGAGCGGGTCCAGCGGATTTTAGAAACGTTTCACATCGAGCGATTACGCCAACGCAAGCCCCCCGATCTTTCTGGAGGTGAAAAGCAGCGCGTGGCTTTGGCGCGTTCGGTGATCACCGAACCTGCTGTTTTGCTGTTAGATGAGCCGTTGACCGGACTGGACCAGGGGTTGCGGCGAGCCATTCTGGAAGATCTGCGGAACTGGAGCGCTGAGCGCCCAATCCCCATTTTGTATGTAACCCATAACCGCGAGGAAGTCGATGCGATTGGCCATCGCGTAGTGGTGCTGGTCGACGGCCGTATACGGGAAAAGGGACTGCCGCGGCAGGTTTTGGACGCACCTCGCGCGCTGGCGCTGGCCCAGGCCGCCGGGTTCGAGAACCTGTTTGCCGCACGCGTGATCGAACATCGGCCAGCCGACGGCGTGATGCGCGTGTCCGTGGATGGCAGTCACTGCGAATTGGAGGTTCCCCTCGGTACCGTGCATCCGGGAGAAACCATCCAACTGGCGATTCGCGCCGGAGACATTTTGATCGCTACACAACTGCCCTACGGCTTGAGTGCGCGGAACGTGCTGCCGGGCACAGTGCAGACCATTGAAACCCGCGGAACCATGGTGCATCTCGAGGTGCATGCGGGAGTGCGCTTTATCGTCCACGTGACGCCAGGAGCGCTGCGTTCCCTCGACTTGGTGGCTGGTTCCGTGGTGTGGTTGGTGCTAAAAACGCATTCTTGCCACGTGGTCGCCGCGGATTAAAACCATTCCAGGCACGGCATCCACTTTCGCGATGGTCACAGTTGTTTTTTGATCCGGCGCCTCTGCTACTATGTACACACACAAACGTGGGCAATTCCGTGTCCAACAGAATGCACCGGCGAAAAACGACCCCGAAACCGTTGCGGCCCCGCAACTTCAACCACGAATCGAAACCGTCCAAAGCTGCCACGCGCCTGGAAGAGGTTCTGCAAAGCGCCGCCAATATTTTCTTCGCCAAGGGATTCCACGCGACCAGCATCGAGGACGTCGCCCGCGATGTGGGCATGCTGAAGGGCTCGCTGTATTACTACATCAAGTCCAAGGACGATCTGCTGTTTCGTTTACTGCTGGCTGGAATTGAAGACAGCGATGCGTTCATCGCGCGGCAGATTGATCCCGAAGGCGATCCCGTGGAGCAGCTGGAACGCGCCATTCGCGCGCAGATCGACTACATCGTTCGAAACCGCGTGCAGTTCGGGTTGTTTTTGCACGAGTTCGATTCTTTGCCGGGCAAACGCCAGCACAAGCTCATTTCGGTGATGTCGAGATACAACGCGCGTTTCGTGGAGTTGGTGCGGCAGGGGCAGCAGCAGGGCAAAATCATACCTGGCGAGCCCTGGATCATCGTCAATGGCATTCTGGGCATGTGCAACTGGCTGTACCGCTGGTACGACACCGACGAAATTTCCGATCCCGAACAGGTGAAACAGGTGTTCATGCGCATGTTGCTTCAGGGCATTCGTAAGGCCTGATTCACTTTGAGTCCCCGGTGCGTTCAAATTGGCTGGCCTTTGGGCGCAAGCGGGTTGCGCATTTCGCGCGAGTCGGGAAAAATCAATCAGTACGCAGTCCCGTTTCAACGAGAATCCGATGAGGCACAAGATTGTCAGTTCCCTGGACGCGGCTGTCGCGGACATACCCGATGGCGCGCGAATCATGTTTGGAGGATTTGGAGGCGCGGGATTCCCCAATAATCTGATTCAGGCGCTCTCGCGAAAGGGCATCAAGAACATCACCGCCATCAGCAACAATTGTGGGACCCGCGACGGGGAGTTGGGGATCATGTTCAAGAACGGGCAGGTGAAGCACGTGATTTGCTCGTTTCCCGGCCCGCACGCCAATCATTTTCAGGAGCGATATGCCAAGGGCGAAGTCACCTGCGAGCTGGTGCCGCAAGGCATTTTGTGCGAGCGAATGCGCGCCGCCGCAGCGGGACTGCTCGGCTTTTACACCACCGTGGGTGTGGGAACCGAAGTGAGCATCGGCAAAGAAGAACGCGTGCTCGAGGGAGAGCGGTGCATCCTGGAATTGCCGATTCACGCCGATTTCGCGCTGATCAAAGCCCACAAGGCCGATGCGTTAGGCAATCTAACCTATCGTTTGGCGGCGCGGAATTTCAATCCCATCATGGCCCAGGCCGCCACCACCACCATTGTGGAAGTCGACGAGATTGTACCGGTGGGTTCAATTCCGCCGGAAAATGTCATTACGCCGGCCATTTTTGTGCACAGGATCGTGCAGGCGAAAGGATTGCACTATGCCGGATAAGCCGCGCCTTACTCGCGAACAAATCGCCCAACGCGCCGCGCAGGAACTCCCCGACGGTGCTTACGTGAATCTTGGCTGGGGCATTCCGAACCTCATCTCCAACTATTTGCCGAAGGGAATCACCGTTTATTTTCACAGCGAAAATGGAATTTTGGGGATGGGGCCCCGCGCAAAACCTGACGAAGAGGATGCCGACCTGGTGGACGCTATGAAGGTGCCGGTCACACTGATTCCCGGAGCATCCTTCTTTAGCCAGGCTGAGGCCCATCTGATGACCCGCGGCGGGCACCTGGACGTGGCCGCGCTGGGAGGATTTCAGGTATCCGAGACAGGCGATTTGGCCAACTGGAAGATTCCCGGATCGAAGGGAAGCGGCGGAATCGGTGGCGCCATGGACATTGCCGCGGGCGCCCGCAAATTGATCGTGTGCATGGAACACAACACCAAGGATGGCGCCCCGAAAATCGTGAAGCAGTGCACGTATCCGCTTACCGGTATTGCTTGCACCGACACTGTGGTCACAGATTTGGCGGTGATCGATGTCCACCAGGAGGGGATGTTCTTGCGGGAAGTGGCTCCGGGCTGGACTCCGGAGGAAGTGCAGGCCTGCACGGAAGCAAAACTGATTGTGCGCGGGCGCGTGCCGGAAATGAAGCTGGATTGATGGTGCGCATCCGTAACGCTGTTATCGACGGCGTGAAAAAGAGCTTAACACTCAAAGCTTAAATCGAGGGAGTAGGTGTGATTGTCCGGCTTCTCGTTTGCGTGTCAGCTTTCGCTTCCCTTTGCTGGGCAGGGGACATAAAGAGCGACCTACGTGCGTATTTTCAGCAGGCGTGCCAATCAAAGAAGTTCATGGGCGCGGCCTCTCTTCCGGTCAACGGAAGCACGCAATTCGCGGAAGCCTGTGGTTGGGCAGATGCGGAATGGAAAGTTGAGAACACAACTGACACCCGGTTCCGCGCCGGCTCAATTGCGAAGCAGTTCACGGCTACGGCAGTTCTACTGCTGTACCAAGATGGAAAGATTTCACTCTCTGATCGGATCGGCAAGTATCTTAAGGACCTACCCGACTCCTGGCGCTCCGCTACCATTCACCAACTGCTTACCCACACCTCGGGTGTGCCGATCCCTGATTACGATGCCTTGGACAAATCGTATCCGCTCGGTCCTACGCCAACGCAGATGCTCCGCTTGCTTCGCGAGAAACCTTTGCTCTATCCCCACGGGACGAAACTGACCTACAACAACACTGGCTACATCCTGCTTGGATTCTTAATTGAGAAAGTCTCCGGGATGAAATATGAGCGTTTCGTTCAAGAGCGGCTGTTTGACCAACTCGGGATGCGGGACTCTGGATTCGACGACATACGTAAGATCGTTCTCCGCAGGGCCACAGGTTACGCTCTCGACGGTGCTGGTTTGAGGAACGCAGACCCAATCGATCCATTGACGGCATGGTCTGCGGGGGGGTTCTATTCGACCGTTCAGGATCTGACTGTTTGGTCCGAAGCGCTCGCTCACGGAAAACTGCTCAACCCTGATTCCACGAAGCGAATGTTCGCCACGTATCCCGAGACGCTGCTCAAAGGAATGCACTATGGCTATGGTGTCGTGTTGGCTGAACGTTTCGGCCATGAGTTGCAGTATCACGGTGGTGGAATAAAGGCACGTCTGTGCTTCAGCGCTATCCGCAAGAGGGCATAGTGATAGCTGTTATGTCGAATTTGGATGGCGATACGTCGCCGCCGCCTATTGAAAGCTGGGTTCTAGGCGACGGTCTTGCCGAGATATGGTTTCGGTCTCACCGGCAATAAGACCCGAGCCCTTCTACCTCAACTCGGCTCGGGCGAATGCTTCAAGCATCTCTGCTTCTGAGGGAGGCCGGAGGGTGTTCCGCGCCGCAAAGTCGTGTGCTTGCGGATAAGCGGCTTAAGATAAAACTTAAAACTCCTTCTCACATCCTTGCGGCGGCGCGCGCCGCGATGTGTCCATTGGGGGTAAGCAGCACCAGCACCAAGCTGTCGGTCACGGGTACCCCGGCGCTGGGCAGGTCGAAGTCAAAGTCCCATTCGTAGCGTTCCGGCAGCTCGTTGGCTAGGTCGGTAGCATAGGGCACCAGGCGCCGAGTCTCGTGATGGCCCGGCACAATGCCGTTCGCCGGTCGAAGCTTCAGGCCATGTTTCCAATAGAAGCTCAGGCGAAGCGTGCTCACCATCGCTCGGGTGAGATACGTGTACGTGCCGGCATTTTGCAGCTGGGTGTCGCACGGGAGATCATACATACGAAAGCTGAGATGGAGTTCCTCCGGAAATTCGGTCACGATTTCATGACCGCGGTGGATCAATGAGCCAGTTCGGGTGTCTTCCCGCTTGAGATTGTCGAAGTAGCCTGGCGCGGTGGCGCGGCCAACGATACGGAAACATGGGCCGCCCGGAATCTGTCCGTCGGTCATCATCTGCAGTCCGCCGTCGTAGTTCCAGACGGCTCTATCGTGGTTTTGTTGAGCAAGCACCCTAGGCGCGGCGGCGCTCAGCCAGAAAACACTGGCACAAGCCAGGGAAATGAAGCACCGGCGAGACATGAGGAGTTTCCCGCACACGAGTTTACTACCGGGTTTTCGCGCCGAGAAGAACAGAGTGGCTGTACTGCCCTCGGTGCCCTCTGTAGGCTAAGTGATTGCTCTCCTGGAGGATCGTCGGTCAGTTGATTCTGCAGGTGTGCTAATCCGAGTGCCGCGTATTACCCACAGGGCCATATCTATCAGGCGAATAGGACTCTCACAACTGAATAGCTTCAGATCCTGAGAATATTTCTCAGCCAGCATCTTCGCCTGCGACGCATAAGGTTGCAGTAGCTCGATTTTCTGATTCGCGTTGCGTTCCTTCACTCCGACAGCCAAGAGCACTTGTTTGTCGAATATGGGATTGATTGTTGGCGCTACAAAGTGCAGAAAGGTTGTTTTGACAGCCAGAGCCGCCGAAGATTTCATTCCCCAAATCCCATATCGCCCGAGTAATTGAATCTGCTCCACAATCGAGCGACTCGCTCCACTGATCTCTTGGGGACAGACGGCCCTTAGCAAAGCGGATGTTGCACGTCGCAAGATGGCGTCCTCATGTAAACGCGAACAAGTCCTTTTCACTGCAGCAGGCTGGGAGTATAGCTTCCAATAAAGCATCGCCTCATAAGTCTCAAGAGAAACCCCGGTCGGCGAGTAAAACTCTGTCTGAAAGCGTTCGGTCAACGCGCGATACAGAGCGCGGTCACTTTGCGGTCGCGATGGAATCGAAGACAGAAATAGTGCTCGAGGTTCAAATCGAGGGCATAGCTCGTCGTATCTTTCGTATAGCGTGGCCCAATCGAAGTTCGAGAGCGGGTCAAACATGCCATTGGAGCGTTGCTACGGGTGGGTCATGTTTTCGGGCTTGACGATTTGGTCGAATTCCTCGGGGGTCAGGTGGCCGAGTTGCATGGCCGCTTCGCGCAGGCTGATGTGCTGTACATGCGCGGTGTGGGCTACTTTGGCGGCGTTATCGTAACCGATGCGTGGAGCGAGGGCAGTGACCAGCATCAGGGAATTCTTGACATAGTGGTCGATGGTCTTCAGGTTGAGTTCGATGCCCTGGACGCAATGATCGACAAAACTGTTCATCACGTCGGAGAGCAATTCCACCGAGTGCAGATAATTGAAGATCATCACCGGCTTGTAGACGTTCAGCTCGAAATTCCCCTGAGAACCGGCGAAGCCGACGGCCGCATCGTTGCCCATCACCTGAACGGCCACCATGGTGACCGCTTCGCACTGGGTTGGATTCACTTTGCCGGGCATGATGGACGATCCGGGCTCGTTTTCCGGCAGGATCAGCTCCCCAAGGCCGCAACGTGGACCGGATGCGAGCCAGCGAATATCGTTGGCAATTTTCATCAGCGAAGCCGCCAGAGTTTTCAGTGCGCCACTGGCGAAAACAACCTCGTCGTGCGCCGAGAGGCTGGCGAACTTATTGGGGTGAGAACGAAACGGCAGGCCGGTAAGCTCGGCGATTTTGTTGGCGGCGCGCTCGGCGAATTCGGGATGAGCATTCAGTCCGGTGCCGACAGCGGTGCCGCCAATCGCTAAATCCAGCAGTCCATCCAGCGCGACCGCGATGCGCGTGCCATCGCGATCCAGCAAGCTGACCCAGCCGGAAAATTCCTGGCCAACCGTCAGAGGCGTGGCATCCTGCAGATGCGTGCGGCCAATCTTGACCACACCCACGAATTCCTTGGCCTTTACGTCCAGCGCATCGCGCAACCGCTTCACGGCGGGCAGCAGACGGCGAGAAGTTTCCGTTGCAGCGGCAATGTGCATAGCGGCGGGGAACGTGTCATTCGACGACTGCGACATATTGACGTCGTCGTTGGGGTGAATCGGCTTCTTCGAGCCCATTTCACCGCGGGCGATTTGGATGGCGCGGTTGGAGATCACCTCGTTGACGTTCATGTTGGTCTGCGTGCCGCTGCCGGTTTGCCAAACGCGCAAGGGAAAATGCTCGTGCAATTTGCCGGAAATGACTTCATCCGCGGCCTGGGTGATCAGATTGGCTTTCTCTTCGGAAAGTTTGCCCAGATCCCGGTTCACTAGGGCGGCGGCTTTCTTCAGGATGCCGAAGGCGCGAATCAGCTCCGGCGGCATGGTGTCTTTGCCGATGGCGAAATGAATCAGCGAACGCGCCGTTTGTGCGCCGTAGTAACGATCCATGGGAACTTCGATTTTTCCCATGCTGTCGGACTCTGTGCGAGATGGAACAGGCTGCCGTTGGGTGACTTCGGACATAGCAGGTTCTCCCGAGGACCTAACCGAATAGTTTAGCAGGTGAGCAAGTGCGTAGGCGCGGGAAGTAAACGCCGCCCGGCTCTGGGCGACGCGCCGCGAAAGACGAACTGCACTTACTTTACCGCAGGCTCCAGCTTGGCCACGGCCGCATCATTCGCCCAAGTGATCAGGTTGGGGATGAAAGGCGTCACCGCATCCGGGTGGCGAGGCAGGATGCGCAAGGCGAAACCGAAAAATCCGCTCTTCGCGGTATGCAGCGAGCCCTGGAAACGGAAGCAGCCCTTGCCTTCCTCGGCGCGAAACTGCATCGGGGTAATCTCCGGCGATTTGATCTCACCATGCGCGTCAACCCGGCCCGACAGGATCTGTACCAGCACGTCATCCGGGGTAAGCGAATTCAGAAAAACCACCGCCGAGATGGCAATCTCGTTGCCGAGATTGAATTCGTCGGCTTCGTTGGACACGGATTTGATTTGCAGGCGCGGCCACGCAGCTTCCACGCGGGCGCGCCAAGCGGCCAGATTGCGCGCGCGGGCGGCGTTGTCGGCTTGCAGCGCGGTGTGCCGGCGGTGCACCGCAACATAGTATCCGTTGGTGTACTGCATCACCATGCGTTGCATGTTGAATTCCGGGCACAATCCAATGATCGAGGCCTTCATCCGATCGATCCATTTGCGGGGCAGATTGTCCGCGCGGCGGTCATAGAACGCTGGAACAATCTCCTTTTCGAGCAGTTGATATAGCGCCTCGGCTTCGACTTGATCCTGGTAGCCTGGATCCTGGTAGGACTCACCTTTTCCGATGGCCCAGCCCACTTCCGTGCCGGAGTCGAGGCCCATCTGCCAGGCTTCTTCCCACCAACCATCCAAAGTGCTGACGTTCAAAACACCATTGGCTTGCGCTTTCATCCCACTGGTGCCGCTGGCTTCTTGAGGCCGCAGCGGTGTGTTCAACCATATATCGCAGCCTTGAACCATATAACGCGCAATGGCCACGTCATAGTCTTCCAGGAAAACCAATCTGCGGCGGAATTCCGGTCGTGCGGCAAGATCGACGATCGTCTTGATCAGTTCCTTGCCATACTGATCGCGGGGATGGGCTTTTCCGGCGTAAATGATCTGGACCGGATGGTGCGGATCATTCAACAGACGAGCCAGGCGCTCGCGATCCCGAAGGAGCAAAGTCGCCCGTTTATAAGTAGCGAAACGGCGCGCGAACCCGATGGTCAGCGCGTCGGGCGACAATACCTCCTCCGCTTCGTCAATGGCGGCCTGCGAGGCGCCGCGACTTTTCAGTTGAGCTTGCAGCCGCCGGCGTGCGAAACCCACCAGGCGTTCGCGGCGGCGTTCGTGAGTGCGCCAAAGCTCGCCGGCGGGAATGGACTGCGTGCGCTGCCACAGTTTGGTATCGGCGGGTTCCTCGCGCCACTTGGGACCGAGGTAGCGGTCGTAAAGTTGATTCATTTCGAAAGACACCCAACTGCGGAAGTGCACCCCATTGGTGACATGGCCGATGGGCACCTCGTTTTCGGGTAGGCCGCGCCAGATATTGTTCCACATGCGTCGGCTGACCGATCCGTGCAGTTTGCTGACGCCGTTGCTGAAGGCCGCCATGCGCAGCGCCAGCACGGTCATGCAAAAGTCTTCGCTCTCATTCGCAGGATCTTGCCGTCCTAGCGCCAGGAAGTCCGCGCGGCTCACGCCCAGGCGGCGGTAGGTTGGCCCGAAGTAGTAATCCATAAGACCGGCAGGAAAATAGTCATGTCCTGCAGGTACCGGTGTGTGCGTGGTGAACACCAAGCTGGAGGAGGCCAGCACGCACGCTTCAGCGAAGGAAAGATGCTGGGCTTCCATCAGCGAGCGAACGCGCTCCAGCGCCAGGAATGCCGAATGGCCCTCATTCATGTGATAAACGGAAGGGTGTAAGCCCAGCGCATCGAGCGCACGAACGCCACCAACTCCCAGCAAAATCTCCTGCCGTAAACGCATGTCGAGGTCGCCGCCGTACAGTTGCGCCGTGATGGCGCGATGTTCCGGACGATTAGAAGGTACATTGGCGTCGAGCAGATACAACTGGATTCGGCCGATGACCGCACGCCAGACATTTGCAGTGACCGCGCCATCCGGCAGTTGGATGTGCACCTGAACGTTCGGCACCAGTTCAATCGGCAGCACATGAAAGTCATTGTCCTCGAACGCTTCCTGTTGCCACCCGGCGGCATTCAGATACTGCCGGAAATATCCTTCTTGGTATAGCAGCCCCACCCCAACAAGCGGAAGGCCGAGATCACTGGACGCCTTTAGATGATCGCCGGCAAGCATGCCGAGTCCACCAGCGAAGATCGGAAGACACTCGGTGACGCCAAATTCCAGTGAGAAATAGGCGACCAGCAAATTGTCCTCGGTGGCGTGCTCGCGCTGGTACCACGAACCTTTGAAAGAAAGATAAGCGTCGAGCCGTTGGGAAACCCCATTTAGATGAGCGAGGAAGGAGTCGTCCTTCGCGGCTGCTTCCAGAACCGGCTGTTCCAAATCTCCCAACAGGCGCACCGGATTGCGCCCCGCGGCCTCCCACAAATCCCGGTCGAACCGGCGAAACAGATCAATCGCAGCATGGTCCCAACTCCAGCGCAGGTTATACGCGATCGGCAGCAACGGCTTTAATGCATCCGGCAATGAGGGGCGAACTTTGAATGTGGCGATGGGTTTCATGGGCTCCTCGTTAGACAACGAAAGTCAGTCGTACCAGTCCTGACGCTGGACGATTGCGCGAAGTACAACCGCGTGATGGGCGGAGGAAGGGAAGCGTCACGGGAACAGGAGCGAAGAATTCCCGGTAATTCCGCCGAGGCGGCCGCTGGCCGGGAAGCTGCTTCGTTTCACGGCCAGAACCGTCGTAGCAGGAGAATGACCAAACCAAGAAAGTTTGTCAGTGACGAAGGGATAGAAGGACAGGAGTGACCGGAGTCACAGACGGAACCGGGGGGTTGTAGTTGAAAATGGGTTGCAAGTATAATTGCAATCCATTTGCAAATAGCCAACATGCTTCCCCAACTCCCAGCTTTTCCCGCCCGACTTTTCATTCTGCTCTCCTTGCTTGTCTTCCTGGCGGCCACAGTCTCCGCCGCTGAAGCCTCGATCCTCTCCGGCACCGTTAAAGACCCTAGCGGGTTGCCCGTTGCCGGCGCAACCGTGGTGCTTCGGTCGCCCGGCTCTGTAAGCGCGAATGTGGCGAAGACATCGACGAACGAGGAGGGCCGCTTTGTAATCCTGGTGCCACCGGGTCGCTATGACTTGGAGATTTCGCAATCGCCCTTCCAGGTATTTCGCCGGTCGTCCTTGGTGCTTACCATCGGAAGCGAAACGCACTTGGATGTAACGCTCAGCTTGGCCACGCAGGCGGACAGCATTACCGTGGTCGAGGAGACCTTGTTGCCTGACATGGCCACAACGGAGTTGGGCGGGGAACTGGCCGAACAGAAAATCGCCTCGGTTCCACTGGACGGCCGGGATTTTGCGGACTTGATGAGCCTGCAAGCGGGCGTCGTGCCGGTCAGCAGCGCGCAGCCAAATGCGGTGGTTATGTCTGGTGTGACCAGTACGCCGCCTTCGGGAGACTTACAGGCCGGGAACCTGTCCATAAGTGGTCAGCGGGAGACCTCCAACGGTTTTTCCGTGAACGACAGTGATGTCGAGGAAGACGTAAACATGGGCACGGCAATAGTGCCAAACCTCGACTCGATTCAGGAGTTGCGGGTGTTGACCGGAAATTTCGAAGCACAGTACGGCAATTACAGCGGCGGGCAGGTATTGCTGACTACCAAGTCTGGAACGGATGCTTTTCACGGCAGTGTGTTCGAGTTTTTGCGCAATACGGCTGTGGATGCGAAGAGTTACTTTTCTCCCGCGCGCGCAGCATTCGATCAGAATCAGTTTGGTGGAACACTAGGCGGTCCGGTCGCCAAGACTAGGCTACATTTTTTTGTGGATTACCAAGGCACACGCATGACCGAAGGCATTGATACCGGGCTGATCTCAGTGCCTTCGCAGCAAGAGCGCATCGGGGACTTGAGTGACCGCGCCAATTTGCTCACCGGCACGGTCAGCGGAACTCATCTGGCCACGCAACTAACCCAAAAACTCGGTTATGCCGTCAATTCCGGAGAAGCCTATTACACGCCTGGGTGCGCCAGCACGTCCGTATGTGTATTTCCCAATGCGGTAATCCCACAGAGAGCGTGGTCCGCGCCGGCCCAAGCCTTGCTGCAGTACATTCCCGCGGCCAATCAAGGCTCCAGCATATTCACTTCATCCGCACAGAACGAGGCGCTTCGAGACGATAAGGGCGCAATACGGCTGGACGAAACCGCCGCATGGGGGAAAATCTCCGCTTACTACATCAATGACGACTATAGCCTTGACAATCCCTATCCGACAGCGCAGGGCGGCGCCAACGTGCCCGGCTTTAATGCTACTTCTTCGGGACGTGCGCAATTACTCAGCCTGGGGTTCACAAAAATCTTCAGCGCGGACACCATCAACGAAGCGCACTTCAGTTTTATGCGCAACGCTAATGATATCGGCGCGCCGGTTGGCGGCGTTGGGCCGTCGCTGGTTTCACAAGGATTCTTGACTGGCCAGGGCACCTCCGGGATTGTGCCTTTGAATTCCTCGATTGTGGGCATTGAGAACATATCCCTGAACGACCTCACCTTTGGCGTGGACGTCACCGCGTTAACTCAGGTCAGCAACATGTGCCAGTGGTCGAACATCTTCACTCGGGTGTCAGGGCGGCATACCTGGAAATTTGGCGGCTCCTTTCATTTGGACCAAGTCAACACCAATCCCGACGCGGCGCCCAATGGATCCTTTGCATTCCGAGGAACCGAGACCGGTCTGGATTTCGCGGATTTTCTCCTGGGCGTGTCCGGTAGCTACTCCCAAGGCGACGCCCGCAGTTTCTATCCCCGGAATCACTATGTGGGCTTATTTGCCCAAGACACTTGGCGCATTACCCCGAATCTCACTTGGAATTACGGATTGCGGTGGGACGTGCTGCCGGGCTGGCGGGAGAAATACAATCAATTTCCCGGCCTGGTGCTTGGGGAACAGTCCCGGGTTTTTCCAGGAGCGCCGGAAGGGCTGGTCTTTCCGGGTGATCCTGGAGTGCCAACAACTTTGGCCCCCACCCAGTACACCAATTTCGGTCCACGTCTCGGAGCAGCGTATGCGCCGGAATTTCAGCGGCCATGGTTGCGCAAGCTGTTCGGCGCCAACCGGGAAACTCGACTGGTGGCTGGCTTTGGCACTTTCTACACCGCCTTCGAAGGATTGTCTGCCGGCATCATGAGTGCAAACCCGCCGTACGGCTATTCCTACACGAGTTTGGCGCCTACACTGTTTTCGACACCCTTCGTTTCCGCAGCCAGCGGCCAAATCTTCCCGCAACCATTTCCGTCACCGATTCCGGGCTATGGCGCATCGCCCAGCCGGCCGAACACGACCGTAAATTGGTCGCAGTATCTGCCGATTACCGGTGTCCCGGCCTTCAATCGCGACAATATCCCGCCCTACGCCGAGACATATACCCTGTCGGTCGAACGACAAATTCACAAAAATACGGCGCTAAGCATCGGCTACGTGGGGTCGCAGGCCCATCATCTTCTGGTGATTGAACCGGCCAACCCCGGCAATGCGGCCGCGTGCCTCAGCGTGAGCCAAACCTCCCAGGTCGCCCCAGGAAGTCCCACCTGCGGGCCGTTCAGCGAAGGCGGACTCTTCACCAAGGCGAACGGACAAACCGTGCAGGTGCGCGGCCCGTTTAGCTCGCAATTTGACGCGGTCACGTATCAGAAGACCATTGGCAGCTCGAACTACAATGCGCTGCAAGTCAACCTTCGCCACCATAGCCGATCGCTGGAAATTCTCGCGGGTTACACCTACAGCAAATCACTGGATGATTCTTCGAGCTTGGCCGAAGAAGTGAATCCAGTCGATCCGGCGTTGAGCAAAGCGCTGTCCGCGTTCGATCTGCGCCATAATTTTGTCGCTTCGTATAACTACACCGTTCCCGTGCGGATGCTGAGGCATGAGAACCGCTGGACGCAAGGCTGGTCCCTCTCTGGCGTGACCCGATTGTCGACCGGTTTGCCGGTCACCTTCTACAACAATAACGACACTTCGCTATTGGGTAGCATTCCCAACGGCATCAATAATAATGGTATCGATACACCGGACCGCGCCCCAGGAGATTTGCTCATCAACAACAACCCGCGAAACGCACGGGCAGCCTTTAACACCGCCCTGTTTTCTCTGCCGGAACTGGGACAATTTGGCACCGCGGTGCGCCGCTTCTTTTCCGGGCCCGGAATGATGAACTTCGACATCGCTCTGCAAAAGAGCTTGCCCCTTACGGAGACCAAGTCGCTGCAATTGCGCGTCGAGAGCTTCAATACGTTCAATCATGCCCAATTTTTCGGGGCCGCCTCGGTGGATGGAAACATCAGTGACGCGACCTTTGGGCATATCGTGAACAGCATGCCTCCCCGGCTGATGCAATTGGCCATGAAGTTCGTGTTCTGAGCCTCACGCGTTTCTGCCACGGGGCCGCGTACGGACGACTGCGGCTGGTGACATTGCCACAAGATTGCGCACTGATCTGCCGTGAGCATCTGATTCCGGATCGAGCTGAACGTGTGTTCCGGTCCGCGCTGTCCGCTCGTACAGCCGAGCAAATGACCACTCGGACGGGTGGCCTGGATGCTCTGAATTTGCCTCGTTATTACTAAGTACAGCACACCTGACGCGCCTCGATGTTGCCGAGCGAAATGACGAGAGTCAAGCTAGGCATGCAGGTTTAGTACTCCTATAACCAGCTCGGGCGCCTCACGCCCTTGCGCCGTGCCCCAGGTCATATGAGCCATCGCATGCAGCCGCTTTGCGCGGGGGGAAACGGATGAAGGTTGAAGGGGCGACACCTGTCACGGCCTGAGGACGACGCACCGCGGCGGTCCCGGGGGGATGGAGAAAGAGGACGAACATGATCCGCAGCTTGAAATCGACATTAGCTCTCTTGGGGGCAGCGTTTTTGATGGCCGCGTGCAGCGGCTTAAAGGCCAGTTCGAGTGGAGGAAGCGGCGGAGGCGGAGGTCAGACGTCTAGTGGCTATACCATCGGTGGTCAGGTCACCGGACTGAGCGGTTCGGGATTGGTGTTGGCCGACAACGGCACCGATACCTTGCCGATCAGCGGAACCGGAACGGTTGCCTTTACCTTCAAGACCACGGTGAGCGGCGCGTATAACGTCACAGTGCAAACCCAGCCCTCGAATCCCACCCAGACGTGCACCGTTACCAATGGCCAAGGAACTGCCACAGCGAATGTCACCAACGTGCAAGTGGCCTGCACCACTGAATACACGATTGGCGGGACCGTATCCGGGCTCACAGGGACCGGTTTGGTGCTGCAGGACAACGGCGGCGATAATCTCAGCATTTCCGGCAACGGGAACTTCACGTTCAAGACGCCTGTAACCGGCGCCTACAACGTGACCATCCAGACTCAGCCAAGCAACCCCACCCAGACCTGCTCGATCGCCAACGGCTCAGGTACAGCCACCGCCAATGTCACCAACGTTCAAATCACTTGCGCCGCGAAATTCACGGTCAGTGGAACGGTGACCGGGTTGAGCGGATCGGGCTTAGTGTTGTTGGACATGGGCAATGACAGCCTGCCGATCAGCGGAACCGGTACGGTGAATTTCACCTTTGCCACCCCGGTGCCGGGCGCTTATAACGTCACGGTGGCAACGCAACCCAGCAGTCCGACACAAACCTGTGTGGTCACCAATGGGACTGGAACAGCCACAGCCAACGTCACCAACGTTACTGTGACCTGCTCTTCCGGCTTCACAATCGGTGGGACAGTCAGCGGCTTGGATGGCGCTGGCCTGGTGCTGCAGGATAACGGCGGAGACAATCTCACCATCACCGGCACGGGTAGTATCAAGTTTACCTTCGCTACTCTGGTTACCGGAACGTATGACGTGACGGTCAAGACTCAGCCCATCAATCCTGCGCAGAACTGCACCGTAACCAACGCCACCGGGACTGCTACAACTCCAGTCACGAATGTGTTGATTTCCTGTGGCGCGGTTTACACCGTCGGCGGAACCGTAACGGGACTTGTGGGCACAGGATTGTCGTTGCAGGACACTTTGGGAACAGTACTCGACACCCTGTCTATCACTGGCACGGGCACAGTTCCCTTCACCTTTGCCATTCCTGCTCCAATCAACTCCAACTACGCCGTCAGCGTGGCTACTCAGCCCACCAATCCCAACCAGATCTGCTCGGTTGTGAACGGCACCGGAACCGTAGTCGGCTCCGTCACCACCGTACAGGTGGTTTGCCCAGAGCCCTCGTGGACCATCGGAGGGACCCTGGTCGGCTTGGTCAGCCACAACTACGCAGGAACAACGCTGCCTGGGGACAATGTTGAGCTGATGAACAACGGCGGCGACAACATTTGGGTCACCTCGAATAATCAAGGTTTTACGTTCCCGACTTCGGTGACCAACAACGGTAAGTACAACGTCGGCATATTCGCTGAACCGACCAGCCAAACCCAGCCATGCACCGTGTTTTATTATATGGGTGTGGCTACCGCCAACGTCGATAGCGTCATCGTCGACTGCGAGCACAATGACTATGCCTGGCAGTCTGGCCCGGATACCAACGGCAATTACGGGCCGAACGGTCTGTTCGTGTTCCCGCCTCCAAGCCAGGATCTGAACACCCCGGGCGGCAGGGACTTCGCAGCCACCTGGTCTGGTAACGCCGATCTGAAATGGATGTTTGGCGGCTACGGTATGCCTATTACATCCACGGTGACTCCGCCCTATTTGCCTTACTTCATGGACGATCTCTGGGTGTTCGCGCCAGGAGGAGGAGGGGAGGGCACTGGCATCTGGATCCCGGCAGACCTGCCGACCATAACCACCGTGACTCCGACCGGCCTTACGACTGTGGATCCAAATCTCAACCTCCCAAATCCTTTAATGACCCCCGGGGTACCTGGCGTCCAGACGTCGTCAAGTTATAGCTACACCGATACCGCCGGGGACCAGATCACCTACTTCTATCCGGCTCACCCCGGAGCGCGTTGGGGCAGCGTCACTTGGACTGACGCTTCCGGAAATCTATTTCTGTTCGGCGGCCAGGGTGATTTTGGTGGCGCCGCCGGATTGTATAACGACGTGTGGGAGTTCACTCCCGATCACTATGACCTCCCGCTTGGCAATTACTCGGGGTCCTACACATACTTGGGAACCTGGACGAATCTGAACAACTTTGGCACTGTTAACGCCGCAGGCGTTTACTCTGGCACGGAATTTCCAGGCGCTCGTTGGGGAGCCGCATACTGCACCGATTCGAACGGCACGCTGTGGATGTTCGGCGGCCAGGGTTACGACTCTACCGGTTCGCTGGTCCTGTTAAACGACCTCTGGATGTATAGCGGAGGCACTTGGACCTGGGTCGGTCCATCAAACTCTAACGTCGGTCAGAACGACGGCGTGTACGGCACGCTGGGCACAGTCGGCACTGGCAACTACCCCGGAGGGCGCCAGACCGCGGTCTTGTGGGCAGACAACAAAGGCAATCTGTGGCTGTTCGGCGGTTTGGGTTTGGATTCCGTCGGAACCCAGAATCCAGGCGCCATCGGTTCCCTACCTCCCGGGAGTGCCCCGGAAGGAGCACTGCTAAACGACCTGTGGGAATACAACATCACCACTCAACAATGGACTTGGATGTCGGGTGGTGGGGCGACTGGCCTTGCTGATCAGATCGGAATCTATGGTACCCAGCAGGTTCCGTCCAATGCAGTATTCCCCGGTTCACGTTGGGGCGCCTCTGGCTGGAACGACAGCAATGGCAATATATGGTTCTTTGGCGGATGGGGTTATGCCTCGTCGCTCGCACAGAGCACCGGATTCCTGAATGACATCTGGGAATATCACACCGACACCGGCACGTGGACCTGGTGGAAGGGGTCCAGCAACGTGAACCAGAACGGCGATTATCCAACGTATCTGCCGTCTTGGTATGGCGTGTACTTCGTCAACAATCAACTCGGCAGCCGGCGCGGCACCGCGCTCTGGCAGCAAGACGCGAACGACCTCGTCTGGATGTTTGGCGGACAAGGCTACGACTCGATTGGCGCGAACGGTTACCTCGGAGACTTCTGGACCTATCTACCGTTCCCGTATTAAACCAACAGAAACCAGCAACCGCGACAGCCGGGGAGCCATTGCCCCGGCTGTTTGCTTTCTGGACGGTTTTCGAACTCGCGCCTATGCACCCCGAGGCTGCTGCACTCAGGCATCCTGTATAATGAAATTCTGGGGGAAACTGCCGAAAAATGGCGCTTGTCACGCAGAAAGGGAAGGCCTCTCCACAGATTCAACGACGGCGACGGTTGCGTTTTTGCCGCACGCGTGTGCGCGAATTGCGCGGGATCGCCAAGGCCTTGCTTTCGACTAAGCATCCTTTCCTGGCGCACATCATCCCGATGCGCCGATGCAATCTCGACTGCACTTATTGCAACGAGTACGACGACACCTCCAAACCCGTGCCGCTGCAAGAAATGAAACGGCGCCTCGACGCCTTGGCGGACATCGGGACCTCGGTGATTACCATCAGCGGGGGCGAACCGCTGATGCATCCGGACCTGGACGAAATTATCCGGCACATCCGCAAACGCGGCATGATTGCCGGGCTGATCACCAATGGCTTTTTCCTGAACAAAGAGCGCATTCAGCGCCTGAACGAAGCCGGGCTGGAACACCTGCAAATCAGCATCGACAATGCTGTGCCCGACGAAGTTTCCAAGAAAAGCTTAAAGACCTTGGACGGACGCTTGGAAATGCTCTCGGAATGGGCGGTTTTCCAGGTGAATATCAATTCCGTGCTGGGCAGTGGGGTCAAAAATTCCGAAGATGCCCTGAAGATTGCGCACCGCGCTTTGCAGTTGGGATTTACCAGCACCGTGGGAATCATCCACGACCACTCCGGGCAGCTCAAGCCGCTCGGCCAGCGGGACCAGGAAATCTTCGAAGAGATCATGACCCTGGGGAAGCATTCGTTCTCCCGGTTCAACCAGTTTCAGCACAATGTTGCCCGAGGGCGCGAACACGACTGGAAATGCCGTGCCGGCTCTCGTTATTTGTACATTTGCGAGGACGGGTTGGTGCATTGGTGCTCGCAGCAGCGAGGTTATCCGGGCGTACCGCTGGAGAATTACACGCCGGAAATGCGGCGGCGGGAGTTCCACACCCACAAGGGTTGTGCTCCAAGATGCACTGTAAGCTGCGTCCAGCAGGTCGGAATCCTCGACAATTGGCGGGGCGCGCAGAACTTAGAGCCCGAACCGATCTCCCCCGAGAAACGCGATTTCGTGCAAATCGCCAACGTGAAGTAAGCATTTCCACCGCAACCGCATAGCACAAAGGGTTGCCGCAGCCTGCCCGGGTCGTTTTGCGGTACACCGCCGATTTTTGGGGGTGCGTTTCGCGAACAGCATTCCGCGGAGTGCGTTGACGATGCTCAGCGCCTTTCGAACAATAGGACTATGGCCAGCCCAGCGATCGAAATTGAGAACCTTTCGAAAGAATACCCACACGGCTTCCTGAACCTCAAGAAGAAGCGCTCCCTGGAAAACCTGAACATGGACGTGCAAACCGGCGAGGTGTTTGGGTTTCTGGGTCCCAATGGAGCGGGAAAATCCACCACGATCAAGCTATTGATGCGTTTGATTTTCCCGACGGCCGGAACCGCGCGAATCCTTGGTAAATCGATTCACGATGTGTCCATGCATCGAAACGTTGGGTATTTACCGGAGCAGCCGTATTTTTACGATTATCTGACCGCGGCCGAACTGCTGGACTACTTTGCGCGTTTTCACAATTTGACCGCTGCCGACCGCCGGGATCGTGTGCAACGGATGCTGAAAAAGGTCGGGCTCGAGACTGCCAAAAAGATCCAGCTGCGGAAATATTCGAAGGGCATGCTGCAACGCGCCGGATTGGCGCAAGCCATTCTGCATGATCCGCAAGTGGTCATTCTCGACGAACCCATGTCAGGACTGGATCCGCTCGGACGCCGGGAAGTCCGCGACATCATTCTCGAACTCAAGCGCGAAGGCCGTACCGTGCTGTTCTCCACTCACATCCTCTCGGACGCAGAAATGCTCTGCGACCGCGTCGGCGTAATCGTCGGCGGCACCCTGCGCGGCATCGGAGCGCCCGGAGAAATGATCGGGATTACCGCACAGGGCATGGAGATCCTGTTCGAACTGCCGGAGGCCGGCACGAAAACACCGTTGCTGGAAAAGGCCACCAAAACGGGCGAGCGCTACCGTGTGCAAGTTCCCGAGTGCGAGCTTTATGCCGCTCTGGAGCAGCTGAAAGACGCGCGTGTGCGGATTCTCTCGGTGGCTCAGATCAAACCGACCCTCGAGGAATTTTTCATGAACCTGGTCGATGCGGACCGCGCTCAGGCCAATGCGGTTGAGGTCAGCGGCCAATGAGAAACATTTGGACCGTGGCGACGAATACCTTTCGCGAGGCCGTCCGCGATCGTGTGCTCTACAACCTGGTGTTTTTTGCGTTGTTGATGATGGGGGCGGCGATTCTGGTAGGCCAGGTTTCCATCGGCATCGAGGACAGCGTAATCGTGAGCCTGGGCTTGACGGCAATCTCCGTCATCGGAATTTTTATTGCCGTGTTTATCGGAGTAGGGCTGGTTTCCAAAGAAATCGATAAACGCACGTTATACGCGCTCCTGGCCAAGCCCGTACAACGCTGGGAGTTTTTGCTGGGGAAGTACGGCGGGTTGGTCCTGACCCTGACGGTCAACACGGCAGCGATGGCCGTGGGCTTGTATGTGGCGCTGTGGACCGTGAAGCATCCGTTGGAGCGCGGTGATTGGTATGTGCTCGTGGCCGTCTACCTGATTCTGCTGAAGCTGGCCCTTATCGTTGCGTTGGCCATGCTGTTTTCGTGCTTCACCACCCCCTTCCTGGCGATTCTGTTCACCGCGGGACTCTACGTCGCAGGCGTGTTCGCGGAGGACTTACGGACCATGCAGGCCGTAGGCTTGGCGCCGGAAACCATGAAATTGCTTCGAGGCATTTCCTATCTGCTGCCTAACTTTGAAAATTTCAATGTTATGGGAGCGGTAGCCCACTCGCGTGGAGTGCCTGCAAGCTTGGTGTGGCAAGATACCTGGTATGCGCTTCTTTATGCATCTCTGGTACTGGCCACGGCTGCGGTGGTGTTCTCGCGACGGAATTTGAAATGACCCGAAAGAACATGGCCGTTTGGTGGTTGCCAGTCTTGCTGCTCGCTGGATTCACAGGCGTGTGGCATTTACAGCAGAGCATCGATCAGCAAAAGAATGCGACCCAGTTGGAGCAGGATCAGCTGATGCTGCGCTCCGGTAAGCTGGTTCAGAAACTGAGTCTCGAGTACGCACCACTCATGGGGGCGATCTACTGGACACGGGTAGTCCAGTATTTTGGAGAGAAGCACCGTTTGCACCAAACCAACCTGGAACTGCTTTGGCCCCTTTTGGACATTGCCACAACGGTGGATCCGCACCTGATGCCGGCCTACCGTTTTGGCTCGATGTTCCTGAGCGATCACCCGCCGCGCGGTGAGGGCCGTCCGGATTTGGCGGTCCAACTATTGGAACGAGGCATCCGGGCAAACCCAGAGCAGTGGCGGCTCTACCAGGACTTGGGCAACGTATATTACTTCGACGCCAAGGATTACCCCAAAGCGTCGGCTGCTTTTGCCGAAGGCAGTAAGAATCCCAAGGCGATGATCTGGATGAAAGTTATGGCGGCCAAGATCGCCGCGGAAGGGGAATCGCCGGAAACCTCTTACTTCCTGTGGCTGCAGGTCTATCAATCGACCACGGATCCGATGGTCAAGAAAAACGCGGGGGAGCACATCCGGTTGATGCAGGTGGAGTTGGATTTGAAAGCCATCAACCGCTTGTCCGATGACTTTCAAAAACAGACTGGACACCGCGCTGCGCGGATCAATGAATTGGTGCAGGCTGGTCTGCTCAACGGAGTGCCGCTCGATCCTGACGGCTTTCCTTATGCTTTGGGAGACGACGGCAAGGCGGAACTGAATCTGGACAGCCCGTTGCTCGAAAAACAACTATTGGAAAAACAGTTTTCCGGACCATCCTCTCCGTGATACCGGCAAAATTGCCGCTCACAATCGAAAGCTACTCCGCGACGCACAGAAGCGTCATGTGTGGATCGATCAGCAGCTTGTGCACGTCGGATTGCGACGTAAAGCTAAAAGAAGTCTCGTCTCCGGCCGCCAGCACAGTGCCCAAATAGGTGCTGCGTCCGGCCGCGGAGCCTGAATACAACGGAACGGGCGCAATAAACGAACGAGGCACGTCCGATTGCAGCAGCTTGCCGCGAATCTGGTAACCCTTGTCGGTCCGGCGCGAGGTGAATTCCACTTTGTAACGCGGAATTCCGGTGCCGTATACGTATTCCTGGAAAAACCATTCCATCGAACGGCCACCCTCCAGATCCATCTTGCGGGTCATAACCGCTTCGACTTCTTTCTGCAGCTGACGGGTTGAAAGAGGCTTTTGTGCGTACTTGGTGAGCAGAGTGTGCAGCAGGGTAATGAACCGCTCGTCGGGGTCATGACTATTTGGCTCGCGAAGCATCTCCCGGAGCATGTGAAATATCCATGCGCTTTTGTAATAGACCACGGCGTCATATCCGTCCGGCGACCTGGATGAGGAAAGCCGCGTGCCCATCACCACTGGCCCCACATCGCCCGGAGCAAGTGCGGCGTCCGGTGGTTTGGTAATCAGAGTTTTGCGATACCGGGTGAGCCACGTCATCAGCGCGCGATCCGGTATTTTCTGTGAATCGGCGTACAGCAGCGAAAGGTACACCGCCAAGCCCTCGTCAATCCACTGGTCCCGGTAGCTGGACCAGCCCACTACATTACCCCACCACTGATGGGCTACCTCGTGTACCGGCATGATGTCGGTATACGCTTCTTGTGAACTCGGATTGATGCCGACGCGCTGCTGCGTTTCGCGGGGAAGAAACGAAAACGTGGAAAGATACAGCAGTCCCGGCCAGCCTTGCCCAAAGGTGCCGGGAATCTGCGAAACCGCCAGGCTCGGGAATGGAAACGGGCCGTTGAATTTCTCGAAAAAAATAATCGCGGAATTGACTTCGCGTGCCAACGAGTTCAATGCGTCGGCGGGACTGGGAGTCGGCTCGGTGATCATCTCTGAGGGACGAGTCACCCGTAATGGCGGCGGGGGAGCGAGCGGATCAGCTTCCGAGGGCCGGTGCTCCAACCGCGAAATAATGGCCTGCTCCAGAATCTTGTTGGCGTAGACCTGAACAGTGTGGTTACCCGACGAAAGAGAAGTCACCGCGTACTGGCCCAGATTGAATCCCGCTTCCGAAAATGGGAGGTTCGATTTCCAGTGTGCCACCACGAACTCCCCGTCTTCGTGTTCATCGGATTTTGTTCCCGTAGCCACCAGCCGCAGATGTTTGGGCCAGCGGAATGTCAGGTCGTAGGGCGCGAATTCGGATGTTCCGCCAAGATGCGGATACCAGCTCTCACGTGCCCCTACGTAGAGGACGGAATTCCCGTAGTTTTCGATGACGTTGCCGCGATAGCGAAAACGCAGCGCGAACGTCGTCCCGGTATTGAAGGGGTGCGGCAGAAAAACACAGAGGGTATCGTCACCTCGCGCGCGCAACTCTTGTTCAGTAAGACCCTCGTTTTGAAAGAACGTCAGGTTTTCCCCGCCCAGTGAAATCGATTCCACTTTCAGGGCGCGGGAAAGTTGCACAAACAGCAAGCCCTCGCCATCAGTAGCGCTGCGATAGTCGACGGTAGCGTCGCCTTCCAGCGAATTGTCGGGCCGAATAGTGGTGTTGATCTGGTAATGAATCGCGTGGAAAGCCGGTTGCGGAGGAGAGAATCCCGGAAGCGCATAGGCGGTCCACACGTCATAAAATGCAGTCTTGCTGACCACCCGCGGTTGCCCCAGCATGAAATTCTCCTGACGTATGTCGTCCAGCAGCACGTCAAACGGCCCGGTCAAGATGCCGTCCAACCCGGCATGGAAAAAATGGCGCGGCGCCGAGGAGTATTTTTCGAACAACATGCGCAGGGAGTGATTGGGATTCAAGCGTTCCAGTTGCGGAATCCACAAGGAAGTAAACGGTTCGTCTGCGGCGGGTTGAACGGACGCGCGAGTCAGTTGTGATAGCAGATCTTGCGCGGATTCGTCGGTGAACCGCGCATACATCGAGACGAATTGCTGATCCAGGACGGGAGCGCCGAGGAACACCGCCAGTTGCTGTTTTTCAGCGTGATCACGGGGCAGCGCCAGAGTGTGTCCTATTCCCGAGAAGACCACCCCGGTAATGCGGCCTTCGAATGGCTGAAAAAAGGCAAGTTTGCCCCGCTCCAAATCGATAACCAGGTCGCCTTCGTGAAGCTCGATGCGATCGCCCGCCGAGACCGTGTACACGTGTTGAGAATCGAGGCGCAGGGCGTTCAGGGAAGCCAGTACGTCACGCGGGCTTTCTGTGGCAGGTGTGGCGGCAATCGCCGGACCGCAAGACCACAGCAAAACCAAGAGGGCGGACCCGATACGCATACGCCCAGTGTAGTCACTTTCGGCATTGCCGAACAAGGCGGGGAGAACATCGCCAGTTTCGCGCATTAAACTTAAGGGATGAGGCTATGGCGAAACACGGTGCGCGTCGTCACGCTCCTTGGCGTCTTGGTGTTCTGTGCTGGCGCGGCCTATGCGGACAAGATTGTGTTGAAAAATGGCCGTCAAATCGTGGCATTTAACGTGGTCGAAGACGGCGACAAAGTCCGCTACTCCACTTCCGCCGGGGAACTCTCCATACCCAAAAGTATCGTCGACCACATCGAAAGAGGCGGCCTGATGCCGGTGATGGAAAACCCGGCGACCGCCGCGGCAAATTTGAACATTGCGCCCCCACCCATCGAAGCCACCGCCGACGCAGCCGCCATCGATCAAGCAGCGGTACACGATGGATCGATCGACCATGAGTACATTGCGCGAATGGAAGCCGATGCCCGGAGCGGCAACGCCAAAGCAAACCAAAAAGCCGCGCTGGCCCACCACGCGGCGGCACAATTCGAACTTGCACGCGGGGACTTGGAACACGCCTTAGGCGACGAGCGAACCGCCATCACCTTTCTGCCGGAGCAACCCGTCCTGCTGATGAACGTGGCGTATCTTTATTTGAAAAAGAGCGAGTTCAAACAAGCTGTCGAATACCTGGAGCGCGCTAAACGCGTCTCCGCCGACAACGCCGAGATTTATAAACTGGAAGGTTGGGCGTATTACGGCATGAACCGGCCCGATCAGGCTATTTCCGAATGGAAGAAAGCTCTGGCGCTGAAACCCGATCCAGAAACCCAGGCCGCTCTGGACAAGGCGCTGCGCGACAAACAAGAAGAAGATAACTACAGGGAGAACGAAAGCGCGCACTTTCAGTTGAAGTACAACGGCGCCGAGCAACCGGCCCTGGCGCGCGAAGTGTTGCGCACTTTAGAGGCCCACTACGCCGCCATTGAGTCCGAACTGAACTACACCCCGCCCGAACCCATCGGCGTGGTGCTGTATACCCAACAGGCCTTCGCCGATATTACCCGCGCTCCCGGTTGGGTGGGTGCACTGAACGACGGAAGAATCCGCGTGCCGGTTCAAGGCTTAACCAGCATGGATTCCGAATTGTCGCGGGTACTGAAGCACGAATTGACCCACAGCTTCATCCAGCAAAAGACTCGCGGCCGAGCGCCTACGTGGATTCAGGAAGGCGTAGCGCAGTGGATGGAAGGCAAACGTAGCGACGAGAACGCCGCCGTATTGGTGCAGGTCCATGATGCCGGACAGTTCGCCCCTTTGGGACGCCTGGAAGGATCGTGGATGGGTTTGCCAGGAGACGTGGCGCGGTACGCTTACGCATGGGCGCTCGCCAATGTCGAATATATTGTCGAGACCGACGGCATGGGCGATATGGAACGCATCTTGGATCGACTGGCGGAAGGCGGCTCAACGGAATCCGCGTTGAAAGAAGTCTTGCACGACGATTACGGCGATCTAATGCAATCTACCGCGGAGTATTTGAAGAAGAACTATGCCCGGTAAGGCGAGCCCGCGCGGCTGGACCTAAACTGGCCATCGGTGTTGCTGCGATCGAAGAATCAAGAACTGGCTAGCAGGGCCGCTAACAACGCAGCGCGCTGTGGCATGGTCTTGACGATCACGTGTTCGTCTCGCGAGTGAGCGCCCCCGCCTACCGCGCCCAGCCCATCCAGTGTCGGAATCCCCAGCGCGGCCGTGAAGTTGCCATCCGAACCTCCGCCGGCCGCTGCTTCTCCCAAAGACAGCCCCGCTTCCTGGGCCAGAGCTTTGGCGCGAGTGAACAAGGCAGCACTGAATTTGCGTTCCAGTGGCGGGCGTTCGAAACCGCCCGTGATTTCCAGCCGCGCGCCGCGGTGGATGGGCTTGAGCGAATGCAAGCGGGACTCCAGCGCGTGCATGTCGCTCGCACGCCAGGCCCGCAGGTCCAGGTTGGCTTTGGCGCGATCGGGGATGACGTTGACGCGCGAACCACCCTCGACAATGTCGGCGTTTATGGTTACCCCACGGCGAAGATTATTCCAGCGCTCAATACGTGCGATCTGCGCGGCGAGCTCGTGAACCGCGTTGATGCCTTTTTCAGGTTCCAGGCCCGCGTGCGACGAGCGGCCATGAACCACCAACTCCGCCTGCCCGACTCCTTTGCGCGATGTTTTCAACAGGCCACCGGGCCCGAGCGAAGGCTCCAGAACGAATACGGCCTCGCTTCGCTTGGCCTCCGTTTCGATCACCGCTCGCGAGCATCCACTCCCAATCTCCTCATCGGAAGTCCACAGAAACACAATATTCTTGGTCACCGGAATCTTCAGCTCTTGTAGCGCTTCGAACGCGAACAGCGCCTGGACGATTCCTGCCTTCATGTCGAAAGTCCCGGGACCAAATGCTTTGCCGCCAGAGATGCGGAAGGGCATGCTGGCCAGAGTGCCCGTCGGATACACCGTGTCATAGTGGCCAAGCACCAGGAACTGGCCACTCGCGCGCTTGGAGGTCGTCGGCCAGTGCACTCGCAGGTGATTCCCTCGGTGCTGCTGCTTCAGCACGTCAATGATCCCACCCCGTAACAGCCACTGATCCGCCAGAAAACCACAACAGCGATCCGCGGGCGATTTTTCGGTGCTCGGCGACTCCAATCGTGTGAGCTCGCGCAGAATCTCCAGCATCCGCGGCAAACGTGCTTTCAGGGAAACCAGCAGTGTTTTCGCAACAGAACCTTGGGTCATGTGGGCAGGATGTTAGCAACACCAGCAATTCCAGGCAACGAGCCGGCCTACAGCACTACCCAGAAGATAAACTGTGCCGGGCGAACAGATTGCTTATAATAGTAAGTTTGCGATATATCGTGGGCGTGCCGCCGATTGCTGCGCGGCACAGGAGCGGGCATGCAATTGGATATTAACGAGATTCAGAAGTTTTTGCCGCATCGGTACCCGTTTCTCATGATCGACAGAGTCGTCGAGATGGAACGCTTCAAGCGCATCGTGGTGATCAAGAACGTCTCCATCAACGAAGCTTTCTTCGAAGGTCACTTCCCCGGCAAGCCAATCATGCCGGGTGTGCTGATCCTGGAATCCATGGCTCAAGCGGGCGGTCTGTTGCTGCTGCAAGAAATTCCCGATCGCGACAAAAAGCTGTTGTACCTGGCATCCATGAACGACGTGAAGTTTCGCCGCCCGGTGGTGCCCGGTGATCAGTTGCGCGTCGAGGTAAATATCCTCACGTGGAAGGGCGATCTTTGCAAAATTCAGGCCAAGGCGTTCGTGGAAGACAATCTGACCACCGAGGCGACCCTCATGTGCGTGATGGTGGACCGCGATCGCGCCAATGAATCCGCAAAATGACGGAATCGAAAATACATCCGCAAGCCATTGTTTCCCGGGAAGCGAAAATTGCCTGTGGCGTGGAAATCGGACCTTTTGTGTCAGTCGGTTCCGGCGTGGAATTGGGGGAAGGGTGCGTGGTGCATCCGCACGCGGTAATTTTGGGCCCCTCGCGATTCGGCGCGCGAAACATATTCCATCCCTTCTCGGTCATCGGCGGCGACCCGCAGGACTATACCTACCGCGGCGATCGCACCGAGCTGCTGGCCGGGGACGGAAACATTTTTCGCGAACACGTGACTATTAGCCGGGGAACTAAAAAGGGTGGTGGAGTCACGCGCATCGGCAATGACAATTTTTTCTTGTCGTATTCCCACGTGGGCCACGACTGCCAAATCGGCAACGGCACACTGTTCGTGAACGGCGCGACTCTGGCCGGTCATGTCACGGTGCAAGACTTTGTTACTGTCGGAGCGTTCTCGCCCGTGCACCAGTTTTGCCGCCTGGGCAAGTATGCGTATATTGGGGCCTGCACGGTCATTACCCAGGACGTGCTCCCCTTTTCTTTGATCGTCACCGAACGCGAAACCAAATGCTTTGGCGCCAACACCATTGGCCTGGAGCGCAAGGGATTTTCGCCCGAGCGCATCCAAATCCTGCAACGGGCTTTTAAGCTGCTGCTGCGCTCGAAAAAAAACACCACTCAGGCCCTGGAGGAGATGCGCGAAACCCTCGCGGATTCCCCCGATGTGCAAGAGATGGTTGCGTTCATCCAGCAGGCGCAGCGCGGAATTGTAAAGTAGGGTATTGCGTGAATTCATGCGCCAAGCACTAAACTCCACAACCGGATGGGGCCTGATCGCCGGGAACGGCCGCTTCCCATTTTTAGTATTGGAAGCAGCGCGCAGCCAGGGCATCGAAATGGCCGTGATCGCACTGAAAGAAGAAGCTTCCCCGGAGCTGACCCGTGTGACCAAGCGGCTGCACTGGGTGAGCCTGGGGGAACTAAGCAAGGCTATCAGCTTGATGCAACAGGAAGGCGTCCATCGCGCGGTCATGGCCGGCCAGGTAAAACACAACAAGATTTTCAGTGCCATTCGCCCAGATTGGAAATTGGCGAAGTTGCTGTTTTCCTTGCCGAAAAAGAACACAGATTCGCTGATCGGCGCGGTCGCCAAGGTCCTCGAAGAAGAAGGAATTCAGCTGGTGGATTCGACCATGTTCTTGAAGCCACTTCTGCCCCAAGCGGGAGTGCTCACTCGCCGTGCGCCCAATGAACACGAAGCCGCAGACCTGGAATACGGATTGGGCGTGGCCCGGCATATTGCCGCCATGGACATCGGCCAGACCGTCGTGATTGCCGATCGCGCCTGCGTGGCCGTGGAAGCCATGGAAGGAACCGACGAGACCATTGCCAGAGCCGCGCGTTTTGCCCAGGGCAAACCCCTGGTCGTTGTCAAGGTGAGCAAGCCGCAACAGGACATGCGCTTCGACGTACCCGTGATTGGTTTGCCCACCGTCGAAGCTATGAAGCAGGCGGGGGCTACGGCTTTAGCTATCGACGCTGCGCGGACTCTGTTGTTCGACCGCGAGCAGTTGATGGAATTGGCAAATGCCGCGGGGATCGCCATCCAGGCCTTCCCAGCCGTGCACAATGCGGAACCAACCGGGGATTCCGTGGGAATGACAAAAGAATGAACGCTGGTGCGGGTGTGGAAACACGCAAGGCGCGCGTGGCCGTGGTCGGTTGCGGCGAATTTGGCCGCCACCATGTTCGCGTTTATCGCGAATTGGAAGACGTGGACTTAGCGGGTGTCTTCGATCAAGACACCGAGCGAGCCAACAAGATTGCGCAGGAATTTCAGACTCGCGCCTTCTCCAACTTGCAAGAACTACAGGGCGTAGCCGATGCCGTCAGCGTCGCCGTGCCCACTGCGGCGCACCAAGAAATTGGCTGCACTCTGATGGACATGGGAATGGATGTGCTTGTCGAAAAGCCTATGGCCCGCACGGTAGCCGAAGCTGACCAGTTGATCAGCACGGCGAAGCGGCGCGGCCGCATCCTACAGATAGGTCACGTCGAGCGGTTCAATCCCGCGGTGCGCGCGGTGGAATCCATTGTGAACCGCCCATTGTTTTTTGAGGTGCATCGCTTAGGGGTATTCAGCCCGCGCAGCCTGGACGTCGACGTAATCTATGACTTGATGATTCACGACCTGGACATCCTGCTGGCGCTGGTGCAAGAACCAGTGGAAGAGTTGCGCGCCGTAGGAATTCCCGTCCTGACCGACAAAGTCGATATTGCCCATGCCCGGCTGGAGTTTACCGGCGGCGCCGTCGCCAACGTGACCGCCAGCCGCGTATCCACTGAGCGCGTACGCAAGATGCGATTCTTTCAGCAACACGAATACATTTCGCTGGATTATGCCCGCCGCGACGCTTTGCGCGTCGGGGTGAAACGGCCCGGCCCGTTGCCGGAATTTGCCTTCGAAAAACTGCCCGCGCCCGACGTCGAGCCATTGCGCGCTGAACTGGAAGCATTTGTCCAATCGGTACGGACCCGCAGCAACCCCAAGACCGACGGCGAGTCCGGCCGGGCTGCATTGCAGTTGGCATCCCGTGTAATGGAGAGCATCCGCGAACACACTGCGCGCGTCCAACCTGTAGCGGCAAGTGTGTCTGATAAAGTAAAACCATGATTCCCAGGACCCTAGTTCCGCCCGGCGCGCGTCCGCCGGCGGTCATCGAGCCGAGCACCCGGCGGCGCCCAACCGCGCTGGACGAGCGGACACTGGTCCCCGCGACCTTGCCTATCGTGTCCCTGAACGGGCACTCCAGCATTCCCAATAATTTGCCGCTGGAAGCGATTGCCACCCGTGTCGTGGTACCACGCGACCTGAACATCGACGAGGTCCAGAAGGCTGACGAGTCCGCGCTGCCCCCGCAACCAACTGACATGGACGAGCGCATCACCGTGCCACAAGGCGCCGCGCCGCCCGAGATTTTGCCGGAGATCCGGCCAGTCTCGGAAGAGTTGGTTCAGCCGGACATCATCCAGACCGGCGAACTGAGCTTTCTTCCGGTCGTCGAGAAACAGAAGAGGCCGCTGGGAGAAATCATTGTTGCCACCGCCTCGCTCATGCTCAATCTGATTTTCATCGTGGCCATGGTGGAGGTGCTGGCCTATCGCTCGAGATCACGCGAAGTCGATGAGATTGGCAGGCGGCAAATCTCCGTCTTATTGCCTCCGGGTGCCCTGGAATCGCTAAAGCCTTCGGCTCCTCCAGCGCCGAAGCCCACGGTACGAGTTGATCCGCGAGAGATTCGCAGGATCGCGCCAACGATTACACCGCCACTGGTGCAACCACCGCCACAACCGCAGCCCGAGCCACCTAAGAGAGAATTGCCTAGCGCGCCCACTCCGCAGCCCAATGTCGTGGCGCCTCCGCCCAAACCGGCAGAAGGCAGCAAAGGAGATTTGCCTAAGGCGCAAGCGAAGCTGGAAACCCCCGACATGCCGGTGCCGCAGCAGGGGCTGATCTTGCCGAAAAACACTTCGCCGGGCGATGCCATTCGTGATGCTGCGCGAGCCACCGGCAAAATGAATGCGCCCGTGCCCATGGGGGGTGGTTCGCCATACCCGGGAGCTGGCCGTGGCGGAGGTGGCGGGCATGGCACCGCTGGCTATGGCGTGGAGATGCTCACCGACACGCAAGGCGTGGACTTCAACGACTACCTGCGGCGCGTGTACTTGACCGTGAAACAGAATTGGTTTGCGGTCATGCCCGCTTCGGTGCAACTGGGCGATCAGGGCGTGGTTTCGCTGCAATTCAAGATCATGCGAGACGGCAGCGTACCCGACGGCGACCCCCAGCGCGTATTTGGGTCGGGCAAAGAACCGCTGGACCGCGCGGCCATTTCATCGATTCGCGCTTCCAATCCCTTCCCCACCTTGCCCGCGCAGTTCAAAGGACCATACATCGAACTGCGTTTCACCTACTACTACAACCTGCCCATTCCTTCCAGTCCAAACTAGAATCACCATGAGACCTGTTCGCCAACAAGTGCTGGGCAGCCTGCTGCTGGCGCTGATTGTGCTGGTCATTCTGTTGATTCGCGCGTGGCCCGTTCTCTTTCACAAATGAATCCGCACCTTGAACTTCCGCTGGTGGTCATTGTCGGGCCGACCGCCTCGGGCAAATCCGCTCTCGGAGTGTGGTTGGCGGAACATCTCAGCGGGGAAGTGATTTCCTGCGATTCCACACAGCTGTATCGCGGGTTCGACATTGGCACCGCCAAGCCATCCGTTGACCAGCGCCGCGGTGTGCGCCATCACTTGTTGGATGTGTTGGATCCCAACGAGACCGCCACTGCTGGGGGCTATCGCGAGCTTGCCATCCGCGTTCTGCATGATCTTCGTGCCCGAAAGGAGTTGCCGATCCTTACGGCGGGCACTGGTCTGTATTTGCGGGCCTTGCTGGAGGGGTTGGCGGATGTGCCGCAACGTTCGGAGAATCTGCGAGAACGCCTGCGAGCCGGCGCGGAGTTGCATGGCCCTGGCCATTTGCACGGCATATTGCAGCGGCTCGACAAAGACTCAGCTGGAAAGATCGACCCTGCCGACCAACAGAAACTGATTCGCGCCATCGAGGTTTGTTTGCTGACGAAAAAGCCGCTTTCCGAACTTCATCGAAGCGGCCGCAAGCCCCTCAGCGGCTGGCGTCCAATCAAGATTGGATTAATCCCCGAACGCGAGCTCCTGTACCAGCGAATTCATGCACGAACCGAGGCAATGCTCGCCCGAGGCTGGCTGGAAGAAGTGCGCCACCTCGTGCAAAGCGGCGTGCCTGAAACGGCGAAACCTTTCGACTTTATCGGTTATCGCGAATTGCAGAATGTGTTGCAGGGCGAGTTGCCGCTGGACCAGGCGCGCGCCGCTATTCAACAGGCGACTCGGAGATATGCCAAGAGGCAATTGACCTGGTTTCGCCGGGAACAGGGCGTCCGTTGGCTAGGGGGTTTCGGCGATGATCCCGGAATTCAGCAGCGAGCTTTGGACCTGATTCGTTTGGATTTGAACGCAAGCGTATCCGCTGCCAATCGAATCGACGTATAATTGCTTTGATGAGGAATGTTCCCCCCGACGTGGCGCGAGGTTTGCGCTTTACCGTTTTGACCCCTTCATGAAATCACCGCACGATACCAATGTTTCAGAACGCGCCTTGTTGGTCGGTGTTGGATGGAAGCGCGCTCCGCGGTTTCCGGGCATGCCCGTAGGCGATGTGGGCCGCGAATCGTTGGCGGAGCTGGTCGAGCTGGCGCGAAGCGCGGGTGCGGAAGTTACCGGCACGGTATTCCAATTGCGCGACGCCGCCGATCCCGCAACCCTGGTGGGCCGCGGAAAATTGCATGAAATTCGCGCCGAGGCGACCGCGCGCCACGCCCCGCTCATCATTTTCGATAGTGAACTCACTCCGGTGCAGCAGCGGAATATTGAAGAAGCCACCGAACGCCGGGTCATCGATCGTACCCAATTGATCCTGGACATTTTTGCAAAGCACGCCAGAAGCCGGGAAGGACAATTGCAAGTCGAGTTGGCTCAATTGAATTACATGTTGCCTCGGCTGACCGGGCGCGGCACCCAGATGTCCCGTCTGGGCGGCAAGAGCGGAGGCGGCGGAGCGGGAGGAGCCGGAGGCGGTGCTGGCCGAATCGGCGTGCGTGGCCCTGGTGAAAAGAAGTTGGAAACTGATCGCCGGCGCATCCGCGATCGCGTCCGGAGAATCCAGGAAAGTATCGACGAAGTCCGCCAGCAGCGGGCCCTGCGCCGCGAGGCCCGAAATGCCGTTCCACTAGGAACCGTGTCCCTGGTGGGATATACCAATGCGGGCAAATCCACGCTATTTAACGCGCTGAGCCAGGCGGAAGTGGTGGTTTCTCCGAAGATGTTTGCCACCCTCGACCCCACGATTCGAGCATTGCGGTTGCCTTCGAACCGCAGGATTCTGGTGTCCGATACCGTCGGTTTCATTCGCGCTTTGCCAAAAGGCTTACTCACCGCCTTTCGCGCCACCTTGGAGGAAGTGCAAGAATCCGCGTTGATTTTGCAAGTGAGCGACATCTCCAACCCCTTGCACGATGAATTGGAGTTGGAAGTGGAAAAGATCCTTGCTGATATTGGAGTTTCGGACCGGCCGCGCATTCGTGTGTTCAACAAGATCGACCGGCTATCCAAACAGCAGCGAGAAGACTTGATCGCGGCATGGTCCCGAAGCGATGATGGGCAAGCGCCGCCGGTGTTTGTTTCGGCGTTGACCGGCGAAGGTTTGGACGAGTTGCTCAAGCGCGTCGACGCGGCGCTGCCCGTTGATCCGGTGGTCCGGTTGTCCTTGCATATGCCGTTGACCGAAGGCCGTTCGCTAGCCTTGATTCACGCGCTTGGTCGCGTGATCGCATCTCACGTGGACGATTCGCATATGGACCTCGAAGCGGAAGTGCCGGTGACCGTCGCTCGGAAGCTGAAGCTGAAGGATTTCCAGGCGAAAGAAACATTGGGTTCGTTGCCTTCGTATGGATAAGTAGGAGGCAAAAAGACATGGCCGCCTTTTTCCTGTGGTGCATCCTGCTGGTGGTCTGTTGGCCCATCGCCTTGTTGGCGCTGGTGGCCTACCCGATCGTGTGGTTATTGCTGCTGCCGTTCCGGCTTCTGGGCATCGCCGTTCACGGCGTATTCGAACTGTTGCGGGCCATTTTGTTCCTGCCCGCGCGCGTTCTTCGCGGGCCCCACGCGATCTGACGCCTGAGGAAAACACCCCGGCGTAACTATCGAGTAATTCGCAAAAAAAGCGCCAATTATTAATATCTATGTGACATGGAACGGCCCCTGGGCAGCGCTCTGCCAGCCCCACCGATCTGTGGAAAACGTTGTGGAAAGTCCCTCGGTCACAATTGAAACACCAGGAAATTTTTCCCTCAAGTTTTTGCTGTATCGCCCCGTTATGTGCTCTATCTGCATGATAACAAATAACTTATTTGTTAACGCGTTCGGCTAAGTCCCACTCAAGACAGCCCCTTCGACCATTCTCCATTTTCTGGATTTGCACAGGTTTGCAGCACCCAGTGTTACGAAAGAGTACTCGCCTCTCCGAGGCCTTTACCCGCCGTTGATTACCTCAGAGTACCCGGCGTTCGCCGCACAACCCTACGTTGACGCTTGGAATTCCCGAGACTATAGTGAGCCGAGCAGCAAAAAAGGAGACCGAACCCGCCGTCTGCGCCCCTTATGAATCTTCCAAACGCATTGACGTTGCTGCGGATATTCATCGTCCCGCTGTTAATCGTAGTGTTGCTGACCCGTAGTCCCAATGTCGAGCTGGGCGGATTTCCCATGCATTTCGAGTTTTGGGGGGTGCTGATCCTGTTGATCGCCGCCGCTACCGACTGGGCCGACGGTTTCTTTGCTCGCCGCAACGCGCAGGTGACCACTCTGGGGATTCTGCTGGATCCCATCGCCGACAAGCTGCTGATCTGTGCTGCGTTCATATCGCTTGTCGATATGCACCTGGCCAAGGCGTGGATGGTGGTGATCATCATCGGGCGGGAATTGGTGATCTTAGGCCTCCGCAACATCGCTTCTGCGGAAGGCTTCACCATCGCCGCGTCAACCCTCGGGAAGACCAAGATGGTTCTGCAGGTGTGCGCCGCCGCGGTTTTGATTTATGGCGCCAGACACCCTTCGTTTCGCACCGTGGGGTTGGTGCTGTTGTGGCTGGTGGTTATCAGCGCCATCGTTTCTGCTGCGCAATATTTCTACCGTTTTTGGAACCAGTTGGATGATCGCGTGAAACAACGCCGCAAGCTGAGCATTATGGAAGTACACAAGAAACCACAGGATGCATTGCCTCTCTGAGAGCGACCGTAAAGACATCCTGGAGTTGGCGCGCCAGGCGGTCGTCGAAGCCGTCTCCGCCAGGCGACCGTTGCTGGAAATTCCTGACAAAGAGCTGTTGGCGCAGTCATGTGGTGTGTTTGTGACCTTGCACGTCAACGGCAAGTTGCGCGGCTGCATCGGCGTGATTGAACCAAAAGAAAAGCTGGGCGTGTGCATAGCGCGCTGTGCGGCCAGCGCCGCGCTGGAGGATCCGCGCTTTAATCCCATGCGACCAGACGAAATCCCGAACTTGCAAATCGAAGTATCCCTGCTGTCGCCCCTGGAGCTGATTCAGCCGGAACAGATCGAAATCGGCAAACACGGCCTGCTGATTGAACACGGTGTTCGTCGTGGTCTGTTGTTGCCTCAAGTCGCGGTCGAGCATCGGCTCGGAAGGGAGCAGTTCCTCAAGGAAACTTGCCACAAAGCAGGGTTACCGCCGGACGCGTGGAAGGCGCCGCACACACGAATCTACGGATTCAGTTGCCAGATTGTGGCCGAAAAAAGCGGCTGATCAAGGGAATTCGAACTCGATTCAAAAAAAAGCCCGCGTCCAGAAGGCGCGGGCAGGAAACGGGAAAATCCGGTTCACCTACTCGATTTCGGCATAGTCCCCGGCATACATCTCGATGCGGCTGTAAGTGATAAACAGAGTCGATGAGTTCGGACTCACACTGAGAATAATGCCTTCCCCAAGGATTTCTCGCGGCAGTTCATTCCACTGGTACGCCGTTGGAGTGCTACCGAACCCATACATCCGGTACTGATTGTCATCGAAATTTGGCGCCGTTTGCGATTTTCCACCCTGGTACCGGAAAACCCGCATGTAGTCGCCCACATGGACGCCCTGGTTGGTGCCTAGGTTGACATACACGGTCTGAAGTTTGCCGTACATCTGCCCAAAATCCTTGCCGAACACCAGCATGCCCACCGACTTGCCACTGACGGGAGCAAATCGATCGAACTTTTCGGCTGGCTTATAGGGCGGCAATGGCCGTTCCTGCCAAGGCCGCACAAGATCGCCACGCTGCAGGGGGTTGCACGTAAACGTGACCTGGGCAATGGATACGTTGGGCTGCACGTTCACCACCTGTACTTGCCCGCTGTCTTGATAAAACACGCCCATGGCCTTGGTCAGCTTCGTTTGCCATTTGAACCATGGTACATCGACCACATCTCGCTCTGGGCGAAACACCGAATAACGGTCGCCGACATGAACTCCTTGCGCCGAACCCTTGCTGATGTACACGTTGTTGCCCTGGGTGAACACCACCCTGCTGTCGGACTCCTCCCCGGAGATGAGCCGCGAGTCTTCACCTCCCAGCGCGGAAGTCACGAAATCCGAACAATACACCGCTGAGTAATCCGGGGTCGTAGTGGCGGCCATAGGCTGCGTAGAAGCCACGGTTTGCGACTGCGGACTCTGCGTCCAGGCGCTGGCGCCTGCCAGTAACATGCCGAGACCCATACCTGCTGCTATTGCGCGCATTAGAGCACTCCTTCGAGTCACGCCAGAAAAGGGCCGAACGGGGACTGCATAAGTTGAAGCTAACAAGGCCAGGGTGGGGCGTCAACAAATTGAGCAGAGCCACTTTACACTTTAGCTAAGACGTGCTACAAGCCGTATTTTCAATGGATTGCAGCGGTTCTTGACTATGAGCTTATTCGGGAAAGGGCTGGCTCGCATCTGTGCGGTTGTGGCCACCCCTAGCGCTCAAAACTTCCGGGTATTGGTCCGCGCGGCCGCTCGGCAAGCCCCCACGGTCGAGTTGCGCCTGGACTGGCTAGCCAACGATACGCAACGCCAGCGGGCACTCGACTGGCTCAAAAAGTACGCTCCCTCCGAGGCAACTTACCTCGCTACTTGCCGGCGGCGCATTGCAGGCGGGGAGTTCGCCGGAAGCGCGTACGACGAGCTCGCTTGGCTCAAAAAAGCCAAAGAGGCTGGCTGCACTTGGTGCGATTTGGAAATCGAAACACTGGAAGAATTGCCGGACCATACGGTCACGGGCTATGACTTGCCACGGAAAGTCCTGCTCTCGATTCACGATTTTCGCCGAACGCCGCAGTTTCTCAAGCCGCTCCGTCTTGCGGCGCGCGGGGGAGCAGACGCGGTTAAGGTGGCCGCGATGTCGCGAAGTCTGTCCGACAGTGTTCGGGTACTTCGTCTGGCACAGAACAGCGACCGTGTTGTCGCCGTGCCCATGGGCGAAATTGGATTGCCGGCCCGGGTCCTCGCTCTGCGCCGCGGCAGCGCGCTCGTTTATGCGCCCGTCGCTGCGCCCACCGCTCCCGGCCAAGTAGGCTTGCGCGAACTGAAGCAGTTGTATCGCGCTCACCAAATTTCTCGGAAGACCGGGGTGTACGGGGTGATCGGGAATCCTATTGGCCATTCCTTATCTCCGCTGTTGCATAACGCCGGTTATGTGGCCGCCGAAAAAGACGCTGTGTTCCTGCCATTTCTGGTTGAGCGGCTGAGCGAATTTGTGAAGCTGATCGGCGATTTTGGAGTGGCGGGATTCAGTGTAACCATCCCCCACAAACAGAAAATCTTCGATTACCTGGATGAGTGCGAGCCCCTGGCGCAAGAAATCGGCGCAGTGAACACGGTAACCGTGCAACGCGGCGGAAAATTAGTGGGAAGCAATACTGACTATCTGGGCCTGCTGCGCGCATTGAAAGGCAAGCTTACGCTAAAGGGCAGCCGAGTTTTGATTTTCGGGGCCGGTGGCGCGGCGCAGGCCGCGGCCTTAGCGGTTGCCAAAGCTGACGCGGAGGTGCTGGTGTGCGCTCGAAGAGAGCAGCCGGCACGGCATTTAGCTCGCGCGGTGCACGGTGCCGTGCTGCAACGCGCGGCACTGCGCAGGGAGAAGTTCGACGCCATCGTGAACACCACGCCGGTCGGCATGTATCCTCATCCCGAAGATTCTCCGTTGTTGCCGGCCGAACTGAATTGCGGCCTGGTGGTGGATCTCGTCTACCGGCCTCTGGAGACCAAGCTGTTGCGGATCGCCAAGGCACGGGGAATCAAGACCGTCTCCGGTGTGGAGATGTTTCTGGCCCAAGGGATCGCGCAGTGGGAACTTTGGATGCGCACCCCGGCCCCAGAGTCGGCCATGCGCAAAGCGGTGCTGGACGCCCTCCGCACCGGAGAGAAAATGGTCTCCTGACGAGCGCTTTCTCTCACCACAGAATTCCGGGCGTCACACGCGGTATAATTGTTGCTCTTAACTGCGCAGCCGAACTAAGCAGATGATCCAGCCTGCCTTCCAGGAGTTCCAGAATCTGGCCAAACAGGGGAACCTGATCCCGGTCTACGACGCCTTTTCCGCGGATCTCCTGACCCCGGTGAGCGCCTATCTTCGTTTGGCGCAGGGTTCGCGTTATTCCTTCCTGCTGGAGAGCGTGGAAGGCGGAGAAAAAATCGCCCGCTATACCTTCGCAGGAGCCAATCCAGAGGAAGTATTTCGATACGCCTCCGGCGCATGTGTCTTGGAAAGCCGCAACCGCATGATCTGGGAAGAGTGCGATCCCATTTCGTTTTTGCGGGCGCACATGGCCAAATTCCAACCGGTGCGGCTGCCGGGCCTGCCACCTCTGCTTGCCGGCGCCATCGGTTATTTCAGCTACGACATGGTGCGTCTGATCGAACGCCTCCCGAAGCGTTTGCGCGATGATATCGGACTGTATGAAGCCATGTTGATGTTCTATCGGGGTCTGATTGCGTTCGATCACGTCCAGCACCGCCTGTGGATTGTGCGCAACGTGTATACCGATGGCCCCGGCAGTCTGCGGGCCAAGTACCAAGCTGCGGTGAAAGACATCCGCAGAACTCGTGAACTGCTGGAAGCTCCCGTGGCCGGCGAAGCTCCGCCGCATTCATCCAACGAAAAGTCCCACACCTTGAGAGTGACTTCGAACTTCGGGCGCAAAGAGTATCTGCACGCGGTCCGCAAAACCAAGCAATACATTCGCGCCGGGGACATTTTTCAGGCGGTCATCAGCCAGCGCTTCTCCGCGAAAACCAAGGCGCAACCCTTCGACGTGTACCGCCATTTGCGGGCCCTGAATCCTTCGCCATATTTGTTTTATCTGCACATGAATGACGTGCACGTGGTCGGCAGCTCTCCGGAGATGCTGGTGAAAGTGCAAGGCAAAGCGGTGTTCTACCGGCCTATCGCCGGCACACGTCCACGCGGCAAGGATGAAGCCGAGGACTTGGCCCTGGAGCAAGAGATGCTGGCCAGCGAGAAGGAGCGCGCCGAGCACATTATGTTGGTGGATTTGGGTCGAAACGACCTGGGGCGTGTGTGCGAATACGGCAGCGTGAAAGTGGAAAAATTGATGACCGTCGAGCGCTACTCGCACGTCATGCATCTGGTCTCCAGCTTGCGCGGCCAGCTCCGCGACGACGTCGATTGCTTCGACGCGCTCATGGCTTGCTTTCCTGCAGGCACCGTTTCAGGAGCGCCGAAGGTCCGCGCCATGGAGATCATCGAAGAATTGGAAAAGACCCGGCGCGGTATTTACTCCGGCGGCATTCTGTATCTCGATTTCGCCGGGAATCTCGATTCGTGTATTGCGCTGCGCACCATGGTGATCAAGAACGGCGTCGCCCACGTGCAGGCCGGCGGCGGTATTGTGGCCGATTCCACGCCGGAAGGCGAATTCGAGGAATCGGTCAACAAATCAAAAGCATTGCTGCGGGCGCTGGAAACCGCTCATGCAGTCAAGCGATCTCCGGGACGGCGATCATGATTCTCCTGCTGGACAACTATGACTCGTTTACCTACAACCTGGCGCAGTATCTGGGCGAGCTGGGCTGCACGTTGGAGGTCCACCGCAACGACAAAATCTCCGTGGAAGAGATTATCAGGCGCAAACCCGAGCGCATCGTGATCTCGCCGGGTCCGTGTACTCCGCAAGAAGCCGGTATCTCCGTGGAACTGATCCAGAAACTCGCCGGGAAATTTCCGATTTTTGGAGTTTGTCTCGGGCATCAGGCCATCGGCGCGGCCTTTGGGGCCAAAATCGTGCGCGCCCCCAAACTGTTCCACGGAAAAACCAGCGAAATCGAGCACGATGGCAAGGGCATTTTCCGTTCGGTGCCCAACCCGTTGACCGCCACGCGCTATCACTCGCTGATCGTCGAACGGAAGACTTTGCCGCGCGAGCTTCAGATCAGCGCACAAACCCGCGATGGCATCATTATGGGGCTGCGTCACCGCAAGTTTGAGGTCGAAGGCGTGCAGTTCCACCCCGAATCGGTGTTAACCGAATCCGGCAAACAAATCCTAAAGAACTTCTTGGGACTCTAGGATCCGCTAGCTATTAACAGATAATAATTTATATTTATAATTACTTAATTAAGGGGTATAGTTCACCACATGGGTTTAACCTCCATCGCTCCAGCCCATGGAGGTTCACATGGATCGTCCCTGTTCCTCACGTTTCTGGGTTGTTATCGCCTCTGTTGTGTTCCTGATGATTCTTCCAGTTTGGGCTGCTGTGCCCCCGGTTGGAGTTTTGACCATCGCCACTCACGCTCATCTGGATCAGGCCCCGGCTTTTCCCGGCTTGTCGGTGTTCGGCGGCGAACGCCTCTCCACCGATCCCGAAGGCCGTTTGGGGGTGCGAATTGGCCAGTCGGCGCTCACGCTGGGAGCAAACACCGAAGTGGAACTTGTGCCCATCAGCGGCGGAGTGCATGTCGATATGGACCTCGGCTCACTACGTTTTTCTGCGGCCGCCAATGAAGCTGTGGAGATTCATGTCCGGGATGCCATTTTGCGCCCGGCCACTAATTATGCGACCCAGGCATCCATCACCATCGTTGGACCGAACGTGCTACAGATTGCCGCGGAACAGGGCCTTCTAAGTTTCAGTTATCGCGTGGAATCCCGCGACCTTCCGCCTGGCCATACCTACCGGGTTTATCTGGACGATCCCGACGCAACCGTGAATGGCTCCGTTCGTGCCGGGGGCCGCGCCGGCGCGGCAAGCAAAGTCACCTACTTCATCGTGGGCGCGGGGGCGGGTGTCGCGGCCTGGGGAATTAACGACGCGATCCGCTCAAACAGCGAGCCCATCAGCCCGGCCGCCCCCTGAACCCGGGCTGCCAGGCTCATTGAGGATTGTTCGTGAAGCTTCTCAGGGCTTCGAGTTTCTCGAGTGCGCCTCCGCTGGAGAGCGCTTCTTCCGCCAAGGTCATGGCCTCCGGCAGGTCCCTGGCGATATCGGTTATCAGTAAAGCGGCGGCGGAATTCATGAGCACAACGTCGCGCGGCGGTCCGGCCTTTCCTCGAAAAACCTCGCGAATCATCGCGGCATTGTGCTGCGGAGTGCCGCCTTGCAGCGAGTGCATTGGAGCGGGGCTCAGCCCGAAGTCCTCCGGCCGGAACACTCGTCGCCTCACGCTTCCATGGCGCACTTCGGCCACTAGCGTTTCTCCGGTGAGCGAAATTTCATCGAGTCCTCCGCAGCCATGCACCACGAAGGCGCGATCCACACCAAGTTCAACGAGCGTCGCTGCCACCAGATCGATCATCTCAGCCGAAAAAACGCCAAGTATTTGCGAGTGTGCGCCGGCGGGATTGGTCAGGGGACCAAGCAGGTTGAACACCGTGCGCTCGCCAATCTGCTGGCGAGCCGCGATGGCATGGCGGGTCGCTGCGTGCGCTGTTGGCGCGAACAGGAAACCGATGCCGATTTCGCGAATCGCGCGTCCCGCTTGCTGCAACGGCAGATCAATGCGAATCCCCAGCGCCTCCAGAACGTCAGCCGACCCGCTTCGCGAGCTCACCGAGCGGTTGCCGTGTTTCGCCACGTGCACCCCAGCGGCCGCGGCAACGAACGCTGACGCAGTGGAAATGTTAAAGGTGCCGCAGCGGTCTCCTCCAGTTCCGCAGGTATCGAGCATCTGGGCCGGGCGATCCTCTTCCGTGGCAAACACCGGCTCAGCGTGGCGTCGCATCACCCGCGCGAATGCACCCAGTTCCGCTGCGCTGATTGGCCGTTGGTTCAGGGCCAGTAGCAGCCGCGCGATATCCGGTGTTTCTATTCGGCCGGCGAGAAGTTCTTCCATCAGCGACTCGGCTTCCACGCTGGTGAGCGCCTGACGGCGCTCGGCTTTATCGATCAACGGCAGGAAAGAATGCATGGCGTCACAGCGGCCTTGGTTTCTTAAACTTGCCCGGGATACCTGTCTCAAGTAGACTTTAGTGTTTCACGAGCCTCAAATTCTAGCATCTGTGCTCTGTTCCATCGTCGCACAGGATGTCGGTTCCGTCGGCTCGGAACCTCAAAAGGCAGAAACTTAAATGAAGATTCACGAATACCAAGCTAAAGCTATCCTTTCGCGATACGGAGTCACTACGCCGCGGGGCGAGGTTGCTTACACCAAAGAAGAAGCCCGCGAGGCCGCGCAACGCCTGAAATCCCCGGTGGTCGTCGTCAAGGCCCAGATTCATGCCGGCGGCCGTGGCAAGGGCGGCGGCGTAAAACTGGCGCGCTCCGCCGATGAAGCCGCGGAAATCGCTTCGCACATTCTGGGAATGAATCTGGTGACCGCGCAAACTGGGCCGCAGGGACGCATTGTGAAACGCCTGCTGATCGAAGAGGGCCTGGACATCAAGCGCGAGCTGTACCTCGGCCTGCTGATCAACCGCGAATCCGGGCGCCCGGTGTTTATGGCCAGCTCCGCCGGCGGCATGGAAATTGAGCAAGTGGCCAAGGAAAATCCCGGCGCCATTCTGCGTGAGGCCATTCATCCCGCGGTTGGCTTGCAGCCGTATCAAGCGCGCAAGATTGCCTTTGGATTAGGTCTGACCGGCGAGCAGGTGGTCGCCGCGACACCGTTTTTGCAAGCGCTCTATCGCGCCTTCATGGATACCGATGCTTCGCTCCTCGAAATTAATCCCTGCGTGCTGACCGGCGATGGCAAGCTGGTCGCCTTGGACGCCAAGATGACCTTCGACGACAACGGCCTGTTCCGTCACAAGGACTTGCGCGAACTGCGCGATCTGGATGAAGAAGATCCTCTGGAAGTCGAAGCGTCCAAGTATGGACTGAACTACATCAAACTGGACGGGAGTGTCGCTTGTATGGTTAATGGCGCCGGACTGGCCATGGCCACCATGGACATCATCAAGTATGCCGGCGGCTCACCCGCGAATTTCCTGGATGTGGGTGGAGGCGCTTCCGCCGATCAGGTGAAGAACGCGTTCGGCATCCTGCTGAGTGATTCGGCTGTGAAAGCCGTGTTTATCAACATTTTTGGCGGCATTTTGCGCTGCGACGTTCTGGCTACTGGCGTGGTGTCCGCCGCCAAGGACCTGAAAGTGAAAGTGCCCATCGTGGTGCGCATGGAGGGCACCAACGTGGAGCAGGGCCAGAAAATTTTGCGAGAGAGCGGGTTGAACTTCACCATCGCAAACGAAATGAAAGACGGAGCGCAGAAAGTGGTCGCCCTGGCCGGAGGTGCGCGATGAGCATCCTAGTCAACGAAAAGACCAGAGTGCTGGTTCAAGGCTTTACCGGACGCGAAGGGACTTTCCATGCCCAGCAAATGATCGAGTATGGAACCAATATCGTCGGTGGCGTCACTCCAGGCAAAGGCGGCACCAAACATCTGGAGCGGCCGGTGTTCAATACTGTCGCGGACGGTGTGAAGGCCACCGGTGCGGATGCCTCGGTGATTTTTGTGCCCCCGCCCTATGCGGCGGACACCATCCTGGAAGCCGCCGACGCAAAACTGTCTCTGGTCGTTTGCATCACCGAGGGAATTCCTGCCTTGGATATGGTGCGCGTCGCGGAAGTGTTGCGCGAATCCAGAACACGCCTGATTGGCCCCAATTGCCCGGGCATTATTTCTCCGGGAAAATGCAAAATCGGTATCATGCCCGGACGTATTCATAAGCAAGGAAACGTAGGTGTAGTTAGCCGGAGTGGCACCTTGACTTATGAGGCGGTTCATCAACTCACCCAACTTGGCGTCGGTCAATCGACTTGCATTGGCATCGGCGGCGATCCCATTATCGGCACCACGTTTTTGGATGCTATCAAGATGTTCAACGAGGACGACGACACCAAAGCCATCGTGCTCATCGGGGAAATTGGTGGAAATGCTGAAGAGCGCGCCTCCGAATGGATCAAGGTAAATGTGAAAAAGCCGGTCGTGGGCTTTATCGCCGGACAGACCGCGCCACCGGGACGCCGCATGGGCCATGCAGGTGCCATCATCAGCGGAGGCCAGGGCACCGCCAAAGATAAGTACGCTGCCATGAAGGCCGCGGGCATTCATACCGTCGAGACGCCGGCGGATTTGGGTTCGACGGTCGCGGCAACTCTGGGTGTTAAAGTCTGACCAACGGGAAAAGGAAAGTAGGGGCGGTTTCGTGGGCTTGGAAGCGTTGGCAGTGTGTTGTTGGGCCCCCAATGTACGATTCCTGAAGTAGTGTTGTTTGCTTTGCCAACTTAAATCGGGAGCGGAATTCAGTGGCGATTGAACGTACCTTGGCGATCATCAAGCCCGACGCGGTGAGCAGCGGCCAGCAAGGCGAAATCTTGGCGCGCATTCACCAAGCCGGGTTCACTATCGTGGCGATTAAATCCATGCGCCTAACCAAAGCAGAAGCTGGCGGTTTTTATGCCGTTCACCGCGAGCGCCCGTTCTTCGGAGAGCTGACTGATTTCATGAGCTCGGGAGAAATTTTCGCCATGGTGCTGCAGGCCAACGGAGCCATTTCGAAATGGCGCGATACCATGGGCGCAACCGACCCCAAGAAAGCCGCGCCCGGCACCATTCGCCGCGACCTTGGCACCAGCATCGGCAACAACTGTGTTCATGGCTCCGATGCTCCCGATACCGCCGCATTCGAGATTGCCTACTTTTTCTCCGGCCTCGAGTTGATCTAAGCCTACTCCCCTCAGGGCACCATTTCTGGCGCCCTTTCTTGTTACAATTTCCTCTTTCAATCAGGGTAAAATGGCACCCTTCCGGCCCAGGAGGTCCTTATGCGTGGCTTTTGCCGCCGCGAATTCCTTCAGCGAGCCGCCTCGTTAGCAGCCGCGGCTTGGCTCACCCCCAAATCACTTGCCGAGCGCTTGGCGTCGCTGCCCAAGCTCGATCGGCCGTTTTCCGCTGCTGAAACGGTTTCCATCGGGCGCACTGGGATCCGCACATCGCTCCTGGCTATGGGCACCGGCACTGTGGGATCGGGCCACCACTCCAATCAAACCGCGCTGGGACTGCAGGGCTTGTCGCACTTGCTGCAAAATGGCTACGACAACGGCCTGCGCTTTTTCGATACCGCCGATTCCTACGGCAGCCATCCCCACGTGGCGGACGCGCTGAAGCATGTCGACCGCAGCAAAGTGACAGTGATGACCAAATCCTGGGCGCGCACCGCTACAGAGATGCGCGCGGACCTCGACCGCTTTCGCCGTGAATTGGGCGCCGATTACATCGACATTCTGCTGATGCACTGCCTCACCGAAGGGGATTGGACCTCGCGTTTTCAACCGGTGATGGACGTTTTGTCCGAGGCCAAGCAGAAAGGCATCATTCGGGCGCACGGCTGCTCTTGCCATTCCATTGAGGCTTTGCGCGCCGCCGCCAAGTCGCCGTGGGTCGAGGTGGATTTGGTCCGCATCAACCCGATCAGCTCGCATATGGACGCCGATCCGGAGACGGTCGCGAGTGTGATTCGCGAGATGCGCTCCGCCGGGAAGGGAATTGTCGGCATGAAAATTCTTGGGCAGGGCGACATGCGGAGCAAGCAGAATGACGCCATTCGCTATGCCCTGGGACTGGGCACCTTGGACGCCTTCACCATCGGCGCGGAATCCATTGACGAGCAGATGGACCTGATCAAGCGCGTCTCCGCCGCCGCTTAATCGGCATTCGAATCCCATTCCCTCTGCTGCATTGCGACTCCTGTGGTTTGCCTCGTCCGCCGGATGGATTACACTGCCCAGTTATGGACCCGTTCCGCGAACTCGGGCGAGTTTTGTTGCTACTGGGCGTGCTGATCGTCTTGATCGGTGTGTTTTTCTATTTTGGCGGCAAGTTGCCGTTTCGTTTGGGGCGCTTGCCCGGCGATATCGTCCACAAGGGCGAGCACACCACGTTTTATTTCCCGATTGTCACGTGTTTGCTGCTCAGTGTCGGTTTGAGTCTGCTATTGTGGCTTTTCTCGCGCTTCCGCCGGTAGCTAAGCTGCTTGGAACTTCGCAGAACGCTGCATTACACTTGGCCTAAGACCAGGAGGTTAGGATGAAAGGATCACCGAAAGTCCTCGAAGAATTGAACAAAGCCCTGCGGGAAGAACTCACCGCCATCAATCAGTATTTTCTCCACGCCGAAATGTGCGAAAACTGGGGCTACGAGCGCTTGTCGGAATATATCAAGTTGCAATCGATCGGCGAGATGAAGCACGCCGAAGCCCTGATGGAAAGGATTCTCTTTCTCGACGGATCCCCCACCATGAAGCCACTTGAGCTGACCGTCGGCAAAAACGTCCAGGAGATGCTGCAAAGCGATTTAGACCTGGAGCTCGGCGCGGTGCGCGACTACAACTCCGCTATTCACGTTGCCGTGGCCGAAAAGGACAATGGTTCCCGCGATTTGTTTGTTCAGCTTCTGAAAGACGAAGAGGGCCACGTCGATTGGTTGGAAGCGCAGTTACACCAGATCAAGGAACTCGGATACGAGCGCTACCTGACCATGCAGATGGGCGAGAACGAAGAAGAGGAGTAGCCGGACTTCGCGGCTGCTCTTGAAAACACGCCGGTCGTTTTTCTATGGATCAACTGCAATTCAATTTGCAACCGGAACGCCGCGTCTTCACTGTCAGTGATCTGACCTTCCGCATCCGCGATCTGTTAGCCAGGAATTTCACCGACATCATCGTTCAGGGCGAAATTTCCAACTGCCGCCCCGCAGCTTCCGGCCACATCTATTTCACGCTGAAAGACGATCGCGCGCAAATTCGCTGCGTGTTCTTTAAACAGCAGCAACGGGGGATGAAGTTCCGGCCCGAGGATGGGCTCAAGGTAAGCGCCCGCGGCACCATCAGCGTCTACGAAGCTCGCGGCGAATACCAAATCTACGTGGAATCCCTGGAGCCACTGGGCCGCGGCGCCCTGCAATTGGCCTTCGAACAATTGAAGAAGCGCCTGGAGGAGGAAGGCTTGTTCGATCCTGCCCGCAAGAAGCCCCTGCCGCTGTTGCCCAGCCGAATCGGGTTAATCACTTCTGCTAGCGGCGCGGCAGTACGCGATGTGGTGCAAATCCTGACCCGCCGTTTCCCCAATGTCCACCTCACCTTGTACCCGGTGCGCGTGCAGGGAGAAGGCTCCGCTGCGCAAGTGATCGAGGCTTTGCGGTACTTCAACCGACAGCGCACCGCGGACGTGATTCTTCTCGTGCGCGGCGGAGGCTCCATCGAAGACCTGTGGTCATTCAACGAAGAGTCCCTGGCGCGAGCCATCGCCGGCAGCGCCATCCCGGTGATTTGTGGCGTCGGTCACGAGACCGATTTCACCATCGCCGATTTTGCTGCTGACGTTCGCGCCTCAACACCCTCGGCCGCCGCGGAACTGGTCGTGCAGACCCGTCGAGAATTCGACAAGCATGTCGCTGACTTAGGCGACTCCCTGCACAGCCTGATTCATCACCGGCTCCTGGAGCTTTGGCGTCAACTTCACGAACTGGCCCGGCGCTCGGGATTCCGTCGGCCCCAGGACTTGGTCCGACAGCAGCGGCAACGAGCCGATGAATTGACCGCGCGACTAGGCACCGGCCTGCGCGTGCGCTTGGATCAGTCTCGCCGCCGATTCACCATTGCCCAGGTGCGCATTGCCCGCTTCGATCTTCGCGCGCGTATCGGTGTGTTTCGAAAACGGACCGCGGAACTGGAGTCGCAACTCGCTCACGAACTCCGCGTTCGCGTGGATAGGTCCCGCCGCAGGTTCATTCAGGCTCGACTAAAGATTTTCTCTTTTGACTTTCGCGTGAAAATGGCGGCGTTGCGCTTGCAACTGGAAAAGAGGAGCTACGGCTTGGGTACCTGTGTGGAGCGATTGCTGCGGCTGAAACGCCAAAATTGGCAACGCCTGGCCCTTCAGCTACAGGAGCGCAGTCCCTTGCAAGTTTTGGAACGCGGCTACGCCATCGCCACCGACACGGCCGGCAATATCCTTCGCGACGTGAACCAGATTTCCCTCGGCGACGAAGTCAAAGTGCAGCTGCGCCGCGGCAAACTCATCACCGCCGTGAAAGACAAATCCACCTGATCTGCACGGGAAAAGCTAGTCTTCTTCCTCTCCCGACACTCGCAGCACCGCAAGGAACGCTTCCTGCGGAATATCCACCTGGCCTACACGCTTCATGCGCCGCTTGCCTTCTTTTTGTTTCTCCAGCAGTTTCCGTTTCCGCGTGATGTCGCCCCCATAACATTTGGCTAAGACATTTTTGCGAATGGCCGAAACGGTTTCGCGGGCAATCACCCGGCTGCCGATGGCCGCTTGAATCGGCACTTCGAACATCTGCCGGGGGATCAGCTTGCGCAATCGCGTGACCAGTTCGCGCCCCCGTTCCACCGCAAATTCGCGATGGATGATCAGCGCCAGCGCGTCTACCGGCTCTCCCCCGACCAGAATATCCAGCTTGATTAAGTCCGATTCCACATAACCCGCTAAGTGGTAATCCAGCGAGGCATAGCCGCGGGACACGCTTTTCAGCCGGTCGTAAAAATCTAGAACGATTTCGTTGAGCGGCAATTCGTATGTCAGCATGACCCGGGTCGGCGACAAATATTCGAAATTCTTCTGCGTGCCGCGCTTATCCTGGCAAAGTTGCAGGATTCCACCGACCGAGTCGTCGTTGGTGATAATCATCGCTTTGATGATTGGCTCTTCAATCTTTTCAATGTCCCCCGGATTGGGGAATTTCGCGGGACTGTCCACCTCAATGGTTTCGCCGGTCACCTTGGTGATGCGGTACCGCACGCTGGGAGCCGTGGTGATCAGGTTCAATCCAAACTCCCGCTCCAGTCGCTCCTGCACGATTTCCAGATGTAGCAGGCCCAGAAACCCGCAGCGGAAACCAAAGCCCAGCGCCACCGAGTTTTCCGGCTCGTAAAAAAACGCCGCATCATTCAGCTGCAGTTTGCCCAGCGCGTCGCGCAAGGGTTCGTACTCGTCGGCCAGCACCGGGAAAATTCCGGCGAACACCATGGGCTTGATCGTTTCAAAGCCAGGCAGCGCCGGAGCGGGCCGCCCCGCGTCCGTAACCGTGTCGCCCATGCGCGCATCCGCCACTCGCTTGATGTTCGCAATGACGAATCCGACGTCGCCGGCCTCCAGCTCGTCCAGCGAAATTGGTTTTGGTGTGAGCGTGCCGAGCTGCTCCACTTCGTATACTTCATTCGTCGCCACCAGGCGAATCTTTATGTGCCTGGTGATGCGCCCTTCCATCACCCGCACCAGCACCACCGCGCCTCGGTATACGTCGAACCAGGAATCAAAAATCAGCGCCTGACACGGATTTTCCGCGCTGCCCTTGGGCGGCGGAATGCGATGCACGATAGCTTCCAGCACATTTTCCACGCCAATCCCGCTTTTCGCGCTGATCATCAGCGCGTCCCCGGCGGGAATCGCCAACACGTTCTCGATCTGCTCCTTCACGAAGTCGGGCTGCGCGGCCGGCAAGTCGATTTTGTTGATCACCGGCAGGATGGTCAGGTTGTGCGAAGCGGCCAGAAACGTATTCGCCACAGTCTGTGCCTCCACGCCCTGACTGGCATCCACCACCAGCAGCGCCCCTTCGCACGCGGAAAGTGCCCGCGAGACCTCATACGAAAAATCCACGTGGCCCGGCGTATCGATCAGGTTCAGCCGGTAGGTGTTGCCGTCTTTCGCTTTGTAGTGCAGCCGGATGCTCTTCGCCTTAATGGTAATCCCGCGCTCGCGCTCCAGATCCATCGAGTCCAGCACCTGCTCGTGCATCTCCCGTTGCGACAGCGCGCCAGTCATTTCCAGCAGGCGATCGGCCAGCGTCGATTTGCCATGATCGATGTGCGCGATGATGCAGAAATTCCGTATGAACTTCGGATCCATTCGCTTCCGTTCCGCCAGGATTTACCTGAGGGTCTGCGTCGAGGTTCGAAGGCGGGCAGTCGGCGTCGCCCGAGCATATCTACCCGCCAAATCCGCGCCTTGTGAACTTCTAGTTTGCCACAAGTGCAACAGGTCGTCAGCACGGGACACTTGCTGCTGAATTGGCAACAGTTGCAAGCTCTGGCAGGAACCAACCACCCTTGCCCGATTCCGCATATCCAATGGCGGCTGGCTTTGGCCCGTTCTGCCACGAGGTATATAGTGGAGATTGGTTCGTACCACACCCGAACCCGTCACTTTCCTACAGCGAAGAAATCAGTTCCGGGGTTGCCCTGGCAGATGGCCGACGTAAACAAGAGTCTGGAGCGCGCAAAAAAACTCCTCGAGAAGAACCGCTTCGAGGATGCCATCGAAGCTTATCTCGCGGTGTTGCAGGAAGCGCCGCAAAATGTCGAGGCTGCGCAGACGTTAGGTGACTTGTATACCCGCCTCGATTATCCCGATCGCGCTGCCGTGTACTATGGGCACCTCTTCGAATTGCTGGTCGATCCCCGGGACGAGTCCAAGGCCCTGGCCATCTACAATCGCTTCCTGCGAAATTCCGTAACCCCGCAACCCCCTGAGCGCATTGCCCGTTACGCTTTCTTGCAGCAAAAACAGAATCATACCGACGAGGCTATCGATCAATACATCAAGGCAGCGGAGCTGTTCACCCAGGCAAACCGCATGGAAGATGCGTTGTTCTGCTGGGAGCGCACCGCTCAGTTGGAGCCGGATAATTTAAATCGCCAACTGAAAGTGGCCGAAATCGCGGCGCAGGTGGGGAAGAATTCCCTGGCCGCACGGTCTTTTCTGCGCGCCGGTACTTTGGCGGCTGCCACGGGATCTCCCAAGGAAGCCCTGAAACTGCTCGGCCGCGCCTACGCTTTGGCCCCTCAGGAACGAAGCGTGGCCCTCCTTTACGCTGAGGCCAAGCTGCACAACGGCGAAGCCGCAGAGGCCGCCGCGCTGCTGGAACCCTTCGCCGCAAACGAAAGCGACACTGCGTTTCTGGAAACCTTTGCGGACGCCCTCCACCAAGCCGGGCAACTGGACCGTGCCCGCTCCATACTTGAGAAGCTGCTGCGCGAAAAAAACGAAGGCGCTACGCGATTGTTCGGTTTGGCCGATGCTTTCGCGGATGCGGGGCAGGACAGCAAGTCGGTGGAGATTCTGCAAACCTTGAAGCGGCGCATGTTTGCCGATAAGAAACAGACTGACTTCACCACCCAGGTCGAAGAACTGGGCGCCAAACATCCCGAATCCCTCCCGATTCTGGAGTTTTGGGCGGCCCTGTACAACGAATTGAACCGCGAATCGCAATATTTCGAAGTGCTGATTCGGCTGTTCGACGCCAACTTCAACTCCGGAAATTTTCAGAAATCCAGCGAGGTGCTCGAACGCCTTGTCGACATTGACTCTTACGATTACCGCAATCAGCAAAGACTGGAGCAATTGCGGGGACGTGCTGATGAAGCATTTCTGAAAAGAATCGCCAGCCGCATGGCTCGAGCCGCGTCCATCGAGCAGCACGCCAGCACCGCGCCAAAGGCTGCCGTCAGCCACGAGATGGCTGCGGAAACCCCGGTTACCGAAGAAGGCAAGAAGCAACAGGCTTTGGAAGACTTAATCGTGCAGACCGAGATTTTTCTGCAGTATTCGCTCCAGACCAAAGCGGTTGAGCGCTTACAAAAAATCGCCGCCATGTTTCCGGGAGAAGAAGAGCAGAACCCGCGGCTGCAAGCTCTCTATCAGATGGCCAACTGGTGGCCTAAAACCTCAGGCAAAGCAGACGCAGGCGCGAAGGTGCCAAACGTGCCCGTAGTGGAAGCTCAGGCGGCTCCGCCGACCGGCCGCACCGGAACCTACACCGCGGACACCTTGCGCGATCTCACCAAAATTTCGGAAATCAATCAGAAGACCTTTCGTCAGCAGACCCCTCGCGCGATGTTGAATACCACGGTTACAGAAGTAGGGACGTATTTGAAGGCGGCGCGCACCTTGGCGGTGATTGGCACCCCCGGACGCCCACCTGAAATGGCTGCGGAATATTGCGCTCCCGGGCTGAAACCGGCCCCGGGATCCCAGGTGGTGTTGCTGCTGGCGCAGATGGAAAAGGCCTTGCCCGATGAGCTGGGAGGCTTGATTGTTGATACTACCGAGGGCTCGATTCTCAAAGAATTGGGCCTGCAAACCGCCTTGGGGGTCACCCTCACCGACAAGGAAACTCAGACGCCGGCGGCCATGTTGATCGTCGGGCAATCTACTCCTTATAAGTGGAAGCCGAATCAGACCTACTTCCTGCAAGCCATCGGCGATCAGATGATGATGAGCGTGAGTCACACGCGTCTTCGCACCTTAGTGCGCCGTATGGGCGTTTCTGATGATCGAACCGGGCTGCTGAGCCGCAGCTCCTACGTGGGCTGTCTGTTGAACGAAGCCGACCGCGCCCGCACCCAAGGAACGTCACTCTCTCTGGCCATTTTGCAGATTGACCGCGGTTCGGAAATGCTTCGCCAGCAGGGCGAGACTCCGCTGGAGAAGTTCCTGGAACAACTTGCACGTTCACTTCAGCCCATGGTGCGCCAGAACGATATGGCCGTGAAATATACATCGTGGGCCCTGGCGTTCATCCTTCCGGACACCACCAGTGACGGAGCGCAAAACCTTGTCGACAAGCTGCGACGCGCCGCTGCCGGTGTGCGCCCGCCGTGGGACTCCACGCAAATCACCCTGAGCGCGGCCATCGTCGAGGCCGTGACACGCCAGGATTACGAAAGCGAAGACATTGTGACCGACTTGATCAATCGTGCGGAATTCACCATCGATGAAGCGCGCAAACTCGGTGGAGACGCCGTAGTAGTCGCGGAACCGGTCAAACAATGAAGACGCGCGTCGCCATTTCGCCAACCCCTTGACCGCGACTTTCCTTAAATCTTGCGCATCTAACAGCGGGTTCAAATAAGCGAGGATCACTATGTTTCCGACCGATGTTGTGATTGTTGCCGGCGCGCGCACCGCCATGGCACGTTACACCGGCGTTTTCTCCGACGTGTCCGCGATCGATCTCGCCGCGCACGCGGCCAAAGGCGCGATCGCCAGGTCTGGTGTCGATCCGAGCGAATTAGACCACGTGGTTTTCGGCAATGTCCTGCAGACCAGCTCCGATGCGATTTATGGTGCTCGCCATGTCGGCCTGAAAGCAGGCCTAAAGGTCGAAACGCCCGCGGTGACCGTTAATCGCTTGTGTGGTTCAGGCATTGAAGCCATCGCCCAGGCAGCGCAACGCTTGTTGCTCGGTGAAGCCACTATGGTCTTGGCTGGCGGCACGGAAAATATGACTCAAGCCCCCTTCGTGATTCGCGGCGCGCGTAGCGGGCTGAAATTAGGCGGAGGCGCCCTCGAAGACTTCCTCTTCGTCAGCCTGACGGATTCGTACTGTGGCCTACCTATGGCCATCACCGCGGAAAAATTGGCCGCACAAAAGGGAGTCACTCGCGCCGAAGCGGATGCTTATGCGCTTCGCAGCCAGCAGGCCGCGGATGCCGCCGCAAAGGCCGGCGTGTTCCAAGAAGAGATCGTACCCGTGGAAGTCAAGCAGGGGCGAAAATCCATTGTGGTCACCGAAGATGATCATCGCCGCCCCGAAACAACCTTGGAAACCCTCGCAAAACTGCCTCCCTCTTTCCAGAAAGACGGCATGGTCACCGCTGGTAACGCCAGTGGAATCGTGGACGGCGCGGCCGCGGTCGTGGTCACGCGCGAAAAAATCGCCAAAGACCGCGGGCTGAAATCGCTGGGCAGGATCGTTTCCTGGGCGACGGTTGGCGTGGATCCGAGCATTATGGGCATCGGCCCAGTGCCTGCTACGCGCAAGGCTCTACAGCTAAGCGGATTGCAACTCGATCAAATCGATCGCGTGGAAGTGAACGAAGCCTTCGCGCCGCAATATTTGGCGGTCGAAAAGGAGTTGGGTTTGTGCCGCGACAAAACCAATGTGAACGGCGGCGCCATCGCTCTAGGTCATCCTCTCGCGGCTTCGGGCACACGCCTGGTTATTACCGTGCTGAACGAGCTTCGCCGTAAGGGCCTCAGATATGGCTTGGCGACCGCCTGCATCGGTGGCGGCCAAGGCATCGCTATGATCGTCGAAGCGCTCTGAATTTTGTCATGTGCGCGTGGGCATCCACAGAAGCTGACTGTCTTTGATACACTTTCACGGGTGCTACTTTCCCGCCGGTTCGCGATTCTTCTGATGTGAGGCAAGGATGGTAATTCGAAAAGTCGGAGTTGTTGGGTGTGGCTTGATGGGGTCCGGTATCGCGCAAGTCTGCGCTCAGTCCGGGTTTCTCACCGTCGTGCGGGAAGTCAGCCCGGAATTGGTGGACAAGGGCCTGAAAGGAATCGAAAAAAATCTGGCGCGCCTGGTCGAGAAGGGCACGCTTACCGAACAGGCCAAAAACGACACTCGCGCGCGCCTGCAGGGTGCCACTTCTCTGCAAGATCTGCAGGACTGCGACGTCATCGTGGAAGCAATCATCGAGCAACTGCCCGCGAAACGGGAACTGTTCTCGGCTCTGGATGCTCTTTGCCCCCCGCAGACCATCTTTGCCAGCAATACCTCCTCTTTGACCATCACAGAAATTGCCTCCGCGACCAAACGGCCACAGCGTTTCGTCGGCCTGCATTTTTTCAATCCCGTTCCCATCATGAAATTGGTGGAAGTGGTGCGAACCATCGCTACAGACCCGGCTGTGTACGACGAAATGGTGAATTTCGGAGCCAAACTCGGTAAAACGCCGGTGCGCGCTCACGACGGCGGCGGGTTTATCGTCAACCGTTTGTTAGTGCCCTACCTTCTCGACGCCATTCGCGCCCTCGAGGAAGGCGTCGGCTCGGTGGTCGACATCGATAACTCCATGAAGCTGGGCTGCGGTTATCCCATGGGCCCGTTCACGCTGTTGGATTTTGTCGGGCTGGACACCACTTACTACATTTCCCAAATCATGTTCGAGGAATTCAAGGAAAAGCGCTTCGCGGCGCCGCCGCTGCTCAAGCGCATGGTGCTTGCGGGTTGGCTCGGTAAAAAAAGCGGGCGCGGATTTTACGACTATGCGGATCCAGCAAATCCCAAACCGATGACCTTGTGAGTGAGGGCCGGAAATGTCCTACGAAAATTTGCTGTACGAAAAAAAAGACGCCATCGCCTACATTACTTTCAATCGCCCGAAAGTCTTGAACGCGTTGAACCGCAAGACCGTCGAAGAATTACACTTGGTCCTGTCCGATGCTCGCGACGATGCCTCGGTCCGGGTGTTGATTCTTACCGGTTCCGGCGAAAAAGCCTTTGTGGCCGGCGCAGATATTAACGAACTCGCGCAGCAAACGCCTGTGAACGGCAAGGAATTCTCTCTTTTCGGGCAAAGCGTCTTTCATTTGTTGGAGACCATGGGCAAGCCTTCCATTTGTGCCATTAACGGTTTTGCCCTGGGTGGCGGGTGCGAGTTGGCGCTGTGCTGCTCGATTCGTCTGGCCAGCAACACCGCCAAGCTGGGCCAGCCCGAAGTGAAGCTCGGCATTTTGCCTGGCTACGGTGGCAGTCAGCGCATGGCGCGGCTTTGCGGCAAAGGGACGGCACACGAACTCTGCTTAACCGGCGAAATGATCAGCGCAGAGGAGGCCCAGCGCATTGGATTAGTGAACCGCGTCTACGAGCCTGCGGAATTGTTGCCGGCCGCGGAAGCTATCGCCAAGAAAATCGTCGAACGAGCGCCCTTGGCCGTGAAATATTGCATGGAAGCGATTGAGCGCGGTGTGGAAATGCCTCTGCAAGAGGGATTGTTCCTGGAAGCGACATTGTTTGGCTTGTGTTGCGCCACCGAAGACATGCGCGAAGGAACAAAGGCTTTCCTGGAAAAACGCGCTCCGCAATTCCGGGGAAAATGAGCGCCATATGGCGGAAAAGCTCCAACCAGAAAAAATAAATGGAAGCATTGATGCCGCAGGGCTGCGGTTCGCGGTTGTCGTTAGCCGCTTCAACAGTTTCATTACCGAGCGCCTGCTGCAAGGCGCTTTAGACGCGTTCGAGCGAAGCGGCGCGACCGGCAAAAACGTGCACGTTGTACACGTGCCGGGGTCGTTCGAATTGCCCCTGGCGGCGAAGAAATTGGCGGAAACCGGCCATTATGACGCCATTGTCGCCATTGGCTGTGTGCTGCGCGGCGAAACCGCACATTACGACTACGTCTGCTCGGAAACTGCCCGGGGCCTGCAGTTGGCCCAAATGGATACAGGCGTGCCCATCATGTTTTGTGTGTTGACCTGCGACACTTTGGAGCAAGCCATTGATCGGGTCGGCTTGAAGGGCGGAAACAAGGGATTCGAAGCCGGTCTCGGTGCCGTCGAGATGGCCCAACTTGCCAAAAAACTGCGAAACTCCCGCCAAGGAAAGCGGAGATAAGGTGGCGCTCCGCACCAAAAGCCGTGAATTCGCCATGCAGATGCTGTTTCAGTGGGACATGAGCCAGCAGGACCCCTCGCGAATCGAGTCCAATTTCTGGAAAGGTGCCAAAGCGGCTGCGCAAACGCGCACTTTTGCCAATCAGTTGTTCGAGGGGGCATCACACGACGCCACAGAGCTGGACGAAATCATTGCAACCCACGCCGCGCACTGGAAATTGGAACGAATTTCAGCCATCGACCGCGCCATCCTGCGGCTCGCGATGCACGAAATGCGCGCAACCGACACTCCGGGGATAGTGGTTATCAATGAGGCGGTGGACCTGGCCAAGAAATTTTCTTCCGAAGATGCCGGCGGTTTCGTGAACGGCATTCTCGACGCTTATCGCAAGACTCTGAACGTGGACTAGCTTACTTTTTTGAGGGGCGACCGGATCGCGACAGGCGCATACTCAGGTGCGAATCACCCCTTCGAAAACCTTCACCGCCGCTCCACTCACTCGCGGGGTCAGCTTCTTTCCCGATTGCGTGACCTCCACTTCGATATGGCTGGGGCGCCCCATTTCGACGCCTTGCGTGATTTGCAAGGTGTGCCCGGCTCCCACTTTCCCGTGCTTCACCAGATAAGCGCCCAGGGACCCCGCCGCGGAACCAGTTGCCGCATCCTCATACAGCTCCCACGGCATCATTCCACGCGCCCATATACTGTGATTCGTGCCAACCGCGAAGCAATACGCCAGGGCCGCCTCTTCCCTCAGCAGCCGCGCCAATTCGATCATGTTCATTTGGATTTTGCTCAGTGATTTGCGATTTTTCAGCGGCACCATCAAATTGTAGATTCCCGTGGACACAAATTCCAGCTCAAGCTCCGGGTTGAGATCCTTCAGCGAAAGGCCCAACGCGGCCGTCAATTTCTTCTTGTCGATTCTCGAAGCTTTGAATGACGCGTGTTTTTGCGTCATGGTGACCCGTTGCGGCCGTCCGTCCTTGAACCGAATCTCCACCGGCAGGATGCCTGCGCCGGTCTGCTGCATCACGTGGACGCCGCCTTCTTGCGCCGGCACCACGCCCAGCTCAGCCAGCAGAAACCACGTCCCGATCACCGGATGACCCGCCAGCTTTAGCTCTTCCTTCGTGGTGAAGATTCGTAGCCTTGCCAGCGCCCGGTCGTTGCTCGGCTTTTGTACGAACACCGTCTCCGACAGATTCATTTCCCGCGCGATGGCCTGCATCTGATCCAGCGACAGCCCATCGCCATCGGTAATCACCGCAACGGGATTGCCTTGAAAGCGGATCGTAGTGAAAACATCCAGAGTGTAGAAGCGGTGATCCATTCGTGCCTTTCCTGCCTCACAACAAAGTCAGATACGCTCCAACTCGTGAACCGTTCTTTCGTTGGTCACGGTACCCGTGTTCAGCGTCGTCTTCGGTTCCAGTAAAATCACGTGCACTTCATCGTCGGCTACCGGCTGGTGCTCCACGCCGTGCGGCACAATCAGGAACTCTCCCTCGCGGACCAGCGCTTCATGGTCTCGAAACCGCATGCGCAGCGTTCCCTGAATCACTAGGAATAACTCGTCCTCCACGTCGTGGTGATGCCAGATGAATTCGCCTTTCAGTTTAACCGCCTTCACCGCGAAATCGTTGAGTTCTCCGATCAGCCGCGGGTTCCAATAATCCTCGATCTTTCGAAATTTCTCTCCGATGTTCACAGGATGCACCCGGTCCTCCTACAACTCCTGAATGGCCGAAACCGTGGCGCGGAGAACGTTCCGCGTTGTCGCCGGTTTGGAAGTCTCGGCGTAAATGCGCAGCAGGTTTTCCGTCCCGGAGGCCCGGATCATCACCCAACCGGTTTCACCCAGGTACAATTTGATGCCGTCCAGATTTTCGCGCCGCGCCACCGGCCATTCGCGAAACTGTTTCAGCGCTTCACTCGAGAAATAATCGACCGCCTTCTTCTTTTGCGCGGTTTTGACGTCCAGATCGATTCGCCCGTAATGGAATTCTCCAAATTCCCGGTGCAAACAGGAAATGAGTTCGCCCAGGCTCTTGCCGTGCCACGCCATCAATTCGGCAAGCAGCAGAGCTGAAACCGTGGCGTCGCGTTCCGGTAAATACAGGCTCGTACCGATGCCTCCGCTTTCTTCTCCGCCGATTAAAATGTTCTGTTCCAACATCAGCTCGCAAATGTATTTGAAACCGATGGGTACTTCGTGAAGCTTGCGATTGAATTTCGAGGCCAGCGCGTCGATCAGTTTGGTCACGGAAAACGTCTTCGCGATTTCGCCGGGAAGCCCGCGGGTGCCGATCAAGTGCCAAACTAGCAGCGCGAAGATTTGATGCGGCGTCACGAACGCTCCGTCGCGATCGATCGCTCCGATGCGGTCGCCGTCGCCATCGGCGGCAAAACCGGCGTCGAATTTCCCCGCCAAAACCTTCTGGCGCAGTGCCTCGATGTGCGGCTCGATGGGTTCCGGATGAACGCCTCCGAACCGCGGATCGCGCGTTCCGCGTATTTCCTCGCAGGCTATGCCATTGCGCAAAAAAAGCGCGTGAAGCAGACCTGCCGCGGATCCGTGCATGGGATCAATCACCAAGCGGAATTTCGCATCCCGCAATCTTTTCCAGTCGACCAGTCTTTCGATGGTGTCCAAGTAAGCTTTGCGGGGGTCCAGAGGCGCGATCAACTCTTTTCGAGCTGCCAATGGCGGCACTCCGGCGGACTGCACTTTTGCCAATTCGCTCTCGATCTGCGCCACGATTCCCGGCAGCGCGCTGCTGCCGTAGCTGGCCTTGTACTTGATGCCATTCCAGCTATAAGGATTGTGACTCGCAGTCACCACGATTCCGCCGGCGGCATTGCGCTGCCGAACCAACAAAGAAACCGCCGGCGTCGGGCAGGGTCTATCCATTACCCAGACTGGTGTCCCCGTGCTGCTGATCACTTCGGCAATCACGCCCGCAACATGGTCCGAAGCGAAGCGATGATCGTAGCCCACCAGCACGCCTTTGCGCGGGTCTTCGCAGCGCACCACATACCGCGCGATCGCCGCCGCAACCATCCGGGCGTTTGCGAAAGTGAAGTCCTCCGCGATCACGCCGCGCCAGCCGTCGGTTCCAAATTTAATCGTGTTCATGCAACTGATGAGTATACGCGAACGCCGGAAGTCCCTAAAGCTCCGATACGGCTGAAAGTCCTCCTCGAGTCAAAACCCCTGAAACCATCTCTAGAGCAGGCGTGTGAGTTTGCGTTGCTCCAGTGATTTTACGATCTTGCCCACGTCTTGGGCTCGGTCTCGAGGACAAATCAGCAACGCGTCTTGTGTTTCCACCACCACCAGATCACGTACTCCAATCACCGCAACAAACTTCTCTGGGCTCCATAAGAAATTCCCTTCGGCGTCCAACGTCTGCCCGGCCCCGGCAAGAATGTTTTCCCCAGGCCGCTTCGCCAGCAATCCGTAAACCGCGGCCCACGACCCAATGTCGCTCCAACCCACCTCCGCGGGTACGACAAACACCCCTCCGCTTTTCCCGCCTGAATTTTGGCCCCAAGACACCGCCTTTTCCAGCACCGCATAATCCACGGAGATGTTCTCCAGTTTGGAATACGCCTTCCGAAGCTTGCATTCGTAGCTGCGCTTCCCAATATGTAACGCAAGCGTCTCGATGGCATCGTATGTCGCCGGCAGAAACTCCCGCAGTGCGCCCAGGAATGTAGACACCCGCCAGAAAAACATCCCGGCGTTCCATTGGTACATTCCCGAAGCGACATACTCCTTCGCGGTTGCCAGTTCCGGCTTCTCGGTGAAGCGAGCCACCGGAAAAACGGGGAAACCATCCACGGAAAATGGCGGTTCGCACCGCTCGACATAGCCAAAGCCTGTCTCCGGATGTGTCGGTGGTATTCCCAGCACGGCCATGCGTCCCTGTTGGTGCGCAACCTCCAGCGCAATGCCCGCTATGCGACGAAATCGATCTGGGTGGCCGATGTAATGATCGGCCGGAAGCACCGCCATGAGCGCGTCGCCCTCGGCGGCATGACGGATATGAATGGCTGCCAGCGCAATGGCCGCGGCGGTGTTTCGACCCACAGGTTCAGCAAGTACCCGTTTCCGTGCGGCAGCAGGCAGTTGTTTGCGAACCGCCACGATCTGTTCAGTGTTGGTTACGCTCCAGATGCGCTGTGGCGGAATCATCGGGCGCAAACGGTCCACGGTCTGTTGCAACATGGTGGTTTTGCCAACAATATTGAGCAACTGTTTGGGAGTGCGCGTGCGGCTCCGCGGCCAAAATCGTGTGCCTCGGCCTCCAGCGAGAATCACTGCATGAGCGATTAGCTTTTGTTCGGGCATCAGTTTCACACGATCAATACGCGAGAGATTAGCTGCGGTTCAAACCCAGTTCGTTGCAATGCAGCATATAACGAAACCGTGTCCGGAACGGTTATTCGTAAAATGGAGGTCGGCTCTTTCGGTCGCAGAAGCGCTATGGGCGAACATGCCGGCAAAAACCACGCCTGCCCGGGAACATAACAATGTGCGGACTCGCCATCGTACAATTTCCCACGCCCGGCGAGAATCACGATTAACTGAAACTCCGATGAGTCGCTTTCAATCTCCGTTGTTCTGTCGCAATTCCAGCGCTCAGTCGCGAAAAACGGGCAGGCCGCCAGCAAGTGCTTCACTGCATCCGGCGAGTGCAGCGGCAGTGCGGGAACGGGCCCGCTGCGGGTACCCTCAAATCGGGTGACCTGGAGCGCCTTCTCCAGATGCAGCTCCCGTAGTTTACCCTGGGCGTCCACGCGGCCGTAATCATAAACGCGATAGGTCAAATCCGAATATTCCTGGATTTCGCAGACCACCATTCCAGGGAAAATCGCGTGTTGTGTTCCCGCTTCCACAAAATAGGTCTCGCCGGGCCGCACCGCGTAGCGCAAAAATAACTCTTCCACGCAGCCCTGCTCGATTCCGCGGACGAAATCGTCTTTCGTGACGCCGGGCTTCAGGCCAATCAACAACTCTGCCCCAGGTTCTGCGGCAACGATGTGCCACATTTCGGTTTTGCCGCGTCCCCCGGCAACTTGTTCGAACCTGCCCGCAAAAGCATCGTCGGGATGCACCTGGATCGACAGCTTGTCTCTCGGGAACAGAAATTTCACCAGCACCGGGAATTCCTTGTAGGCGCCGGTACGCGTTCCACGCCACTCGGTGGGCATGGTCCGCCAGCTCTCAGCCAAAGTCTTTCCCGCATACGGACCGTTGGCAACCCACGAGTCGAGCGCGGTAAGCCACGCTTCCCCGATCGGTTCCCGCAAATTGTTTTTCTCCGGAAAGAGCGGCGCCAGGGAACGCGTTCCCCATGGCCGTGGACTGAAAAATGGTTCGATGCGTGTTAAGACTGGCTCAGGCACGATCAGAATGCAGCTTCAGCGCGAGCAAAGAATCTGTTCAGCCGCCGGAGTCCCTCCTCGATTCTTTCCACGGAAGTGGCGTACGACAACCGCAAATACCCCGGAGCGCCAAACGCTTCGCCCGGCACTAAGGCGACGTGAGCCTCCTCGAGCAGCTTCTTTGCCAATTCCGTGCACGTTCTCGCCAGCGCATGCTTTTCGTTCAGCATCGCTGACACATTCGGGAATGCATAGAAGGCGCCGCCCGGCCACTCGCACGTGACTCCGGGAATTTCCCGCAGGCCTTCGACGACGCGTTTTCTGCGCCGGGCATACTCCGCAAGCATCACCGGCACAGTCTCCATACCGCCGCGCATGGCGGCCAGCGCGGCATACTGTGCGATCGATGTGGGATTCGACGTGGATTGGCTCTGAATCTTGATAATCGCCTGAATCAGCGGTTCGGGAGCAAGCGTGTACCCAATACGCCAACCGGTCATGGCAAACGTCTTCGAAACCGATCCGACGATGATTACCCGCTCCTTGGAGTCCTTCGAGCTGGCGATCGAAAACGGCTGGTGCGGTTCATAGACGAAGTGCGAGTAACACTCGTCGCTCATCAGCCAGATGTTGTGTTTCTTGCACACCGCCAGAATGCGCTCGTATTCCTCGCCATCCACCACTCCGCCCGTGGGATTACTCGGCGAATTCACGATCACCATCTTCGTTCGCGGTGTTATGGCTTTCTCGATCGCCGCGGCTTTGGCGCTGAATCCGTCTTCTTGCCGGGTCTCCACCACCACCGGAGTGCCGCCCGCGTACTTGATGATGTCCGGATAGCTCACCCAATATGGCGCCGGCACTATCACTTCGTCCCCGTCCTGCACCAGCACGCACATGGTGTTGAAGATCGAATGTTTCCCGCCAACGTTTACAACGCACTCCTTGCCGTTGTAATTCGAGCCCAATTCGCGATTGTGCCACGCCGTGATCGCTTCGCGCAGAGGCATGATTCCGCCCGTCGGCGTGTACTTGGTGCGGTTTTCCTCAATGGCTTGGATGGCCGCCTGCTTGATGTGCTCGGGCGTCGGGAAATCGGGTTCGCCGGGCCCAAAATCGGCGATGTCCACGCCTCTGGCTTTCAATTGTTCCGCCGCGCTGATGACCACCGCCGTGGGCGATACCTGGATCCGGTTAATTCGATTGGTCAGTTCCACAACATCTCCTTGGAGCAAAGGGGATTGATACAGTGTTAAAGAAATTCAACAGAATTTCAACGTGGAACCGCATCTGCCGGCGCTAGGTGACAATTTGGTCTGAACGGCTCAGCTTCAGGACACTTTGGAACGCAGCCGCTGTTCCACCACCGAAGGCACCAGGCCCGTCAGTGGTCCTCCCAAATGCGCTATTTCCCGAACCAGTTTGGCGCTCAAATAGCTGTAGCTCTCGCCCGGCAGCATGAACACCGTTTCCAGGCGCGGCTCCAACTTGCGGTTCATCAGCGCCATCTGCAGTTCGTATTCATAGTCGGAAATAGCGCGAATCCCTCGCAAGATCACCCCGGCGCCCCGCTTCCGCGCGTAATCCACCAGTAAGCCATCGAACACGTCTACTTCCACGGTATCCCATTGCTTGGTGACCTCGTTGAGCATTTCCACGCGTTCGCTAAGCGAAAAAAGCGGCTCTTTCTCCACGTTCTTCAGCACCGCTACGATCAGGCGATCGAACATTTTCTCGCCGCGTCCGATCAGGTCCAGGTGACCGTTGGTCACCGGATCAAAGGTGCCGGGATAAATTGCCACAGAGGTCTTCATAGTGGACTCGAAAAGGAATCTCTGCGGCTCATTCTAGCGTAAAAACCAAAGCACGGGCCAACTTCTGCAGACCTTGCGCCCAGTTCGAAAAACTGTTGTACGCTCCGCCGGGAATGTGCCACCCTCGTCTGTCGGTTATTGTAACGATTTAATGCAGCAACAGAAGTTTCGGAGGCATGTTGCATGAGTCCGCTTTATTTTCCGAAGCTGGCCCTTCTGGCAATCTTCACCTCGTTCCTGATCCCTTCCATGGCCACACATGCGCAAATGCCGGCTGATCTGAATGTCATGCCCCTGCCGGCCAAAGTGCAGATGGGCAGCGGCTCCTTGAAAATCGACGGGAGTTTCTCACTCGCGTTCACGGGGTACCGCGAGCCTCGTCTGGAGCGGGCCGGCCAAAGGTTCATGACCCAGCTGAACCGGGAAACCGGCTTGGTGTTTGGCCATGCGCTCGTGGACTCGCCCAATGCCACTCTGATGGTCGCTACCGATCACGAGAGCAAACCGGTCCAGGAATTGGGTGAAGACGAGTCCTACACACTGGACATCACCTCAACCGCCGCAAAGCTTCACGCCGCCAATCCACTCGGCGCTTTGCGCGGCCTGCAGACCTTCCTTCAACTTGTCTCCATCACCTCTGCGGGTTTCGCGGTTCCTGCCGCGAGCATCCAAGACCAACCGCGATTCCCGTGGCGCGGCCTGATGATCGACGGGGCCCGGCATTTCATTCCCATTGGCATCGTCGAGCGCAATCTCGACGGTATGGCCGCCGTAAAGTTGAACGTATTTCACTGGCATCTTTCCGACAATCAGGGCTTCCGCGTCGAAAGCAAGAAATTCCCCAAGCTGCAGGAACTAAGCTCCGATGACTTGTACTACACGCAAGAAGAGATTCGCGACGTAATCGCTTATGCCCACGACAGAGGCATTCGCGTTGTGCCGGAATTCGACATGCCCGGTCACAGCACCGCCTGGCTGGCCGCTTTTCCCGACCTCGCCAGCGGCAGTGGTCCCTATCAAATCGAGCGCAAGTGGGGCGTCTTCGATCCGGCCATGGATCCTACCAACGACAAAACCTATAAGTTCCTGAACGAGTTCATTGCCGAAATGGCCAAGCTGTTTCCCGACCAGTACTTCCACATCGGCGGCGATGAGGTCAATGGTAAGGAATGGGATTCGAATCCGCGGATTCAAGAGTTCATGAAATCTCGCGGCATCAAAAACAATGTGGAGTTGCAGGCTTACTTTAGCCAGCATGTTCAGGAGTTAGTGGTCAAGCATGGGAAAACGCCTGTCGGCTGGGACGAAATCCTTGTTCCGGGCGTTTCCAAGAACATCGTCATTCAGTCCTGGCGCGGAGCCGATTCTCTTGCCGCAGCCGCCAGGCAGGGCTATCGCGGAATTCTCTCCAACGGCTATTACATCGACCTGGGTTGGAGCGCGGCTCGCCACTATGCCGTGGACCCCTTGGCGGGAGCGGCTGCCAATCTAACACCGGACGAGCTGAACCACATCCTGGGCGGCGAAGCCACCATGTGGTCAGAGTATGTGAACTGGGAAAACATCGATTCGCGGATTTGGCCCCGCACCGCCGCGATTGCCGAGCGCTATTGGTCTCCGCAAAGCGCCACTGACATTCCCTCGATGTACGTCCGCATGGAAGCCGAGAGCGCCCGTCTGGAATGGCTGGGATTGACCCACCGCTCCTATCAACGGCCGATGGTCGAGCGCATGGCAGGTTCCATGTCGGATACTCCAATCGCTGCGCTGCTCGAACTGGCCAAGGCCTTGGAACCGGTGAAAGACTATACACGAGAAACTATTCCTGGTGAGGAGCCAACCAGTCTTACGCCCCTCAATCGCATGGTCGATACCGTCCATCCGGAAAGCGAACTATCGCGACAATTCTCTGTGGCGGTCGATAAGTTCCTCGCCGGTTCGTGCAAAGACGCGGCGCAGGCTTCCGCGTTGCGTCAGCAACTGGCCGAATGGGCCTCGATTGACGCCCAAATTCAGCCGCTCCTCCAAGCTTCGGTTTTGGTTCAGAATGCTGCCCCCGCATCCGCTGCTTTCTCGCAGGCCGCGGAACTTGCGCTGACCGCCTTCGACCGCATCAGTCAGGGGCTGCCGTTGCCCGATGCTCTCAGGAAACAACAATCCGACGCGCTCACGGCGTTTGAAGATCAAGCCCACAAAGCGCAGCTGACAATTCCAACGCTCGGCACCTTTCAGAAATTGCTCGATGCCTCCAGCGGAGCTGGTTCTTGCTCCGCTTCGAAATAGCTACTGCGTCCACAAGCAGATGCCCCACTGGGGTGACACTCCGTGCGGCTGGTTCTGCCATTGAACTTCCCCAATAGCCATTCAACGCCAAATTCATTCGGCTTGCGGTGAAATCGTTGGAAATACGACTAGCTTGGTCTTAGTGTAACTGAGCGCAAACTAAGGCTTTGTCTCGAAAAGGGGCTTGACGGCTAATCTTGCTGGGATTATATTGTATATGCGACTAAATGGGTCGTATTAGCATCTAATCTCTGGGTTGGTACGACATGTTTAAGCTCTCCAAAAAGGCCGATTACGGCCTTATCGCCATGAAGCACTTAGCCAACCATCGGCAGGATCATGCTTGCAGTGCCAGCGATATCGCCGAGGAGTACGGCATTTCGGCAACGCTGATGGCCAAGGTACTGCAGAAATTGGCGAAACACGGCTTGGTTGCCGCCAAGCATGGCTCGACCGGCGGCTACCAGCTGACCAAGCAAGCCGACCGCATCAGCGCGTTGGAGGTGCTGACAGCGATTGATGGGCCGGTGTTGATTACCTCTTGCGTCACCAGCCATGGCAACTGTGACGCTACCGAGCGCTGTTCCGTGAAAGAACCACTGCAGCGCGTCAACGAAAGCATTTTGGAAGTCTTGAGCACGGTTACCGTCGCGCATCTGAGCGAGGACAAAGATAAGCAGGAACCGTCGCTCGTGGAATTGAAGGGGATGGATCGGGTCGCGTTAACGCGCTGAGTCTGCCCCGCATAGGAGAACATCGCAATGGCCGTCAAACTGCCGATTTACATGGACAATCACGCCACCACCCCGGTCGATCCCCGGGTGCTTGATGCCATGATGCCGTTCTTCACCAATAAATTTGGCAATGCGGCCAGCCGTAACCACTCCTTTGGCTGGAGCGCCGAAGAGGCGGTAGAGAATGCGCGCCAACAGGTCGCTTCTCTGATCAATGCCACCGCCAAGGAGATCATCTTCACCAGCGGTGCCACCGAATCGGACAACTTGATGATCAAGGGTGTGGCGGAGATGTACCGCGAAAAGGGCAACCACATCATCACCCAGGCCATCGAGCACAAGGCGGTTCTGGACACGTGTAAGAACCTCGAGAAGCATGGCTTCGAGGTGACCTACCTGCCGGTGCAGCGCGACGGTCGCGTCGATCCCGAGGACGTACGCAAGGCCATTAAGCCCACCACCATTCTGATCTGCATCATGTACGCCAATAACGAGATTGGAGTGATCAATCCGATCGCCGAGATCGGCAAGATCGCCAAGGAACGGGGCGTCATCTTCGCCGTCGATGGTGTGCAAGCGGTCGGCAAAGTTCCCGTGGATGTGCAGAAGGACAACATCGACTTGTTGGCCATCTCGGCGCACAAGATTTACGGTCCCAAGGGTGTTGGGGCGTTATACGTGCGCCGCCGCAATCCTCGCGTTCAGCTTTCCGCCATTATCGATGGCGGCGGGCATGAGCGCGGCATGCGCTCCGGCACTTTGAATGTGCCGGGAATCGTCGGTTTGGGTAAAGCCTGCGAACTGTGCGAGCAGGAGATGGCCACAGAATCGCAGCGGTTGCGCGGCTTGCGCGACCGGCTCAGGGCTGGTCTCGAATCCAAGCTCGACGAAGTATTCATCAACGGTTCAATGGAACATCGGCTCCCCAACAATCTCAACATGAGCTTCGCCTATGTCGAAGGCGAGTCGCTCTTGATGGGCATCAACGACGTGGCGGTTTCCAGCGGTTCCGCATGCACCTCGGCAACCTTGGAACCCAGCTATGTACTCAAAGCTCTGGGCGTCGGGGAGGATCTGGCGCATACCTCCATCCGTTTCGGCCTGGGGCGTTTTACCACCCAAGAAGAGGTCGATTATGTGGTCGACAAAATGGTGCAAGTCGTTACCAAGCTGCGCGAGCTTTCGCCACTTTACGAAATGGCCAAGGAAGGCATCGACATCTCCAAGGTCAAGTGGCAGACCGCGTAATTCAGAAGCTGTAGCAGGATGAAGAGAAGAGGAAAAATGGCAAGTGCGATCGCTAGTGAAGGAACTTTACGGATTCATCGCTCCATCGCCGGTACGTCCGCGCCTTTTCGCGTGACCTACCAGGCTTATCAGGATGGTGACGAACCGGCCCCGGCGGCGGAACGGGTGTTTTATCACCTTCAGGACGTTCGGGAATTTCTCAACGTTCTGGGAATTGGTCCGCAGTACGTTCGCGAAGCTCTGCGCGAGCTCACCGCCGGACGCTCTGCGTTTTTGACCAACATCGCCCTGACCGAAAAAGCGATGAAAAATGCAGGTTTCGGTAATCTTCTGGCCGCGGCCAGGGGTTAATTTTTCGGGATATCTCAGTGAAGGAGAGAGGGGCCCATGGCGTACAGCGACAAGGTAGTCGATCATTACAATAATCCCCGCAACGTCGGCAGCCTGCCCAAGGAAGATCCCAATGTCGGGACCGGCCTGGTTGGCGCTCCGGAGTGCGGCGACGTAATGAAACTGCAGATGAAAATCAATCCGGAGACACGGGTCATTGAAGAAGCCAAGTTCAAGACCTTTGGCTGTGGATCGGCCATTGCCAGCTCGTCCCTGGCCACCGAATGGGTGAAGGGCAAGACTGTCGAGGAGGCTCTGGCGATCAAGAACACGGACATCGTCCGTGAGCTTTCGCTTCCTCCGGTCAAGATTCACTGCTCCGTGCTCGCCGAAGATGCCATCAAGGCGGCTATCGGCGATTGGAAGAAGAAGCACGGTGTGGAAGTGCCCGCGAGCGAAAAGGCCTCGCACTAAGCCGGGCCAAGCAGCTTTTCTGGCGTTTTCCGGCGGGTAAGACCTGGACGTCGGACAACGCGGTAAAGATGTTCGCTCCGGGAAGTAGAGGCAACTGGTATGGCTGCGGAATCCACAACTCCGGTCCTCGAGAAGGTCGGGCCGGTGATCCATCTCACTGAGCGGGCGGCGAAGAAAATACTCGCGCTGCTCGCCAAAGAGGGTGTGCCTGCCGAGACTGGCGGCCTGCGTGTTGGCGTGCAAGGCGGCGGCTGTTCCGGCCTTTCTTATGCCATGCGCTTGGATACCAAGGCTCGGGATCGCGACAAGGTCTTCGAGGCCTTTGGTGCGCGCATTTTCGTGGATCCCAAAAGTCTCCTGTACCTCAACGGCACCACCCTCGAGTACGAGGAAACTTTGATGCGTCAGGGATTCGTTTTCCAGAATCCCAACGCCGCCCGAAGTTGCGGGTGTGGAAGTTCATTTACGGCGTAAGCGGTCGCACGGACTTCCAGTCTGTGCCCTGACTGGTACTGACTCGGTCTGATAAGTGGTTGGCTACCGCGAGCGCCAGCCACTTTTTTATTTTGGAGATACGGGAAACGCTTTTATGGCCACCTCAACTTCATCCACGCATCCGCCACTGGCGTGCTGGAATTGTCACGAGCGCACCATGGGCACCCATTTTTGCTCCTCCTGCGGCAAGGTCTTACAGGTTCCCGAACACAGCGACTACTTCGCTATGTTCGAAATGCCACGCAAGCTATGGATCGAGATGACCGCTCTGGAACAGAAATTCCTGCAGCTCAGCTGGAAGCTGCACCCCGACAATTTTGTGAATGCTTCCCCGGAAGAGCGTGAAATTTCCCTCAAGCGCAGCTCCGAGTTGAATGATGCCTATCGCACGTTGCGCGACCCCGTGGGCCGCGTTGAATATCTGCTGGCCATCGAAGGCGCTCGCAAAGTGGGGCAAAACAAGCAGCAGGCTCCTCCCGAATTGCTGGAAGAGGTATTCGAACTGAACGAATCGCTCGACGAGCTTCGCGGCGCCAAGTCCTCTGGGGGCGATACCGCCACACTCAAGCATCGTTTGGAAGGAGCCGAGAAGAATTTCGAAGGCAAGCTGACCGAAGTCGATGGGCAGCTGCAGAATGCCGCTCGCGAATGGGACCAAATGATCGCATCGGGCGATCTGCACCAGCGCAACGCGCTGATGAGCAAATTGAATGATCTGCTCAATCGCCGCTCCTACATCCGCAACTTGGTTCTCAATGTCCAGAAAGAATTGGCATGACTCGGTAACTTGCTATGGCACGCATCGTCGGTATCGATCTAGGAACAACCAACAGCTTGGTCGCGTACATTGACCCGCTCACCGGCCAGCCCAAGTGTATCCCCGGTCCCACCGGCAGCACTCTTTGCCCTTCGATCGTCAGCCTCGACCCGGACGGCAGCATCATCGTCGGCGAGCCGGCCCGCCGCCGTTTGCTCACCCAGCCCGAACGCACTATCTATTCCGTTAAGCGGCTAATGGGCCGCGGCCCCGCCGACGTGCAAAACGAGCTGAAGTTGTTTCCTTTCCGCATCGATCCCTCCAGCAATCACGTGATTCGCGTTCGATTGGGCGATAAGGTATTCACTCCGCCGGAAATTTCTTCCTTCATTCTTCGCGAACTCAAGAATTGGGCCGAGGCCTACTTTCGCGAGCCTGTGGATCGCGCGGTGATCACCGTTCCCGCTTACTTCAATGACGCCCAGCGGCAAGCCACCAAGGATGCCGGCAAGCTGGCTGGCTTGGAAGTATTGCGTTTGGTCAATGAACCTACGGCTGCGGCGCTCGCTTACGGCCTGCACGAAGAGCAGCGCGGCAAAGTGGCTGTCTACGATCTTGGCGGCGGCACCTTTGATATTTCCATTCTGAAATTGATTTCCACCAGCGACGGCGATATTTACCAGGTACTGTCCACCAACGGCGACACCCACCTCGGTGGCGATGACATCGACAATCTGCTCCAGGCTTTCGTTCACGAGCAAATCCTGCAAACCGACCAAATCGATTTCTCTCCTCATGGCGAACTGGCGCAAGAGCTGCGCAGACAACTAATCGCCCTCAAGCACAAGCTCTCGGAAGTGGAATCCGTGACCCTGCGTTTCCCATTGCCTAACGGCCGCATTTTTGTTCACGAATTTACCCGTGGCGCTCTGGAAGCGCTGATTCGCCCGGTGGTGGACCGCACCATGGTCCCCGTGAAGCAGGCGCTCGCCGACGCCCATCTCAAGCCCGGCGAAATGGACGAAGTGGTGCTGGTTGGTGGCGCCACCCGCACTCCGCTCATTCGCCGCACCGTGCAGGAATACTTCGACCGCAAGCCGCACACCGAGCTGAATCCCGATGAAGTCGTAGCACTCGGCGCGGCGGTGCAAGCCAATATTCTCGATCGCGGCGTGCAGAATATGCTGCTGCTCGACGTTACCCCGCTTTCCCTGGGCATCGAGACCTATGGCGGCGCGGTCGCCAAAGTAATCCCTCGCAATTCCACCATTCCCGCCAGCGCTCAGGAGCTCTACACCACTGGTGTCGACAATCAAACTGGCATCGACATTCACGTTTTACAGGGCGAAAGGGAACTGGCCAAAGACTGCCGTTCGCTGGCCCGCTTCACCTTGCGTGTTCCTCCCGCTCCGGCGGGCTTGCCGCGCATCGAAGTGAAGTTCCTGATCGACGCCAATGGCATTTTGCAGGTTGGCGCCAAGGATATTCGCACCGGCGCCGAGCACACCATTGAAGTACAGCCTAGCTACGGCCTGAACGACAACGATATTGAGCGTATGTTGGAAGAATCGATCGAATACGCCGAGCAGGATTTTGCGGAACGCCAATTGATCGAGGCCCGCACCGAAGCGGAGTCCATCCTTGGCGCGACCGCCAAAGCGCTGGCCAATCCCGGCGCCGCGAATCTTTCTCAGAGCGAACGTATTAACGTGGAAGTCGCCGTCACGGCTCTCAAGGAAGCGGCGAATGGCACCGATTACAAGCAGATTCGCAGGAATATCGACGAGTTGAATCGCGCCACCGAGCATCTGGCGGAACTGCTCATGAACTCAGCTTTGCAAACGGCCCTGGAAGGCAAGAATTTGGCGGAGGTTTAGCAGCGTATGGGCGGCAGCAATCCTTACATTGAAGAAGTGAAATACAAAAAGGCGACCCAGAAATTCAAGGTCACTTTTCTTCCTAGCGGCAAAACCGTCGAAGTGGACCCGGAAAAGTTCCCTTACGGTCATAACGGTTTGCCCGGCAGCATTCTCGACATTTCCGAGGGCTTCAAGATGGGCCTGGACCATGCTTGCGGCGGCGTTTGCGCCTGCTCCACCTGTCATGTTGTCGTGCGCGAAGGCCTGGAATCCTGCAACGAGGCCACCGACGCCGAACTCGATGAACTCGACGAAGCGCCCGGCATCACCCCGAAATCCCGGCTCGGCTGTCAGACCGTACCCGACGGTACCACCGACATCGTCGTCGAAATCCCCGACTGGAACAAAAACTACGCCCGCGAATTGGATCACTGAAATAGTTTTCGGTTGTTAGTGATTAGTTCACAGTTTTTCGTGAGCTTTTTGGGGAGGTTACAGTATGTTTTCCGAGCGTAACGAGGACCTCTTTCTCTTTTCGCGCCTTTTGCGAAAAGAATCTCTCTTTAGAGAAACACCAGGAAAGAGACGGACCCAACCACTCAACACTTAAAACTGACAACTCTAACTCCCGGAGGCCGCCATGCCAAACACTTTCGATTGGGACAATCTCGACGACATCGCCATCGGCCTGACCGACCGTTATCCAGATCTCGATCCACTAACCGTCCGCTTCACCGACATGCACAAGTGGATCACCGAACTCCCCGGTTTTGCCGGTGATCCCCAGAAATCCAACGAGAGCAAGCTCGAAGCCATTCAAATGGCTTGGCACGAAGAATGGGAAGATCGCCAGAAGTAACCGCAAGCCCGCTTCGTAGCGTGCCCCCGCAGAATCCCGTATAATTACAAGATTGTACTTCCCGCACTGGGGCGCTATGGTGCAACGGTTAGCACGCGGCCCTTTCAAGGCCGAAATACGGGTTCGATTCCCGTTAGCGCTACCATCCCGCCTCTTCCATCTTGTCCCGTGTTGCTCTAGTCCGCGGCCTTGCTTTTCAAATCCGCATCCAAACCCATCTCGCGGTTCCACGTTTCATCATCGCTCGCGTGCAATTCCACCCACTCTTCGTCACTGAAGCTTTTCCTCCACTCCAGAAACGGCACCGCATCCGGCCCGACCGGATGGCGCAATTGCCACGTTCCATTTTCCGCCACTTCCAAAATTTTCTGTGCCACCAGCGAAGGCGGCGCCGGAGTCTTCAGCGATGCCGTAAACATCGCTGCAAATCGGTCTCTCTGCCGGTACACCGAACCATCCGGCGATTCTGCAATACGCCGTGCCATCGCCGTATCAATAATTCCCGGCTCCACAATCGCCACGCGTACACCAAACGTCTTCATCTCTGCCGCCAGCGCTTCGCTCAACGCCTCCAGTGCCCATTTCGACGCCATGTACGCACTCAACGGTGGACTGGTGATCCTCCCGGCCACCGAACTCACATTGATGATGCAGCCGCTTCCCCGTTTGCGCATCGACGGCACCACGGCCTGAATGCATCGCAACGCCCCGAAATAATTCGTCTCCATCACCGCACGAAATTCCGACAGCGGCAATTCCTCCACGGACCCTGCCTTCTCCACTCCGGCATTGTTCACCAGCACGTCGATGGGCCCGTGCTCCTTCTGAATTGCCGCAATCCCATGTTGCACGGACTCATCTTCGTCCACGTCCATCGCCGTTATTGTAATCGGTAGCCGTTCTTCCACCGTCCTTCTCGCGAGCTCCGGCGCTTGCGACGGATTGCGCATGGTCGCATGCACCCTATAACCCGCACGGCCAAACGCCAACGCAGCGTCCAACCCAATTCCCTTGCTGGTTCCCGTAATCAACACCGACGACATGGTGGTCTCCCTTCGCTGGATCTAGGCCCGTGCCGCCGCGTCATTATACAGGTCTCGTCGCGTTTTGCGAGCTTCTTGCAGCATCGCCTGGTTGCATCGCAGGAGAACCTTGCTGCCGACATTCGGATCGATTCCCGTTAGCCTTACCAACTCTTCTTTCCCGCGAAAATGTTATTCTTATAACTCAGCCCGAGTGGGCTCGAGGAAACCTTCATGGCAGACCTGATTCGTTCCAACAATCCCGTGCTTAAGCAAAGTGCCTTCACTGGCCAGCTGGTGACTGGCGAGGCCATGACCATTCAGGGCACCGTCAACAAGACCGGCCTGTTGCTGTTGTTTGCGGTGGTCACCGCCGCCTGGACCTGGGGATTAACCCACTCCGAAACGCCAACAGCCGCTTATCCCTGGATGCTTGGCGGTGCGCTGGGTGGTTTCGTGGTCGCGTTGGTTACCGTCTTCAAGAAAAACTGGGCGCCCATCGCCGCGCCCATTTACGCTGTACTGGAAGGCCTTTTTCTCGGTGGCATCTCGGCCATCTTAGAACGCTCCTATCCCGGCATTGCCATGCAAGCCGTCAGCCTGACCTTCGCGGTCATGTTTGTGATGCTGCTGGCCTACAAATTCGGCATCATTCGCGCCACACGCGGCTTCAAGTTGGGTATCATTGCCGCCACCGGTGGAATCATGCTGGTTTACCTGGCCAACATGGTGATGAGCGTGTTCTTTCACACCCAAATGTCTTTCTTGTACAGCAGCACGCCGCTGGGAATTGGCATCAGCCTGGTCATCGTGGTCATCGCGGCGCTGAATCTGATTCTGGACTTCGACATGATCGAAACCGCCGCGCGCATGGGTGCGCCGAAGTACATGGAATGGTATGGCGCTTTTGGCCTGATGGTCACGCTGGTTTGGCTATATCTCGAAATCCTTCGCCTGCTGGCCAAGACCCGCCGCCGCTAAACGCTGAAGAGGTTGAGTCCATCGCTACGCGCACGCCACCGCGGCTTTTCTCCAACCGTTTCCTTCAAGCCCTGGGCTACGCAGCTCGTTTGCACTCGCGCCAGATTCGCAAGCGCACCGCTCGCCCATACATCGGACACCTTCTGAGCGTTACGTCCATCGTTATCGAATATGGCGGCGACGAAGAAATGGCCATCGCTGCATTGCTGCACGATGCGGTCGAAGACCAGGGCGGCAGGCCACGCCTTCGGGAGATCGAACGAAAATTCGGCAAGCGCGTTGCCCACATCGTGGACGGCTGCACCGATTCTTATGACCAGCCCAAACCACCTTGGATGGTCCGCAAACGCGCCTACGTCCAGCGGCTGCGCGGCGAATCCGCGGAAGTGCGCCTGGTCTCCGCGGCCGACAAGCTCTCCAATGCGCGCGAAACCCTCCATGAGGTTCGCGTGCACGGAGATTCTGTGTTCGCGCGATTCGCCGGCAAAAAAGATGGCACGTTGTGGTATTACCGCGCGCTGGTGAAAGAATTTCGCAAAGCGGGCAGGAATCCCTTAACCGAGGAGTTCGCCCGAATCGTCGCCCAACTGGAAAGGATCTCCGGCCGCGCCAAACGCAACCCCAATCGCCATTGAACTGCTTCGTTTTGGCTTAGACACACAACGCGCTACAATTCCCCAGGCCAAGCTCCTGCCCATGAGCCCGTCCCAAAAACCAGCGTATCGCCTGTTCACCATAGGACATTCCAATCTGGAGATGTCCGCGCTCCTCAGTGTCCTGATTCGCCACGAAATTCACATCGTGTGCGACGTGCGCAGCCGCCCGGGAAGCTTCCGTTTTCCACAATTTAACCGTGAACCACTGATGACCCAACTGGCCAACGCCAAGATCATCTACCAATTCTTTGGCGATCAGTTCGGCGGGCGTCCCTTGGATTCCCGCTATTACCGCCCCGACGGCTTGGTGGATTATGCGGCGCGCCGCAACGCTCCCGATTTCTTGGAGGCGTTGGACCGGCTCATTGGGATGACACAGGGCCGGAACATCGTGCTCATGTGCGCGGAAGAAGATCCGCTGCACTGCCATCGCTTTTTGATGATTTGTCCGGCGTTGCTGCAACGCGGTGTTGTGCCCCAGCATCTCCGGCGCGGCGCGGGAATCGAAAGCCAACGCGACGCGGAAGATCGTCTCCTGCAATTGCACGGCTTCGCCGACGTAACCAGCAACTCCTTGTTCGCGCAAGGCCGCAGTTCCGCTTTGGAAGATGCCCTGCGCTTGCAATCCGAACAGTATGGCTTCCGCAGTTCTCCCGAAGCGATCGAATATTTCTGATGCGCCATCGTGCAATGCTTCTTAGGCTGCACTCGACTGGAAATCTCCAACGGTCTACCCGATGATAGATGAGGACAGGCTCCGTTCATGAATTGACCGTGCATCTTTCTCCTCGGACCTGCCACCGTGCCAGCATGAGGTTCTGCTTTGATCGCCACTGACGTTTACGTGATTGGGTCCGCCAGCGCTTTTGGCTCCCGTACAGTTCCTTCTGAGGAAGTCGACCATGCCTTTGGCATGCCCGCAGGCAAGCTGAAGAGCCGCGCAGGCATTGTCTCGGTGACGCACGCCTCGGAAAATGAAGACGAAGCAACCTTGGGCGCGGAAGCTTGCCGGCGTTTGCTGCAACACACCGGCCAGACCGCCGACAGTCTGGATTGGATTCTTGCTTCCAGCGAGACCCACCACGCCTATCCCTCGCTCTCCGCTCTTTTGCATGCCAAGCTGGGGTTGCCCGAAAACACCAATGCCCTGGATGTGGGCAGCGGATGTCTGGCGCTGCTGCAGATTTTGGCGGTAGCGCAAGCCTTGCTGGTCTCCGGTCGTGCCAGGAAGATTCTGGTCGCCACTGCGGACGTACACAGCCGCACTCTGGGCCCGGGCCGCGCCGCGGGAGAATTTGGCGGCTTGTTCGGTGACGGTGCCAGCGCCTTCTTGCTTTCCGGAAAGCCCGGCGAAACCAAGAGCCTGGCCTACCGCTTGGGCGAGTTTTTCTTCGGCTGTGCCTCGCAATATGCCGAGGCCATTGCCATCTCCGAATCCGGTAACGGCCACCTGGACGTGCAATTCGACGGGGATGCGCTCTCCCGCGCCGCGGTCAGCCGCATGGAGAAGGTTATCGATGAGGTCGAGCACCGCAGCGGCATCTCCCGCAATCAGGTTGGCGCCTTTGCTACCCACCAGCCCAATCCCCGCCTGGTCACCCTGCTCGCCAAGCAGCTTGGTGTTTCCGTGAAGAATTTTCCCGCCCTGGTTAGCACCAAAGGCAATCTGGGATCATCCATGTGCGGCGCGGCTTTGCATGCGGCTCTCCATCATGCCGCTACCCAACCCGCGGAACAGCGCTTGCCGGTCTTTCTCGCCTCGCTCGGCCCTGGATTGATCTTCGGTGGTGGCTGGATGGTCCCCGCCGGCGCGTAGAGCAGTTCCCACCACCTATTCCCACTTCACCCCATTCCAATCTTGTCAACCTGAGGAGCGTTCTTTGCGACCAAGGCATGCCCCGAGCCTCGAGGGGATCTCAACCTCTGCACCCACCTGCTAATTAGGTCCCCTACACGTCATTCTGAACGGAGCCTGCGGAGTGAAGAACCTCTCTGGCTCTTTAATTCAACAGAAAAATCAGGGATTCGTCGCGACAAGCGCAATGCGGACACTAGACGGGTGGCAGCGCCTACGGCGCGGGCCTCACCCGGGAACTGAACTGCTGATCCACCGCTGGCACCACGCACGCTTGCGTTGCCGGCCAGCCGGGGTCGGTGTTCGCGTTCCGGCACAGCGTCGTCAGCGCCGTGCTCACCGTGGATGGCGTCACTGCTCCATCCAACGCTTCGGCGTACACCGAATAACTATGGCCCACCGGCAAGTGCTGGATGATGTAGCTGCCGTCGAATTGCACCGGGCCCGGCGCCGTGCAGCTCCAACCGCCTAATGTGCCCGCGATAGCGTTGCCATCCGAGACGTCCACCGCCACCACGTGCGCGCCGAATATTCCCGTTACTCCTGGGGGTGTCGCAGGCAAAGACAGCGGATTTGCGGGTACGATGCGGCCCGCAATGGAGCCGATATAAGTGGTATCGTTTGGGTCCGGGTACAGCGTGCGCAGACCGGTGCGATCGTCGTCCGCCAGCGGCGCATCGGGCTCTTGCGCCGTGGGCCGCTGCCCCGAAAACGTGCCCGGAGCCGCCGCAAACGGATACATGGTCGCGCTCCACACCCCGGAATGGCTGAAACCTAGCAGGTGCCCGAATTCGTGGATCATCAGCGATTCCAAATCGTACGCTTTTGGATTCGCGCTTAATGCCGAAGGCGTGGCAAACGTGACGTTCGCATCGCTCGGGTTGAAATAGATGTCCGCATCCAGAATCTGGCCCACTTCTGTCGACACCACGTTGCCCAGTTGTATGTTGATCGCATCTGCGGTGATCACCCGGGTGAACGCCAGGACCCCGGGGGTGAACCCCATGTCCGGCTGATCGAAGCAAATCGAATTCACTCTGTCGGCTCCGCAAATGTTGGCCGTGGACACGCGAGTTAACGGGGAGAAACTACCAGTCGGGAGGGAAGTGCCCGCCACGCTACTCCAAACATTCTCGGATTGCTGGATTGCCGCCTCAATTTCATTTAACCTGCCTGTCGCGGTCTGGTCGGTCGTCAAAATCGTTTGTGGATTGGCGCTCAACACCGTGCTCCATTGGACGGCGATGCTATCGGCTCCCACTAACTGGTGGGCGGGAATCGGGCACGCCGAACCACCAGACACGCTGGCAGGCTGGCGAACGTCCGGCACAATCTCATTGAACGCGTAACCGTGAGCGGTCGTGACCGACCACAACCCGTACAGCGCCGCAACGCCTGTGGCCACCCATTTTCGGAGCCCGTCTCGCATCCGTTGCCTTTCTGTCTCTCTGTTCGACTCTCCGGATCCGTACCGACCGCGCTAATCCGCTGCATTCCCCGAACCGCCATCACCTGCCGTCATTGCGATTGCCGGTACACTTCCTTATTCAGCCTTTCCAGAAAACGATCCATCTTCAGATCCCGGATTCCGCTCTTCGTGAACGTATTCGTCCGTGGATCAAACACCGGCACGTCCGCGGAATCTTGTGTCACCGTTTCCATTCCCGTGCGCGCGTTCCTGTGGATGCGAAACGTGCCTTGCGACCAACCCACGACGTAGAACTGTTTTCCCGGGTGTCCGGTCAAAAACAGATAAACCTCCTCGCCGGGCCGAAATTCCGGCACGCCATCGACATGAGAATGCAAGTGCTGGAACTTCCCTCCCGGCATGCGCACCACGATGGAGGAAGGCAGAAAGCCTTTGTCGCGTTGCACGGTCTCGAACACCGTGTCGGTCCATATTTCGCCGCGCTCCAGACGCGTGTCTGCGCGAACGCAGCGCACCCGCGCAATCGCCGAGGAATGCTGTACCAATTGATAGAACTGCAGGCGCGCAAGCGTTGTGGCATTGGCGACTACCGCGATCAGGATGATTCCGGCCAGAAACAGAACCCACAGGAACCGCCGCCGCTGCACATAGCTCATCGCAAAACCTCCCAAGCCCTACTGCACCTGTAGAACGCCCGAAGCCGAAGTCTCGTCGAGGTTGCTGTTTTGAATGAACAGGGTTCGCGCCCCAGCCGTGGCCGTTGCTGGCACCTGCAACGTCAAATGAATGATTCCCAGCCCGGCGGGCTGCTGCGAAATGACCGCCACGTCTCCTGAACCCGACACCGTGTACGTCATGCTGGTGTCCAGCCCGGACTCCGAGAACAGGCAAATGTCTGCCGTTATGGTGCCGCTGGAGGGACGAAGCAAAGGGATGGCGTTCCCCCCAAGGCTGCAACTGTTATTGGTGGTGCTGAACGAGCCGATGGCCGCAATGTTCAAGTCCAGATCATCGCCGCCGCTGTCTATACCCGCGGTGGTCGGTTCCACAACCGTTATGTCCTTGCCATTGGCTGCAGGCGCGGAACTGCTCAGCGCGATCCCATCGCTCGATGTGCTGGGGGCCACGATCACCAAATTCACCGTGTTGGAGGTGGCTGCGTTGGGATTCTCCACCTGGACTTGCAAATTACCTGCGGCCGCTACGTCTGTGCTTGTCACCGGAGCCGTACAAGCCCCTGCCCCGGCACACGTGGTCACTCGTGCTGTTCCGCCAACCAGCACGGTTGACCCCGGCCCCGGACTGCTGGGCACGAACCCGCTTCCGTCCACCTGGATCGTGAAACCATCGGCCGCTCCTGCGTAAACGCTGGCCGGATGAAGGGTCAGAATATTCAGCTGCGTCGAGATGGTTACGTTGGCCGTGCCAGATTCCGTGGAGTCGTACTCGCTGGTGGCAATTACCTGCAGCCCATCCGGACTGGGAGGAACCCCGGGAGCGGTATAGTTTCCCGACGCATCGATCGTGCCGCAATTACCGGGCGTTCCGCAGCCGGTACCTGCAATTTGCCAGATGACATTCTGATTGGTGGTGCCCAGCACGGTTGCAGTGAAGCTCTGCGTACCCAACGGTGGCAAGGTAACGCTATTGGGGAGTACGCTGACCACAACATGATTGATAATCGTGACCTGCGCGGAAGAGGAAAGGTTCGGATTCGTCGTGCTGCTCACCGTAATGGCAAACGGATTCGGCGAAGGGATCAAACCGGGTGCCGCATAATCCACCTGTGTGGCGCTTCCGCTCGTGTATGGTTGGCATGGATTCGAGCCGCTGACGCAAACCTGCCCAAACGTGGTATTGCCCCCGGGAATCCCGTTCACGCTCCAGCTTAACGGACCGCTGGAATTACCTCCTTGCGTTGCGGTCAGGGTCAGCCGCCCATTCGCCACAATGGTGGCCGAGGCCGGGGAAATGCTCAGACTGGACCCTGCCTCGATGGTGATGTTGGCTTGCACCTGTTTGCTGGGGTCGGCTTGAGGTATGACCGTCACCAGCACCGTGGCCGGTTGTGGCGCTGTACTCGGAGCCGTGAACACCGCGGCGTTGTCGAGGGGTGTTCCCCCTGCTGCTTGCGTCGTTGTTACCGTCAACACTCCGCACGTAGCGCCACTGCAACCGCTGCCACTCAACGACCACGATAACGTCGGCAGCGGATTGGACCCCGCCACTGGAGTGAGCACCGCGACCAACGACGTTGTTGTACCCGTGAACATGCTGGCCGGCGCCGTCAACTGCAACGTGAAATGACTGGTGATCGTGATCGTTGTGCTCGCCTGCTTGGAAGGGTCCGCAACGCTGGTGGCTATCAGATTCACGGCGCTCGAACTCGGCAGAATCTGCGGCGCGGTGTACACCCGCTGGCGTTGACGCTTCCACAGGAGTTCGGGCAAGACCCTCCCGATAGCGTCCACCGAACACTGGTATCGGGCCGCCCTCGGCTTTGAATCGCGGCTTGAAACGATTGTGTGGCTCCAAGCTCGACACTGGCCACGTTCGGAGAAACCGATACAGACACGTCACTGCTGATGGTCACACTCGCGCCGGCAGATTTGGATGAGTCGGCGTGGCTTGTGGCAGTCACTTGCACCGTTCCGCCCGGGGGAAGATCTGTGGGCGCTGTATACACTCCATCGGCAGAAATGGTTCCGAGTTGAGCCGAGCCGCCGGCGATTCCATTTACCGCCCAGGTCACCGTGGTGTCACCGGAGTTGGAAACTGTCGCGGTGAAATCCAGTGTTTCACCCAGCAACACTGTCCCGGCTCCGGGTGCCACGCTCACACTTATGGAGGGAGGTGCGGGCGGCGGCTGCGCTACTGAGCCTGCGCCTCCCCCACCGCAGCCCAGAGTCCACGCACTCGTCGCGAGGAGCACGGTTGCCGGCACGCACTTGTGCCAGGCCGGCCAATTTCTTGTGCCCATTCGATTCGTTCTGCGCATTTGCGGAAGGGGCCGCATGCCCGCCGACTCTGCAGCCTGAGGACCATCAACCCAATCGCCGCGGGAACCATCTCACCTTGCGAGTCGCCCCTCTCACCCGCGTCCTAAAGTCTGACTCGTCAGCATGTTTCCGCCCAGCAAACCCGCGGCTCCTTCGCCCTACTGAATTTAGTGGAACGTTTCCGAATCGCCTGCCGCGTTCCCTTCTGGCATCATTGGCAAGCTCCCATCCCACATTGGCATCGCCCTGCGCTGCTTCCATTGACTTTCCTCTGCTCCCCTCCAATAATCCGCCCATGGCACGTCCAGACGCGGTTCGCCGGGTGAAAAGTTATTCCGCCGCGAATGGTTACGTTTATCAGTACTGCTTCTACGAAGTGAACCGCATCCGCCGCGATGGCCGCCCCGTCGGCGAATTCATCTACGCCATTTCGGCCGATCGCAAGACCAGCTTTGGCTTGCGGATTTTGGTCCAACAGGCGGCTCTGCAATCCTGGGCCCGCGCCAATGGCCGTTCTCTCACCAGCAGCGAAGAGTATGCTGTCGCCAAGATGCGCCTCTTCCAAGCCTTTGATTCAGGAGAAGTTCCGCTGACCCCGGAAGCCGCCGCGGACGTTTGCCTGCTGGTTGACGAAAGCAACTTGGAGGACCTGCTGCACTTGCTCAATATCTAGCGAAAATCCTCGCGCGTGAACCGAAAGCCCGCTCGCGCCGTCTAGTCAAGTGTTAGGGAGATCGCCAATGCAGGAGCTGGCTCTGATCCAGCCGGGCAGAACATTCGACGGAGAGTCGCTGCGGGAAATCGAACGAGCCCGGCAACGCCGCGAGTTTGAATCCTGCCTGGCGGAGTGCGGTCCCTTGGCTTATCGCGTTGCGCACGGCGTGCTTCGCAATTCCGCTGATGCCGAAGACACTGCCCAAGAAGCGCTCCTGCGCGCGTACCAGAAATTCCATCGGCTGCAGGACCTCACCCGCTTCCGTGCCTGGCTGGTGCGCATCACCTTTCGTCTGGCCTTGGACCGCTGGCGCTCGGCAAGGCGCCGCCAACGTCGCGAGACCGAATGGGCCCGCCCGGAGCTGCAGCCTCCCCTGCCCACCGCCGAGGAGGTCGCTGTCTCCAACGCCTTCCAGGCCCGCCTGGAACAAGCTCTCGACGAGTTGCCGGAACGGCTGCGGCTGGTGTTGGTACTCGCGGCCATTGACGGTTACACCCTCGAGGAAGTTGCCGGAATGCTCGGCGTGCCTGTGGGCACCGTCAAATCGCGATTATTCTTTGCCCGAAAAGCGCTTGCGGAGAAGTTGCGATGAATTGCCAAAAGTGCCAGGAAAAAATCGTCGAGGCGCTTGCTGCTGGCACTCCAGTTCTGCCCCCGGAAGTCACCACGCACCAGAAGGCCTGTAGTGCCTGCGCCCAATTTTACGAAGCCCAACAGCAGCTGTTCGGCAGCATCGATGCCGGACTGCGCTCCTTAGTGAATCAGCTGGTGCCTCCTTCCTTGCTGCCGCTTGTGCGTTCTAGTTTGCAAGCGAAGCCCGCAACACCGGGCGCGTGGGCCTCGGGGTTCAGGCTGGCTGCAATTGCGGCCATCGCGATCTTGGCTGTCACCGTTGCTTTTGTCCTCCGTGTTCCGCACGCGAACTCACCTTCTCGCCAAGAGTCATCCGTTGCTACACGGCAGATAAGTGCTGGACTGCCTGCGCCCCAACCAGCTCGGCAATCCGCAAATGTCTCTCGTGTGGACCGGACCAAGCAACACGGAACGTCCCGGGCCTCGTCCTCCACTCCCAAAGTCATCGTTCTGGCGGAAGAGCGCGACGCCTTCACCCGATTCGTCTCCGAGGTCCCGGAAGCCGGAGCAGGGACTTTGGCGTTGGCCCAACCAGCTCAGCCGGAAAACGATGCACCCACGGAGATTGCGTTGCTGCGGATTGAGCCTCTGGACGTGAAACCAATCGATTCTTCCAGCCGCAAGTAGACGTGATGACTTTTTGCTTGATCTCGATCGAAATATGACCTTAAGGAGAAACTCATGCCCACCGCTCGATTCCTAATCGCTGCACTCACGCTGACAGCACTTGTCTGTCCAAATCTCTTCGCGCAGGAAAAGCCCAAACCCGAACCGAAACCTTCGACTCTGCTCAAGCTCCAGGTAGTCATCTCTGAAACCGAAGGCGAAAAGAAAGTGGGCAGTCTGCCCTACACGCTTTTTCTCACAGCTGATTTTTCCGGTCCCGGTAGCCCCTATAGCCAAATCAGAATCGGCAGCCGGATTCCCGCTTACACCGGCAAAGAAAACGGAATGCAATATCTGGACGTCGGAACCAAGATCGACGCCCGCGCACAAAGTCAGGAGAACGGGCTCTTTGACGTAGTCTTGAACGTCGATCGCTCCTGGGTTGACGGAGAGGTCTTGATCCCCATGGATAAGCTAGAGGGCCACTCATCCGAGCAAAGCACGATTCAATTTAAACAGCCAATCCTCCACGAATTCCGCACCGGTTTGACATTCAAAATGCGCGACGGACAGACCGTGCAAAGCACACAAGCAGCCGATCCCGTCAGCGGAAGAGTGCTGACCCTCAGCGTCACCATGAATGTGGTGAAGTGAGGCTGGCATTACGCCAGAAAGCCCGCTAACGTCGCTTGCAGATTAGTGTGCAAGAACCTATACCCTAACTTCTCCAACTGCTCGGGAATCACCCGTTGGCTCGCAAGCAGCAGCGCATCGGCCATTTCTCCCAGTATCAACCGCAGCGCCATCGCGGGAGCCGCGAACAGGGCCGGCCGGTGCAGCGCCTTCGCCAGCGCCGCAGTGAACTCCCCATTGCGCACCGGCTGCGGCGACACCACATTGATTGGCCCGCGCAATGTCCCGTTCTCTAAAGCCAGCCGCAAAATCGCCACCACATCTTCCAGGTTAATCCAACTGACCCACTGCTGCCCCGACCCCAGCTTTCCTCCAACGCCCAGACGGAAGGGCCTCGCCATCTTTGCAAGTGCCCCACCATGTCTCGCGAGGATCAACCCGAACCGTGCCTGAACCACGCGAATCCCTAGCGCCTCGGCCTTCTCCGCCTCTGCTTCCCACGCCGCTGCCACTTCACTTAGAAAGTCCGTGCCCAGCCGGCTCTCTTCGGTGAGAACTTCGTCTCCCCGGTCCCCATAAATACCAGTCGCTGACGCGGAAATCAGCACTCGTGGCCGCACCGCCATTTTCGCCAGCGCATGGACCAGCGCCCGCGTGCTGTCCACGCGACTGCCGCGCAACTCGCGTTTCCGTTGCGCCGTCCAGCGCCCCTGTGCGATCGAGGCTCCGGCCAGATTAACCACCGCATCAGCGCCCACCGCCAGCGCACCCAGTTCGCCAGTCAGTGGATTCCACTTCACGTCAAAACCCGAACCATCGCGAGTCGCTTTGCTCTTGGTCTCTGGGCGCACCAAACGGCATACCGTGTGACCCGCCTGGGCCAGTTCGCCGGTCAGCACGCTCCCAACCAGCCCGGTCGAACCTGTGATGAGAATCTTCATCGCTGCCCCGCGCTTGTTCCTCCGGCCGTCATCCCGCTGCGTCTCACTAGCCCACCACGCTACCTCAGGTTACAATTTTCCGGTGACCACTGTCTTACCCAATCTCCGCGTCAAAGTTCTCTTCTTCGGGCCAATCCGGGAGTTGACCGGCGCTTCCGAAGAGGCTATCGAGGTACCTGTCGGCGCCACTCTGGAAAACGTGTTCCACCTTTACTGTTCTCGTTTTCCACGATTGTCCACTTATCGCGCCTCCTTGGTCGCCTCGCAGAATCAGGACTTCGCCTCCTGGGATTCCCCAGTGACCGAGGGCGACACCATCGCCTTTCTTCCCCCCGTCAGCGGAGGTTGAGCCCTCCGATGCCGAAAACTGCTGCTGCCGACGATGTTTTTCTCCTGGTTCAGTCTCCGATTGACCCTGCGTCCATCGTCCACGACGTGCGCGCGGATCAGGATGGCGCCATCGTTGCTTTCGACGGTTTCGTGCGCAACCAGTCCCACGGACGTCGCACCTTGTATCTGGATTACGAGGCTTACGAACCCATGGCTCTGGCCAAAATGGCCGAAATCGCCCGGCAAATCCGCCAAAAATTCTCCATCCACCGGCTAGCTATCGTTCATCGCCTCGGCCGGTTGCACATTGGTGAAACCAGCGTTTTCATCGCCGTCAGCGCGCCTCACCGCTCTGCCGCTTTCGACGCCTGCCGCTTTGCCATAGATACCCTGAAGCGCACTGTACCTATCTGGAAAAAGGAGTATTTTGAAGACGGCGCGGTCTGGGCTGACGGGGAATTGCCCCCGGCTCCATCTTCTTCCGGGAAAACAGCATCTTAGCCAACAGATGACTCTTCAGGTCGCAAAACCTCTGGTCGCAGGAATCGCGCTGCTGGCGCTTGCTCTGCCCCTTGCTGCGCAAGACAAACCCGACCGTCCTCCCTGGGCTCAGCCTTCCTCTTCTCAGCAGAACCCCCCGCCTCAGCCCTCGTCCAACTCCAAAGACAAGAGCCAGGACGCCACTTCGTCCCGCAACACCATGAAGGTGAACGTGAACTTGGTCACCGTTTTGGTTAGCGTTTTGGATGATCACAACCGGCCTGCCCCCGACCTGCCCGTCGCGGCATTCCAGGTTCTTGAAGAAGGCGTGCCGCAGAAAATTGACGTATTCGAACAGGAAACCCAGCAGCCCCTCGACATCGCCCTCATGATTGATTCCAGCTTAAGCGCGCGCCTCGAAAAAACCACCGAGGAAGACGCTGCCGCTCACTTCATTCAGCAGGTTCTCCGGCCCGAGGATCGTTTGTGCGTGTTTGCCTTCGACGAGCAGGTCCACCAACTGCCCCCGTATTTTTCGGACAAAATTCGGGCTCTCCAGGATGCGGTGCACAGGATCCCCGACGGCGCGGGCACTTCCATCTATGATGCGATTTTCCTGGGGTCACAGCAGCTGCAAAACAAAAAGGGTGAACGCCGCCGCGTCATCATTCTGCTTACCGACGCCGGCGAAACCACCAGCCGCTCCGATTTCGAGACCGCCCGCAAAGCCGCTCTTCGCGCCGGCATCCTGCTGTATACCATCGTCATTCGTCCCGTGAAAAACGAAAATGGCCGCAACACCGCCGGCGAACACGCCCTCCAGACCATCACCGAAACCACCGGCGGCGCCATGTTCTTTCCAGAATCCTCCCAGGAACTCCCGATCATCTTCGATCGCATCAACAATGAACTTCGCACCCAATATCGCTTGGCCTATTATCCCAATCCGCGCGGTCCCGCCAACACTTACCGTACAATTGAAGTGAAGGTTCTGCCCGGCTACACCGCTCGGCACCGGACGACCTATCTCACTGGCCCTCAGTAATCCCTCTGAGGGCCCGGAACCGCATGGCCAATACTTTTCTCGATCGTGCTGTCGAAATTGCTCAGGGCGCCGGCAAAATCCTGCGCGAAGAAATGGACCGCCCGCCCACCATATCGCACAAGGCGGAATTTGACCTGGTCACCCAAGCCGACCGCCGCTCGGAAGCTTTCATCGTCAGCCGCCTGCAACAATACTTTCCCGGTCACGCCGTCGCCGCCGAAGAAGGCAGCGGCAAGGACACCACTTCCGAGTACCGCTGGCACGTCGACCCGCTCGACGGCACCACCAATTTTGCCCACGCCTACCCCTGCTTCTGCGTTTCCATCGCTCTTGCCCGCAAAGATGAGCTGCTTCTCGGCGTGATCTACAATCCCGTCTACAACGAGCTGTTCACCGCGGCCCGCGGCGAAGGAGCTCGCTTCAACGGCAAACCGATTCGCTGTTCCAACATCGACGCTTTGAAGAACAGCCTGCTGTGTACCGGCTTCCCCAACCACGACCGCCAATCCAACCCCAATTTTCATTTCTATTGGGACTTCACTTTGCGCTCCCACGGTGTGCGCCGCGACGGGTCTGCCGCCTTGGACCTCGCCTATGTGGCCATGGGACGCTTTGACGCGTTTTGGGAATTTGGCCTCAATCCCTGGGACACTGCTGCCGGCGTTCTTCTTGTCCAAGAAACGGGTGGGAAGATCAGCGATATGCAAGGACAGCCCTATACCCTGGGAGGGCCATCCATTCTCGCTTCCAATGGTTTAATTCACGATGAAATGCTGCGGGTCGCTGCCCAAGTAGGCCACACGATATCTCACAGTTAGTGTACCATTAAGTAACCAACTGTCAAGCTCCAAATACCTCCGTGTTCCGCATGACGAGTGGCACTTCTAACCCCATAACCTCGTTTCCGAATTCCACCGGTCTGCCATAAACGCGCTCAAAACGTGCCGTCCCGCTTTCTTTCTGTTACGCTTACGCGTCGCTGACCGGGTCTTCACAGAATTCTTATGTCTTAGACGTTACTCTGTCTTGGCAACGAGAGTCCATCTTTTGGGACCGCCAACGGCAGCATCGTTCTGTCTTTTCCTACAAAATTCGTTGCCCGATTGCTGCAGGGGGGAATATGCGCACATTCTTCGGACGTATAGCAGTGCTGTGCCTCGCGATTCTTGGCCTTTTCGGCCTTTCCATTTATGCCGCTGACGGAAATCCCGACGGTAAGAAAGACGACTCCGCCGCCAAGCCTGCGTCCAAAACGGACACCGCGGCCAAGCCGTCCTCCGGATTGACCGAGCGCGAGCAGTGGATGCTCGAACGCATCGAACAACTGGAAAAGCGAGTCGCCGAACTCGAAGCCAAAAAGCCGGCTACCGCCGCACAACCGTCCAGTGCGCCCGCGATCAGTACCCCTGCGCCGCACTCTCTTCCATCGTTCGCCGCGCCTTCGATACCCACGAACACTTCCGCTGCGGCTCAGCCCGTGAATCCGGTCGCGGCCACGGAATCATCTTCCAGCGTCAATCCTACTCAGGACCAAAACGCCCAGGCTAACGCCGCTGTGGCCAACGCCAAGCCGCAGGTCGCCGCACCGTTTTCCGATGCGGATTGGACTTGGCTGAATGGAAACGCCCGTACCAAAGACATCTACTGGGACACCAAGTTCTTTACCCCGGAAATTCGTTTCGATACGAATTACGTCGCCGATTTCAATCACCCGACCGATCACTCCATCGGTGGTTCCAGCGAACTTTTCCGCTCCTATGAGATCCAACTCGAACAATTAGGTGTAGGCGGTGATTTCCATTGGGACAATGTGCGGGGCCGTCTGATGACCCAATTCGGCATGTATTCCGAAACCACCCCGCGCAACGACCCCAGTCCCGGGCACGGCCAGTGGGATCTGGACACCGCGTATCGCTACATCTCCGAGGGCTACGGCGGCTATCACTTCGATGTGCTGCACGGCGTGAACATCGATGCTGGTATCTTCATGTCCTACATCGGCCTGTTCAGCTACTACAACTTCGACAATTGGGCCTACCAGCCTTCTTATGTTTCCTCCAACACCCCCTGGTTCTTCAATGGCATGCGCATCCAAATTTTCCCGACGGAACATTTGAAGATTGAGCCCTGGTTCATCAATGGCTGGCAATCCTACGCTTCTGCCAATCACACCCCCGGCGTTGGAGGCCAGATCAAGTGGACTCCTACGAGCCGGATCAACATCATCTCCAACAACTATGGGGTAGGTGAAGATGACCTGTTCACTCCGGGACGCCGTCGCATTCACACCGATAACAGCATCGAAGTCAAGTATTACGAGAACCTGGATCGCAGCCTCGACAGAATGGCCTTCTCGCTTACCGGCGACCTCGGTTGCGAGTACGGCGCCGGCGTCAGTTGCTACGGCGACAAGCACGGCGGACCCAAACAGAGTTTCGTCGGCTGGATGGGCTACAACCGCTTCTGGTTCCACCGCGACCTCTTCGGGCTGACCATCGGCGGCGGACAGATTAACAACCCGGGACGCTATCTCGTCCTGCTTCCTCCCATCAACGGAGAAACCGCCATTTCCGCTGCTACCAATTCTCCTTACTTCACAGAAAATCCCGGCGACCCGTTCAAGGCTTGGGACTCCTCGATCACCTTCGACTACATGCCCAAGCAATACATTACTTTCCGCTGGGAATATGACTATCGTCACGCCAACGTTCCGTACTGGTCTGGCCGTGGAGGTATTACCCCTCCCGGCGGAAACAACGGCCTTCCCCAATACTACGTCTGCAGCACTGGCGCTACCTCCGGCCAAACCAGTCTGTCTGCCGCCGAAACCGCTTGTGGCGGCGGGCTCGGCAGCGTCTGGTTCCCCGATCTTCGCAAAGACGAGTCCTTTATCGACATGGCCATTATGGTCAAGTTCTAACCGCCCGGTCCTTTGCCCTTGTTTCGGGCGCGATGGAGAGTCTCTCTTCTACAGATTCTGCTGCTGCCGCGTTTGCCATTAGCCGCATTTTCCTGCGCCAACACGCCCATCACAGCACGCATGTCTTGACTACACACTTTTCGAAACAAGCCAACCGGTGTAGCCTCCAACGGAGGTAACCTGTCCACCGCGAAGCACGCGACGAATTCTTGAACTCCATGCGTCGGAATGGATATGTCCCTAGAAGAAGCACTCATCGAGATTTGGCGGCAGGCTCTCGTAGAGGAGGCCAGAAACATTCGCCTGGGGACCGAGCTCTTCCCCGTTCGCAAGACTCCGAAGAGCGGTTTTCGACAGGTCGACGTGACTTTCGAAGGCCAGGAGATTCGTGGCCTCGAGCAGAATCCCAAAACCACCTCGCGCTGGGCGCAAATGGCTCGGTCTGGCAAAAAAGTTATGCAATTCTTGAGCGCAGGCCGCTACATCGCCAACGTCGTCGACGGCAAGCTGACTTGGTACGGCAAGCCAGAATGATCGCGCTGTCCTCGCTCTCCACCGTTAAAGTCCAGTCCTGTAAAATTAACTTGACAAGTATTTAACTAATGTTATACACTTGGTTGTGGAAAATTGCGCCCGCGGACCGTTCCGCGGGCTTTTTGTTTATGTCCAGCCTCACAAACCCGCGCGTGGCGCTAACTCCGACGCACTCACCACTTCCCGCCATTCGCCCCCGCAACTCCTTTATCATCCGCATTTACCATATCTGCGGCAAAGCAAGCACTTATAACTCCTGCGCCGCCCTCAGTTGCTTCTCCTTTCGCGCTAAAAATCGATGGCAAGTCCTTTCCCACTCACACAGATACGCGAAATTCGCGTTTTTCTGGGCCGTGCAGTTCAGCTACAAATCCCCGACCGCTTCTCGTCCCGCCTCCCCATACGTCCATCATCCCCACTCGCCCTCATCGCATCCCTTCGCTTGCCCCTCCCTTCCGTACATGGGAAAATAAAACCTCGTTAGTCGCGGGGTGCCCTCTCCCTGCGCTTCGCTACTCTCAATGGCGATATCGTCTAGGGGTCCAGGACGCCGCCCTCTCACGGCGGAAACCCGGGTTCGAATCCCGGTATCGCTACCAAATAATCGCGTATCAGTATTACGCTCAATCGATCCGACTTTTACGACAATTCGTCCATGTAGACGAATCGGAGCGTCAAAAGGGTCACTTCAGGGGAAAGCGCGCCCTGCGCGTCCAAGAAGCTGGTGAGAAGGATACCTTCAGCAGCCTGGATTCATAGTGATGGTGAGGGTGAAGCTGAAGTGAACTGGCGCCCGGAGCCACAAGCGCTTTGAGACTACTCAACAAGCTGGAGATTCAAAGCGATGCGCACACCGTTTACCAGCACTTGGCTCTTGTCGATGAGCTCCTGGTTTGT
>DASPVD010000031.1:0-55076 GCA_035622555.1 Candidatus Eremiobacteraceae bacterium | reverse complement strand
CGCCGCCGCGATTGTCGTTGGGCGTGTGGGTTCGCTCATTCTGTTCGGCATCATTTCATTCCTGGCGATGCGCGAGTATATAACTCTGGTGCCCACGCGCCGCAGCGATCACCGAACGCTCATCTGGAGCTTTTTCGTCATCATGCCGCTGCAGTACTACCTCATCGGCATTCAATGGTATGGCTTATTCGCCATCATGATCCCGGTGCTCGCCTGCATTTTTATTCCTCCCAGCATGGCCATTGCCGGAGACACGGAACATTTTCTGGAGCGTGCTTCCAAAATTCAGTTCGGCATTATGGTCTGCGTTTATTCGCTGAGCCACGCCCCGGCGCTGCTTCTGCTGAAGATTCCGGGATTCGAAGGCCACGACGCGCGCTTGCTTCTCTATCTCGTGGTCGTGGACCAGATGAGCGACGTCTTGCAATATGTGTGGGGCAAACTGATCGGAAAACACAAAATTGCCTGGCGCGTGAGCCCCAACAAGACGTGGGAGGGTTTTATGGGGGGCGTTCTCAGTGCCACTGCCCTGGGTACAGCGCTCTGGTGGGCGACCCCATTCACGCCGCTGCAATCCGCGGGAATGTCCCTCATGATTTGCATTTTGGGTTTCTCCGGCGGGTTGGTGATGAGCGCCATCAAGCGCGACATCGGCATCAAGGACTTCGGCGTGGTGATCGAAGGTCACGGCGGCATCCTCGATCGCATCGACTCGCTGTGCTTCGCCGCGCCCATCTTCTTTCACCTGGTCCGCTACTATTTTGTGCCCTGAGAAAAGCCTTTCAGCGCGTGGCCTGCTCCACCGCTGAGGATTCGGCCTGGCGGGATTTTATGAATCCGCGCGAAGCGAGGAGTTCGGCGTTCAGCAAGGCTGCTCCCGCCGCGCCGCGCACCAGGTTGTGTGAGAGCAGCGTCAGCTTCACGTCCAGGAGGGGACATTCGCGGACCCGGCCGACCACCGCTGCCATGCCGTGCCCGGTGTTCGCATCCTTGCGCGGTTGTGGCCGGTCCTCATCTTCGTGCACCACCACCGGATGCTTCAGTGCCGTCGGCAAGGACGCCAGTTCCTCGGAAACTTCAAAGCTTCTCAATACCTCTCGCACTTCGGCAATCGTCGCCGTCTTTTTCAGGCGCAAGGATACGCATTCGAGGTGTCCATCGACAACCGGCACGCGATTGCAATGCGCGCTGATTCCGAGGCCCGCCGGAATGAACCGGTTGCCATCCCACCTGCCCAGAAGCTTCTGGGGTTCGGCTTCCATCTTTTCTTCCTCACCGCCGATGAAGGGAACGGCGTTGCCCAACGCATCGAGGGACGCAACTCCGGGATAACCCGCGCCGGAAACTGCCTGTAGGGTCACCACGAATAATTTTTCCAGGCCGAACGCATCGGCAAGGGGTTTCAGAACAAGTACCAAACCCGCCGTCGAGCAATTTGGGTTGGTGACGATGAAGCCGGTGTCATAACCTCGGTTTTTTTGCTGCACAGGAATGCAATCGACGTGCGAGGCATTCACCTCCGGAATCAGAAGCGGCACATCCGCATCCATGCGATGGTTCCGTGAGTTGCTGACCACCGGATAGCCCGTGCGAGCGAACTGCGATTCAGCCTCGCCCGCCACAGAAGAATCCAGCGCCGAAAACACAAAGTCGCAATCCAGCGTCGGCTCCAGATCTTTTACCACCAATCCCCGGGCGCGCTCCGGCACCGGCCTTTCCAGGTGCCAGCGTGTCGCCTCCGCATAGGTCTTTCCTGTGGACCGCTCGGAGGCCGCTACCGCGGTCAATTCAAACCACGGATGTTCCGCAAGCAGATTCACGATGCGCTGGCCCACCATCCCCGTGGCGCCCAAAACGCCCGCTCGCCATTTCCTGGTGTTTGCTCGAGCGTTCATGCCAAGCCTCCGTTTTGCTGGAGTCCAATTCGCGTCCCGCGCGTATACGGCTTGAAAGTGTTCTTCACCCAAACAGTCATTTCCGTCCGCGCCGCCAAAGGCAGCACCCGGGGGTGCAACACCTTCGCGCCGCTGGCCGCCAACGCATGCGCTTCGTCGTAACTTAGTTCATGCAGCAGTTTGGCCTCCGGTGTTTCGTGCGGATTCGCCGTATAAATTCCATCGACGTCCGTCCAGATCACCAACTCCTCCGCGTCCACCACATGGGCAATCAGCGCCCCCGAAAAATCGGAACTATTGCGTCCCAACGTGGTGATTCGTCCGTCTTGCGTGGCGCCGATAAAACCGGTCACCACCGGCACGATGCCCGCTTCCAGCAGCGGCAGCAGGACCTCCCGTCCTCGCCGTCGGGTGTGCTCCAGGTGCGGCTGGGCATCGCGAAAAGTGTCGCATGTTACCACAAAGTCGGAAGAAGCAACCGGCACAGCGGTCACTCCGATTTTGCCTAGCACCGCAGCGAACAGCCGGGAGACGTATCGTTCCCCAAACGACGCCAGGCGGTCCAGGAAAGCATCGTTCACCTCGACCTGCCTGCGCAACGGCGCCTCGTGCAGCAGGTCGCGGGTCAGGAGCGCGAGTTCCTCGGACACCCGTTCGTGCTCCTGCGGCGGCAATTGCAAGTCATTCAGCGTGGCCCGATGCAGGTGGGCTATGGCCTCGGCCTCCTGGTGCGCGCGCTGGTTCCGGCGCTCCTGAAGCCACTGGCCCACGCGCAACAGTCGGTCGGTGACACCCCTCATTGCCGATACCACCACCGTCACCGGACGGGTCTCGCATTCGGTCTCGACCAGCCGCGCGGTGTGTATCATTCGCTCCGCTCCCAGCAGCGAACTGCCCCCAAATTTCAAGGCAATGACGTGCTTCTGTGCTCGCGGCTCCGAAGAAAGGGCCAGCACACGTTCCAAGCTGGCGCGTCGTTCCTCTGGGGGCAAGTCCGGCTCCGAACTGAGACTCGCTTCCTGCTGTTCCGGGTTCATGGTACCGCTCCTTGTGGTTCCCGCTGGAGCGTCTCTGGAGGGGGCTGAAACTAAGAAACCCACCACCAGGTCGCTTCTGGCGGTGGGTTTGGAAACTTTTTCTACTTGGCTAGCTGTTTCTCCCCGCGCCCGAAGCGATTCTAGTGCGCATAATAATAGTCGTAGTCGACTTAGAGGACTTAGTCGACGGAGAGCTAATTCGCTTCGTGGCAATAGCCAACATGCGAAAAGGATAGCAAGCCCCTGCCCCATTGCCAAATGAAAATTTAAAGAAAGTTCCCAGACTCGCCGGAGCGAAAGTATAGCGAAGGACCTATTCCACAGTTTCAAATAGCAAACTGGAGCAACTCAGCCCGGACTCCGCTTTTTGCAACTCGCTGATGTCCAGCGGCACCACCTGAAATCCTCGCCCTTTCAGCATGGCCTGCGTCTTGGGGAAGGACGCCGGGAAGATCACTTGATCGCCGACAGCCAGAGCATTGGTCGCCCGCGGCTCCATGGAATCCACGTCAACCCACTCGAATCCGTGACCCTCCAACCGCTTCCAGTCAAACCGCGCCCGATTGGCCAACAGTGTGTTCCGGCCAAGACAGGTCACCGCCGATTTCAGATGCAGGCATCCGTATACTCGCACCCCGGTTACGTCATATCCATAGTGCTCGACAATCACTGCTAATTGCCGAATGCCTTCCGGATTCGATCGCGCCGTGATGCCAACGAAAATTTTTCGTCCCACCCGCAGCACGTCGCCGCCCTCCAGCGTACCCGGCAGTTTCACATACGCGAGCTTACGAAATTTCTCCAACGCAACTGCAATCGTCGCCGCTTCTCTCCTCCGCGACTCCGTCCCTAGAGGACAAACCACCGCGACCTCATCCAGCACCACGGCGGGATCCTCGACGAACATGGAGTCGGGCAGGTCCGGCTCCTCCGGCAGGGAAATGACCCGCGCTCCGAGCCGGCTCAGCAGTTCCTCATACGCGGAATGCTGCTGTCGGGCTTTTTGCAGATCGATCGGCGTCCGCTCGATAAAGCTCAATTCGCAATTACCCAGCCTCGAACTTACTTTTCGCGTAATCGCGGTTAGCATGGTGCGAATTTAGCAGAGAACCACTTGCTTGTGCATCCGGCGGGCCGTTACAACGCAGAACAACGCAGCAAGATTCCCCCGGTTGTCGCATTTCTAGATTCCCGGTAGACTCGCTGCATCTCATCTCTCCTCAGCATGGCGAAGGAGCTGAATATGTCCGACCTTGTGCGCAAGGTGATCGCCCTTTCCATCGTGGTCATTGCGGCCGGCCTTCTCTGGGCGGGCCGCCGCTCCAATAGCGACGCGGATGACGCCAAGAACGATATGGACACGACTATCGCGGCCGCTCGCGAACACGCCGCTTCCAGCGATCCTCGCCTCAAGGGTGCGTATAGCTTCGAACGTGGTGGCTGGGTGTATGTCCACCTGGAAGGTGATCCTTCGGCCATCGGCTTTCAGCACGGCTACGTGCTCGCTCAAGAGATCGGGGACGCCTTTCCCGCAGTTTCCGGGGCCATGATGCATTCCACCAAGCGCGCTTGGCCCTTCTTCCGCGCCGTGGCCCGCGAACAGCTCTGGCCAAAGCTTGACCCGGAATATCAGCAAGAGTTGCAGGGCATCGCCGAAGGGTTGAACGCACGCACCGGCTCACAGCTGGATGTTTACGACATCGTGGCCCTCAATTCCTTCGAAGAAGTTCCGGATTATTACGTCCCCTGGCTCGACAAGCAGAGCAAACGTGCGAATGCTCCGAACCTGAAGAGTCCCGGCAACTGCAGCGCTTTTGTGGCCACGGGTAGCTGGACCAAGGACGGCGGCATTGTGATTGCCCATAACAATTGGACCAGCTATATGGACGGCGAGCGCTGGCGCATCATTTTCGATATTCAGCCGGCGCATGGCTACCGCATCTTGATGGACGGTTTCCCCGGCGTAATCGTGAGCGACGATGATTTCGGCATCAACAGTGATGGCCTGATGGTCGCCGAAACCACCATCAGCCAGTTCGAAGGATGGGATCCTAACGGCAAGCCCGAATTCATGCGCGCTCGCCAGGCCTTGCAGTATGCCGGCTCGATCGACGAGTATGCCCGCATCATGTTGGACGGCAACAACGGCGGTTATGCCAACGACTGGCTGCTCGGTGATCGCAAGACCGGAGAGATTGCGCAATTCGAGCTGGGGCTGAAAGCCTACAAGCTCTGGAAAACCAAAGACGGCGTGTTCTACGGCTCCAACTGGGCGCGCGATCCCCGCGTCCTCAAAATGGATACTCCTCAATTCGACTCGAACAACCTGGCCTCTTCTCCCAATGCGCGCCGGGTTCGCTGGGAGCAGTTGCTCAACGAGAACAAAGGCAAAATCGACGTGTCGCTCGCGCAGCAGTTGCTCAGCGACCACTTCGATTCTTACGAAAAAAAGACCCAAGCGAACGACCGGACGCTTTGCGGACACGTGGATACCGTCGATCGCGGCATCGCCATTTGGAATTGGGCCCCCTTCTATCCGGGCGGCGCCGTGCAGGGCAAAGTCACCGATTCGGCCATGGCCAAGAACATGGAATTGGTGGCGCGCATCGGCCATCCCTGCGGCGAAGACTTCTTCGCCAAGCCATTTCTTGAAAAGCACCCCGAATATGCCTGGCAGGAACCCTACCTGCGCGACATGAAGGCTGGCCCGTGGACCATGTTCCAATCACACTTAGCGGGCGAAGGGCGCAGCGTGGATTAGTCAAACCAGCGCCCGGAACTTATTTGGGTCGCCGCTCGCCGCGTTGGCCCGAGCGCCTTTCGCTCTTTCGGGAATCGCCTGCGTTTTCACGGTCGCGCTCGTGCAATGCCGGTACGCGGCATAAGTCTTTTCGAACGCGGCATCCCACGAAATCCCGATCATTCTTTCCCGCGCGGCGCGCCCAAGCCGCATCCGCAATTCCCGTTTGCGCGCCAATTCCACGACTCGAGCTACGAATTCTGCATCATTCTCCGCGATGTAGCCGGTTTCCCCGCCAACCACCAGGTGCCGCGGCCCTCCTTCGTTCGTTACCACCGCGGGGACTCCGGAAGCGGCCGCCTCCTGCACTACATTTCCGTATGTGTCGGTTTTGGAGGGAAACACAAACAGGTCCATGTTGGCGTAAGCCCGCGCCAAATCTTCGCCGCGCAGCACCCCGGTAAATTCACCGTGCTTGAGCCTCCGTTTCAGCCACGCCACTTCGCTGCCAGTTCCCACAACCACAATTCGAAAATCCTGGAAGCCACTCGCTTCCAGGGTCTGCTCGATGGTCCGGAATAGCCGTACTCCCTTTTCCGGTGTGACCCTGCCAACAAATCCCAAGCGCAGGATTCCGTCGTCCACCGTTCTGTGCCGGGGATGGAATTGTTCCGGATCGACGCCTCGTGGCATGAGAAATGACGGCTTTGCCAGCTCTTTTTCGAGCCAAGCCACCTGAGGAGGCGTAGGTGCCAAGGTGGCTGCCGCGAAGCGGTAAAACCATACCAGGACACGCAATCCTTGTTCCTGCGACCAGTCCACCGCAGGACGGCTTACGCGCGCCGGCAAAAACCCGATTAGCTTCTGCAGGCGGCGCGCCGCGAATTGATGGAAATTCGTATGCCACGACGCCACCAGGGGAATTTTCAATTTCCGCGAAAGGTATAGGCCGAGTTCTCCTAGTTCTCCCGGGCTGGTGATGTGCATGACGTCCGGCTGGAACGCCAGCAGTTCCGCGCGAATGCGCTTCCAATATCGGCAGAATACCAGGTCAAATTCCAGGTCGCGTTCAATTCCTATGCTCAACCACGAGCGCCTGAGTTCGATGCGCCGGACGCTTCCTTCCGTGTAAATGCCGGGTTGCTTGCCGCCATGAATCGCCAGCAGCGGAAAGTTCTGCCGCTTCGCATATGCCACCAATTGCCGAGCCGTCAGTGCCACGCCGTTAATCTCGTGGAAGGTCTCACACAGCAGTGCGACCCGTGGCGCTTGGGTCATAACCCTCCTTCTTCGTATCCAAGGAAGGGCAGCCGCAACGCTGGGCGAACCAGTGGATTGGCAACCAGTCCAATCACCCAGCGGAACTTTTCGATGACTCGCTCGAACCGCGTGCCTGTGAATTGCGACAGCGCCTTGGCCTCTCCGCCTTGTTCGATAAACACCCGGGTCATCCAATGCCGGCGCCCAAATTCACCAGGCGCATCCGCCAGCGCGTGAAAAGCATTCTCGATAAGGCGCAACGGCAGAGGTTCGAAGAACTGCGGCATCAGGACAATTACGCTTCGGCGCTTTTCACGAATTTCGTGAACGAACTCCTCGAAAGTTTCCGCCCGCGACACATTCAGCACCGCGTTCGCTTCACAACCATGCCGGTCTCCCCCGGAAATCACTGGGCGATCGACCGCTTCCGCCAGCGCCAGCACTTCGCGATTCTCGCGCCGCGAACGCAGCCCATTCAGTTCAATGGCGTGCAGGAACGGCACGAATCGTTCCAGGAACCCATGCAGCAACTCTCGATGTCGGACAGGACCGATGCCCTCGGCGTCCCAATAGGGGTGGTTCAGCACGATCAGCGTATCTTTTTCGTTATTCAGTCCGGCCAGGATATTGCGCAGCCGCTCGGTGGCAGGTTGCGCGCGATACGCCTCAAACTCTTTGATCCAGGGGCCGGAGCGCGATATCGGAAGATTGTGCAAACCCAGGTGGAATTCCGTTTTTTCGTAGGCAACGGTCCACTCCACCGAAACAGGCGCTCGCCGGGTCTTTTCCAACAACCGTAGACGCAAGCCCGCTTCGATATTGTCGTGATCGGAAAGCGACACCAGCGCGTTGCGGCCAAGCTGCTCCTCGATCTGCTTGCTTTCCAGTTCGTATGCCTCTCGGGGCGACAGTGGCGGCGTCCAATACACCTTCTTGAAGTCAAAGATGCGCCCTTCATACAGGTGCAGCCGCCCGATTTCTCGTTCCAGAATGTAGGAGCCGATCGGGAATTTCGCGATATAGTGTGGTAACCGCCCGAGGTACTCCTTCGAATGCATCGTATGGCTGTGGAGGGAAATACCTGTCGAACAATCCGCGAAACCGCGGAACCTTGGCTGGAATCTGATGATCTGGGTGCGGATCGGGCTCATCGGACGCTCCGTATCGTCTGACTTGACCGCACAACTGTGTTTCTGTTTACGAAACTAGAAAGTCCGCATTACCAGTGCATGACGCCCGCATCAACATTTGGATTCTTGATGATTCTTTCGACACAAATACGCCGCTTTCGCCGCTCTTTTCGATCTTTGAAGTGCCCGTCAAATCTCCTTAACAAAGTCTTCCTACTTTGCGGACATGCTCCGGCCGAAAATCACACGCCTGTGGTGGGCATCATTCTCATGAGGCTGGTTCGTGCGGGCAGCCTCCTCCTCTCCAGCCTTCTGATTATCGTTTTCCTGGCCTTCCCCCTTGCGTCATCTCAACTGGCGGAGCGCCAGCCCATCGATCAAGCCCTTGCTTGGTTCCGCAATTCTCCTCGAGACCTGGCGCAACACGACTTTGTCATGACCGTGCGTTTGCGCCTGTTGTTTTTCTGGGTGGGCAAAGACGACGTGGGCGGAGGCTATATCCGCCGCGGGGTGTCGGCCCAGGATCCGCACATGGAGTTTATCGAGGTTCTGTTTGGCAGTGATCCCGCGAAGGCGCCGCGAGCGATTAATCGCTGGGGCGCCGGCACCGAGATCTCCTGGCACAAAGACCCGGTCACCGTCGATGATCCCCGCAACGATGTCACTAGCAGTGCCTTCTTTGGTTTCATGAAATCGTCCCGCGGAAAATCCGTTTCAGAAATGAAATCAGAGCTGGAACGCGAAAAAGCGCAGGGCTTGCACGAGTTCAACGGCATCGTCACCCGCGTGGACTCGTCTCGCGCGCTTTCACTGGTGGTGCCTCTGGAGTCCACCACCGATTACACCTTGCATGACTACCCTCGCGCCGAGCCGGTTATGCTGCAGAACTTGGCGGATTCGGCTCGCCCAGTGCGGTCCATGGACGATCCATCGCGTTGCAACCGCTCCGCGGAATTCTTGGCCACCATCGCCGAATTGCTCGACACCGGCCTGCAACAGCACTCTGCTCCCGTCTCGCGCTGCTACATCCACAACGCCCAAGAATACGTGCTGACTCTCCAGGAAATCGAACCGGTGGAATCCTTGGGCGTGCGCGTCCGCGGGCCGAACAATGCCGTTCTGGTGGACACCACCTACAAAAAGTTGGTGCGCCTGGACTTTGTTTCCACGCACAAACCAACCGGCAGAAAAAGTGAGTTTGCGATTTGTACGGCTGCGGAGGGCCCCTTGAGGGGAGTGCCGGTGCAGATTACCTATCAGCCCAACTGGTGGTTTCAGGTGGTTCTCAACCTGCTCCCCAAAACGAATGCAGCTCAGCCGGGCGGCTCCGCCCATTCCGACTAGCGCCCTGCCGCTTCCGGCACGACCTGCACCTCCACGCTGGAGGGATATTCCGCCGACCGGTAAATTCTTTGCGTTGCTTTCTGATAGTCTGTCTCGGTCGCGTCGAAGATATTCGCCACGAATTTTTGCGGGTTGCGGTCGTACAGGGGAAACCACGTGCTCTGCACTTGCACCATGATGCGGTGGCCCTTCTGGAATACATGATCTGCGGTGTGCAGGCTGAACGTGAACGGCATCACTTCGCCCTCCACCAGTGGCTGCGGTTTTTCGTAAGACTTCCAGTATCGCCCCCTAAAAATCTCATCCGCGATCATCAGCTCGTATCCCGAAAGTCTCCAATCGGACTGCACTTTCTGCGGGTACACATCAATCAGCTTCACCACCCAGTCCGAATCGGTTCCGCTGGTTGAGGCGAACAGCTTCGCGGCCACTTCACCGGCAATGGTTACGTCGTCCCGCAATTCGTCGGTTTGCCACGTCAATACGTCGGGCCGGTTGTCCACGAATCGCTGGTCCTCCACCAACCACGTGTACCAGGAACCGGGGTGGTCGTTGGGGTAGGTCATGTCGATCGGACGATGACGATAGGGCACCGGGTGCGCGGGATCGCTGACATAGGAATCGAACGCATCGGCGCTCTTTACCGTCGGCGCGTCAAACGAAAGCTTTCCGTCTTCACGAAAATATAGATCTTGGATGTGTGCTTCCTTTGGTGGCCAATGATCAAACTTGGTCCACACGTCGCTGCCGGTCTGAAACAGCAGCGCTTCTTTCAACGGCAAGCTACCCTTGTCGTGCAACCAGTAGGCAAACCAAGGTGCCTCGATTTTTTGCCGGAAATATTGTGCGGTGTTCGAACCGAAGGGAATTTCCCCCAGAGAATCTCCTGCGCCGTGCGCCCAGCCCCCGTGGTTCCACGGCCCTGCCACAAGATAATTCACGTGCTTTGTGTCGTTTTTTTCCAGATTCTCATACGTGTGCATGGGTCCATAGAAATCTTCCTGATCCCACCAACCCGCCACGTTCAGGTTCGGCACCGTCGGTGTTTTCAAAGCGCTCTCGACCGCATGCATTTTCCAAAAATTGTCGTAGGTGGGATGGTCGACGAAGTTGTTCCACGTGGGAATGTTCCCGTGGAAATAGAGCTTGTTGGCGTTCGAAAGCACTCCCAGATGCAGGAACCAGTCGTATAGATCAAACACATTGAATTCAAAACTGTAGTTTTCGTTGGTGGTTTCCATCAACGCGGCGTATTCGAATCCGTAACTCAGCCGGAACGCGCCGTTGTGAAAGAAATCGTCGCCCATCCATGCATCGCCCATGCACGCCTGCTCCGACACCGCCTTCAGCGCCGGATGCGGGTTCACCATGGCCATGGCCGCAAGAAAACCACCGTACGAAATGCCCCAGACGCCCACCCGCCCGTTGTTATTCGCGGCGTTTTTCACCAGCCAATCGATGGTGTCGTACGTGTCCGTGCTTTCGTCGACTCCATTGGCATCCTTTGAGTCGTGCAATGGCCGGTTCATCTCAAACTGACCTTCCGATCCGTAACGCCCTCGAATATCCTGATACACAAAGATGTAGCCGTCGGCGTACAGATCCTGCGCGCCGTAAAGCAGCCCGCTGTACCCTGCTGGCCCGCCCGCGACTCCGTAAGGCGTGCGTTCCATCAGCATGGGCAAGGGTTCGTGAGCATCGCGCGGCGTGTAAATCTCGGTATGTAGCTTCACGCCGTCCCGCATCGGGATCTGCACCTCTCTTTTTTCGAACAGCCTGGGCAGGTCTGGCCGGGCGTGTTGTTCCTGCGCATATCCCATGATGGCCAGTAACACTAGAAACGCCGCAAACCACATCGCCTTTTTCAACGGCCCCATTCGCTCCCTCACTCCATTGCAGTTCAGTTGCACAAAAATCTTTGCGAGCATATCACACAGATTCCGGGCGCAGTTTGTCAGCCGCAGCATTGCCTCTGGAACATCGAGTGGTCTGCGCTCCCCGCCTCTGCTAAAATTAGTGTTTGTAACCGCACCTGAAATCGATGCACAAGGGAATCGTCCGGGCTGCTGGTTGTCTCAGCAGCTACTTTTGTCTCACGGCGCTTTTAAACACATGAATCAAGATATTCGCAATATCGCCATCATCGCCCATGTCGATCATGGCAAGACTACTCTGGTCGACAGCATGCTCCGGCAAAGCGGTATCTTCCGCGCCAATCAAATGGTGGTCGAACGGGTCATGGACTCCAACGATTTGGAACGCGAGCGCGGCATCACTATTCTGGCCAAAAATACCGCGTTGTTCTTCCGCGACACCAAAATCAATATCGTGGACACTCCCGGCCACAGCGATTTTGGCGGCGAAGTCGAGCGCGCCCTTCGCATGGTCGACGGCGTTGTGCTGCTGGTCGATGCCAGCGAAGGCCCGCTTCCGCAAACACGCTATGTGCTCCAGAAAGCGCTGGCCGCGAAGCTTCCCCCGGTCGTGGTCCTGAACAAAATTGATCGCCCGGACGCCCGTCCTGACGAGGTGCTGAACGAAATTTACGATCTCTTCATCGATTTGGATGCCACCGAAGACCAACTCGAGTTCCCCGTCGTATACACCAACGCCCGCGCCGGCATTGCTCATCGAAAGCCGGGCGATGACTCCCAGGATTTGCTGCCCTTGTTTGAAGCCATCGTGCGCAGCATCCCGCGTCCCACAGGAGACGCCGCCGGTGTCCTGCAGCTCCAGGTCACTAACCTGGACTATTCCGATTTTCTCGGCCGCCTGGCCATCTGCCGGGTGTTCAATGGCACGTTGAATCGCGGGGATGAAGTCGGCATCAGCAAGCTGGATGGCCGGCTGGTGCCCACTAAAATCACTAAGCTCTATACCTTCCGCGGCCTGGAGCGCGACGAGGCCGATGCCGTGGTCGCCGGTGATATTGCCGCCATTGCCGGAGTGGAAGGCATCCAAATCGGCGAAAGCATTACCTCGCTCGAAAATCCTGCTCCCCTCGAGCCTCTCACCGTTGACGAGCCCACGTTGGCCATGATTTTCTCTGTGAATTCCGGCCCGCTTTGTGGCCGCGAAGGAGACTATCTGACCTCACGCGATCTGCGCGATCGGCTCGCCAAAGAACTACTGACCAACGTCTCGATTCGCGTCGAAGACACGGAAACTCCCGAATCGTTTCGCGTGCTGGGCCGCGGCGAATTGCAACTCGCCATTTTGATTGAAACCATGCGCCGCGAGGGTTTCGAATTGATGGTTGGCAAGCCTGAGATTGTCGTCCGCACCGAAAACGGCAAAAAGGTCGAGCCGGTCGAGCGTCTGGTTATCGACATCCCCGAAAATTTCATCGGCATCATCATGGAGACCATCGGCGGCCGCCGCGGTGAAATGCTTAAAATGAGCAATCACGGTTCCGGGCGTGTCCGGCTCGACTTCAAGATTCCATCCCGCGGCCTCATTGGTCTGCGCAGCCAACTGCTCACCGATACTCGCGGCACTGCATTGATTCACTCCATTTTCGATGGCTGGGTCGAGTACGGTGGCGAAATGGCCCTGCGTCCCACTGGCGCGCTGGTAGCCGATCGCGCCGGGGTTTCCACCGCTTATGCTTTGTGGGGTTTGCAAGAACGAGGTGAGCTGTTCATTGGTCCGGGCATCGAGGTCTACGAGGGCATGATCGTCGGAGAAAATTCCCGCGAGCAGGACATGGATGTAAACGTCACCAAAGAGAAGAAGCTCACCAATATGCGCTCTTCCACGGCGGACGAGGCCATCCGCTTGGTTCCGCATCGCCAACTCAGTCTGGAGCAGGCCATCGAATTCATTGCCGACGACGAACTGGTTGAGATCACCCCTAAGTCCATTCGTCTGCGCAAGAAAGTCTTGCAGTCCAACAAGCGTCCTCGCCGCTGGCAAGAGATTCGCGCCAGCCAGGAAGCCTCCGGCTAGGTTACTGGCTTACTGGAGTTGTTCTGTTGTGAAAGTCGGCCGTTAGGGCGACTCGTGACAACTCCTTTCCGAACCAAATCCCCCTGCTATTCCTGCACAATTCTAGGTATTCTAGTATTTCCACATTGCCGGAATTTGATGTACAGTAAGCCACTAAGTAGTTTCGCCTGACAGGGTTGCGCTTCATCCTTCTGCCGTAAATGGTTTAGAACGCTAAACGCCGCGTGGGGGACGGTAAACTTGAACTTGGCGAACCGGGTCTCATCGAATGGACATGGTCGGCTGGCGACCATTTCCGCCAGCGCCACCGCGCTTCCGCCTCACCTGATCACTCGAGACGACGTTAAGTACTACATGGGAAAGGTGTTCGACATCCCGGAACGGCGTGTCGAAGCCATGATGGCCATCGTCGACAACGCCCAGGTGCTCCAACGACACGCCATCTTCCCTATTGATTACACCATCGAGCCCAGGGCTCTCGGGAAAACCAATAACGAATACATTGAACACGCCATTAAGTTGGGCCGCGAAGCTGCTGAGAAGTGCTTGGCCAAGGCTGGTTTGTCTCCTCAAGACATCGACCTGATTATCACCGTCTCATGCACCGGCTTCATGATTCCCTCGCTCGACGCCCACCTCATCAAGCTGATGGGCTTTCGCTCCGACATCCGTCGTATGCCATTTACTGAGTTGGGCTGCGCCGCCGGGGCTATGGCCATCTCCCGGGCCGCCGATTTCATCAAATCTTATCCAGAGTCCAACGTACTGATTATCGCCGTCGAGTTGCCCTCTCTGACGTTCCAGCGCAAGGATATTTCGCAGGCGAATCTGATTTCGTCGATTCTCTTCGGCGACGGAGCTGCCGCCGTCGTGGTGACCGGAAAGGACAAACCTGGTCCTCGAGTCTTAGTTACCGAGACCTACACTTTTCCCGATTCCTTGGGCGCTATGGGATTCGACCTGCGCGACTCCGGTTTTCATATTCTTTTGGCGAAAGATGTGCCCGAAATGATCGCAGGGGAAATTAAAGGCCTGGTGCATGGATTCCTGCAGCGCCACGGCAAGACTTGCCAGGATATTAAAGGCTGGATTCTGCATCCGGGCGGTGCCCGCCTATTGGGCAACGTCGAGGAACAACTGGGATTATGTAAGTGTGACACTCAGCCCTCTTGGGACATCCTCGCTAATGTAGGGAACCTGTCCAGTGCCACAATCCTGTTTATTCTCCAAGAGTGGCTCGAAAAGCGGCCCCTTAAGTCTGGCGAGCATGCTATGGCCGCCGCGTTCGGCCCGGGTTTCAGCGCGGAGTTTTTGTTGCTGCAATGGAATTAAGCGTTAAAGCATTCCTGCTTCTCCTGCTTCTCGTAGCGCTCCTGCGCGTTTACGAACTGCGGATTTCCCGGCGTCATCAACGCGAGATGGTGGCTCATGGCGCCTCCAAAGTGGCCGATCCCGTGTTTCTCAGCATGGTCCTGGTGCACACCGGCATTTTGCTGGGTGCCGCCCTCGAAGTGCTGTTTCTGCGTCGCCCGTTCTATCCGGTGCTGGCGGCCATTTGTCTAGCCATTTTTGTTGCTACCAACGTAGTTCGTTGGTGGGTCATTCGAACCCTCGGCGAGCACTGGAACGTCCAGGTGATGAACTCCACCAGGATGGGTGTGATCACCAATGGCCCCTTTCGTTATGTTCGCCATCCCAACTACGCCGCGGTTTTTGTCGAGATGCTCGTGCTGCCGTTGATGCATTGCGCTTGGCTTACCGCCGCCATCGGCTCGGTCGCCCATGTACTGGTTCTCTCTCGTCGAATCAACACCGAAGAGCGCGTCCTGTTTTCGGACGCTCATTACCGGGAAGCGATGTACCGCAAGCCCCGCTTCCTTCCCGGGCTCTTCTGAAGCAGGTAATTATGCGTTTTGTTGTATCTACATTCTGCGCGGCCGTGCTTGGCGCATTTCTGTTTCAACTACCGGTTTCCGCGTCGGATCCCCTCGGTCCGGCGTTCAGCTCCGACCCGCAACTCGAACAGGGCTATCGCCTGTTGTACCAGCAGCAGTTTCCCCAGGCTCGCGAAATTTTCCAGAATTGGGTGGACCAGCATCCCACCGAGCCCTTCGGCCAAGTCTCTTTGGCGGCCACCTATTTATTCCAGGAGTTCTTCCTGCAAAACGTCCTGACCAGCGACTACTTCCTTAACGATAAGCGCTTTTTGGGTGGCATCCAGGGGACTCCCGACCCCGGCCGGGTGAAAGGTTTTGAAGACTCGTGCGCCCATGCCCGTCAGCTTGCGTTTCAGCGCCTGAAAGTGCAGCCCCGCGATCCCGAAGGGCTGTACGCCCTCACGTTGTGCGCCGGCATGCAGTCCGACGCAGACAGCATGCTGCTCAAGAAGCATTACGACGCCTTGAAGCACCTCAAGGAAGCCAATGCCAACGCTGAAATGCTCCTTCACGATCACCCCGACGCCTTCGATGCCTACGTGGCCCCGGGAATCGCTTACTACGTCATCGGCTCGCTTCCCTCTTCTGCCCGGTTTGTGCTCTGGTTTGGCGGAATTCACGGCGACAAGCAACTGGGTATGTACGAGGTTCAGAAGACCGCCGACGACGGCCATTACCTCAAGCCTTTCGCGAAGATTCTCCTGGCCCTCTCTGCCCGCCGCGAGAAGAAAAATGCGTTGGCCCTGAAGAACCTGAAGGACCTGATCGATGAATTCCCTGGCAATAGGGTATACATGACCGAATACGCCAAAGCCATGGGCTGGCCTATCCCTGCCACTCTCGAGGCCCCCACCGCTCGGCAGCTGGACTCCGGAGATCCTTCAACTAGTCCACACTGAGAAACAACAGTTCCAGCAGTAGATGCGCGATTTTCACCAGGGCACCCGGCCGATTCTGTGTCTTCCCACCCATCTCCAGTTAGCAGCTTCACCGCCCTGAACCGATATGCCTTTTTATTTCATCCAGTTACGGCCGTGCCACTTTGGCGCATCACCTGCTTTTCCTTGGGGTCACCGGGCCGTCCACCGGGTGACATCTCTTTTCAGCCGCCCCGAAGGGAGCCCCACGAATTATGCAGTTCAAGGAAGCATATTTGGAACGCACGGTTGGAGAGGTCGAGGATCTCGCCTCGCGCGTGGCTCTGCTGAAGAACCGCTTCGCCAGGCAGAAGGTCAACGTCAAGCTGGAGCACTACTGGGAACTCGAATACGTGCGCACCCGCTTTTCTGAGTTTAAGCACCGCATCCAGGAGCTTGAGGATGCCGACGACCCGGAGATTCCCAGGATCCAGGAAGCGGTCGAGATGGCCTGGAAGGATTTGATTCACGCTGTGGATACGCTTCTTGCTGCTCTGCCCTGAGTTCGTAGCCTCGGTTATCTTGCCCGAGGAGGTGCAAAGCGGCCAGGGAGTGCAGGGAAGCTGGAGTGGCTGGCTCGCAATTGGGAGAACCCGAACAGAAACGTGGGTGCGAGCTGCTAGTCCTGTTGACGACGCGTCCAGCGTTCGCTCCACAGCGTTATTGCGGTTAGCGGTTCGCCGCTACCGCCAGGGCGGGGTGGGTCCAGGTCCCCATCCCGCCCTCTCCTTTTCCGCGACCGGTTCCTCCCCCCACAAGCTTGTCACCCCATCGATTGCTACAATGCTCTACCGCATGGCCAAGGAGCTCGAATGTTCCAATCCAATCTCCTCGATAAGCGCTCTATCTTCCTCACCGGCGGTGGCACCGGTCTCGGCCGGTCCATGGCCATCGCCTTCTCCAAACTAGGCGCGCGCATCTTTGTCGTCGGGCGCCGCGAAGAACCTTTGAAAGAGACCTGCGCGGAGATTCAGCGCTCCGGAGGCACCGCCGCCTTCACCACTTGCGACGTGCGAGACTACGCCGCCGTCGAATCGGCACTCACCGCCGCTGAGCAGCAATTTGGTGCTATCGATTCGCTGGTCAACAATGCCGCGGGCAACTTCATGGCCCGCACCGAGAAGCTCTCCTCAAACGCCTTTAACGCGGTAGTCGGAATCGTCCTGAATGGCACTTTTCACTGCACCTTGGCATTCGCGAAACGGCGCATCTCCAAAAACCTCGGCGGCAATGTCCTCAACATCACCACCACCTACGCCGCGGCAAACTGCGGCTCCGGCTATGTAGTGCCCTCCGCGTGCGCCAAAGCCGGAGTCCTGGCGCTGACCACCTCGCTGGCGGTGGAGTGGGCGAAATACCACATTCGCGTCAACGCCATTGCTCCCGGACCGTTTCCTACCGAGGGCGCGTGGTCGCGGCTCATCCCTTCGAAGCAGTTCGAGGAACACGCCATCAATCGCCATCCCATGAAACGGTTCGGCAAACACGAGGAACTCACCAATCTCGCTGCGTTCCTGCTCAGCGACATGGCTGAGTACATCAACGGAGAATGTGTGGTGATTGACGGCGGTCAATGGCTGCGCGGCGCCGGCGAATTCAACGATTTGGGCTCGCTTCCGGACGCGGTATGGGAGCAACTGGAAACAGCCAGACCCAAAAAATAGCCTGCGAAACGCTACTCAGGCAGAGCATTCGCCCGCAACAGCACACGCAACTTGATTTCTCCAATCGTCTTACCCTCTGCCTCAGCCCGCACAGTCACTTCCTGTGGCGTAGCTTTTTTCAGTTGCTCCGGGCTTGAAGTTGGCGTGTCAATCGATACGGGCAGCGAAGTCGATGCTTCTGCAGGTAACCCGAACTGACCAGCTCCGTGGGTCACTTTCCAGCCTTCCGGCGCATTCACAGCGAGCGTCACCGCCAGCGCTTTTGCGGGATCATGTTGAATCACCAGCGGCATCACCAGGGTTGCCCCTGTCTTTATCGCGATCTCCGGGGTTTTGGCAGTCGGGAGCTTCAGTCCATGCGCGGCATAAAACTCGCCGTAGAATTGCCACGGGCCACCCAACTCCATTCGCGGCAGCGGCCCCGCTGATTCTTCCATCCCAGGCCCACCGCGGAACAGTTCCGCTTTCAAGGGTTTCTCGTCGATATGCGCGAACACGTCATCGGTAGGCTTGCCGCCCACCACCGATTTCCCAAAGATCAGCGTCAGTGGTTCCGACCACCACGATGTATCTGGGTTGTTCATCATTTTGTCCAGTTCCGCGTCGCTCATCTTGGAAATGCGCTCGATGTCTCCGGGAAACTGCGTCCGATGACTCATGGCGGACTCCATCGCCAGCCGCCAGTACGGCTTTTTCTGTGAAGCCGAGATTTCCCGAATCGCATACGCCGGTCCCGTGCCCTTGAACTGCTTGTCGTCGCTGGCATCGCTGCCGAAATAAATCTTTTTGGGCTGCCAGCTCTGCAGATTCGACAAGTACGATTCGTAGTGCTGGGTGGGTCCCGCCAGTTGCGCTGGAAACACCAATGGGTCACCGGCCAGGTCGAATGCTTCCGTGACTAGCACGCCGGTTGCTTGATGATCTCCGTGATTTTCGCCGATGAACACTCCGGGAAAGTGCGTGAAGATCACTTCCGGCCGGGTCAGCCGAATTAGCCCAATCAGCCTCTCCAGCTTCGCCCCATGCCCCCAGTTCGACAGCGAATCAAACAGGTTTTGCGATGGCGTGTCTTTTCCGTCGAGGAACCATACATTCGCAATTCCCAGCTTGGTGCACGCCTCTCTCGCCTCGATTTCCCGCTCGTTCGCCATAGCAGGACCGGTTTCCCGCGAGTAGCGGTCCACTCCACTTCCTCCATGGGTGCTGAAGATCACCGCCACGCTCTTGCGCATGTCGTAGATCGCACGCGCCAGATACGGGGTGAAGAACGCCTCATCGTCCGGATGCGCCACCACCACCAGAATGTCGGCCTTGAACCGCGCGTCCGCCCCGCTCACCTTCTCCGGCATCTGCGCCTTCACGGTGGCCAAAGCACACAGCATCAGCAGGATAACTGTGAAACGGAACGCTAGTTTCATGATCACTCATCTCCCAGTCTTGAAGCCGACAATTGTACCTGGAATCCGTGCTATCTGTCGTAATACGATGAGGCCTATCGATGGCGATTGACATACGGCACATACGTTCGATACATTGGATGGCGAAGGAATACTCCAAATGGAAACCGTTAGAGTGTCCCCAAAATTCCAAGTTGTCATTCCTAAGGCGCTCCGCGAAGAGCTCGCGATTAAGGCCGGGGAGGAACTGGAAATCTATATTTTGGATAGGACGCTCAGACTAGAGCGTCCACGTTCCATAAAAGATCTCCGCGGAATCGCCAAGGGTATGACCTGGAGGGATGAAGATCGTGACCACTCCGAACGCTTCTGAACGGGTGATCGTCGACTCCTCGGGTTGGGTCGCGTACCTCGGAAATGCTCCCAAAGCTGGCAGGTTTGCCGAGTACCTGGAATCAGAAACTACAGTCCTTTTATTGCCTTCCATTGTTGTCTATGAAGTAGATAAAAAATTACGCCGCGAGCAAGGATCCACCGTTGCTGATCGATTTGTGTCGCAAGCATTCCGGTTCCGCGAGCGGTTGATCTCGCTCACGGCGGAGTTGGCGACACTCGCATCCAAAACCAGTCTAGAAACAGGTCTCCCAATGGCCGACGCTATTATCTACGCCACGTCTCGTCATTATGAGGCGCAGCTGGTTACGTCCGATTCGCACTTCGCGAACCTGCCGAAAGTCACACTCATCTGAGGCCGCTTGACCCATTAACGGGGCGACCTATACTCTAACTAATCAAGCGCATACGCAGATCGTTGCGTCTTAGGACTCCGACCATGGATCAGATTCACGTAACCCTTCCCGACGGCAGCGTTAAGGATTACCCCAAGGGAATTACGCCCGTCGAGATTGCCAAATCCATTTCTCCACGCCTGGCCGACGCCGCCCTGGTCGCTAAGGTGCGCGCCACCAACGGCAACAAGCCTGGCGACAAGGCCGGCATCTTTTCCAATTCGGTCGATCCTGCCGAAGACGGCAGCTTGCTCTACGACCTGCGCCGTCCCCTGGAGCAAGACGTCGCCCTGCAGATTCTCACTGAAAAGGATCCCGACGCACTCTACGTCTTTCGCCACTCCGCTGCGCATCTTCTGGCTGCGGCGGTCATGGAGCTGTACCCCAACGTGAAACTCGGCGTTGGTCCGCCGGTCGAAAACGGCTTTTTCTACGAGTTTCTGCGCGATCAGCCGTTCACCCCGCAAGACCTGGAAAAAATCGAGAAGAAGATGCATGAGCTTGCCGCAAAAGACCTGCCGAACGAGCGCAAGCTGCTGCCCAAGGATGAAGCCCTGAAGCTGTACAAGGAGTCCAATCAAATCTTCAAGTGTGAACTGATCGAAGAAAAGGCCGACGAGCCGATGGTCTCTTTCTACACCACCGGCAAATTCATCGACTTTTGCCGCGGGCCGCACATTCCTTCCACCAAGCGCATTCAGGCGTTCAAGCTCATGAACGTCGCCGGCGCGTATTGGAAGGGCCAGGAAGGCAATGCCCAGCTTCAGCGCATCTACGCCGCCGCGTTTTTCAGCCAGAAGGAACTCGATGAATATCTGCACCGGCTCGAAGAGGCCAAGCGTCGCGATCATCGCAAACTGGGCCCCGAACTCGATCTTTTCAGCATTCAGGAAGAAGCCGGCCCCGGCCTCATTTTCTGGCATCCCAAAGGCGGCCTGATCCGCACCATCATCGAAGACTGGCTTCGCGCCGAACTCTTAGCCCGCGGCTACGACTTGGTGTTCACTCCGCACATCATGCGCTTGGATTTGTGGAAGACCTCCGGTCACACCAACTATTACAAAGACAACATGTTTGGCGCGATAGAAGTCGAGAAGGCCGATTATCAGCTCAAGCCCATGAACTGTCCGGGCCACATCCTGATTTATAAATCCAAGCTGCGCAGCTACCGCGATCTCCCCGTGCGTCTAGCCGAGCTGGGAACCGTATACCGTTACGAGCGCAGCGGTGTGCTCCATGGCCTGCTTCGTGTCCGCGGTTTTACTCAGGACGACGCGCATATCTTCTGCACTCCCGACCAGATCGAATCGGAAGTGGAAGCGTGCGTCGATTTCGCTTTCGCGGTGATGAAGAATTTCGGTTTCGATCGGTTCGAGGTTGAACTTTCGGACTGGGATCCCAATCACCCGGAAAACTATCCCGGAAAGGCCGAAGACTGGCAGCACGCCAGTACCGCACTGGCATCCGTCATGAACCGCATGAAGGTCCCGTACAAGCGTATTGCAGGAGAAGGTGCTTTTTACGGTCCAAAGATCGACGTGAAGCTCATTGATGCCATCGGCCGTCCCTGGCAGCTCACCACCGTCCAATTCGATTTCAACTTGCCGGCCCGTTTCGGCCTGGAGTTTGTCGGAGTCGATGGCGCGCGTCACCAGCCGTTGATGGTTCATCGCGCCCTGCTCGGTTCGGTCGAGCGCTTTTTCGGCATGTTGATCGAGCACTATGCCGGAGCTTTTCCGCTTTGGCTCGCGCCGGTGCAAGCTGAGATTTGCCCGGTCAGCGAAAAAGTGGCGGACTATGCTAAACACATTCACGCAACTCTGAAAAACCACGGTATTCGTGTGCATCTCGACGATCGCAACGAAAAGCTTCCCGCCAAAATCCGCGATGCCCAACTGCAAAAGACTCCTTACATGCTCGTGGTCGGCCCCAAAGAAGCCGAAGCCGGCACCGTCAGCGTTCGTCACCGCAGCAAGGGCGATTTGGGCGCGCGTCCCCTCGCTGATTTGATTACTGCCCTGAAACAGGACATCGACTCGCGGACCATCCAGTAGTCGCCAACCAGCACTCAAGCGCCACTGCGCCACTGAACTCCCTCGCTCCCTAGTTGCCTAGTCGATGACGACACTGCGTTGTTGCTCCTCGATTTTCACGTGCTATACTTTGGAGTCTGCCCCATGTGCCGGAAGCGGCATGGGTGTTGAAGACACGGGGTGCGACCCGGCTTCGCCGGGTGCATTTTTTTCTTAGGGGGATTTATCGCTGAGCGGAATTTCCGGCAAGCCGACCGTATCCGCATCAATGAGCGGATACGTGCTCGGGAAGTCCGGGTGATTGATGAGGATGGCGGGCAGTTGGGTGTCATGCAGCCGTTCGAAGCGCTGCGCTTGGCGCGGGAACGGGGCCTGGATTTGGTGGAGATTTCGCCCACGGCAGATCCACCGGTTTGCAAGCTCACCGACTACGGCAAATATCAGTATCAGTTGAACAAGAAGGCTCACGAGCAGCGCAAAAGCAGCCGCGGCTCGCAGCTCAAGGAAGTGAAGTTTCGGCCCGCAACCGCGGAGCACGATTATCAGGTTCGCAAGAATCAGATCATCCGCTTCCTCGGCGAAGGCCACAAGGTTCGCGCCATGATTTTCCATCGCGGCCGCGAAATGGCTCACCAGGAAGTCGGCCGCGCCAAGATGACCCGGTTGCTCGGTGAAATCGGCGATTATTGCCAAATCGAGACCATGCCGCGCATGGAAGGCAACGTTCTGGTGGCGCTTCTGGCCCCCAAGAAGGGCGCAGGCGCTGCAGCCAGGCCGGCAAGCGCGGCGCAGCCGAACGCGTAGTCCATGTAAATTTCGGGAGCCGGCTCGGGCTGGCTCGCTCACGGAGAGGATTCACACCAATGCCACGCAATTCCACGAAGCCCAAGATGAAGCTGAAGACCCATCGCGGGGCCAAAAAACGTTTCAAGGTCACCGCCAATGGCAAGATCCTGCGCATGCATTCCGGTAAGCGTCACCTGCTTGGCACCAAACCCGCCAAGCGCATGCGCAAGCTGAAGAAGTTGACGAAGGTCGACGCGCATGACGTCGCTGCGGTCCGGCAAATGCTTCCTTACGGGGGCTAAGTTTTGCGGTTAGGCACCAGCGTGTTGTGGGCGTTCCCGGCAGGATGAGTTGCTGATCTCTTAGAGTTTTGCGTGAACTGGCTCATCCCGGCTCATGCAATTCGCGGAACAACGTTCCGCAAAATGTGCCAGGCAGTGCGTCACGGGTGCCTGCCGGCCATTTGCCCGTCAGGGCAGCGCTGAGCTTCGGCTCGGCTTTTGCAGTGGTGGCTAGCCTGCGATAGCAGTTTCGGTCGCCTTCGCCGTTAAGGCCTGCAAAATCACACCGGAAACAAACCCGTTGCGGAAGCGCCGCGCCCGGCGTTCTCGCGACCCGTTTCGTTTCCAAAAAAATCTGTAGCTTAACGTCCTCCGTTGTGGAGTTCTCGATAAGCTACCAAAAAACGAAGGAGAAACCCCATGGCACGCGTTAAACGAGGCACCAAGCGCAGGGCCCGCCGTAAGAAGTATCTGAGAAGGACCAAAGGGTTCTTTCTCACCAAGAGCAAGCTGTACCAATCCGCGCAAGAGGCCGCCAATCGCGCCGATCGTTACGCCAAGCGCGATCGCCGCGCCAGAAAGCGCCAGTACCGCCGCTTGTGGATTCAGCGCGTCGGCGCCGCGGCTCGCCGGAACGGTTTGAGCTACGGACAATTGATTCACGGGTTGAAGGCTGCCGGAGTGCTGATCGACAGGAAAGTTCTGGCCGACCTGGCGGTGCGCGACGCGGCGGCGTTTGCCGCCCTGGCCGAGAAGGCTCGAGCCTTTGCGCCCAAGCCCGCTGCGCCTAAAGCCTAGCGCGATAGCACCGCCTTCAACCCGCTGTTCTGTCTGGGCGCAACCGTTCTCAGGGCGCACGACAGGAATCCCTTGTGCGCTATGGTTCAGCTCCCAACTTTCCGATGGAGGCACGCACGCTATCCGTGCTCTCTCGGTGTATTCTTTCTGATACATGTCCACGACCACGGAATTGAAGCAGACCCAAACGCTCGGCGCGCTCGGCGCTAAGTCCGCCGAACAGGTTCTTTCGCTGTTCGCTGAACTCCGCGCCCGTTTCGACGCCGATGCCGGCACCGCTACGAGCGAAGTATCCTGGAAAGCTCTGCGGGATGCTTGGCTGGGCCGAAAGTCCGGTGTTCTCACCCTGGTCACGGACAACTGGCTGAAGCCATCTTCGCCGGAACTGAAGCGCGTTGTGGGCGCCTCGCTGAACGAATTGCGGGCGCACGTCGATGCGCAGATTGAAGAGCGGCGCGTGGCGATCGAAAGCCGTGCGCAAGCGACGGCAACCGCCAAAGACCGCGTCGACCTATCCTTGCCCGGCGTCATTCGCCCCATCGGCTCGCATCATTTGATTCGCCAGGTTCTTCAGGAAATCGAGGACATTTTCTTCTCCATCGGTTTCTCCATCGTCGAAGGCCCCGAGATCGAAACGCCATACTACAACTTCGAAGCGCTGAACATTCCCGAGCACCATCCGGTCCGCGACGACATGGACACGTTCTATCTGGAACTGCCCAAGGGTGTTCCCGGCCCGCTGCTGCTTCGCACCCATACTTCGCCGGTGCAGATTCACACCATGGAGAAGCGCCAGCCGCCCGTGCGCGTCATTGTGCCCGGCAAGGTCTACCGTCGCGATAATCCCGACGCCACGCACTCCTTCATGTTCCACCAGATCGAAGGGCTGGCTGTCGATTCGGACATTACCTTCTGCGACTTCACCGGCACTATCGACTACTTCGTGAAGCAATTCTTCGGAGCGTCCGTCAAAACGCGCTTTCGCCCCAGCTATTTCCCGTTCACCGAGCCTTCCGTCGAGTTCGACGCCTCGTGCATTTTCTGTGGCGGCAGCGGCACTGCTTCAGCGGGCGGCGTCTGCGGCAAATGCAAAGGCGCGGGCTGGATCGAGCTGTTCGGCGCAGGCATGGTCGATCCCGCGGTGTACGGCTTCGTCAACTATGACCCCAAGAAGGTCAGCGGCTTTGCCTTTGGCATCGGCATCGATCGCCTGGCGATGCTCAAATACGGCATCGACGATATTCAGGCATTTTTCCAGAACGACGTGCGTTTTCTGCGGCAATTCCCATGACCGCCGAATGCGGACGGAGTCACAGCTTTCTGGTCATTGCTGAAAGTGCACTACTGAGAACGAGAACTGACAAACTCCATGGCCTTTGCTGACGCCAAACAACGCTTCTCGAATCGCGTGGCCGATTACGCCCGCTATCGCCCTGCTTATCCCGCGGCGTTGTACGACCTGCTTGCGAAACACTGCGGCCTGCAATCCGATCACGTCATCGCCGACATCGGCTCCGGTACCGGATTGCTCAGCAAACTGTTTCTGGAGTGGGGCAATCGTGTGTATGGCATTGAACCCAACGCGGAAATGCGCCGGGGCGGAGAAGAATTTCTCAGCAGCTTCCCCAAATTCGCCAGCGTCGACGGTTCGGCGGAAGCTACGACGCTGCCCGATTCGTCGGTCGATTTCGTCGCCGTCGGCCAGGCATTTCACTGGTTCGACACAGCCGCGGCTCAACGCGAATTTCGACGCATCCTGAAACCCAGCGGCTGGACCGTAGTGATCTGGCAGGATCGCCGCATGCAGGAAACCCCGTTCGCGCGAGAGTACGAAAAGGTGCTTCAGCGCTTCGCCGTGGACTACAAGTCGGTGAAGGATACTTACCCCGAAACCGAAAAGATGGGCCAGTTCTTCGACGCCGGCACATTTCAATCGCACCAGCTGCACAATCACCAGGATTTCGACTGGCAAGGATTGCAGGGCCGCCTGCGCAGCAGTTCGTACGCACCAACGGAAAATCACGCCAATTACCGTCCGATGATCACCGAACTGCGCCGGGTTTTCGACGCGTATCAGGAAAACGCAATGGTCAGGATGGACTATTTCGCCTACGTTTATTTGGGCCGGCTCGGCAGGAACTCGCGATGAAAGTCTCCTACTCATGGCTGAAGGAGTTTGTGGACGTTCCGGCGCCGGCCGAAGAAGTAGCTTCGCGGCTTGCACTGACGGGAACAAACATCGCCGGGATCGAAAATGGCCTGCAGGGAACGATTATCGACGCCGAGGTGACCTCCAATCGTCCGGATTGCCTGGGCATGTTGGGAATCGCCCGCGAGGTGGGCGCGATCTATCGTTTGCCGGTCAAGGCCATTGCGCCAAAACCGGCTGAAAGTTCCTCGGCGAAAGCCCGCGACGCTGTCAGCGTGAAGATTGAAGCGCCGGAACTGTGCGGGCGTTTCACCGCGCGAGTGATTCGTGGCGTGAAGATTCAGCCTTCGCCGGCGTGGCTCAAACAGCGGTTGGAAGCGGCCGATACCGCCAGCATCAGCAACGTGGTGGACATCTCGAATTACGTCTTGCTGGAAACCGGTCATCCGCTGCACACCTTTGACTACGATCTGCTCCGGAACCACAGCATCGTGGTTCGCCGCGCGCGCCACAACGAGAAGATCCGAACCTTGGACGGCATCGAACGCACACTGGATAACAACGTTTCCGTGGTGTGCGACGGCGATGGGTCGCGCACCGTGGGAATCGGCGGGATCATGGGCGGCGCGGAAACCGAGATTTCCTTCTCCACGAAGAATGTGCTCATCGAGTGCGCCTGGTTCGATCCAATTGCGGTGCGCCGCTCGGCGCGCTCCCTGAAACTGCATACCGAAGCCAGCACGCGGTTTGGCCGCGGCGCCGACCCGGAAATGGCCGAGCTGGCTTCACGGCGTGCGGCGGAACTGATCCTGCAGCTGGCCGGCGGCGAGCTTCTGTCCGGCGTTGTGGACGTTTATCCCGGCAAGCCCGCGCCGAAAAGGATCACGCTGACGCGAGCGGAATTCCTGCGCATCATGGGCGCCGACGTTCCCGACAAGGATGTCGAGGCGATCCTCACATCGTTGGGCTTTGCGCCTGTGCGCGTCGATCACACCCGCGGCGCCGCGAATTCGCTGCTGGCTGCTTGGGACTGCGCGCAACCGTCGTGGCGCGCGGATGTCGAGCGCGAGATCGATGTGATCGAGGAAGTCGCTCGCGTTTATGGCTTGGACAAGTTTCCGCCGCGTTTGCCTGCCGCTCGAGCGGGAGCGGCACGTTTGCCGCATCAGGAAGCGGAAACGCGGCTGCGCGAGCGCTTGATTGGGCTTGGTTATCACGAGATCCTGACCATTCCGCACGTGGCCGAGGAACGCAACGAACTGTTTCGCCCGGCCGATGCGCTTCCCACAAAGCTGGCCAATCCGCTGAGTGAAGAAGCCGGCGTCTTGAAGTCCACCGGCGCGGTGACCATGGCGGGAGCGATTGAATGGAACCTCAATCACGGGCAGCGCGACGCGCGGCTGTTCGAGATTGGCAGCCATTACCGCTTTGTGAACGGCAAGCCGGTCGAAACGCGGGTGCTGAGCGTTGGCGCAACCGGCTTGGCGCGCGCTCAGGGACTTTACGATGCGCCGCGCGAGTATATTTTCGGCGACCTGAAAGGCGATCTCGACGCCATCGGCGCGCTTTCCGGCGGCTTCCGCTGGGAACACGGCGGACCGGATTGGCTGAACGCGGCCAGGCGCGGCACTTTGTTCCTGGGCAAAGAAGGGAATCAGCCGCTGGGCGTTGCGGGTCAACTTACCAAACGCGTCGCCGACAAACTCAAATTCCGGCAAGACGTTTACCTGGCGGAAATTGCGCTCGGTCCGCTGTACTGCATGTATTACGGTGTTAAGAACAATCGCCGCTACCAAGCGCTGCCGCGTTTCCCAGCGGTGGAGCGGGATTTCTCATTGTTCCTGGCCGATGGCGTGACCTTCGCGGAGGTCCAGAGAACCATCGAGTCGCTGGGGATTCCGGAAATTGCCTGCATCGAAGCGGTGGACTTGTTCCGCGGCAAAAACGTGCCCGCGGGAAAATATTCGTTGCTGGTGCGAGCGACGTTCCAGAGCCGCGAGTCCACATTAACCGAAGCACAAATCAGCGAATTTTCGAGCCGCATTGTGGGCGCGCTGGAGAAGAACCTGGGAGCGGCGCTGCGCGCGTCGTAACCGTTGGATGCTGGTTTCGCTTTTGCTTGAAGTTCCCGTTGAGATTCTTCTCCCATCCTCATCGGATGGGCTCAGAATGACAAGCTCGCGGATCTCAACTCAGAGAAATTCTCTCCACGAGAGGCGCGGGAAGAGGCAGCGGTGCTCGCTCCGCGGACTCCGTTCGGAATGACCAATCTACCCCGCATCAGTCGGACTGCTTCAAAGCGCGCTCGACCAGCGTGAGGCAGCGTTCCGCCTGCTCCTTCAGCAATTCTTCCCGTTCGCCGCGTTCGGCACGCAAAGAGTGTAGCTCATCGGCAATCGATAGAGCCGCCAAAATCGCGGCTTTTTGCGTGTCCACGGTCATGGTGGAGTCAGAGATGGCGCGCATCCTGGCATCCACATAGGCGGCCAACTTCTGCATGTAAGCTTCGTCGAGATCACCCTGCATGGGATACATCTGACCAAAAATCTGCACCTTCACGTTGTGTGCCATGTGCCAACCTCTTACTGCGACCACGAAGTGGGATTGCGGTCCCAACGATGTGCCCGCAATTTTTTCAGCAGGTCCGGCGGAAGCGGCCCGGCGGCGCTGGCCGCGCCATTCGCTTCCACGTTTTTGACCTGGCGCATACCCGGAATAGTGGTGCTGACGTCTCGGCAGCTCAAGACAAATCGTAACGCCATCTCCGGCATGCTGCTGCCCGAGGGAACCAGTGGGCGAAGCGCTTCGGCATGAGCCACGCTGGACTTCAGATTTTCGGGCACGAAATACGTGCTGCGCCAATCGCTGGCGGGCCATGTGGAGTCCAGCGTGAGGGTTCCGGTCAGCGTGCCTTCATCGAAGGGGACCCGCGCGATCACCGCGGCCTGCTTCATGCGGCAGATGGGGAACAGGGCGTCCTCGGGATTTTGATCGAAAATGTTGTAGATGGCCTGAACCGCGTCGGCGTGGCCTTCCAGAACCGCGCGCAGGCCATTGCAGGGTTCCCAGCGATTGATGCTGGGACCGAAGGCGCGCACTTTGCCGCTTTTCTTCATGTTCTCGATCGAGCGCGGAAGGCGCTCGTCGTTCAGCCAGCGGTCTTCCCACGTGTGAAATTGCATCAAGTCGATTGTGTCCACGCCCAGATTTTTCAGGCTTTTCTCCAGGTACTCCTCGATATAGTCGGGCGGGTAGCAATCGTCGAGAGTGAACTCGCGGTTGCTGGGCCAGCGGCGATTTTTTGGAGGGATTTTGGTGGCCACGTAGAGGTGCTTGTCGGGACCGCCCGAGGAATCGTTCTTGTGCTCCTTCAGAATTTTCGCCAGGATTTGTTCGCTTTTGCCGTCGCCGTAAGCCCAGGCGGTGTCGAAGAAATTGCAGCCCAGCTCGACGGCGCGGTGCAAGGCCTTCAGGATTTCCGCATCGTCGGAACCGGTCCAACCCGCCAGTCCCCACATGCCATAACCAACCTCGCTGATTCTCCAACCGGTGCGGCCGAACAGGCGATAGTTCATGAACAAGTCTCCTGGATGCGGAGCCATTGTACCGTGAGCAAGGCGCAAGCGGCGTCGGGGCGAGCCGGTGGTCCATGAAGGAAGTGGCACCACATGCGGAGCGTGTTGCGTGGCCCGTGTTCCTTGAGCCGTGGCCGGGCATCCGTGATTGGAGTGGCCAATCTGAGCGCGCCGTCCGAGGCGCTGTTCCAATTTGGCACGCGAGCCGCAATTGGTTAACATAATTACCCCCCCCCTGTTTTTGTATCAAGCGCAAACAAAGGACTTAGCGAGGAGGAGGGCGAAAACAGAATGTGACGGGCAAACATCGGATAGAGGCACCCCCCTGTTTTTTGCAGATTTATCAAAACAAAGGAGATGAGTGCGCCGCGATTTGTAGATATGTCAAAACAAAGAAGATATATTGCGCGGGCTGGAGCGGGATTGGCGCTGAGACCGGCGCGCTGGCGCGGGCGAGAATCGTTGTGGCTGGACATCAACATGGAACATGCTCCAAATGGCAGTCCCATGATAACTGACCGGGAAGCGTAACTAAACAGTACCTAAGGACAGTTCTGAGGCAGGGAACGCAAACCCGCCCCCGGCTCCGATGCGCCCGGCAAAATCAGCAATCTGAGCCTGCATTCGAGGCGCGGTGAAAATGCCCCGCGGCCTGTGCGGTTGTGGAATATAGGGGCACGATTTTGTTCACGCTGGTAATCGCCAGCGCCTCTTCCACAAAGCCCTGTACGCCGACAAGGTGCAACGCGCCACCCGCCTTCGTCAGCTTAGCGTGGCACATCATCAGAATCCCGACGCCGGAGCTATCGACGTAGGACACGTCGGTCAGATCGAAAATCACCTTCTTCTGACTCTCGTTCAGCAGTTGGGCCACGCCCCATTCGATTTTCTGGCTGTCGCTGCCCATGGTGATTCGCCCGTGCATTTCCATCACGAAAATGTCCGGTTCAATCTTTTTGTGTTCGATGTCGAGAATCATTACATCCTCCCCCGCCACGCCAGCCGTGCAGCCCGTTTGGCGGCCACAGCTTTCTTCAGCGCCCTCAGACGCCCGATCAGGTGGCACTCGGCGTTTTGGCTCTCCACTTGTCTAGAACGGAATTGGCCCGGGAAAGTGGCTGAAACTGTAACACACCTACGAAACGTCAAGGAAACAAGATGTGGAGATATTTCGGTGTCACTAGACTGCCTGAGGAGTGCTAGATCTGTGGCTCATCCCAGGTGTCTGAGCGAACGGCTCTCCAAGTGGCCCGCTGACAATGCCCAGACCCCTGGAAATACTCCTGCCGCGCGCCTACGATGAGCTGCGCCAGTTGCGGTTTGTCAATCACACCGGTGGCAGCGTGGAGATGGGGACACCGCCATCCGGCGAAGGGAATCAAGCATGATGCTGCCGGACCAGCGGTTGGCGCATACGGCCCAAGAGCGACTCGAGCTGCTTTTCATCATTCTGCAAAGCGCTCTTGAACTCGCGAGAGTCGGTGTGCCAAATCTCCCTCAGTAGCGCCTGATGGTGCTGCTCAAGAATACGCAAGAGAAGGTTGTGTTCCTCTGGGGTCAAGGTCAATTCCATGTTCCACCCCCGGATTTCATTCTACTCTTTGGCTGGGGAGGCGGTAATCGGGTGTCTCACTTGTGGGCGGCTCTTTTCGAGTTTCCGGTGATATGATCTCGCGCGCTGGCCGTTGGCCAGGCATGGGGCCTACAGAAATGCCTGTACCCGATGAACTGCACCAGCCCCGGAGGAGAGGGCGATGCGCCTCGCAAGCGTGGGCCATGCGGTCTTTGCGGTAACCATGATCGCCCTGGGAACCCTGGGCCTGATCAAAGGCGCTTTCACGCCGATATGGGAGCCGGTGCCCGAGGGCGTGCCCGCACGCGTGGTGTTGATCTATCTGTGCGCGGTCATCTCGCTGGCGTCGGGCATAGGCCTGCTGTGGCAACGCACAGCCGCCGTCGCTGCCCGGGTGCTGCTCGCCTGGCTGCTGCTGTGGTTGCTGTTGTTCCGCGTGCCCGGCTTCTTCCACGGGGTGACCGTGGATATTTACTGGTCGTGCTGCGAGACTGCGGTGATGGTCGCGGCGGCGTGGGTGCTGTATGTGTGGTTGGCCACGGACTGGGACAGGCGGCACCTCGGTTTCGCCATTGGCAAAGGTCTGCACATCGCGAGGGTGCTCTACGGGCTGGCGTTGATCCCCTTCGGCGTGGCCCATTTCACCTATTTGCAACACACCGCGGAGCTGGTGCCTGGCTGGCTGCCATGGCATCTGTTCTGGGCGTATTTCACCGGCTGTGCCTTCATGGTGGCGGGCGTGGCGGTGCTCATCGGGGTGTGTGCACGGCTGGCAGCCGCGCTCTCGGCGTTGGAGATCGGCATGTTCACGCTGCTGGTGTGGGTGCCCCTGGTGGCGGCTGGGTCCAAAGACGCTTTCCAATGGAGCGAGACCATCGTCTCTGTGGCGCTGACGGCGGGCGCTTGGGTGGTGGCGGATTCCTACCGCGGCATGCACTGGCTCGCCGTGAACAAGCGCTAGCGAACGCGAGGATGCAACACCACAGTAAGTACGCCAGGATCGAGCGCCGTTTCCTTCTGGAGCGACTTCCCCAGGGGATAAAGGTGACGCGAGTCCGCCGCATCACGGACCGTTATATCGACGATACCGCTCTTCGCCTGCGCGTGCAGCATGAAGACCACGGCCCGACCGTGTTCAAGCTCACGCAGAAAGTACCCGCCCCTGGAAACGGTGCACAGCAGGGGCTAATTACAAGCATGTATCTCACTGAAGAAGAGTTTGCTGTCATTGCCCAGCTTCCGGCGAGGATGCTCAGCAAGATTCGTTACAGCGTTCCGCCGTTCGGCATCGATGTTTTCGAAGGCAGGTTGCAGGGCCTGGTTCTCGCCGAAGCAGAGTTCCAGTCAGGGGAATTGGCTGATGCGTTGGTGATCCCCTCGTTGATTCGGTGCGAAGTGTCTGCCGACTCCCGATTTGCAGGAGGTCATCTGGTCGCAGCGTCACGTCAGGACCTGGAGAGATGGCTGTCGGAATATGGGATCGCACTTACATGATGAAGCGGCTGAGTCGCGACGTGGAGCAGCAAAGCGTTCCATCAATGGCACAGGCGCACAGCTTGAAAGTTTCCGCCCATGGGGCAGATGGGTTTGGTGTCAATCGATGGACTCAAGTGGTTTCGAATGGTTGGAGCCGGGCGACCTGGTTGATGGCGACCTGCGGCTCAAACTGAAAGAAAGGCATCCCGCGGATCCCAGCAAAGGGTAGTCGCCGTGCTACGTCTTCTGGCTATTCATGTCGTGGCGCTCAGAACCTGTGGGCGAGATTCAACTTCGCGTGGGCAGCGATGAGAATCTGCAGCGTTTCGCCGGACACTTAGGCTACACGGTGGAAGAAAGTGCTCGCGGCCAGCGCTTGGCCAGCCGGGCTATCCGGCTGCTTACGCCGCTGGCGAAGCGTCATGGGCTGACGGAGTTGTGGATCACCTGCAGTCCGGAGAACGCCGCCTCGCGCAGGACCTGCGAACTTGCGGGTGGCGTGCTTGTCGAAACCGTAGACCTGCCGGCCGAGAGCGACATGTACGCGCGCGGCGAAAGACGAAAGTGCCGCTACCGCATTGATCTGCGCAGCGCGGGCGCCTTACGTTAAAACGCGAGTTATTGGCGGCGGCCCCTGATTCCACGATCGTTGGCTGGGCCGCTGCTCCGTGATACACTCGCGGCCCGAAACGCAGGGCTAACCCCAGCTGACGTTGCCTTGGAGAACGATCTGGCAGTTCCCACCTGAAAGGAAAAAAACATGACAAAACCCGAAAGGAAAATGGAGCAACCGGACCCCTTGAGCCGCGACACTTTGCAAGCGTTTGACAACGTGTTTGGGCATCACCCTGGCTTTCGTCCCGTACATGCAAAAGGAATCCTGGTATCCGGGAGCTTTACTCCTTCCGCCCATGTGAACGAACTGACCAAGGCGCCTCATGTGAATCAGCCGTCGATTCGCGTTGCCGTGCGGTTTTCGGATTTTGCCGGAGTTCCCGCGATACCGGACTACGATGAAAACGCCAGCCCGCGGGGCATTGCGGTGCGTTTCTATCTGGCCGAACACGTCCACACCGACATCATCGGCCACTCCGTGGATGCGTTCCCGACGCGCACCGTGGAAGACTTCCTGGAATTCGTTCGGGCCATTGCCGCGAGCGGCGCCGGCGTGGCCAAGCCCACTCCAATCGAATCGTTTCTCGGCGCGCATCCCGGGGCACTCGCATTTGTGCAAGCACCGAAGCCCATCCCCACAAGTTTCGCGAAGGAATCGTTCTATTCCGTAAGCGCATATAAGTTCACCAATGGCAGCGGAGTCAGCAAATACGGCCGCTACCGAATTGTCCCGGTGGACGGCAACGAGTACCTGGAGGCAAGCGCCGCCGCGAAGAAGCACCCGGATTTTCTGTTCGATGAGCTCAAAGACAGAATTGGGCGCGCGCCGGTTAGGATGCGCGTCCTGGTTCAGGTCGCTGCGGAGGGAGACGCGGTTGACGATGCCACGATCCAGTGGCCGGAGCAGCGTGAGGTGGTGGAATTCGGCACGATGGAATTGAACGGCTTGGTTCCCGATGGCGAGAACGCGCAGCGCCAGATCATTTTCGATCCCATTCCTCGCGTGGACGGCATTGAACCGTCGGGAGACCCGCTGCTGGATCCCAGGGCCAGCGTGTATTTGGCAAGTGGCCGGCGGCGCCGCGCGGCCATATAGGGCGAAACCAAGAGTCTAACCGGCAAAAAAGTGGAATGCTCGCCGGGATGCCGAAGCTTTGCGAAACGATGGAGGCGGCGGGCGCCGGCGAACGGGCCTGTTGCGCGTTACGCATCAACCGGAACAAACCTCTTGTATCGTGCCACGATATAATTTACCATTTGGGCCAGAAGCAGTTACAGGCGGCTGCATCCCTCCGTCAGCATCCGCCTACGACAGGGGAGCGGGAAGACCTGGCCCGCTCCCTTTTTTCAAACAGAGCGGCTGTTGAGACGATTCAGCGGGCAGAGTCCACGCGGGCGAGACTGGTTTTCAAATCGTTGAGGGTTTGCTCCACGGGCGGGATTAGTCCCTGGTCGCCATCTGAGCGCAGATGCTGCAGGAATGCCTCGAGCTGCTGGACTCCTGCCGGGTATTCTCCGCGGTTTAAGTGAACGCAGGCCAGGGGAAGGAGCGCCTTCCAGGCGTAAGGACTGGTCGTTTGCAAGGCTTTCTGCGCGGAGGCTTCGGCTTCATTCAGACGATGTTCCCCGAGCAGTACCAGGGCAAGCGCGACATAGCCTTCGGGCAAGGTGGGGTCCTCTTGCACACCTCGGCGCAAGACCGCTTCCGCGTCTTGCAGTCTTCCCAACTTGGCCAGAGTCTGGCCGTAGCCGAAGTACGCCAGGGCGCAGTGCCCGCCGCTGAGATCAATGGCTTGTTGAAAGGACTTGAGCGCCTCGTTCATCTGGTTAAGCCGGATCTCTGCCAAGCCTTTGTGGTAATACCCGCCCAGGTAATCCGGAGCCTGTTGTATCGCGCGATTGAAATAAACCAAGCTGCCGGCGGTATCTCCTTTGCGTAAGCGTTCGACTCCCCGCAGAAGAGAGTTCCGTGCTTTAGCGGGAATCTGCAGCTCTCGGACAGATACGGTGGATTCGGGCTTGGGAGTCGACGATGCGGAACTGGAGATTTGCGCCGGGGCCGTAGAAACCCAAGCGAGCAGCACAAAAGTCACCAGCGCGATGGTTAGAAAAGGGAATCTCTTCCGTGGACGCCTGCGAAAATCCGATGGTTCCCTGGAATCCGGCTCGATGGTGTGGCCCAACATCTGTTTCCCCACGCCTCAGCGGGTGTTGCGGTCCCACACGGGTTGCTCTTCGGAGAGGCAGATGGCCTGAGAGGAAATCAACGGGGATGCAGTCGGGAGCGATCCTCCCGCTAGGTCATGGTGAAATTTGAGATGAATGCGTAAGGCATGTCTGTGGCAGCAGTCACGCGGTTGTTGGCCAGATGAACTGGGTGCCTAAGCCCTAGTACACCGAAGCAGTGACTTTTGAGCGACTCCCTTAGGAGGCGAGGAGGGCTTTGCGGTAGCGGCGCCAGAGGAAGAAGGCGGGTGAACCGAGCAGCAACACCCAAAGGACAATGGCCGGGGTGTACTCGGCGAAGAAGAGAACGATGCCGATCAGGGTTTCGGCAGCGAGGTGATAGCCGGCGACCAAGCTGTTGTGCAGGCGCGTGCCAACCGACATGGGCAAAGTGAGTTGAGCCTGGTAAACGTCGCTGAGGCTGAGATTCACGGCGGCGTAGTCAACGCGATGCTCGAGGGCTTTTTGTTCCGCTTCCATGCGCTCGACGTCGCCGCGCACGCGGGCAATTTCCTGCTCGACCGCGAGCACGTCGGCGATTTTGCCGGCGCGCTGCTGGAGGATGGTTTGCAGGCGCTGCTCGGTTTCGCGGGAGTTTTTCAGCCGGGCGACCAGGTCGGCGTGCTGCTCGGTGACTTCCTCGCCGGATTGCGATTCGTTCTCCACACGGCCGAGCGCTTTCATTTCATTCAAACTGGCCGGCAATTGCGCAGCGGGAATGCGCAAAGAGGCTTGCAAGGTGCGCGGCGCACCTTCGGTGGTGCTGACGGTGAGATCGGCGGCATAACCTTGGTGGCGCGCGAGAATGGCGTCGAGTGTGGCGCGAGCGGCGGCAAAGTCCTTGACCACCACGGTGAGCGACACGGTGCGAGCAATCATGGGGGCGGAGGCGAGTTGGTCGCCCTGATCCTTGACCACCGCGTCGTCAACGGAGGTTGATTTGGGAGCGTTTCCATAACCGATACCGCCTCCGGCACCCGAGCCGTGACCAATTCCGTTGGAATCCGAAGCGACACTAAGCGCCGACTGTTCCTCAGCGCTAGCGCGACCAAAGGTGGTTTCTGATTGAGGGACCGCGATCTGCTCGCGAAGTTTCCTAACTGTGTGGGTCCGGTCGGAAAGCCTGGCCATGTAGCTCTGGCTCGGAGACATTCCGGAGAACAATATAGCGAGAAGAGCGATCGCACCGACGGCAGCACTGCTGAGGCCGAGCGTCCACTGCTTCCAGTTCCACAAGCCGGCTCGAGCATAAAATTTTGGACGTGGCAGTTTGCCGCCGGATTGCAGCTTGGCCGAAGAGGCAAGGACGGCATCGGTTAACGGATGCGGGACCGGCGGCACCGTCCATGTGGCGATCGTGGCGGAGAGTGAGCGGAACTGGTTGGCCAGGCCGGCGCATTCGGGACACAGTTGCACATGCGCAGCGACAAATTCCTGGCGGCCAGCGGGCAGCTCGCCGTCCAACAATTCCATGATTTCTTCCGGGGCAACCGGGTGCGTGCTGGTGTTCATGCGTGCTCCTCGGAACCCGCCCATTTCGGGTTCAGCGTTTTGGCGGCCGGGGCCAGCAACAACTCGCGCAAAGCTTTGCGCGCGCGGAAGAGACGCGAGCGCACGGTGTTCACGGGCAAGTGCAACAGCCCGGCAATCTGGGTGTAGCTCAACTGTTCGAATTCACGCAGCAAAAGAATTTCGCGTTCCAGGCGATCGAGTTTGGCCACGGCGTGGCGAAGGGTCAGTTCTTGGTCGGTCATGTTGGGGAGTGCGGGCTCGCGAGCGCTGGATGAGGCTCCGAGAAACATGGCGCGAAAGGCAGTTTTGCGGCGATAAGAGCGCAAAATTTTGAAGGCGATGGCGTACAGGTAGGTTCGGAACAAGGCGCGGGGCTGGTAGCGGGAAGCGGCGCGAAGAATAGCGAGAAAGGTTTCCTGGGCCAGCTCCTCGGCGTGGGCCGGATCGGAAACGCGGCGGCGGAAGAAGCCGAAGAGCGGCTGCTTGTAGCGGGAGAAAAGCTGGTTGAAGGCGTCCGCGGAACCTTGCGCGAAGGCCAGCATGAGCTGCTCGTCGGTGGCGGCGGCCGGTGGTCCGGGAGAGTTGGCTGGGCCGGAATTTAGAGGCACGTCGGTCATAGTGGGCTGGTGCTGCGGTGCTGGCTCCTCCCTCACTACTGGTTATGTCGTGAGAAGGCGAAAAGTTCCCGCGGGGTTGTGCGGGCCAAGCGAATGGCTTCTGCGCAGCGCTGGCCGAGGAGAAGAGAAAGACACAGGGTGAGCAAACAGATCCCGGCTGGAAGCCGGCGCTACGAGAACTCCAGGTCAGTTCGAGCGGGAGCCGGAGGTTGGGGGCGAGGCCACGTGGCCGGCGAATTGATCCTGCGGCGCTGAAGCGGCGATGCGGAAGCAGCGGGCCTTGTCATCCCAGTAGATACTGTCCTTATGGGCGTTCCAGGCCGCGGCCCACTGTTCCTGCACGAATTTGCGGCCTTTTTTGTGCAGGAATTTGCGCCAGCAGGATTCGCCGGGCTTTTGGCAGTCGCGCTCGAGCGGATCGAGTTCGGACATATAGGAAACCCGCCAATCCGGAGCGGTGAAAAGATCGAAAAGAATCGAGTTGGCAATGTCGCCGGCGGCGGTGAATTTCCAAAGATCGTAGATGGAGTGTTTGGTGCGCCGTTCGTCGGTGAGTTCGGAAATCAGAATCGGGATGGCGTTTTTGCCGAGGGCCAGAACCTGATCGACTACCTGAGAATGGCAATATTCGGTGTCTTGAAAGCGGCCCATGGTGCGACACGAGCTGGGCGCGGTCAATTCGTCGAAACGCCACAGCGGAATTTCGACGGCTGGCGCGGGCTGATCCTGGGCGAGACACCCGCAGCAGAGAGCCAGGGTAAGGAGGGCGAAAAGCCCACCGAAACGGAAAAATTTGCAATGGAACACCGCGTGACTGTACACGTCCGGGTTGTTTCTGACAAGAGGGTTTTCCCCAATGATCAGCGCTTTTTGTGCACCGTTGGCTCGCTATTAGCATTCTCTGATTTGCGCGCCGCCACGGTGCGCGCTTCCGCTAATTCCGGGCGGTCCGCACCCTGCGGGCAATCCTCGACCAGCTTGACGTAGAACTCCTGGGCGTCGGCGCTGTTGCCCGCGGCTTCGGCAGCGCGACCCGCTCCCAGCAAAGCATCGAAGCGATTGGGGGCATTTTTCAGCACGATTTTATATTCGTCGAGCGCCTCGCTGTGCCGCTTCAGCTCGTTGAGCATGTCGGCCAACATTTCGCGGGCAGGAATCACCACGGTTTCGCCGCCGTTTTGTTCCTGACGAGCGGCGGCAGCGCGCAATTCGTCGAGCGCTTGCTGGGTCTCGCCGCGGGCGTAGGCCAGCCACGCTTCGGCTTCGCGCAAGTCGGTGGCTTTTTCGTTGGAAACTTCGTAGCCCTGCTTGCGAGCGCGCTCTTCGCGCAGCTTGACGCATTCGGCGAGTTGCTTGACGGCGGTTTCAGCCGCGGCAACGTCGCCACTGCGAGCGGCGCCGATGGCTCGCGCCCAATAGGCATTATCCTGCTGGTCCTTGCGAATCGCCGGAATTTCCAAGCCGGCGGCTTCCTTCCAGCGGTGCAGATCGAGAGCGGTGCGGGTGGCGAGATAGGAGCGATACTGGGCCTTGGTTTGGTCGTCGGCGCCGACTACGTGATCGATGTTGGCGACGACTTCGCGGGCTTTGGCTTCCAGGCCACTTTGCAGGTACGAATAGTTCAGGAAATCCATGGCGTGGGTCTGGTAGTGCCATTCGGCGTGATGCTCCTCGGTGGCGCGAGCGGCCGAAGCGCTGGAGGCAATATTCGAGCTGATGGAGTCTTGCCACAGGCCGAGACGCACGAAGATGTGCGAGGGCATGTGCAGGGCGTGCGGAGAATCGGGGGCAATTTCCGCGTAGCGGCGAGCGGCGGCCAGGCCTTGAGAGGCGAGCTCGGGACGGTCGGCCGCGTGGATCAGGTAGTGCGCCACGCCGGGATGGTCGGGATATTTTTCGAACAGGGGATTGAGAATGGCGATGGCCTGCTTTTGATTGGCCAGGCTGTCCACCTCGTTTTCGGCCAGGGCGATGAGCGAGAGCGCAGTGAACGAGCCGACTTCCACGTCGTCGGGCAATTTCTGGTGGAAGTTTTCCATGGCGAGCGAATAGGCCTTGATGCGCTCAGTGTGCGTTAGTTTGGAACTTCGCTGATAGAAGGTGGCCGCGGCGGCGACGAATCCCCGCTCCTGGGGCGTTTGAGGGTGCAAACTCTGCGCCAGTTCGATCTGCTTGCGACCTTCGGTGAGTTGCTTGTCATCGGGAAATTCCCAGAGCTGCTCGTAAAGGGACATCGCGACGCCCCAGTGAGCCATGGCGCAGTTGTGATCGCTGGTTTGAGCCTGCTCGAAGGTTTGGCGCGCTTGCATGTACTGAAAGGAATGCAGCAGGGCCAAGGCTTGTTCGAACAGCAGCTGCGCGTCGGTGGAACAACTGGTGTGGAAGTCCACTTTGCCCAGATGGCTGGGCGGGGCGCCCGAGGTTTGCGCGCGGAGAGCAGCAGGGGAAAGCAGCAGGACCGGCAGAAGGGAGAATCGCAGGAACAATCGCAAAGGTAATTTCGTGGGCAAAGGGTCACCTCAGCGCAACGCGGGGAGACATTTTACCCCGCTGCTGCGGAAATTGGTGAACCTCAGGAAGGTGGCGTGGCCGGGCAGGTTGGACGGGGAGGGGCCCGTAGAGGATAATACGCACTGGAGCGGTACTTCGAAGCAGGTGAGGACGCGACAGCCGTTTGAACCGTATCGAATCTCTGGGGTGCTGCGGATAGTCAGCTTGTGTGCATGGCCTGTCCCGTCGGCGAGTCGGTGGTGACTCGCGGGCGGGGCAGGAAAGCCTAATGGTTGGCTCGTGGCGCCCACCTATTACAGAGGTTCACGGCCTAGCTTCCCACGGCCGAGCAGTCCGCTCCGTATTCGTTTTGGGGTGACTAGTCCTCGGTTCAGGGAAACAAGTAAGCTAGGTGTATGCCTAAGGACTTGGCTAGGCACGCGGACCAGCTTCGGAATTGGATTCGTGGTGCCAAGCCCCACTGTACGGGTCAGGGTCGAAACTTAGAACGGAGACCTGACGACTTTTCCCATGCGCGTTCTGTTCATTGGCGACATTGTAGGGGCACCGGGGCGGCAAATCGTGCGCGAGCGGCTGGCGGATATTGTCGAGCAGCAGCACATCGATCTGGTGATCGCCAACGGCGAGAATGCGGCCGCCGGGTTTGGCATCACTCCCCGCATCGCCGAGGAGTTGTTGCAGCACGGAATCGAAGTGCTGACGGGCGGGAATCATAGTTGGGATCGCAAGGAGATTTTCGAGTTCATTCCCCATGAACCGCGGCTGCTGCGGCCAGCGAATTTTGCGGAAGGCATCCCGGGCGCTGGGGTGTGCGTGGGTACGGCCAAGAATGGGGTGAAATACGCGGTATTGAACCTGCAAGGGCGGGTGTTCCTGGCGCCCAGCGATGATCCGTTCCGGAAGGTGGACAGCGAACTGGCCAAGCTGGATTCGGACGTAGCGTTCGTTCTGGTGGACATCCATGCGGAAACAACCAGCGAGAAGATCGCGTTCGGGTGGTACCTGGATGGGCGCGCCACCGCGGTGGTGGGCACCCACACGCACGTGACTACCGCAGATGACCGGGTGCTGCCCGAAGGCACGGCGTACATCACCGATGTGGGGATGACCGGGCCGCACGAGGGGATTATTGGGATGGAACGCGCGGCCATCATCAAAAAGTTTCTGGACGGCTTGCCAGCCCGGTTTGAGGTGGCCAGCGGCGACATTCAGATGAATGCGGTGGTGATCGAGACAGACGATTCCGGGGCACGCAACCGGGAGGGCCGGTTGAGGGCCAAGTCTATTGGGCGATTGCGGTTCCGGTTGGACTGAGGAAGCAACCAGCGCGTCGCTATAGTAATCTGACAAACCATGCGGAAACTGCTGGCGGGCTCGGTGCTGGTAGCGGTTGTGGTGTGCCTGGTGGGCGCGTTGTGGGGCCGGGCCGCGGAAATCGACGCGGACCTGTGGGCCAGCCGGCGCTGGTTTCCGAGCATTGGGCCCGGGCTTCGCGCGGTGCGGCACGGGGCGAACGGAAATTACTATGTGCTGGCATCTCCGGGAGTGGGCGTAGCGATCTTCGACAGCAACGGCAAGCAGCTGTCGGTGATTGGGGCATCGGCGCCGGCGGCGGGCGCGGCCGGAAACGCCAGCGATGCCGGATCGATTGGGTTCGGCGAAGATTGCGACGTGGACGCCAAGGGCGATGTGTACGTCGCCGATAGCGCCAAGAACCTTATTTCCGAATTTGCGCCCGACGGCAAGCCGTTGCGTTCCTTTCCGGCAAGTTCGCTGCTCTCCCTGGCGGTGCTGCCCGAGGGTGAGGTGGCGGTAACCAAGATGCAGGAGACCCACCACGTCACGGTGTACGGTGCGGACGGGAAGGTGTCGCGGGAATTTGGCGACCTGGAATCGCTTTCTTCCCGGGCAGACATTGACCGTTATCTGAACCTCGGGCGGGTGGCCGCGGACCCGCAGGGGCATATCTATTATGGCTTCACGTACATGCCGGAGCCGCTGGTGCGGAAGTACGACCGGTTCGGCAACGCCAGCCAGGAGTTCGTGTTCGTGGGCGTAGACGCGTATCCGGAAGCGTCGGCAACGCGCAAAGCCATAGTTCGGCAGGAGGATAGCGACAAGCCACTGGCGTTTCATCCGATCCTGACCGCGTTCGGAGTCGATCCGGTGGAGGGCGACGTGTGGATGGGCCTGCACAACACCCTGGTGCATTTCGACAAAGACGGAATCCGCCGTTCGGAGTATCAGGTCTACACGCAGAAGGGCACGCCGTTGGATGCCGCAGTGATTCTTGTAGAAGAAAATCGATTATTGATCGGGTCCGACCCGCTGGGTATTTACGAATTTCGCCGGCCGGATCGAATTCGATAAAAAAATAACCGAAGTTTTCCTCAGGGTGAAATGCACCATGTCAGTGCAGCGAAGGAAAGAAAGAGAACGCGGTTGTATAAAATTTCTTCAATTTTGCGGATTTTATTCTGCACTTGCACATTTTCGGTGCTTGTGGAAAAGTTGTGAATGGCGTGTGAACGTTGTTGGTGGCCTTCGCACACTTTTCGCTTGCTCCGAACGAAACGTTGCGCGAGAATCCAACCAGTTTTGATGCAGTGGAACGTGGTGCTGCTACTCTGAATGGGCTGCGCGGAACCACAGGGGCACAAAACATTCGTTCCAGCGCGGGTTAGAACTCCAAAGCGTGATGCTTTAGGGCTGGATTTCTGTTTCCACAGGTTTTGCACACCTGTGGAAATGTATTGCGTTTGGCTTTTCCGAGTTTTGGGGCGCTTTTTACTTTTCCATGACAATGACAACCGCTATCCAAGTGGGCCGTGAATCTGTAGCTTTAAATGTGTGGGACAAGTTCCTGGATCTGATCAAATCGCGGGTTTCCATCAACACCTTCACCACCTGGTTTCAACCGACGCGGCTAAGCCGCCAGGATGGCGAGACCCTGTTCATACAGATACCCAGCGCTGTGTTTCGCCAGGTGCTGACCCGCACGTATGGAGAGATTATCAAGGCGGTGTTCCATCAGATGGGCACGCCGAACACCAAAGTGCAGTATGTGTGCACCGAGGAAGAACCGATTCAGCAGGCCCCGCCGGCGGCCGCGGCCAAGCAGTCCAGGCTGGATTTCGAAAGCAGCGATCACCAACTGAACATCCGCTACACCTTCGATACCTTCGTGGTCGGCAAGTCCAACGAATTCGCGCACGCCGCGGCGCGAGCCGTGGCCGAGCAGCCCTCCAAGGCATACAACCCGCTGTTCCTGTATGGCGGCGTGGGCATGGGCAAAACGCACTTGATGCACGCCATCGGGCACATGATCAAGAAGCGCAATCCGGCGATGCGGCTCAGCTACGTGAGCGCGGAAAAGTTCACCATCGAAGTGATCAATTCGCTGCGCTTCGACCGCATGATCACTTTCCGGGACCGCTTCCATACCGTGGACGTTCTGCTGGTGGACGACATCCAGTTCATTGCCGGGAAAGAGCGCACGCAGGAAGAGTTCTTCCACACGTTCAATGCGCTGTACGAGCAACAGAAGCAGATCGTGATTTCGTCGGACTGCCTTCCGAAAGACATCAACTCCATCGAAGAGCGGCTGCGTTCGCGTTTCGAATGGGGGTTGATCGCCGATATTCAGCCGCCCGACCTGGAAACGAAAATCGCCATTTTGCAGAAGAAGGCGGAGAACGACCGGTTCCACCTGCCCGACGAAGTGGCCGAATACATCGCGCGAGCGATTAAGTCGAACGTGCGCGAACTGGAAGGCGCGTTAACGCGGCTGATGGCCTATGGTTCGTTGACCGGCACCGCTACTTCGCTGCCGACGGCGCAGCAGGTGCTGCGCAACATCATCGCCTCGCAGGAAAAGCGGGTCACCATTGATTTGATCCAAAAGCGCGTGAGCGAGCACTTCAACTTGCGGGAACAGGATCTGAAGATGCGGAGCAATACCCGGGCGATCGCGTTTCCGCGGCAAGTGGCCATGTATATCGTGAAGCAGCTTACTACCGCGTCGTTGCCGGAAATTGGCCGGCAATTTGGCGGCAAGCACCACACCACGGTGTTGCACTCCATCAATAAGATTGAAGAGTTGCGGCGCTCGGACAAGGAATTGAACCGCACCATTACGCGATTGATGGATGCGCTGCAGTAGACCGTAGATCCATTGCGAGTTGACGGGCCCGCGGATGCTTCGTGGGCCTTCTTTTTTGAGCTGCCCAGGAGACGCGGGGGCATGTCGCGCTGGCTTACCGCTGATGTGCACAAGGTGTGAGTTTCGGGTGAAAATCCTGCGAACAAATTGTCGAAGATTTTCGGCGCCAAGATGACGCGCGTGAACAATGGTCTGTTTTCCGCGACGGCGCAAGATTATCCACTGGACACAAGTCCGCAAAAACACAAACAGGACTTCGTTCGGAGTGGTTTTCCACGAATCCACAAGAGTCATCACAACAACAAGAGCCAAATTTTTCTAAAGCAAAAATTTCTTACGAGGATTGAGAAAAAGTGTTGTGGCTGTGTAAATCTCGTATAGTGATTTCAGCGTGGAGGTCACCCGGGAATGCAGCGGCATCCGCTCGACCATAGCGATGCTAATTTTGTCGGTGATGGCGTTGTATTTCTATCTGCGCACTGCGTGGCGCCAGGGGTTGTTCATCGGCGTGGCGGTCGCACTCACGATCCTGAAGAATGCGGCGCGTATCGTGACGTCGGCGCTGCTGGGGGCGTACGTCGATCCTGGATTTCTGTATGGGCGGCTGCACAGCGAGGGCGCGGTGGTCTTCTTCCTATTCAGTATGGCAATACTGGCACCGCTGCTGTGGCTGCTGCTGCGCGGCGAGTCGGCCGGTCACCCTGCGCATGTGCCTGCACCGGCGACTGTTTCCGCGGGTTGATTGCTCCACAGTTCTGCTAATCTAACGAAGCACGCAGGCCGGGCGCAAGCCTGAACTGTGCGGTGCACCCTTTATAACCGGCGAAAAAACGAGTAGAGTACGCTAGCGGCACTTCCGTACGGAGAACTCGATGACCGCAACTGGAACCGTTCGCGAGGAAACCCAATCGATGGAATTCAGCGTAAACAAATCCGCGCTGCTCAATGAACTGAACACCACGCAAGGCGTTGTGGAACGAAAGACCACCATCCCCATCCTGTCGAATCTCCTGGTGGAGGCAAAGGGAAGCCGGTTGACCATCACCGCCACCGACCTGGAGTTGAGCGTCCGTACCTCTTGCGAGGCCAAGATCAAGAGAGACGGCGCGGGCACGGTGCCGGCGAAGAAGTTGCTGGAGTTGGTGCGCCTGCTGCCGGAAGGCGAGATCAAGTTCCGGCTACTGGAGAATCACTGGGTCGAAATCATCAGCGACAAGAAGAAGTACAAGATGGTGGGAATGGCCAAGGAGAATTTTCCGGCGCTTCCCGCCATGCCCCACACGTTGGTGAAAATCCCCGCAGCGGTGCTGGAGAGCCTGATCGCCAAGACCAAGTTTGCGATTTCCATGGAGGAGTCGCGCTACACGCTGAACGGCGGTTTGCTGATCCTGAAGCCGGACACGCTGGCGATGGTGGCGACCGACGGGCACCGGCTGGCGCTGGCGGAAACGGACCAGAAACTAGCGGGCCTGAACGGCGAAGTGCGCGTGCTGATTCCCAAGAAAGCCATGGACGAAGTGGAGAAGCTTGCGGCCGCGGCGGGCTCCGAGGCGCAAATCGAGTTTGCCAAGGACGATAGCCATTTGTTCTTTCAGGTGAACCAGCGGTTGCTGATTTCGCGCATACTCACGGGGCAATTCCCGAATTACGAAGCGGTGTTGCCGCGCGAGAACAACAAGACCGTGGTGTTGGAACGCGCCGAGCTGGCCGATGCGGTGCGCCGGGTATCGCAACTGGCGGATCAGCGTTCCCATGCGGTGAAATTCATGGTGTCGCCGGAGGGGATCGAAATCTCGGCCTCCAGTCCGGAGTATGGCGAAGCCAAAGAGTCGATCGACAAAGAGTATAAGGGCGATCCGATTTCGATTGGATTCAACTCCAGTTACATGCTGGATTTTTTGAGCGCGGCAGCCGAGGGTCCGATCAGCATCGAGTTGAAAGACGAACAATCCGCGGGACAGATGCGCCCGCTGGCCGACGAAAACTACCGCTACCGCTACGTGATCATGCCCATGCGCATCTGAATCAACTATCCCTCCTGGACCTAAAAGCCGAGTCACGGCCTGCTGCTAAGCGAACTTGAAATCACAGATTGTGATTTCAAGTTGGCTGTTATATTATTTAAGGGTGAATACTAAAGGTAATAAACAGGTCATCGCTCCCGGCCGGATTGAAAGCAAAATCTACATTCTTCGGGGCCAGAAGATCATGCTGAGCCCGGATTTGGCAGCCTTGTATCAGGTGCAGCCCCGGGCGCTCATGCAGGCTGTAAAACGAAATGCCGCCAGGTTCCCGGCTGATTTTATGTTTCAGCTCAAGCGCAAGGAAGCACAAAACTTGAAGTCACAGATTGTGATTTCAAGTTGGGGCGGCGCCCGGCGCGCATTTCCTTATGCGTTCACGGAACAAGGCATCGCCATGCTGTCCAGCGTGCTGCACAGCGAGCGTGCGGTGCAAGTGAACATCGTGATCATGCGTGCATTTGTGCAGCTGCGCGCGATGCTGGCCACGCATGAAGACCTGCGACGTAAGATCGACGAAATGGAAAAGCGCTACGACGCAAAATTTCACGCGGTTTTCGCGACGCAGCGGCGCGCCCGCGCGCGAAGCCGTACGGTGAGCCAACGACTCCGCGATACAGGGTGTAATCAATAGAAAACACAGATGTTATTTATCCACAAGGGCTGCACCAGACCTTGAGAAAATACCGCAAATCCAGTAAAATTAGGGTGTTGTCGATTCGCAGTTTTTCCTCCTAATCGACACGTCCGCCAGGAGCCGTTGGAACCGCAAAAGCCCTGCGCCAGGGGTTGGTCCCAAGCCTGGAGAAACAAGTCTTCGCCACGTCCCGGTGCGCGGGACGGGATGAAGCAGGAACCCTACGAGCCACGATCTGGCCCCAGCGGGATCGCGGTCAAAGGGTGAGGCGACGAATGCGAATGCCAACATCACGCCTTTCCTGGCTTCACAAGAATTACCTGTTTGCGCCTTGACATAGGAAATCCGCCGCGCGCCGGGGAGTTTCCGTGCAGGGAATTGCCGTGGGCGCGCACATCGGCCGTGGGGAAGCGTTTGATGCGAGGGAGATCAAATGGGCGACAAAGAGACCATCACCGGTAAGGGCGGTCATCAGTACGACGCGAAATCCATCAAAGTGCTCGGCGGTTTGGAAGCCGTGCGGCTGCGTCCCGCCATGTACATTGGCTCGACCGGAGAAATGGGATTGCACCACTTGGTTTGGGAAGTGGTGGACAATTCCGTGGACGAAGCCATGGCCGGTTTCGCCGACGAGATCAACGTCACGGTGCACGCCGATGATTCGGTAACGGTGATCGACAACGGACGCGGCATTCCGGTGGACATGCACGCCACGGAAAAGCGGCCCGCAGCCGAAGTGGTGCTGACGGTGTTGCACGCCGGAGGGAAATTCGACAGCGACACCTACAAGGTTTCCGGCGGTTTGCACGGCGTGGGAGTTTCGGTGGTCAACGCGCTGTCGGATTGGCTGGAACTGGAAATTCAGCGTGACGGCGCGGTGTGGGAGCAAACCTACGAAAAAGGCAAGCCCAGCAGCAAACTGAAGCAGACCGGCAAGACCCGCAAAACCGGCACAAAAGTGACGTTTCATCCGGACGCCACCATCTTCGACAAAATCTCATTCAGCTATGACACGCTGGCGACGCGTTTGCGCGAATACGCGTTCCTGAACAAGGGACTGAAAATCACGTTGACCGACGAGCGCACCGAGAAATCGGCGGAGTTCCGCTTCACCGGCGGCATCGCCGAGTTCGTCAAGCACCTGAATCGCGGGAAATCCACGCTGCACGATTCGCCGATCTACATGGAAGGCAAGAAGGGCAACGTGGAGATCGAAATGGCGCTGCAGTACAACGACACGTATGGCGAAAACGTGTTCTCGTTCGCCAACACCATCAACACGGTTGACGGCGGCACGCACTTGTCCGGTTTCCGGTCGGCATTGACGCGCTCGATCAACAACTTCGCTTCGGCGAACGGCATGTTAAAGGAGCAGAAGGACGAGGTCAGCATCACCGGTGATGACGTGCGCGAAGGATTGGTGGCGGTGGTGAGCGTGCGCCTGCCGCAGCCGCAATTCGAAGGGCAGACCAAGGGCAAGCTGAATAGCGACATCAAGGGCGACGTCGAGCAGTTGGTGAATGAAAAGTTGGGGGAGTGGTTCGACAAGCACTCCACCGTAGCGCGCCGGATCATCGGCAAGTGCATTGATGCGGCGCGGGCTCGCGAAGCGGCGCGCAAAGCGCGCGAACTGACGCGGCGCAAGTCCGCCATGGACTCCAGCGGGCTTCCCGGCAAGCTGGCGGACTGTCAGGAACGCGATCCGGCCCGGTGCGAGCTGTTCGTGGTTGAGGGCGAATCAGCCGGCGGCTCGGCCAAACAGGGCCGCGACCGACGCTACCAGGCGATTCTTCCGCTGAAGGGCAAGATCCTGAACGTCGAGAAAGCTCGCTACGACAAAATGCTGGGCCACGAAGAAATCCGCGCGATTATCACGGCGCTGGGCACGGGAATCGGCAAAGACGATTTCGACGCCGGGAAGCTGCGTTATCACAAGATCATTCTGATGACCGATGCGGACGTCGACGGCTCGCACATCCGCACGCTCTTGCTGACGTTCTTTTTCCGGCACATGAAAGAGCTGATCGACCGCGGGCATATTTTCATCGCACAGCCGCCGCTGTATCGCGTGAAGCGGGGCAAGAGCGAACGGTACATCCGCGATGAACGCGAATTCGCTCGCGAACTGATGAAGCGCGCCACCGAAGATCACGTGGTCAAAGCCAAGGAAGGCGTGATGCTGCAGGGCGCGGGACTGACCAGCTTCCTGCTGAACGTGCAGGAATACGGCGTGATTGGGGCAAAACTGGGGCGCCGGCTGAAGGACGCCGGCTTGGTGGAAGTTTTGGCCGAGAGCGGGCTCGATAAGAAAGCCGAGTTCGAAGACAAGAAAGCCCTGGAAAAGGTGCTGAAGGAGATCGACAAAGCCAAGCTGAAGCTGGAAGGCAAGGTTACCTTCGACGAAGAGCACAGCTTGTACGAAATCGAGTTTGGCCCGCCGGGCAATCAAAAGATCAATTGGGCGCTGGCTTCGTTGCCGGACTATAAGCGGTTGCGGGCGTTGGCCAAACAGATCGAGGAGTTCAACAAGCCTCCGTTCGTGATCACCCGTAATGGCGACAAAGCCACCAAGGAGAAGGCCAGCGACGTTCTGGGCTTCGTGATGGAAGACGCCAAGAAGGACTTCACCATCACGCGGTTCAAAGGCCTGGGCGAAATGAATCCTTCGCAGCTCTGGGAAACCACCATGAACGCGGAGTCGCGCACGCTATTGCAGGTGAAGCTCGAGGACTTGGTGGAAGCGGAGAAGATTTTCACCACGCTGATGGGCGAGAACGTCGAGGATCGCCGGAAGTTTATCGAAGACAATGCGCTGGACGTGGTGAACCTGGACATTTAAACGAGTTTGCGAACGGATGATGTACCAGTTGGGCTGGACAACCTTGCCGGGGCTGCGGGGATTGAGCGTGAGCGAGTTTCGCGCGACTCCCACAGGCACGCCGGATAACGAAAAGGGCGTAGCTGTGGGCTTTGACAGTGATACGGCGCGAGACGCGTTCTTGCGGCAAATGGAAGCGGATTTCGCACCGCAGCGCTTCACCAACGCGGCCGACGCTTTCGACACGGTGAAGGCGTACGTGCTGGAGCGGGTTGCCAAGCAATAATGGCGTGGCTTCGATGCAAGCAGCATTCGCCGATGCAATTTGCGACGGTCGCTTCTGGCTTGCGAAGAAACTCCACCGGTTTGTGGGTCGCGGCTTTAGCCGCGACATCAGGGGTTGCTTATTTGGGCTTTAGCCCCTGAGGGACCAAAGATGTCCAGAATCGAGCGGCGTGTCCATCAGGCTGGCGTGTACTTTGTCACGACGGACACCTGGCAACGACGGCCCATCTTTAAGAAGGCGAACGTCGCTGAGATTGTGCTGCAGCAGATTCTGGAATGTCGTGAGCGGGGCTTTTACAAGCTGCATGGGTTTGTAATCATGCCGGATCATTTGCATGCGCTACTTACTCCCGGTGTGGAAACGTCCTTGGAAAAGGCGATGCAGATGATCAAGGGCGGGTCTGCATATCAGATCAAGAAAGGACTGTCGTATCAATTTCCGATTTGGCATGTGGGCTTTCATGACCGTTGGATGCGAGATCAAAGGGAATATCAATCAAGGCTGCAATATATTTTGGAGAATCCTGTGGCAGCAAAATTGGCACAAGATTCGACTGAATACGCGTGGAGCTCAGCAAGTGGCAAGTGGAAGATGGATGCAGCAGAATTTGGCGAGTGAACCTTCAGGGGCTAAAGCCCAGGAGGACGACGGCTTGATGTCGCGGCTAAAGCCGCGACCCACAAGGCTTGCTACCACAGGTTTCGATGAGCAAGCTTTCAAGTCATTAGCATGCTGCGGGCAGGGCAAGTTGCAGAGTACGTAACGGAGAACGAGGGAACATGGCCGACGAACAGAACCAATCCGTGATGATTCCAGTCGATATCGAAAGCGAGATGAAGAAGTCGTATCTCGACTATTCGATGAGCGTGATCATCGGGCGCGCGCTGCCGGATGTGCGCGACGGGCTGAAGCCGGTGCACCGGCGCATCCTCTACGGGATGTACGAACTGGGACTGACCTCGACCCGGCCGTATCGCAAGTGCGCGAAGATCGTCGGCGAAGTGCTGGGCAAATATCACCCGCACGGGGACGCGCCGGTATACGACGCGCTGGTGCGCATGGCGCAAGACTTCAACATGCGCTATCCGCTGGTGGACGGCCAAGGCAATTTCGGTTCGGTGGACGGCGACATGCCCGCGGCCATGCGGTACACGGAAGCGCGGCTTTCCCGAATTTCCGAAGAACTGCTGGCCGACATCGAGAAAGAAACCGTCGACTTCATCCCGAACTTTGACGAAACGGAAAAGGAACCGCTGGTTCTGCCCACGCGCGTGCCCAATCTGCTGGTGAACGGCGCCAGCGGCATCGCCGTGGGAATGGCGACGAACATTCCGCCTCACAACCTTCGCGAAGTGATCGACGCGACCATCGCCATGATCGATAAGCCGGAACTCACGTTAAAAGAGGCCATGAAGTTCATCCCGGGCCCGGACTTTCCCACCGGCGGGTATATCGCGGGGCGCGAAGGCATCGAGCAAGCCTACAAAAGCGGACGCGGCAGCTTCACCATGCGCGCCAAAGCGGCCATCGAGGATGCCGGCAAGGACCGCGAAAACATTGTGGTGACGGAAATACCCTACCAGGTGAACAAGGCGCGGCTGATCGAGCGCATCGCCGAACTGGTGGCCAACAAGAAAATCGACGGTATCTCGGATGTGCGCGATGAGAGCGATCGTGAGGGCATGCGCATCGTGATCGAACTGAAGCGCGGCGAAGAATCGCAGCTCATCCTGAACAACCTTTTCAAGCACACGCAGATGCAGGAATCGTTCGGGATGATCCTGCTGGCGATCGTGGGCGGACAGCCGCGGGAGATGGGCTTGCTGGAGCTGATCCGGCTGTTCATCGACCACCGGCGCGAGGTGGTGCTGCGGCGCTCGCGTTACGAACTGCGCAAGGCGCGCGAGCGCGAGCACATTCTGGTGGGCTACCAGGTGGCACTGGATCACCTGGACACGGTGATCCGGATCATTCGCGGAAGCGTCAGCCGCGCCGATGCGAAAGAGAATCTCTATAAATATTTCACCGAGCAGGACGTCACGATTTCCGAAGAGGGCAAGTCCAAGAAAATCGCCGGCGTGAAGCTCGACGGCCGCAAGTACAAATTGGCAGCGGCTCCGGAAATTGAAGCGGCAGGCCGGGGAGCGGGGCAAGGGCTGTCGTACACGCAGATCGACGCGATCCTGGAATTGCAACTGCACCGGCTGACGCAGCTCTCGATCGACGAAATTCTGAAGGAATTGAAGAGCATTCGCGAAAAAATCGAGGAACTAGAAGAAATCATCGCCAGCGAGAAGAAGCTGAAAAGCGTGATCGTTTCGGAGTTGAAGGAGATCCAGAAAACGTACGGAGACGACCGGCGCACGCAAATTGTCGACAAGGTCGACGAAATCAAGCTGGAAGACCTGATCGCCGATACGGACATGTTGATCACCGTGAGCCATGCCGGGTACATCAAGCGCACCCCGGCGGAAACCTACCGCCATCAGTCGCGCGGCGGCAAAGGACGCATTGGCGCCAAAACCCGCGACGAGGATTTCGTCGAGCACCTGTTCATCGCCTCGGCTCACAGCTATATCTTGCTGTTCACGTCCAAAGGCCGGGTGTACTGGCTGAAGGTGTACGAATTGCCGGAAGCGGCCGCGGCCACGCGCGGTAAAGCCATTTCCAACCTGGTGAAGTTCCAGGAAGACGAGAAGCTGACCGCGCTGGTGGCGGCAACCAATCTGGAAGAAGAAGGCCGGTTCGTGTTCATGGCCACCAAGGCGGGCACGGTGAAAAAATCGGCGCTGACCGAATTTTCGAACCCGCGCTCGACGGGAATCATTGCCATCAATCTGGAAGCCAACGACGAGTTGATCGGCGCGAAGCTCACCGACGGCAAGCAGATGATCTTCCTGGCCAGCCACGAAGGCCAGGCGATCCTGTTCCGCGAAACGGAAGTGCGTCCGATGGGCCGCAACGCCGGCGGTGTGAACGGCATGGACCTGGAAAAAGACGACTATGTGGTCAGCATGGACGCGGTTCAGCCGGATTTCGAGATCCTGGCGAAGGAGCACAAGCAAACCTCGCAGAATCTGGAAGAACTGGAGAACGAGCACATCAAAGATTCGCTGACCACGTTGATGCTTACGGTTTCGGAAAAGGGCTTCGGCAAGCGCACGGCGTTGGCCGAATACCGTATCACGTCGCGCGGCGGCAAGGGCGTGGTGAACATGAAGACCACCGAGCGCAATGGCGCGGTGGTGGCCACGCTGCAAGTCACGGAAGAGTCGGACGTCATGATCATCACCGAACACGGCAAAGTGATTCGCGTTCACGCCAACGAAATTCGCGAAGCCGGCCGCTCGACGCAGGGCGTGCGGCTGCTGCGGCTGGAAGATGAGGATTCGGTGGCCGCCGCGGCGGTGCTGCAGGACGAAGAGGAAGAAGAAAAGAAGTAGGGCGCGGACAGCTCGGCTGGCGCCCTCCAAGAACCCGCAGGACTCGCAAAAGGCGAGCGCTCTGCGCTACAGTACAGTGCATGAAAATTCCACGGCGAGTATTTGCAATTATTCTTTTGAGTGCGTGTCTCATCGCATTTGGTTTTCTTCCCGCATCTTCTCAACCCGCAGGCTCCCACTATCTGGCGTTCGTTGGCACCTACACCGGGAAAACCGGGAGCAAGGGCATCTACGCGTTCGACTTCGATAGCGGAACCGGCAAGCTGAGCGCGCAAGGCCTAGCTGCGGAAACCACCAGTCCCTCGTGGGTGGCGATTCATCCGAACGGCAAGTTTGCGTACGCCGCGAACGAGAATGGCCAGGAGAGCTGGGTGACCTCGTTTGCGATTGACGCCAAATCCGCCAAGCTGACGCAATTGAACCAGCTATCCGCGCTGGGCGCCGATCCCTGTTATTTGTCGTTCGACAAAACCGGAAAATACCTTTTCGTGGCCAACTATTCGTCGGGCAATGTGGTGGTGTTCCCGATTCTTGCCGATGGCAAGCTAGGCGAGCACACCGCCAACGTGAAGAATGCCGGCACGCTGGGGCCGAACAAAGAGCGGCAGGAGGGACCGCACGCGCATTGGATACAAGCCTCCCCGGACAATCGATTCGTATTTGTGGCCGACTTGGGCCTGGATGCCGTGCTCAGTTACCGCTTCGATGGCGCGAAAGGCACGCTGACGCCCAACAACCCGGCCATGGCCAAACTCGCCGCAGGGGCAGGCCCGCGCCATGTGACGTTCTCGCCCGACGGAAAATTCGTTTACGTGGTCAGCGAATTGAACAATACGGTCACGGCGTTTTCGTACAACGCGGACAAAGGCACGCTGCACGAGTTACAGATCCTGTCGACCTTGCCGCCGACGTTTGTGGGACGGAATGACGACGCGGAGATTACCGTGGACCGCAACGATAAATGGCTGTTCGCTTCCAATCGCGGTCACGATACCATCGCGGTCTTCGGGATCAATTCGGACGGGACGCTGCGGCAAGCCGGGGAATATCCAACCGGAGGCAAGGAGCCGCGGCACTTCACGATTGACCCCACCGGACAATTTCTGCTGGCGGAAAATCAAAACTCCAATTCCATCGCGGTGTTCCGCATCGATGCGGCGACGGGAGCGCTGAAGCAAGTGTCGCTGGCCAGCGACATTCCTTCGCCGGTGTGTCTGGCGTTCCTGACGCATTAAGAAGTTATAAGTTCAAAGTGGGCCGTTTACAGTTAGTCCGCATTCCGTTCGGATTGACCGTAGGGCAGGCAATTCCTTGGGCACGATATATCGTGCCCCTACATCATGAATTTTAGAGACGCGAGACTAGAAGTCATCTCATAAATACCTCAGGAGGATGACAGCACAGGCAAGCTGCACCATAGCGAGGAAATTCTCTGGATAATATTCCCAACGAATGACGACGCGACGAAAGTTATGAAGCCAAGCAAACAAACGCTCGATC
>DASPVD010000030.1:0-26580 GCA_035622555.1 Candidatus Eremiobacteraceae bacterium | reverse complement strand
GGCGTATGGGCAATTTCGAAGCTAAGAGGAGACTGCGAACAGATGTTTTCGAGGAAATGGAAAGGTTGGGAATGACCAGAAGATCGGCGATGCGCTGCAGCTCGATGGCCGGAATGATGGCGAGATCGACGTCTCCCGACCGCAGCGCTTCGGCACATTGCGACGGAACCGTGAAAGAAAGCTGATACTTGCCACGCAGTGGGCCGTGGGTAAAACCCCGCACAAGGGGAACCGTGTTCAGGTATTCGACGATGGAGATGCGGAGCGAGTTCACGTTGCGGCGGTCCAAACTGGGACCAAATTAGTATAACAAAGCACTCTGATGCGCTTCATCGGGTTTAAAAGGTTTAAAAACATGGACCCGTTTTGTATTTTGCTGGCCATCTGCTAGAATTAAGTTTCTTGTTTTCTATCCTTTCAAACCTAGGAAGTGCAACATTATGGCATTGAAGTGTGAAATCTGCGGCAAAGGCCCGAGCTACGGCAACGTGGTCAGCCATGCAAATAATACACGGCGCCGGCGCTGGAATCCAAATCTCAAGCGGGTCCGCGCGGTGGTCAACGGCGTGCGCAAGCAAGTGAAGGTGTGCGCCGCGTGCATTCGCTTGGGCCGGGTGAAAAAAGCGGCTTAAGCAGAGACTGTCGAGCCTATCTTTGAATCCCGTACTGCCGTACAAACAAATCGTCCGCGCCCGCCGCGCACTGGCGCTTTTGCCGTTCGCGGTGCTGTTGGCCTCCGTGTTGGCCGGTTGCAAACAGCAGGAGACCCACGCTCCAGACGTATGGGCGGTGGTCAATGGCACGGAAATCAAACGGGACGAAGTGGAGAAGTACTACCGCACGCGCATCAATCCTGAAGCCCAGCAGACCGCCCCGGAAGAGGTGCTTTCCGGCAAGCTCAACGTCGTTGAGGAACTGATCAACCACGAAATCCTGCTGGAGCGCGCCAAAAAACTCAATTTGGAAGCCAGCGACGGCGAAGTGGAAGATAAATTCACCGAATTGAAGACCGGCTACACCGAGGAAGAATTTCAAAGGAAATTGAAGGACGGCGGGATGACCGTCGATGATCTGAAGAAGGATCTGCGGCGGCAACTGTCCATTCAGAAACTGTTGAACCGCGAAGTCGCGGCCAAGGTTACCATCACCGACCAGGATGTGGCCGATTTTTACAACGCGAACCGCAACCAATTCAACGTGGCGGAACCGCAATACCGCATTTCGCAGATCGTGATTACCCCGCGAAAAGACCAGCTCATCCGCAATCGCAAAAACGACGACGCCACTACGGAAGCGGAAGCCGAGCGCAAAGCCAAGATGATCGAAGACCGTCTGAACAGCGGGGCGGATTTCGCTCAGCTGGCCATGGATTATTCGGAGGATCCGAATACCGCCGCTACCGGCGGGGATTTGGGCTACATTTCAGAGTCTTCGCTGAACGCCCCTCAAACCGATCCGATGTTGAAGCGGATCGTGCTAGGACTGAAACCTGGCCAGGTCAGCCAGCCCATCGCGTTGAAGGATAGCATTCGCATCTTGAAGCTGGTGGCGCGCGAGGCTGCCGGACAGCGCGGCATCAATGATGCGCAAGTGCAACAGATGATTCGCGACACCTTGCGAAACCGCAAGGAACAGTTGCTGCGCAATGCCTACCTGGCAGTTGCTCGCGATCAGGCCCACGTCACCAACTATCTAGCCATTCAAGTCATCGAAACCGCTGGTAAATTGCCGGAGGCCGCCAAGACAATTCCGCCGGCTAGCGCCAGCTTACCCGCAGGCTCGACCCAGCCAACCAGCACACAGTAGAGTCCGACTTAATCCACCCACACTAATACGTCGCCTGCATTCACGGCCTGGCCTTCCTTGGCGTGCAGGCGCTCGACCTTTCCCTTTTTCGGTGAGCGGATTTCGTTCTGCATTTTCATCGCTTCGACAACCACCAGTCCCTGCCCGGCTTCGACCTGATCGCCGACCGCCACAAGCAGGCGTACAACTTTGCCCGGCATGGGCGCGACCACCTCTTGCCGGCCTTCCGCTTCCAATCCACCGTGTTTCCGCCCCCGCCATGCGCGCGGATCGCGGACTTCGGCCTGAAACTCGTGTGGTCCGGTCTGAAGCTTATAGGTGCCATCGAGCGAAGGCGCGATGTGAATCTCAAACGCCGTTCCCCCTAAAAGCACGGACACGGCATTGGGCGCGGCTAAGATCACGTCCGCATCAACGGGTTGGCCATCCAGCAAGACGCGGTACGACGAGCCATCTCGTTCCAGGTCGACGATGTGCCTGGTGTTCTCGTTCCCGGACTGGAGATGAACTTCAAATTTCATGGCTGACGGTCCACCTGCGAACGCCGTGCCTGCTGCTTCCAACGCGACGGCCCAGCGTCCGTAGCCGAAGCAGGCGGGGCGCCATTGACCGGCTGCAGGCTTTCCCAATACGCCGCGGCGATGGCGGCGGCAGCTTCGGTTCCAGCCCGCGGGGGAGCTGCCGTGGGGCGGGGCCGAGCGAGAAAGTCATCGAGCCATCGGGTGTGGATTTCGCCGCTAAGGAATTCGGGTTCGCTCAGAATACGCCGGAACAGGCTGACATTGGTGCGAATGCCGGTGATGGTGTATTCGTCCAGAGCCCGACGGAGACGGGAGATGGACTCTTCCCGGCTATTGCCCCAGGCGATCAATTTGCTGAGCAACGGATCGTACTCGATGGGCACATTCCAGCCACGATAAACGCCTTCATCCACACGAATACCCGGGCCCGTGGAAATTCGGCGGGCCAAGATCTTGCCGGGACAAGGAAAGAAGTTGTTGTCGGGATCCTCGGCATACAGGCGCACCTCGATGGCATGACCACGAGGCGTAATGGTTTCCCAGGCAAAGGGCAGGCGATGGCCGGCAGCAATGGCGATTTGCAGTTTGACCAGGTCCAGGCCAGTGACTTGCTCGGTGACCGGATGCTCGACTTGCAGCCGCGTATTCACTTCCAGGAAATAGAAATTCAGATTGGCATCCACCAGGAACTCGATGGTGCCGGCATTGACGTAACCACCCGCACGCGCTAGGCGTACCGCCGCTTCCCCCATTTTCCGGCGTAGGTCCGGAGTGACCACCGGCGACGGGGCCTCCTCAATGACTTTCTGGTGGCGGCGCTGAATCGAGCATTCGCGTTCACCCAAGGAAACCACCCGGCCGTGAGCGTCCGCGAAAATCTGAATCTCGATATGCCGAGGCGAAGCCAAATACTTTTCCAGGAACAAACGCGCATCGCCGAACGCATTGAGGGCCTCGGAGGAGGCATCGCGCCAGGCAGCGGCGAACGCGTGCTCGTCATTGACCACTCGCATGCCCTTGCCCCCACCGCCGGCGACCGCCTTCAAAACCACCGGATAACCCATCACGTCAGCTAAGGCCTGCGCTTCTTCGGGACTTTCGATGGCCTCGTCGTTTCCCGGCACCGTGGGGACGCTGGCGCGGCGAGCGAGTTGCTTTCCTGCCGTTTTCGAACCCATCATTTCCATGGTTTCCGCGGATGGCCCGATAAAGGTGATGCCCGCGTCAGCACAGGCGCGCGGGAACGCCGGATTTTCCGCCAGGAAGCCGTAACCAGGATGGATGGCGTCGCAGCCCGCACGGCGCGCCACGTCAATCAGTTTATCGATCCGCAGGTAGCTTTCGCGCGACGCCGCGGCACCAACCGGGTACGCCTCCTCGGCCAGACGCACATGCAGAGCAGTACGATCCACTTCGCTGAACACGCACGCCGACGGGATGCCCATCTCGCGGCAGGCCCGCAAGATGCGTACCGCAATTTCACCGCGATTGGCGATTAACACCTTTCGAAACATGGTGATGGAGTACACGCGGATTCTATCATGTGGGGTTGTGGCCCCCAGCGGTTGTGTGTCGTGGGCGTGTCGTATTGTGGGCGGTGTCTAAAGGAAATAGTGGTGGCGAGAAGTTTCTTGCGGAGGAAGAAATACAGTAGCTTCGTTCAAGGGAGCAAGGAGTAACATGCGCGTAACTTTTAGGACGGGCTTGTTGGCGGCCGTGCTGGCGGGCTTCGCAGCAGCGGCGGCGCCACAAAAGAGTTCGCCGACGGTAGTGTCCCTTGACGACCGGGCGTGGCAAATGTTGGTGGATGCGTTCGAAGAGGCGAAGACGGCGAGTCCGGCGGTGCGCGCACAGGTTGGGCTGGAGTTTGCGAAGCAATTGGATCAAGACGCTAAGAAAAGCGATGAGGTGAAAGTACTGCGAGAAGCGTACCTGGCGACGCTGGCAGGAGAGCCGAGATCTTACAACACGATCGGTTGGATTCAATCGGACATTCTGCGCACGATAATGAAGAACATTGGGCCGGCGCCAGTGGAGGAGTTGTTGCCAAAGATGGACGAGGCGCAGCGCGGGCTGGCCTTTGACCTACTGGTCAGCCGGTACACGGCAGATCGAGACTGGAATCGCGCGATGGATGCGGTGAGACGAGCACCGGCGGACATTTGGTTTCCCTTTGGGCCGGCGACGTCGTTGATGAAGGCACTGCCGGCAGAGAATGTGGCAGCACGCCGTGAAATTTTTAAGATAACCTATGCGATCTACAAAAAAGGAGGAACTTCCGCGGCAGCGTTGGAGCCGATGATTGCGGGGTTTTGGCGGGAAATGCCACGCGAGCAAGTGGTGGAAGCGATTCCCGTGATCTTGAGGGAAGCCGTGCGCGGAGAGATTTATTTCATCAAACGGCCAACGCATTTTTACGACAAGGCAAAAGCGGAATTGCTGCCCATTTTGCGGGAACTGGATCCGGCTAAGGCGGACGAGTGGGAGCGCAACGAACAGAAGACCTTTGAGGAGATACGGCAGGCAGGCCCGTGGCCCCAACCGAAGAGAACAGAGGCGCAACAGACGGGGACAGCGAAGCCTGCACCACCGCCCGTGAGCTCAACGCCGTACAAAAAGCCGCCAGGCTCACCGAACCCACGGGTGGTGGCCGGTTGCCTGGAAAACGAACCCCGGTGCCAGCAGAATCGCGTCGAGCATGCGCTGCAGTCGGTGGAAGGGCATTTGAAGAAAAGCGAAATCGATCTGGCGAAGGTGGGAATCAGCCGGGGTTACTGGATCGCGCTGAGCCAATGGAAGCTCGACACCGACCCTGTCGATCCGAATCAGGCAATCAAGACACACTGGCCGTCCACGGTGAATTGGGAAGCATTCTCGGTGATGGCGTCGCGAATCTCACCGGAGTATGTTCTGCAACACGTGAAGGAGATTCCCGACGCGGAGATTCGCTTGCTGGTCCGGACGATGTTGGCGAGAGCATGGCTGGACCATCGGCCGGTATTCCCGTGTCCGAGCCTTCACAGCAACTATCACGACGAGGGGGCGTGTATCGCGTATCAGGCGTACATGCCGCGAGAGCTGTTTTCCTGGGCGGACAACTGGGAGTAGTTTTTTGGGTGCGGACATCGGGCGCAGCATGCTGTGCCCCCACTAAGATGAGCAAACTTCGGAGGGAAGACACGCGAATCTTAACATGCGGGTAAGAGCCTTCGAGGTCGATGTATCCCTTGCGTGTCGTATTGTTCGCGGTGTATGAAAGCAGACACAAAAGCAGGAGGGCCTCCATGAAAAAACCCGCGACTTTACTTGCGGCGATTTTGCTGTGGTGCGTGCCCGGAGTCGCCGCCCGGCAACAAGCCACGGTTACACCGCCGGAGAGCTTGGTGGTGCAGGGCGTGCCGGCGATACCGTCGAGTTTGGCGGATACAGCGGGGCGATACGGCGCGTACCGGAGCGCCGCGCTGGCCGATTGGCATCCCACGGAACGCCGAATGCTGATTAGCACGCGCTTCGCGGAAACGCCGCAATTGCATTTGGTGAGCGAGCCGGGCGGCGAGCGCCATCAGCTGACATTTTTCCCCGATCCTGTTTATTCCGGCCGGTTTCACCCTAAGAGCGGAGACTACATTGTGTTTGCAAAAGATATTGGCGGCGGCGAATGGTATCAACTTTACCGGTACGATTTGCCGGCCGGAGCATTCACTCTGCTGACCGATGGAAAGTCGCGCAACAGCATGGGGCCTTGGTCCAGCCAAGGTGATCAACTCGCCTACACCTCCACGCGGCGCACCGGGAAGGACACGGATTTGTGGGTGATGAATCCCGCCGATCCGAAATCCGATCATTTGTTGGTCAAATTGCAAGGTGGGGGATGGGAACCGCTGGATTGGTCGCCGGATGACAGGAAAATCCTGTTGATGGAAGACCTGTCCATCAACGAATCGTACTTGTGGCTGGTGGACACCGCCACGGGAGAAAAGGTTGCGCTGACGCCGCGCGATGCCAAAGAGAAAGTGTCTTATTTCCAGGCGAAATTCAGAAAGGACGGAAAAGGGCTGTACGTCACAACGGACAAGGACTCGGAATTTCACCGGCTCGCCTACATCGACTTAGCCACGAAAGAGCATGCGTATTTGACCTCGGAAATTCCTTGGGATGTGGTGAACTTCGACCTGTCACACGACGGAAAGCGCATCGCCTTTGTGACCAATGAAAATGGTCTTCGCGTGCTGCGCGACTTCCGTACCGATCGCAAAGTGATGTTGCGCGAGGCCAAGAGCCTGCCCATCGGCGTGATTCGAGATTTGCTCTGGCGCGGTGATGGGCCGGAATTGGCCTTCTCCGTCACCAACGCCCAAGAACCCGGCGACGTCTTTTCGCTGAATGTGGAAACGGGAAAGCTGGAGCGCTGGACGGATAGCGAAACCGCGGTGCCTTCGAAAGATTTTCCGCAAGCACAGCTGGTGAAATGGCAGAGTTTTGACGGCAAGACCATCACCGGATTTTTGTACCGCCCGCCTGCAAAATTCACCGGCAAACGGCCGGTCTTGGTAGTGATTCACGGCGGCCCCGAGGGGCAGTCGTTGCCGCTCTTTTTGGGACGGCAGAATTACTTGCTGAATGAAATGGGCATCGCGCTGCTCTATCCGAATGTGCGCGGCTCGACCGGCTATGGCAAGACTTTCACGCTCTTGGACAACGGCTTTTTGCGCGAAGGAACTTACAAAGACATCAATGCGCTGTTCGACTGGATCGGGACACAACCGCAGCTGGACGCCAACCGCATCGCGGTAACCGGGGGAAGTTACGGCGGGCATATGACCCTGGCGGTCTCGACGTTTTACAGCGACCGCATCCGCTGCTCTGTCGACGTCGTCGGGATGTCCAACCTGGTGACGTTCCTGGAGCACACCGAGAGCTATCGTCGCGATTTGCGGCGCGTTGAATATGGAGACGAACGCGACCCAAAGATGCGGGAGTTCCTGGAGCGCATCGCCCCCATGAACAACATCGAGAAAATCAAAAAACCCATGCTGGTGGTGGCCGGGAAAAATGATCCGAGGGTGCCGGTCAGCGAAAGCGACCAGATCGTCGCGGCGTTAACGAAATCCGGCACGCCCGTGTGGTACATCATGGCCAAAGACGAAGGCCATGGGTTTCAGAAGAAGGCCAATCAGGATTATCAGTTTTACGCCACGGTGGAGTTTCTGCAGGAATACCTGCTGAAGTAAGTTCAGTCAGGCATGGGAATTCTTAGGTCCCGGCAAATCTTGCGGCTAGAAAATCGTTGATCTCAGAATGACGAGGAACGCTCGATGTAGCGCCGCTTCACGGGCGGAACTCAGACGGTTACTGTAATTGGCTCGCGCTTGGCTTCCGGGAGACGTTCTTTCTCGGAAAGAGCGCGATTGGCTTCCAGCACCAAGGTGAGAGCTTCTTTCAAATTGGGCCGAGCTTCAGCAAGCGTGCGACCCTGCGTATTCATGCCGGGGATCTCTTCAATATATGCGACATACCACTTGCCACGCTTTTCGATCACGGAGGTAAATTCGCGCTTCATAGCGTTAGTTTATCAAAAACGCACGAGGGGATGAACATCAGCCATTTGTCCTTCGACGGCGTCAGGGCACGAGCTAGATTTGCTGGCGCTTCCAGCGGCCACGACGAAACAGCAGCACACCCGCAGCGGCAATCGCCCCTTCGGCGATGACGATGGCCGCGTAGGCGCCATTGGCTTCCAGCTTGAAAGGAACCGCCAGAGCGTAGGCCAGCGGAATCTCCAGCAACCAGAAGCCAAAGAAGTTTATGACCGTCGGTGTCACCGTGTCTCCGGCGCCGTTGAACGCTTGCAGCATCACCATGCCGTAGGCGTAACCAATGTTTCCATAGTTGATGATGCGCAGGCAGGATACTGCCAGCGGCACCACCGCGGGATCGTTGGTGAATAAACGGATCACCGGTTCGGCGAAGAAGATAAAGAACACCCCCACGGAGCCAAGGAAGATCATGTTGTACAGGCCGGTGCGCCAAACGGACTGTTCGGCGCGTTCCGGTTGCTTGGCCCCAAGGTTTTGCCCGACCAGAGTGGCGGCTGCGTTGCTCAAACCCCAGCTAGGCAAGATCACGAAGATCACGATGCGTATGGCGATGGTGTACCCGGCCAGAGCGGCGGAACCAAACAGGCTGATGATGCGCACCAGCCCCACCCAGCTTACGTCGGCAATCGCAAACTGCAGGATGCCGGTCAGCGATACACGAACCAAGCGCAGAAGAACCCCGAAGTTCACGCGCAGTTGGTTGCCGAGTATGTGTATGCGTTCCGTGCCGCGCAACAGCCGATAAAACTGATAAAGCACGCCAATGCTGCGGCCGGTGAAGGTGGCAAGAGCCGCGCCGGTAACACCGAGTCTGGGAAAAGGTCCCAAGCCAAAGATCAGGCAGGGATCGAGAATAAGATTGATGATGTTGGATACCCATAGGAGGCGCATGGCAATGGCGGCATCGCCGGCGCCTCGGAAAATGGCATTGTTCAAGAACAGCATCAGAATCGCGCCACATCCGCCCAGCGCAATGCGCGCATAGCCAGAACCGCTGGCAACGATTTGCGGCGAAGCGCCCATGAGCCGCAGCAGGTGAGGTGCGTAGAACCAACAGGGCACACCAAGGACGAGCGAGGTGCTCAGGCCCAGAATAATGGCCTGCACACCCGCCACTGCCGCGTCCTTCGGGTCCTTTTCCCCAATGCGCCGGGCCACCATGGCGGTGGTGGACATGCCCAGGCCGAATCCAACGGCAATGATCAGGCTGAGCAGCGATTCGGTTAAGCCCACCGTGGCCACCGCATCCGCGCCAAGCCGGCCCACCCAGAAAACGTCCACCACCGCGAACAGCGATTCCAGCACCATTTCCAGAACCATGGGAATGGCCAGCAGCATAATGGCGCGATTCAGGCTACCCGCCGTGAAATCCTGATGCGAACCACGCAGCGCTTCGCGGATGGAAGCCCACATCGATGGCGGCGAGGAAACCAGCACTGTTTCTGGCGAACTCATGGAAACCTATACATTTCTGCGCGGGTCCCGTGGAGATAAACTTCCGCGCCGGTTAGAAAAACACAGAGAGGACGATCAAGAATCGGTTCCGCTGCAGGAGCGGATCAAACGGCAGGGATGTTACGAGGCTTAAACATAGTGCCCATCCAGAAGCAGGCCGAAGCGAAGACCCGCATCAGTACCCGGTATTATAACCCAGCAGGAACGCGAGCGCCAGCGCTACCATCGGCGTCCACGAAGCCCAGCAAGCCGCATCACAGCGGGATGTTGCCGTGTTTCTTTTTGGGGTTGAGGTCGCGCTTGTTTTCCAGCGCGCGCAACGAAGTGATGATGCGCTTGCGGGTGTCCGCGGGCTCAATGACGCCGTCCAGATAGCCGCGTTCCGCCGCTACGAAAGGATTGGCGAACCGGCTGCGGAACTCCGCGATTTTTTCTTCCCGCAGTTTACCGCGTTCGCTGGCTGGGGCCGCGTTCAGTTCGCGTTTATACACGATGTCGACCGCGCCTTCCGGGCCCATCACCGCAATCTCGGCGGTGGGCCAGGCGTAGTTCGCGTCGGTGCGAATGTGTTTGGAAGCCATGACGCAATAAGCGCCGCCGTAGGCTTTCCGGGTGATGATGGTGATTTTGGGAACCGTAGCTTCGGCGAAGGCGAACAGCAATTTGGCGCCGTGCTTGATAATTCCGCCATACTCCTGCTGAGTACCCGGCAAGAATCCCGGCACATCTTCGAAGGTGATTAGGGGAATATTGAAGGCGTCGCAGAAGCGCACAAACCGCGCGCCCTTCACCGAGGCGTTGATATCCAGTGTTCCTGCTAAAAACGCGGGCTGATTGGCGACGATGCCCACCGGACGGCCGTCAAGACGCGCGAACCCCACCACTATATTTTTGGCGAAATGTTCGTGGACCTCGAAAAAATACTGTTCGTCGACCACCGCGTGAATGACCTCCTTGATGTCGTACGGCTTCTGCGGATCTTCGGGGACGATGCTATTGAGTGATTCTTCGCGGCGATCGATGGGATCGTTCGTGGCCCGGTGCGGCGGATCTTCCAGGTTGTTCGACGGCAAAAAGCTGAACAGTTCGCGGATCATGGCGCAGCATTCGGCGTCGTCGCGGGAAATGAAATGAGCCACGCCGCTGGTGGCGTTGTGGGTCAAGGCGCCGCCAAGCTCCTGCTTAGTCACTTCTTCGTGGGTGACGGTCTTGATCACGTCCGGGCCGGTGACGAACATGTACGAAGTGTCGCGGGTCATGAGAATGAAATCGGTGATCGCGGGAGAATACACCGCGCCGCCCGCGCATGGGCCAAGAATGGCGCTGATCTGGGGAATCACCCCGCTGGCTAAAGTATTTCGCAGGAAAATGTCGGCATAACCTGCCAAGGAAGCGACGCCTTCCTGGATGCGCGCGCCCCCGGAATCATTCAGACCGATTACCGGCGCGCCATTGCGCATGGCCAAATCCATAATTTTGCAGATTTTCAGCGCGTTGGTTTCGGACAAGGAACCACCGAAAACCGTGAAGTCCTGAGCAAACACATACACCAGGCGGCCATCGATGCGGCCGAAGCCGGTGACAAAGCCATCCCCGGCCGGCCGATTGTGTTCGACGCCAAAATCGATACAACGGTGACGAACAAATTTGTCGAGTTCTTCGAACGTGCTTTCATCCAGCAGAAGATTGATGCGTTCCCGCGCGGAGAGTTTCCCAGCCTGATGCTCCCGCTCCCGCCGCTCGGGCCCACCGCCCGCTTCGGCTTCCGCGGACATGCGCCGCAATTGATTCATGCGATCGGCGCTGAGCGGCGATTCCCAGGTCACATGATTTTTTTCAGCCAAGCGGGCCTCCGTTCGAGGATTCGTGTTTGGGGGCAAAGATGAGCACCGCCAGGTGCGTGGCCAGCCACACTGTTCCGAGCAGCAAGATCACCCCCAAGAGAATCTCCGCGCCAATGGCGCCGGCGCGGGGCAGGGGCGACTCGATGGAAGTGACGTAGTGGGTGGCGCGTACCAGAATGACCATGGAGCTGAGCGTCATGGCCACAATCAGCAGCGCGGTCAGAATGGATAACAGAACGTGTCTCATGGGCGCAGCAGTGCGCGCGTTTGCCGCAGGCAAAGAATATCGCAGTTGCGGCGAAAGCGGAATCAAGGAGAGATTGCGGCACGTACTCATAGCCGGCGAATCGTGGGGACGTGGACAGGACTGCTGAAGTGCGCAACGTGCGGGTGTTGCGCTTACGAAAACAACATCGGCGGAATTAGTGCAGCTAGCGCAGCCCGGACCAATCGTCGGCCACCAGAATGGAATCGCTGGGATTGGCGGGATCGTATTTCACGCTGGCCTGCTGCCCGGCCATCAGACGTTCGAAGCGCACTTGACTCTCCAGCCCGGTAACGTCCTGCGCAGTGTGATAGGTAACTCCGGAAATAGAGTAGCTATAGGACACCATGCATCGGGGGCGCATGTCCGGCATTGGACGCGAGCGCGTGGGTAGCAGTCCGCGATGCGCCGGAGCAGGGGCAGGAGGCTCCTGATTCAGTTCGACCACCTGGCCTTCGGCGATCCGGCCAATAAGATTCAGGTGCAGCCGGCGTTTTCGTTCCGCCTCTTCCGGATCGACGTTAGGACGCATGAACGCGAATACCACCAACCCAAGAGCCAAAATGCTCCCTGCGCCTAAACCCAGAAGCAACTTCCAATCGGCGAGCACTTCTTTCACTGCCGTTCCCCTTACGAAGACGTGAATTGATTTGGGACCAGAAACGGCCGCGGCACTGCGATTCGGCAGCTCGCGCGACCGCTTTCAGTCACCCCATGGAGGCATTCTAACGGAAGGTGTCGGCGCGAGCGACACCGGAGTCACCGGCATGCACTGCATTACGCAATACCCCAATCCCGCCAACAGCCACTTCCACCACATCATTGGGAAGCAGCGGACCCACGCCCGCAGGAGTGCCGGTAGCAATCAGGTCGCCCGGCCACAATGTCATCACTCGAGAAATCCAACGGACCAGCAACGCCACCGGGTACGCCATCAGCGCGGTGCTGCCGGACTGCCGGGTATGCCCATTCACGCGGCATTCCACCAGCACATCGCCGGGATGCAGTTGCGTTTCAATATGCGGCCCAATGGGACAAAAGGTGTCGAAGCCTTTAGCGCGGGTGAATTGCCCGTCGGACCTCTGCAAGTCCCGCGCGGTTACGTCGTTCAGGCAGGTATACCCAAGGACATACGAGAGCGGGTCGACGTCGTCGGAAAGCTGCGAGCAGCGTTTCCCGATCACCACCGCCAATTCCGCTTCATGTTCGACGCGGCTGGAGACGCTTGGCAACACAATCGCCTGATCAGGGCCGATGAGCGAGGAAGGCGGCTTTAGAAAGATTAGCGGATCCTTGGGCATCTCATTGCCCAGCTCAGCGGCATGCGCGGCATAGTTGCGCCCAACGCAGACAATCTTGCTGGGCTCACAGGGAGCAAGCAGCTGGACATTGTGCAAATCCCAGATGGTGTGTCCTTCCACCCATCCAGCCCAGGGAAGGCCGACGATTTGGCGCAACGCATCGGGTTCCAACAGGCCATACACAGGCGGGTGCGCGCGGCCCGCCGGCGTGGAATAGGGCAAAAACCGGCAAAACTTCATGCGTGGGTAACTCGCTCAGCGATGTGAGTGAGAGCTGGTAGCGTGAACCCTCCAGATGATGGTACCAATCCAGGACACCGTGGCAAAGACCAAATAGCTCACCGCGCCCAGCACGAACACGTGGAAGGCGCTGTAATATTCTTCCAACAAACCGAATTTGAAGCAGAAAATGCGGTACGTCAGGGTGAGCAAACACCATCCCAGAAATCCGGAGAGCAACAATTCATTGGGCGAACGATAAAATCGAATCAGCGGGACGCACGCGAACAACGCCAGCGAGGCTGCCGCGATGATGTTGCGCTCCATGGCTACGGGAGCGAGAACCGGAACACGATTCGCGATCAGAATCCAAGCGGCGAAAATCACCGACAGACAAAATCCGGTGTAGACACCCGTTCGGATCGACGCATCCTTCAGGAACGCAAACCAACGAAATCCTGGAAATTCCGAAAGTAACTGCATGGGTGGACTCCCTTACCAGGTCCCCCATCCTCAAACCCAGTATCTGCAAAAAAGTTACGGTATCCCGACGCGGGCTACAGCACTTGGAGCGCTTTCGTTGCCGGCTCGGTCGACGGCCGTGACGCTATACCAATAGCGACGCTCTGGCAGCACTTGCGTATCACGGAACGACGGAGTTTGCAAGAGTTCTGGCGTGAGTAACTGGCCACGCGACTCTGCGCTCTCACTTCGATAGACGCGATAACCGGCCAGGTCGGTTTCGAGATTTATCGCCCAGGACAGGTCCACCACAAAACTGCCCGCATTGGAGCCGGGAAGAACCGCGCCCACCAGGTCCTGCGGCGCAGCGGGCGGATAAATATCTTTTGGCGTGAGGATAGCCGGATCGGAATCCGCGGATTCAAGCAATGCGTCCCCCTCGGAAATCACGGTGCGCACCACATAGGCGTACGTTTTTCCAAAGTCGAACGAGGAGTCCTGGTACTCTGGCGCTTTGGCCTCCCCAATTTGCAGCAGCGGCGTCTTCCAGGTCGCCTCATGCAGGTTCTTTTGCGCGGCAGCCGTCGAAGCTGGGTCCAATTCTCCGCGATACACGTGGTATTCCTGTATGGTCGGAAGGGGTGTGCCAGCGGAACTGCTGGTGGGAGCCGTCCACGTCAATTGAATGTATTTCTCTGTTACCTTCGCGGTGAGGTCCGCAATTGGTTGTGGCACCGGATATAGCTGGACGGCCACTTCGTTCGAATTTGCCGATGCTTTTCTTTCGCTGACTCGAGTGCGCACCCGAAACAGAGCAGTTTCGCCTGCACGCGCGCGGAGTTCGTCTGGCGGAACCGGTTCCGGAAACGAAACCTCGCCGTCATGCGCATAACTCGAGAGAATGGCGCTGGGAACCGTGTCGACCTGTCGAAAGGATCGCGGATCAGGCGTGCCGTCGGCCCGCACACTGCCCCGCCACACCTCCAGTGTCGGGACCTCACCGAGCCGCAGCCCCAGAGTAGATTTAGCAGGCAAACTGAAATGCAGCAGCACCGCATCGCCGAGTTGGTGAGCGGTCAGATCGCTTACGGCCACGGGAATCGGTGGAGAAGGCGGGGTGGGTTCACCGGGAGCGCCACAGCCAAAGGCAGCAAGCGACAGCGCCACCAGGAAACCAACGGTAAGCGGGAAATCGAGCCAGACTGGCGAGCTGGGTTGCGCCACTTGTCTGATTGTCATGGTCCGCGGTGGACGCCTATCAGCTTACCGAAAAAGTCCTCTGGCACAGCCATTCCTGGCTGTGCAAGTCGGCTAAGTTCCGCAATCTCAGCACCGGCAAAAATGCCTGTGCCACAACCTGACCCTCAAGGCACCAATTCCGCAAGCTCCTATAGGATGTAACGGCTCAAATCCTGGTTTTTCACGATGTCGGCGAGTTGCTTGTTGACATAAGCCCCATCGACCTTGACGGTTTTCTTCTTCAAATCCGGAGCCTCGAAAGAGAGTTCATCGAGGACCTTTTCGAGGATGGTGTGCAGCCGGCGCGCTCCGATGTTTTCCGTTTGCTCGTTAACACTGGTAGCGAAGCGCGCAATGGCCTGCACCGCGTCTTCGGTAAAGGTCAGCTTCACACCCTCGGTGTCCAACAGCGCGATGTACTGCTTGATCAGCGCATTCTTAGGCTCAGTGAGAATGCGCACGAAATCTTCCTCCTTGAGCGATTGCATTTCCACCCGGATGGGCAGACGCCCTTGGAGCTCGGGGATCAAGTCCGAGGGCTTGGTGACGTGGAAGGCGCCGGCGGCCACAAACAGGATGTGATCGGTGCGAATCATGCCGTAACGCGTGTTGACGGTGGTGCCTTCGATGATCGGCAAAATGTCGCGTTGCACCCCTTCGCGGGACACGTCCGGACCATGGCCGGACTCGCGCCCGGCTACCTTGTCGATTTCATCCACGAAGATGATGCCCATCTGCTCGGCACGTTCCACGGCCACGCGGGTGATTTGCTCCATGTCCAGCAGCTTGTTCTCTTCCTCCTGAATCAGGTATTCGAAAGCGTCGGAGACCGACATTTTCCGCTTCTTCTTCTGCTGGCCAAACAGACCGCTGAAGTTGCTGAGCATGTCTTTCAGGTTGACGTCCATTTCCTCGATGCCCTGATTGGAAATGATCTCGAAGGAGGGCATGGAGCGCTCGCGAACCTCCAGATCGACGATGCGCTCGTCGAGTTTGCCTTCGCGCAGTTGCGCCCGCAGTTTTTCCCGGGTGCGCTTGGTTTGCTCCCGCTGGGCGGCCACTTCACCTTCCGGAGTGCCTTCGTGGGGCGCCGGCGGCGGGGGCAGAAGCAAATCCAGGATGCGCTCTTCGGCGGATTCTTCGGCGCGATCCGCCACTTCATCGAGCTTCTCTTCGCGAACCATGTCGATGGCGGTTTCCACCAGATCCCGCACCATGGATTCGACGTCGCGGCCGACATAGCCCACTTCCGTGTATTTGGAAGCTTCCACCTTGACGAACGGGCAGCCCGCCAAGCGCGCCAGCCTCCGGGCGATTTCCGTTTTGCCCACCCCGGTGGGACCAATCATCAGAATGTTTTTCGGCAGGACATCCTCGGCGATTTCCGGCGGTAGCTTTTGACGGCGCACGCGATTGCGCAAGGCCACCGCCACCGCTCGCTTGGCGGCAGCTTGCCCGACGATGTACTTGTCGAGTTCCTTCACGATTTCGCGCGGAGTCATTTCATCCAGCGCCGGGAGCAGTTCTTCCTCCTCGGGGCGGCCATTGCCGTTGATAGTAGGGAAAACGGTAATTTCTTTATCGGACTTGCTGGTCATTTCGTTTTGATTCCTTGCGCGCGGGTGAAGCTACACGCGACGCCGGTTAGATCTCCTCGACCGTGAAATTCGCGTTGGTGTAGATACAAATTTCGCTGGCAATGCGCATGGCTTCCAGCGCCAGTTCCTTGGTGACTAACTTGGAATGCTTCATCAGCGCGCGAGCTGCGGCAAGAGCGTACATCCCTCCGGAACCGATGGCGCAAAAGCCGTCGTCCGGTTCAATCACGTCGCCATTCCCGGAAAGAACGAAAGTGGCCTTGGCGTCCGCGACAATCAGCAGCGCCTCCAAATGGCGCAGCGCCCGGTCTTTGCGCCACTCTTTCGCCAACTCGACCGAGGCCTTCTGGAGATTCCCGGAATGCTCCTGGAGCTTGCCTTCGAAGCGTTCGAACAACGACAGCGCGTCGGCGGTCGATCCGGCGAATCCCGCCAGCACCTTGTCGTTATACAGCCTGCGGGTTTTTCGCGCGGTGTGCTTCAGAACGTGATCGCCCATGGTGACCTGACCATCGGCAATCAGCACCACTTTGCTTTCTTTGCGCACGCACAACACCGTGGTGCCGTGCAACGGCGCATCTCCGGCCGCATTTCGCATCTTTCAAGTATAGCGCGACCTCGCTATTGGGTCATGGCGAGGCCCGCAACATCGCCATTCTAATTGGCTAGAGGGATTTCTCGGAAGGACAGCACCTTGTAGCTGACCGGGCCCTGCGCGCTGCCCACTGCGGAACTACTGTAATTGATGCCGTACCCGGGGTTGCTTCCGTAACCGCTGCCAAAGCCGTGGCCATGGCCTGAGCCGAGCGTTCCACAACCGGATACACTTCCAAAACAAGATGGGCCCATGCTCGCTAACAAATTTCCCGCGGCATCACGAGTCTGCGCAACGAATACAGCGCCGGTGATGCCGCCGGAGCCGCTTCCACTTGAAACAAACACGCCTTGGCCGACCACCAGCACCACCCCGTTCCAAGTCGCATCGGGATCATAACTTAAGGCTCCGGTGACCAGCAGCAATCCGTAACCCATAAACCCGCGGCCATTCAGACGCAAGTTTCCGTTGACCACAACAGTCATGGGGTTACTCGGGGACATCGCCGGCGCTTGACTCACGATTTGAGCGCTGGTTGCCGGACCGTTGATGACCACGTCAGCGCTGTTCTGAATGTCCTGCATGACTGAGTCCAGGGCTGCGGGAGTAAGCCAGCTCTGCCGCAAAATTGGATTAGCCCCCAGATTCAGATTGGTCAGGCTGGGCGTCGTTGCCGTGCACGTTGGCGACGTGGAAACCGGCGCGCCCGGATAATTCGCGATGTCGGGGGCGACTTCCGCGGAAATCGCAGCGTAGTCGCCGGGATTGATGTAGCCGATGGCCGGCACGGGCACTGGAGCAGCCGGAGGCGCCGAAGGGCACGCGCCATTCAGCCCATTAATTAGGTAACTCGAGGTACCTGGTGTCTGGAAACCGACGCTGTTGCCATCGAGAGTCAGCGCCGCCGGGAAATTCTGATCGAGCCTATCCGGTGAAATAATGAGCGGTGCGACCACGTACTGCAGCAAACGATGCCCGCCATTCGGCGCCACCGCCAGCGCGGTAATCTCCAAAGCTTGCACGGCGGTGGGCGAAGCCGGAACCCCTGGAACGATCAGGCTGGGGGCTGGTTGGTTTGACGAATTCAAATTGGCAGGGTCATAGGCTAAAGGAGCCACACGATCCAGCACACCGTCGCCGTTCACGTCCAGGTTCAGTGCTTGCTCCGTGACCGCGTTGATCCTGACCCACTTGTAACTCGGTCCCGGCAAGGTGCCCAACGGAGAAACCGATTGCAGCGATGTTTGTATGGCAGCGCCGCCCAACCCCCATGGGAACTCCTGACCATATTCGGTGTCGGGATAATTTGCTGGATTCGTACCGGTAGGATCGACGCTTTCGCCGGGAGCCGGATTCAGGATGTAAAGAACTTGCGTTAGTCCCCAGGTTGGCACACCCGCGGCGGACATCAGGTTCGGGTAAGCGTTGGCAATATTGATGTAATCGCGATTCTTCCACAGCAAGCGGCCGCGTGCTTCTTCCAGACCGGCCCTGGCCCCATAGTACGCGCTGGCGGCGGTGCGGTAATTCCCTGCCAGCGAACTATCCGTTCCGGACGACACGACTAAAGCGATGGCGATCGCACTGACCAGCATCAGCGCGAAAATGGCGATGAGCATAGCGGCGCCCGATTCGTGAGACTGCTTGGGTATTCGCGCCGTTCGTTTCCTGTTCATCGCATCGCGATCCTTCAACTCGCCGGGTTGGACCGATGCCCCCGGGCGGTCAATTCCATCAGCCGCAGAGACTGGGTCTGCATGTCTCTGTAGGGAGTCTTGACCACCAGAGTTACATCCACATCGCTAATATCTTTAGGGGAATTGTGATTCGCCGCGGCGGCATTGCCGCAGGGTTGCGGGCCGGACGGAGTGCTGCACGTGTATTGAAACAGCGGCACGGGGCCGGTCGGAAACATCGCCGGGTACTGCGCCTTAATTTGGCCAAGCAGTGGTTCGGACACGTTGTTCATTACGTTTTCGACGAACGGGGTCATGGCCGAGGGCGAAGAAGTGGCCGCGACAGGATCAGCACCGACACTCTTGGGTACAACCGTTCTATATAGAGTCGTGCCGATCAGTTGATAGCGGACCCAGCTCACGCCATTGCCAAAATCGGTTTCTACGATTAAATCGAACTGATTGGGAGAACCGCAGGTTGTTCCGACCTGGCACGGGCTATTGGACGTATACCCGGGATCCCAGGCAAACGGACTCAGCGCGTAGCTGGCGGCAGAGGAAGGATTCGAAAACATGCCGACGGGCGGGTAACCGGAAACGTTGACGTCGCGAACGATCTGGTCGATGCCCAGGCGCGCTTCCTGAAAGGATCCCGACAATTGCGATTCGCTGCTGTAACGTTGCTGGCTGACTTGCAGTAACCCAAACATGGCCGCGCAGACCACTAAGAAAATGGCCATGGCCAGCACTAACTCTAGAATGGTGAAGCCTGCCGATTTTGCCGCTGACCGGTCCATTTCTGCTTTCTACTTTTCTACGATGACATCCAGAGTGACCGGGAAGGACGGCGAACTCATGCCGCGCCGAAAAACACCCAGAATAATTCGGCGGGAAATGGGCGCCTGCGCCGCATTCGTATTCATGATGACCGCCCAACGAACGTCGGTTACGCTTCCCGCGGGATCATTCGGGTCGGTGTACGTAAAGCTGTAGCTGGGCACTGCCGTTGCGGTGAAGTCGATCACCGGTGAATTCTGGAAGACCACCACTGCATTCCCCACAACCGTCCTGGGCCGCGTCGGATCGCCCAACTGGCACAGCAAGCCTAACGGGCACACCACACCCAATGGATCGCTGAATGAAGTCGCGCTGAGCGGCTGTTCCCGCATCGCTTCCATTACCCGCTGAGCAAAGACCAAAGCAGTCCCGTCATTTCGATTGTTGGAACTCAGCATGACCGAAGAGGGCACCAACTGCGCCACGGCAACCAGCCCAACGATAACGATGGCGGTGGCCATGATCATTTCCAACAGCGTGAAGCCCCGCTGGTGAGCGTTCCGCGAACCGAATTTGCCGTTCAGACTCACTGTCCGTTCTCTCGTTATCGCAATTGCTGCCAATTCCCGTTTACGTCCGCGGTCCAAATCTGGATGGAACCCGCGGGCATAAGCAACACTGCACGATATCCTGCCTCAGGCGCAATGGGGCTGGCCAGATAAAAGACATTGACATTGACGTTGGTCGGTGCGGTCAGAGACCCTCGCGCGTCGAACCATATCGATCCCGTCGGTGGCGGCGCGGTGGTGGCGACGGAATTCACCGCGCTGGCGATCAGCGCGGGCGTGTTCGGAACCGCACCGCTATCCATCAAATCGCCGGATTTGCCAAGCAGCACCATCTTTTCGCCCGGATCCAAAATGCCGTTTCCATTCGAATCCGCCCACAGGGCGGTCATTCCCGGGTATGTCGCGGAGAGCTGCATCACGCACGGCACCTTCTTGTTCAATCGAATTGCCTCATACCGCGTCAGCCGCACAATATCCGCGAACTGGTCTGCCGCGCTCGACAGTTCGTATGAATGGTACGCTCGCAGGAATGCGGGCAACCCTACGGCCATCAGGATCATGGCTACCGCGAGCGCAACGACGAGTTCCGTCAGACTGAAGCCCGTGTGCCGCTGCACAGAAGCGCGCACGTCCAGACCTTTCCCCCTCATGAATCGCTGGTCACCGACCTGGGACACGGCTCCCTTCAGTGGCCTATTAAGCTATCAGGCTTTCCGTCCCTTAGATAGGCTTTAGCACTTAGTAATAGCTGTGGAGTTAACAGAAAAATAAACCCTGCGGGTTGGCTATTTCTATTTCTTCACCTTGCCGCCACTCTGTTTGAAGCGTTTCTGCAAAGACTCTTCGGTGAAAAAATCCGGCGGCAGGCTGGGAGCATTGGTGCAAGAGGTGAAGAAGGTCTGATGGGTGCGCAGGCCATTGTGTTCCCGAGTGATTTGCATGGCCGTTTGCACGCCCTGCTGCTCGCGATAGTTGGAATAAATGGTCACGTCTTCGTCTTTGTCGCGCATCTCTTGATTCGGAGTAATGGCGTCGGTGCGCAAGGGAAAATGGGTGAGGCGGTCCAAGGCCACACGAACCACACGATCGTTTTCATCGCTAAAATCCACCCATTCCACCTCGCGCATATCGGCTACCCCGATTCCCGCATAATGAAGAAAGACGCCGTCCTCGGAGGCCCGGTGCAGCAGCAGATTCCGTACCTGGCGTTTCAGGGCATTTTGGAATTCCGACACCACCGTGGCGTCGGCGTCGCTCACTCCGTCTTTGTCCATGGTCCAGCCGCTGTCGCCATTGAATAATTGGATGAATTCCCCGCCTTTTACCGGCAGCGGAAAATCCCCAATCAGTATCCCGAAATAGCCGCCCTTGGTGCTGTGGATGATGTACTCGGTGCGATTCTTGTCCGGATAATGCCAAAAGCTTTTGATGTACGAAAAGCCCATCACCGTGCCGTTGCGATCCAACTGCGCGACTCGGCCGTCGCACTCGCTTTCGGCTTGATCGCGATACAGTCCCCCACCCATGGCCTCCACGGACTGTTTCAGCAGTTGCTTGGCCTTGGCTTCGTTTTGCGCCAGGCCCATAGTGTCGGGATTCTGGGCGCGCGTACCCGCCAGCAGTACACCGGACACCGTGCCCACAAGTCCTAGCAGGACCGGCAGGCTGAGTTTGCGAAAACTTAACCGCACAATACCGAGCCTCCATTGACGTTCAGAATCTCCCCACTAATGAAATTGGCCAGGTCCGAAGCAAGAAACAGGATGGGACCCGCAACCTCTTCAGCGGTAGCGGCCCGGCCCAGTGGGATCACACTGGCAGCCATCTTCTTCCCCGCTTTGGTCTGTAGCACCGGATTAGACATATCGGTGGCTACCCACCCTGGGGCGACGCTGTTCACCAAAATGCCGTGACCGGCCAATTCGGTTGCCAGGCCCTTCGTCAGACTGATGATTGCACCCTTGGATGCCCCGTAATGCGTGTGCAACGACTCTCCACGCTGGCCGGCGGTGGAGCTAACGGTAATGATCTTGCCGGACCTTTGCTTGATCATCTGCGGCACCGCGAAATGGATCAGCGAGTATACGCTTTTCAGATTGATGCGGATCATATCGTCCCACTGCTTTTCGCTCATTTTGTCGATCGGCAAATCTTCCAGATTCCAGACCCCGGCGTTCGCCACCACAATATCCAAGCGTCCCAGCCGTTTGATGCAGTGGTCCACCAGTTTGCGGTTTTCCTTGTGTTTGCCTGCATCGGATTTAAACGCTTCCACCCGAGTGCCGTGTTTGGCGGCCTCCTGCTCAATTTGACGCGCCGCATCCTTTGCGGAGTTGTAACTGAAGATCACGTCCGCTCCGGCCTGGGCAAACAGTTTGACCGCAGCCGCCCCGATTCCCCGGGACCCTCCGGTAATGAGTGCAGCTTTTCCTGCCAGTGAAATCATGTTTCCCCCATCTTTTGGATTGTCACGCAAGTCAAACGCAGTTGAACCCGGACTATGATTCCAAGGTAGGGACCTTGCGCACGCCCCGCGCGGCGGCAACCAGCTCCGAAAACAACCGGGCGGCCAAAGTGTCACCGCGCATGCGCTCGGGATGCCACTGAACGCCAATCACCCAGTTGGCGTCGCCGGTCCACTCCACCGCTTCCACAATGCCATCATTGGCCTGGCCGGTAATGCGCAACTGCCGCCCGGGCATAGCGATGGATTGATGATGCGAACTGTTCACCACCGCCTGCGTCGAACCGGCCAGCCTGGCCAACTGGCTTTCCGGAGTGAACCGCACATCGTGGAGCGGATCTTCGGACGGCTCTGGCTGAATGTCCTTCCTACGATGCGGGATGTTCGTGCCGGTTTCGGTCCACACGTCCTGAATCAACGTTCCACCCAAATACACGTTCAGCAACTGGCTACCATAACAGATGGCCAGGACCGGTTTTTGCTCGGCAAACGCATATCCCAGGATGGCGCGATCGGTCTCCTCGCGAGGCAGATCCGGGGGTGCGGACTTTCCCCGGTTCGTAGCGCCATATTCGGACGGATTCACGTCTGCTGGACTGCCTGGCAGCACGAAGCCGTCAAGCGAGCCGAAATCCAGCGCCTCCGGGCGCGCCAGAGAGAGCAGCACCGGTTCCGCTTTGGCTTGAGCGACGGAATCGACATAATTCTGGATTTTGGGAAGGTTGCCGGCCACTTCCTCCTGCGATGTCCGCCAGGGGATTCCAATCCGTGGTCGGTTAAGGCCAGTGGGTGTCATGGGAACTCAAAATCGTAACATTGCCCGCCAAGGGCGGCAACCGCGCTTAGCCACCTGCACGAGCCAAACGAGGATGACACACCGACCCGCAGGCTCGCCGCCTTCACTTAGCCACTCGTTGCCCGGCCTCTCCTGCCGCTATTTCGTAAAGTCGATTCCCGGTATGTAGTTGGGCGTGTCCACAATTTCGACCTTGTCGGGATGCTGCTGCACCAGGTTGTACGCAATGCTGTTCGGCACCGTTTCGTGGTACACGTTCCCGTGGTAGTCGCTGTACTGAATGACATTCTGGTCGAGGATGTAGTTGCTAAAGCCCTGGCCGTAGCGGCCAATGTCTTCTTCGTGCTGCTCGAAATCCTGATTCCGTATGGCCTGCTGGCGATCCGACTCGGCAATCCGGTTGGTTACCTGTTGACCGATCTGATGAGTACGGTCGATTTGACTCTGAGTAAACTGCTGTAACGCGTGCATATGATCCTGATAGATGCCCTGCATCCGCGCGATAACCGGAGCGGACATCTGGTCGGCCATTTGCTGCACCATGGCCTTGTTCCAGCTGAAACTGGCCATGACCGCGGAGGCGGTGAGGCGCTCCTGATCGGCAACGGAATTGGGAACCAGTGAGAAATAAACGTAGATGATGTAAATGCCGGTCTGCGGGCTGCTGGGCGCCTGTGGGCAAAAGATGGCCGTCAGCTCCATCGGGCCATTGCCGAAGTTGTTGACATGGCCCTGGCCCTGCACGCAACGCTCTGCCTCGGGAGTGGGAATCATCTCGGTGTGATCGATCTTGAGATCGCTGGGGTTCCAGCTAAGGAGGCGAGCCGCAAACAGGTACAGATGCGGAAACGCTTGGCCCAGGTCCACGTTGTACGGCATTACGACTTTATTCGGCGGCATCTGGATGTGCATTCTCATCATATTCTGGTAGCTCATCGACCTGGGATCCTGGGCCTGCAGCGCCCCGTTGAGCAAAATGAACTCCTGATGAGGGCCAATGATCTGGAACGTCCCGCCGCCGGACTTGGGTGCCACCTGCCAGCCGTCGGGAACCTTTGCGTAGGCGGTGTTATCCGGAAGTGTGACCGGGTGCATGGGAAGCAGGCCGCCCGGAACTTTGCCGGTCGAAGCCGAGGCGCCAGCGGGGGAGGCCGCTTCTCCCGACCTGGCGTTCGCGACGGACTTCACGCCACCCGGCCGCCATTCCTTGAACACCGTCTCCATCATGGGTTTCAAGGTACTGGGGAAGCGCGCCGCAGTGTCATACATCAGTGCGGTTTCAACCTGCTTCTTGTCGTTAAAATCCGAGAGAATCAGACCGATAAACGGGACGTTTCCGGCCGAATGGTCTCTCACGACGTAGAAGACGCCGACCGTATTGGTCCCCTTGTACCGGAAAGGCTGGCCAACCTTAGGGGACTCTCCCGAGCTTTTGGCCACCGAACGGAGTACCGATACCATCGCGGCCGGCTGAGTGGTCACCCCATCCACCACGCCGTACCTCACAACCCACCCGTCGGGTGAATGGACGGTCTTTTGCGGTGTCTGTGCCGGCGCCGGGCACGCGCTGATCATCACCAGGCTCAGGAACAAGCCTGAAATTGCCAAAATCCGCCTCTCGATTCGCATCTCCGATACCTCCTGTTCGCTCCTGTCCCGCCCACTGGAGGACTTCACCTAGGATTGCGGAAACGCCTTTCCAAATGACTCACCGCTCCGGTTTGCGCGATCGGGCAAACAACCTCGTTCCTCGGAGTAACGGAGGCGAGCTCTTTCACAGGAATCTTGGCAAGCTCGGATTGGACAAGGTCTGACTTGGAAAGCCCCACGGACGCGCGCCCCCGGGGACAATGGTCGACACCGACTCTCCCACCAAGAACTTCAGCGCTCAAGTGCGCGCATCACACACTCCATCGGCCAATGCGCCTTTGTTAAAAATTGCTTAACGCTCTGCGCTTAGGGTAATCGCGTGTGACCAACCTTGTGCATTGCACGTGATGCAAGCCGAATCACTGCGCCTGGCTGCCATCGAGGATGGGCCGGTCCCGGCCGACGAGTGTGCGCCCATTTTGTCCCTGCAGGTCGAACACGATCACCTTATTTTTGCCTTTGTGCAGCCAAGGGCCCGGAACGTAGAGCGTTTTCTGGGGGCCAATGTTCCAAACCCGGCCCAGCGGGTGGTCATTGAGCCACACTGCTCCTCTAACAAATGCGCTGGTATCCAGGAATGTGTCGGCAGACGCATCCACGTCAAAATGACCCCGGTAGAAGCACGGTCCGGAACATGGGCTGTGGGTGTAGGCAAATTTCGCGGGATCGTTCATCCCGAGCGCGTAGATATCCCAACCGAGCAAGGGTTTCCCCGCGAAAGTCACCTGCTTGGTAATCCCTTTGCGCTCGCCGCGAAGAACCACACTGAAGTTGACGCGCCCCGTGTTTTCCACCAGCACATCCAGACGCGCACCGCCAGGCGGTATTTTCAAGCCCAGGTGGTTTTGCGCGAGCCGACGATCCAGTGTCCCTGTGAGTTTGCCATCGAGAAAGACCTGCGCATAATCGTGGAGCTCCTCGAGCACCAGATCGCCTTCCGCAGGTCCTGCCAGTTGCTTGCGGTACAAAATGTAGCCGTAGGCCTGGTCCAAATCTTCCATGCTGAGAACTGGTTCGGCATGGGTTGGAGACGGCAGCACGTCCCACAAGGAGATCGCTTCGTCGAGGTGGAATTCCGGAATTTTTGTCGGCGGCGCAACCGCGGGTGCGGGCGGCGGAGTCGTGCCGGTAGCTTTGGCGATCACGTCGCGAAACGCTAGGAATTTCGGCGTAGGCCGCCCGCTTTCGTCCAACGGAGCATCGTAATCGTAACTCGTTACATCGGGCTCGTAGTTCTTTCCATCGCTGTTGGCGCCATTCATCCAACCGAAGCTGGTTCCGCCATGAAACATGTACAGGCTCACGGAATAGCCTTGCCGCAACATCCAGTCCAGATTGGCTGCTTCGTTGGCAGCATTGGTGACGCCATGCTTGCCGCCCCAATGATCGAACCAGCCATCCCAAAATTCGCTGTTCAGGAAGGGTCCGCCGGGCCGCAGTTTCTTGAGTTTCGCGAATTCTGCCTCCGCCGCTCCTCGATCTCCGCCGCCAAAATTGATTCCAACGGGCAGATCAGGCAATGATCCCGCCGGCACTTCGTCCGCTCCATCCGCGGTATAGAGAACCGATTTCGTGAATCCCGCTTCGATCAGCATGCGTCGAATATCCTGCATGTACGCGTGATCGTCGCCAAACGAACCGTACTCGTTCTCGACTTGAACCAGCAGAATCGGTCCGCCATTGCCAATCTGCAGGCCAGCCAACTCCTGGCCCAGACGCTTGATCCATCGCGAGGCGGGGTCGATA
>DASPVD010000029.1:0-55867 GCA_035622555.1 Candidatus Eremiobacteraceae bacterium | reverse complement strand
AGTTGTCCACGGCATTCGTAGTTTGATTGGATTCGGTAACCTGAGTTGGTCCCTAGTCCATTCAGTGCTCTACCACCGTGGCAATTCATGCAAGGCTGTCCCTAAAGACATTTCGGGGAGAACGAGCTATCACGGAATTTGATTAGCCTTTCACCCCTACCCTCAGCTCATCCGAGCGATTTTCAACTCACACCAGTTCGGCCCTCCAGCCGCGGTTAAGCGGCCTTCAGCCTGGCCAAGGGTAGATCATCCCGCTTCGCGTCTATTCCTACGTACTTGTCGCCCTGTTCGGACTCGCTTTCGCTACGGCTCGCTTGCGCTTAACCTTGCACGTAAGAATAACTAGCCGGCTCATTAAGCAAGAGGCACGCCGTCAGGCTTTCATGGACCGAAGTCCATGCATGGCCCTCCGACTGCTTGTAAGCATACGGTTTCAGGTTCTTTTTCACTCCCCTCGCAGGGGTGCTTTTCGCCTTTCCCTCACGGTACTGGTTCACTATCGGTCGCTAGAGAGTATTTAGCCTTGGAGAGTGGTCTCCCCAGTTTCCCACGGGATTTCACGTGTCCCGTGGTACTCAGGATACCGCTTCGAGTCTGGTCCGATTTTGGCTACGTGACTGTCACACTCTTTGGTGCCGTTTTCCAGCAGCTTCGCCTATCGTCCAGATTGGTAACTCTACTCATGCGGTCCTACAACCCCCACGTGTAAACACGTGGGTTTGGGCTCTTCCGATTTCGCTCGCCGCTACTTTCGGAATCTCTGTGATTTATTTTCCTTCAGGTACTGAGATGGTTCACTTCCCTGAGTTAGCTCATACCAGCCTATGTATTCAGCCGGCTGTTGCGGGAGTTCATCCCGCAGGGTTTCCCCATTCGGATATCCCCGGATCAAAGCCTGCTTGCGGCTCCCCGAGGCTTTTCGCAGCTTGCCACGTCCTTCATCGCCTTCTAGCGCCAAGGCATCCACCGTACGCCCTTAGTAGCTTAATCATAAAACTCACTCAATACGTCGTCTCCCAGAGTGTCCAAGCTGCTTTCGCAACTCATGACTCGCCGCGGTGGCTATTCCGCAGCTTTCCCTGTCACAACGCCTCGTGCCTGCAGCTCCCTATTTCCTGACATCGCGTTTCCGCAACACCAGGCTTTCGACTCCGCAGTTTCCGAACAGCGGCCCGGGTTTTCACACTCGAACCTCCGCTTTCGTGAGTTCGCCTTGTAAATCCACAGCACTGCTCAACATACTCGAGCAGAACTTGTAATAATCCACACCATCACTTCTCCCGGCAGACCGTAATCGGCCCGGAGTTATCGGCGTGAACTTGCCAGCCTTACTGTTGTCAAAGAACCTTTTCCCTGATTCCCTCAGGGGCCTCAACTCACGTTGAGACGTCCCCCTTTCCGGAGGACCTGAACACCCCCGCGGTTTCCCGCAAAAAGTGCCCATAAAATACGAAACCCGGCGCCGAGCGCCGGGCACAATCACTCATTTCGAGTGATTTTGCGCGATGCTCAACGTTTCTACCCTGTGCTAATAAGGCGCCTCACTATAGGATCTGTTCCTTGGATTACTTCAGACCCGACTGTGAAATCCCCTGCACGGTCCAGTAGCTTTCGGCATGCTCTGGGCCATTTGCAATCTTACTATAAACACCCGAGATGTCAAGTCCTTCAAAACACTTTTTTAGGTGCCTTTCCACATGCCTGTGGAGGCTGTGAAAATCACCTCGCGGCGAGCTTATTAGTGCAGAAGCAAAGGTAAATCCCCACCCTTCCAATCGCGGGACACGGGTCACGAGCCGCGGGTCACGTTCTACGCTATTTCACCTGCAGCGTCTCGATGTAGTTGACGATGTTGCTGATCCGTTGCTGCACCAGCGTGTCATGGAACTTGTCCAACGAGTGAAACAGTGGACCCCACACCGGCATCTCCGCCGAGCCATGCGCCGTTGTTCCTCCATCTCCGAACTTCAATACGCTGGCGACGTGGTTGGCCGGATACTTTCCTTCATGTTTACGCGCCAGTTGGGTCAAGTCGGTGGGCTGCGCCTTCATCGCCCCTCCCGCCGGACCATTTCCCTTGCCATCGACTCCATGGCACGGGGCACAGTATTGGGTGAACATCTCTTTGCCGGACGTCGCACTGGTCGGTTTGATGGTGGTCTCTTTCACTACCGGTTTTTGCTCCGTCTGATTCTGTGCCAGGCATACCCCTGTGGCCACCACTAGCACACCCAGCAGCATCATGCTCTTTTTCAACATGAAAACTCCTTTCTGTTGGGATAGATTCGCGGTGAGCTTTCTGGAATCCTCTATCCGTAGTTAATTGGAATATCTCACTGAGCCCAGGCAAACATTGTGACGCCCGTCACAAGGCTTCCTTGGTGTTCCTATTCTCCAACCGGCCCATTGCCGTCAACCTGCTCGCTGGCCTCGTGGTTGACCCTGCTCTCTTCTCTCTCTAACATGTGCTTATGTTTCGAAGACTCCTACTTCTCGTCGGCGCCTTTCTGTTACTCGTGATTCCACTCTCCGGCCAATCCGTGGAACAGGTTATTTCCAATTACATTGCCGCCCGCGGTGGTCTGGATAAAATCAAGTCTGTCCACACCGAACGCGTCACCGGGACTATTTCATTTGGCCCGGATGCTGAAGGTCCTTTTCTTGTCGAGCGCAAGCGTCCGTTGAAAATGCACATGGAAATCACCCTGAATGGCCAGACGCTCATTCGCGTTTACGACGGTAAGGACGCGGGTTGGATTTACAACCCATTTACTCCCAATCCTTCGGTTCAGCCCATGAACGATTTCGATCTACGCAATATCTTTGATGAGGCCGATTTCGATGGTCCTTTTGTCGATTACAAAGACAAAGGCAATAAAGTCGAGTTTCTGGATCAGCACGAAATCGCCGGTAAACCCGCTTACAAGCTCAAACTCACCAGCAAGAATGGCGACGTCAGCTTCTTCTATTTCGACGCTTCCAGCGCTTTGTTACTAAAATGGGAAGGCAACCGCAAGATCAACCAAAAAGACGTTCCTTGGGAATCCTTTTTTCATGATTTTCGGGAAGTGAACGGCCTCAAGTATCCTTTCCTGATCGAGTCAGATGCTCCCGGCACCGATCAGACCCAGAGGATCGTCGCGCAACAAATCGAAGTGAACATCCCCATTGACGATGCGCGCTTTGGCAAGCCCAATCCTCCTGCTCCTGCGGCCGGCTCGGCACCTCCTGCCGGGGATTCGGCCAAGCCGAATTGATCGTCCCTAGACCGCATGTCTGTCGATGTTTCCTCTCAACATCCGTCCGCTCCGCCGGGACTTTGCGCTGAGTGCGTTCACGCGCGTCGCATCGAGTCTTCTCGCGGTTCCCAGTTCATTCTTTGTCAGCTCTCCCAATCCAACCCAAGCTTCCTCAAATACCCGCGCCTGCCGGTTCTGCAGTGTTCCGGGTATACACAAAAAACAAGGCAGTTGTAGTTACTCTCTTGTTTATTAATTGTATTATACTAAGACTCGGGAGGCTTGCATGCGTTGCCCCTCTCCGCGTCGCTCCCTTTTGGGCCTGCCCTGTGGACTCATTCTCCTTCTCTCTTGCCCTCCCGCGTTTCTCTTCCGCACAGTCCCTGAAGATCACCAGTAATCCGCCGGGTGCCACTGTCGAACTCGACGGCGTTCCCGCAGGCACAACTCCTTTCGAGCGGAACTTTCCCGGAGGCTATTTTCATCGCAGCAAAACCGCGCTTGGTCACCGCCTTGAGCATCCCATGGTTGCGCGTATCTCCCTGGTGGGCTTCGTCACTCATGAAATCGCGCTGACCGAAGGTCCCATGGAGTGGATCGATCTTCATGGCCGGCATCACGGCGCATACTGGCTCTTCAAGACCGACCACTTTCACGTCGACCTTGAAACCGTCGCTCCACTTTCACCGGCTCCGTCTCTGCTAAAAGCGCAGTCGTGCCCGCCGAGTTTCGCCCTGAGCTTTCGTTGGAAGAACTCGTGCGCCGCACTAAACCGGCTGTCGTTTGCCTGAAGTCTCTGAACAGTTCCGGATCGGGCTTTTTCGTAACGGAAACAGGAATCATCGCCACGAATGCCCATGTCGCTCGCGGCGACTCCGAACTACTCGCAGTCCTGCCAAGTGGCGCACAGTTGCCGGCCAAAGTCGTTTTCATCGACCCCGATCTTGATCTAGCTCTGGTCAAAGCGGCTTCGCCTTCCGCGGACTTTGTGTTCCCCTATCTCTCGCTCGCCGGTCCTTCGTCCGTACAGCAGGGCGAATCGGTGCTGGTCATCGGCAATCCCGGCGATGCCATGCTCTTCAGCGTCACCAAAGGAATTGTCAGCGCCGTCGGCGAATTTCCGCCCGCAGGACCCGGCACTTGGATCCAGACCGACGCTCCCATCAATCCTGGCAATTCCGGCGGTCCCTTGGTCAACACCCGCGGCGAAGTTATCGGTCTGAATACGCTGAAACTCGTCAAGAAAAATGTCACCGGCATTGGCTTCGCGCTCAGCGCCGGCGATCTTTTGAAGGTGTTGAGCCGTTTCTATCCCGCCCTTGCTCCCTCGCCGAAACAGGCCGACAACAAACTGAGGATGCGCGGCGATGAGCGACCCTCGGGAATCGAGCAAGTGGGCAATCCTCCGGCCAGCGTTCCTCCAAACTCCTCAGCTCCTGCTGTACCATCCACTCCACCCGCCCCTTCTTCAGCCGGGTTCGGTACCCTCACGATTACCTGCGACATCGATGCTGCCAAGATTTTCGCGGATGGCGTATTTGTCGGCACTTCGCCGGCCGCGCTGCGGCTTTCCGTGGGGCCACACAAAGTTCTGGTCACATCACGGGGATTCCTCGATTATGCGGAGGTTGTCGGTGTCCTCGATTCCAGCACTTTGAATCTCCACGCACTTCTGAAACCGTTGGGCACTCGCTGAACCCAGCCTGCTTACCTTAGCGGCCCGCGGAAAGCGGACATTTCGTGTGCTAATTCAACCGGACATATCGTGTGCTAACGACAAGAACCCAGCCTGTCATTGCCGCTCACTCGCCCCTGTGTTAGCATCGGCTCGTTAAGAAGAGCGGACCAGGGATTTTCCGATGCTCCTTCGCCCCGCTTCTAGGGACCCGGGGTAGGGCCGCGCTCTCCTTCAAAAATCCGCAACTTCGCCAGGCGCGGGCCCGCGCCTAATTTTTTCGGCGGACCGTCGCCGGGTGACCTTGTAGCCACCCCTCACGGAGGTCTGTCATGAAAATTTATCCCACCAAGGACATTCGAAACGTCGGCATTGTAGGTCACGGCGGCACCGGCAAAACGCAACTGGTGTCGTCGTTATTGTTCACCGCCGGCGCTACCCCGCGCTTCGGTAAGGTTGCGGAGGGCAATACCACTACTGATTGGGACGAGGAAGAAATCGCCCGCAAGATTTCCATCCAGACCGGCGTGGCCCACGCCGAATGGCCGTGCACCTTGTGTTCCGGCAACAACGTAAAAATCAACTTTCTCGACCTGCCTGGCTATTCCACCTTCATCACCGAAACAAAAGCGTCGCTGGTCGCCGCCGATGCCGCTCTGATCGTAGTCGACGCTCACGTCGGCGCTCAAGTCACCACCGAAAAAGTCTGGGATTATTGCGCCGAATACGATATTCCCCGGGCGTTTGTGCTCACCTGGATGGATCGCGAGCTTTCCAGCTTCGAACGCTCCATGGAGTCTCTCACCGACCTTTTTGGCCGTCATGTCGTGGCCTTGCAGATGCCCATCGGCAGCGAAAAAGGGTTTCGCGGCGTGATCGATTTGGTTTCCATGAAGGCGCATATTTACACGCCGGATGGCGACGGCAAGGGCACTATCGAGAACATCCCTGATGCCCTGAAAGACGACGCTGAGCAAGCGCACGAGAAGCTTGTGGAGATGATTGCCGAAGGCGACGACGAAATGATGGAAGAGTTTTTCCGCGAGGGCACCATCCCGATACACGACCTCATCCCCGCGGTTCGCAAAGCCATTGTCACCGAAAAAATTGTTCCGGTGTTGATGATCTCGTCGACTCGCAATGTCGGCAATTCCAGCCTGCTCACCTTCCTCGCCGACGTCTTTCCTCATCCCGACGAGCATGCCCAGGTTGGCTACAAAGAGCCCAGCGGCAAGGGCGACCGTATCGATCGCAAGTACGACGATTCCCAGCCTCTTTCGCTGTTCGTCTTCAAAACTCTTGCTGATCCGTTCGCCGGCCGCATCAACTATTTCAAAGTGAAAAGCGGAATTCTGAAAAACGACGCCACCGTCCAAAATTTCAATCGCAGCGTCGCCGAACGCTTGCAGCACACCATGGTGGTGCAAGGCAAGCAGCTCACCGAAATTCAGGAATTGCACGCCGGCGACGTCGGGGCCATCGCCAAGTTGAAAGAAACCGTCACCGGCGACACTCTGGGCGACAAAAACTCTCCCATTTTTTATGCTCCCGCGAACCTGCCGGAGCCTTCCATCACTTTTGCGGTCGAACCCAAGTCCCGCGCCGATGAAGACCGGATCGGGATAGCCATTCACAAAATTCTCGAAGAGGATCCGGCGCTGCGCTTTTCTCGCGACCCGCAAACTAAGGAATTTCTTCTCGCCGGTAACGGCCAGCAGCACGTCGAAGTCGTGGTCGCCAAGCTGCAAAAGCGCTACAACGTCAACCTCACGCTCAAGCCTCCGAAAGTCCCTTACCGTGAAACCATTCGCGGCAAAGCCGATGCCGAGGGCAAGCACAAGAAGCAGTCTGGCGGGCACGGCCAGTTCGGCGTCTGCCGCGTGAAGTTCGAACCACTGGAACGCGGCAAAGGCATCGAATTTGTCGACGATATCTTCGGCGGCTCTATCCCCAAGAACTGGATTCCTTCCGTGGAAAAGGGCATTCGGGATGCCGCGGCACGCGGGCATCTAGCTGGCTACCCGATGACCGATTTCCGCGCGGTGCTGTACGACGGCAAATATCACGATGTCGATTCTTCCGATATCGCCTTCAAAATTGCCGGCTCGCTGGCCTACAAGGAAGCCATGAAGCAGGCTCGTCCGGCTCTACTCGAACCGGTTATGCGTGTGGAGGTCTACGCCCCCGATCAGTTCTCTGGCGATCTAATGGGTGATCTGAGTTCCCGCCGCGGCCGCATTGAAGGCAGCGAGTCACGCGGGCACAACGTCATTGTCAAAGCGCTGGTGCCTCTCGCGGAGATGCTCTCGTACGCCACGGACTTAACCTCAATGACGCAAGGCCGCGCCAGCTATTCCATGGAATACTCCCATTACGATTACGTGCCCAACGAACTCGCCGAAAAGGTCATCGCAGCCCACAAGGCCGCTCACGGCGAAGCCCTCGTCGAAGAAGAAGCTTGATGTAGCGCCGCTTTATTCGGCTGAAAACAAAAGCAGCGCTGCTGCCCCGCACGCTCGCCCCGTGCGGGGTTTTTCTTTCCTAGTCCTGCCCGCAGCGCCGCGAAAGGTCGGAATAGGTTTGACTGGAGTCGTGGGCTCGGTGACTCAGTCCAATTCCGACGCCAGTCCTGGAACAGGAAGTGGCATGCTACGCGGGCAGCGGTTGTCCCTTTGTTTCTTGCCCAAACGGCGTCAACGCCAATCCCACCACAAACGCTAGCGACGTCAACGCAACGGGTATGCCGATGGTGTGAAAATGCGCTACTCCCGCGCCTACCAAAAACGTAAAACCGGCTCCGAAGAATCTTCCCACCGAGGTCGCGAACGCAAACGCGCTCCCGCGGCACACTGTCGGATACTGCTCCGGCAACCATAGCGTATACATCGCAAAATTTGCTCCGCCTAATCCCAAAAAGAACAAACACACGAAAAACAGTGTTAGCGCGTTCGCCGGCAAGTAGAAAACGTACCCAAATCCCACCGCGATGGACAGCATCATCAGCGTGAAATACAGCGCCAGCGTCAGGCGTCGTCCCGCGCGCTCGGCAATCGCCGGCGCCATAATGCATCCGAGGATGGTCGCAATCGAGAGGATCATGGTGCCGAGCGACACCAAGTGCGTCACCTCGGTTCGCGCCATGTTTGCCCGCCCCGCAATTTCCGTCACTGCTGCCGGCACATACACCGACCCAGCCCACAATCCAATGATCGACACCAACACATACGCGCAATTCAACAGCGTGCGTTTCCGCAAGTCGCCGCTAAACAGCACTGCCAATGGCCGCACGATTGACCAGCTCTGTACACCGGCCGCCTTGCTTTCCCATCGTTGTGGTTCTTTCACACCGTAACGGATGAAGCTCACCAACAACGCCGGTAAGCCTCCGAGTGCGAACATGGCCCGCCATCCATATCGCGCGCCCACCAGATAGTTCGCCAGCGCTGCCAGGAAAAAACCTACGTAATACCCCGTATGCATCCATCCTGCCGCCGTCGTTCGGCGGTCTTCAGGCCACTCCTCGGCCACAAATGTTCCGCCCATGGCCCATTCCCCGCCAATCCCGATGCCGGCCAGGAACCGGAATACCGCAAGTTGCCACACTCGCGTGCTCACGCAGCAAAGAAACGTGAATAGCGAGTACCACAGAATCGTTAGCATCAGCGTGCGCACCCGCCCAAACTTATCCGCGATGGGACCCCAGACGAATGCACAACCCCAACCCACCAGGAACAGCGCGAACAGCAATCCTCCGTAGTAGCCCACTCCCGCCACGTCGCCGCGCAATCCCGATCTCGGCAGAAGTTCCTTCAACGCCGGCACCAATACCAGCGCGAAGATGTACGAATCCATACCATCGAGCGCCCAGCCGCCCCAGGAGGCCAAGAAACCGCGCCATTGATTTTTGGTGAGAGGCGTGGAAGGCGGATGGTCCATCGCGTTGCCTTCCGCACACTACCGATCTACCGCAATTTCAGCAACAATTTTCTCTCGAATCCCCGCGCAACCATCCCCTGCTGCACTAACCGCTAGCGGTGGCCTCCGCCGAACGTGTAGATCACACTGGCGGTCGAGCGCAGCCCCGATTGCCCGGCCACGGTGACCTCCGGCGTGAAGAACGACGTGCGCAGGTAATCTGCGCCTAGGCGCACTGACACCGAGCGCGTGACATGGTACTGTACCCCGCCACCAAACGCCCAGGCAAACCGGTTCACATATCCCAGCACCACGCGCCGGTCACTCTTCAAATTGACTCCAGTCTCCCTGGCCCCGCCCAGCAGCAGACGCGTGTACACACTGAGCCGGCGCATTCGCCAAGGATAGTACGCCGGCCCCACCATGTAGGTCAGCAGGTCCGCGCTGTGCCCGGCGTATACATCGGGGTTGCGGGCGTAACCAAAGTCCGCCACAACGCCAAACCGTCGCGTGAAGTCTGCATTCCCGGTCAGGAAACCTCCGTTCATCGCGATCCGGTTTTGCGACGGCACACTGGTGTTGATGTAGGAATAGCCGCCTCCAGCTTCGAAAACAGGCGCCAAGCCCGCAAACACGGGACCCTGCGCGTAGGCCGCTGGCGCGATCAGGCCCGCTAGCACCAGTATTTTCAGAATCGTTCTCATCCCTCAGGTTTCCTGCTGCGGCACGTGGCCCTTGCTCTCCAGGGCGGCATCCACCCAACATTAGAACCATCATACGGGGTGGACATACGGATTCGACCGGCTCGATATACAGGTAGTTACTAACGGATTGTTCTCCAATTTCGGCGCACGTCCTTGGAAGCGTTGTCAATCCCGCACACAAACGCTCGACGCCTCGCTCTCAGCGAAGAAACCCGGGTTGCTATTCCCGATTGGTTCCGAAGGTATAGATCAGGCTCACCGATGGGTGGATATTGGATTGGTACTGCAGCGCTAGGTTCGGGTTATAAAACGTGCTGTGCACATAATCGGCTCCCGCGCGCACCGAAAACGATCGCAACAGCCGGTACTGCACGCCACCCCCTACGGCCCACGCGAATTTGTTCGCATAGCCGTACAGCAGCTCTCCATTGCTCTGGTAGGTTATCCCGGTCTCCCGCGCCCCGCCGAATAACTCGTGAATGTACACGTTCATGTGCCGCCTGCGCACCGGATAGAACACCGGCCCGGCCATGTACGTGAACAGGTCTGCGCTGTGGCTGGAACTAAGTGCGTTCCCGTTCCGCGCGTAGCCCAGGTCCAAGGCAACTCCAAACCACCTGCTGAGATCGGCATTGCCCGTCGCCACAAATCCGTTCATTCCCATTCGGCTCTGCGACGGAATACCCGCGTTGACGTAGGAATAGCCGCCGCCGGCCTCCAGCACCGGCGTCCAACCCGCAAATAACGGATTTTGTGCCCAAGCCGCCGACAAAAACAAAAATGCCGGCAATGCTATTCTGAGAATCGTCCTTATCAATTTATCCCAGGGAAGCGCCGCTTCCCTCCTCCAGGCGACCTTCGCTGGGGTTTGGGGTCGTCGTTTTATTTTTGGCTGGGTTCGTCGCTGCGAGGATTACAACCAGTGCGGGCGCCCGGCAGACAAACGCTCAATCCGGCCGAAGCGCAAGCAGTTCAAGTACATCAGCTGAAGTTATACGAGTCCCTCGGTCGGCTTCCAATTCAATTCCAAACGATTCAAATCAATCTCGGAAGAAACATTCCGGTTCGCCTGGAGTGTTCCCGGTAAGAATCACCAAATTCCTCGGATAGAAATCGTTCTTCCCTTCGTGCCTTGATGTAAAACGCCGCAAGCACAATGGCTACACCGATCCAGCCTTTTCGGTGGTCTCGAATCAGTCCCGAGCCCACCATGGCCACCACTATGCCCGTGTAGATTGGATGCCGAATCCAGCGATACGGTCCACTGCACACCAGTTCATGATCCTTTTTCAAGGTGACCGTTCCGCTCCAATTTCCTCCCAAGATCAGCCGGGCCCAAATCGCTACTCCTACGCCAAGCGCGGTTAACGCCAATCCCGTTTCCCACACCATCGGCGCATCGGGCAGCACGCGCTCGTCCAGCCACTGCCACGGTAGAGTTGGCCCGAACAGCAACGCCGCACCGGGAATCAGCAAGATTAAGTAGGCAGCCCTCTGGCTCCAGTCTTCCCGCCTTTTCGCTTGTTTCGCTCCATTCCATAACACCGCCCACACCAACAACAGCAACATCCACAATCGCTGCGCCCATTCCCACGCTGCACCGGCTGTTGAAAGATCCCAGGTCATTTTTCCCTCCACTTCCCTAACTTGACGAACCCTCGGATTTCTTTTCGAGCTTCCTCAACCGCTCCAACCACTTTCGCTCCGCCTCAGCCTGTGTACGAAGGTGCTCTACCGTTTCTTTCGCCCATGCATCCGACGGCATGTTCTTGGCGATCGTCGCAAGCCTGTCAGCCCGATGCGCCAGCCATCTGTCCCGCGCTTCGACAATTTCGCCTCGCTTTTCGTTGTCCAGGACCCCAAACATCCCCGTCCTCAGGGAAAATGCCTCAGCGGAAGCAGCATCCTTGGCCGTAAACTCACCCAGACGGTCCAAAAGGGCCTGCTTGCCTTTGCTGGTCAGCGCGTACACTTCGCGGGTCTGCCCGCGCTGCCCGGCGGTCCGGCGCTGGCTCACCAAACCTTCGTTTACGAACCGTTTCAGGAGCGGATACACCAGGTTGTTGTGCATCTCCCCTTTGCCGGTGATGGTGTTCGTCCATTTCTTCAGTGCATAGCCGTGCTTAGGCCCGTTCAGCAGTGCCGCCAGCAGGATTAGGTCATTCATGACTATGTCAATATTGTACTAATGTCGGGGACGATGTCAAGCGGTTCCTCTAGGCGCCGGCCCCGGGCGTCCAACAGTCGTTTTGACACCAAACCTGGCGTTCAGCTTTAGTACAGTTACAACGTGGCCCAAGCGGCAGCAAAGACAGGAATGGGACCCACCGCACTGGTGGCCGTCGAGCAGCATTTCCCGAAGGCGCAGCGCCTCCTCGAGGACCAGTTTGCCAGGCGCATGCTGCCGCCGCTCGCGCAGCCATTCTTATGGCTGGCGCAATTTGCCTGGGCGCGGAATTGGATGGTCCGTGCGACGGAGAAGGACGGTCCCGGTTTTTGGGGTGGCATGCTGTGTCGGAAGCGCTATATCGATGAACGCGTCGTTGCTTCTGTCGGCGAGATGCAAGCAGTGGTTATCCTGGGCTCGGGATTCGATATGCGGCCGTTCCGGATTCCCGCCCTTTCGGAAGTACCGGTCTGGGAGATTGATCAGCCGGAAAACATCGAACCAAAGAGAAAACGCCTCCGGAGTACATTCGGAACCATTCCCGCTAACCTCACGCTTTTCGCCATGGACTTCGATCACCAGGACCTGAACGCGGCGCTCGCCTCGCATGGCTATTCCATCGACCTCAGAACGTTTTTCATCTGGGAGGCGGTAACCCAGTACATCACGGAAAAAGCCGTCCGGACGACATTTGCCTTGCTTGCTGCTTCCTCTCCCGGCAGTCGTTTGGCGTTCACCTATGTCCGCAAGGATTTTCTAGGCGGAGCGAATCTCTATGGTTGGGAGAGGCTCTACAACAGATTTGTCACCACGAAAGTATGGATATTTGGTATGAACCCTGAAGGCTGGCCGGCTTTCCTGCAACCTTACGGGTGGCGGATCGTTGAAGATCTGGGATATGACACGCTGGCCGAAAAATATGTCAGGCCCACCGGGCGGCAGTTGGCCACCACCCCGGTAGAGCGAATCATTTACGCAGAGAAGCTATAATCCCGGAGACATTGGAACGGGTTTCGTGTTCAGCGCCAAATTGGAAGTTGTCCCTTATCTGCGAAAAACCGAATAATCATGGCTATGAGAAAAACCGCCCTGGTTCACTACCGGCCGCCGACCCGCGCGATTCATTCCGGCGAACCTCCTCGTCACGGTGTGGGCGCTCCTGTAACTCCCGCCATTGTGCGCTCTTCGAATTTCACTATGGCGTCTGCCGAAGAATTAAAGCGCTGGGCGGAAGGCAAAACCAAAGCCTTCATGTACACGCGCGACGGCAACCCCACCCTGGACATGGCCGCAAAGAAAATCGCTGCACTCGAGGGCGCCGAAGACGCGGTGGTCACTTCCTCAGGCATGGCGGCCATTTCCAGCACGTTGCTGAGTTTTCTGAGCCAAGGCGATGAGCTGATTTCCACCTCGCGCGTGTATGGCGGAGCCTACCGCCTCATGCGCGATATTTTTCCGCGTTTTGGCATCACCGTGCGCTTCGTCGATGTGTCCCTGGAAGGTCTGGAAGCGCTGGTCACTCCCAAGACCAAATGTCTGTACGTGGAGACGCCGACCAATCCGACGCTTTACCTGGTGGACTTGCGCAAAGCTGCTGCGTTTGCGCGCCAGCATCACCTCATCAGCATCGTGGACAACACTTTCGCTACCCCCATTCTCCAGAATCCGATTGCCTTCGGCTTCGACCTGGTTGTCCACAGTGTCACCAAAGGACTTTCGGGACACTCCGACATGCTTGGTGGCGTGGCTGCCGGCAAAGCGGAATATGTTGCCGCCGTCCGCAACATGATTTCACGTCTCGGCGGCTGCATGGATCCCGATGTTGCTTTTCTGCTTATGCGTGGTATGAAGACTCTGGGCGTGCGTCTGGCGCAGCAATGCGAAACGGCCATGCGGGTCGCCAGATTCCTCGAGCAGCACCCCAAAGTCGAGCGCGTGCATTATCCGGGGCTCAAATCACACCCCGATTATCAGCTCGCTAAAAAGCAAATGCGCGGTTTTGGTTCGATGTTGGCGTTCGACTTGAAGGGAGGCCTGCCCGCAGCTCGTAGATTCTGCGACCGCATTAAACTGTTTCTACTCGCCGCCAGTCTGGGAGGAGTGGAATCCCTCGTGATTCTTCCGATCTACAGCTCGCACTTCAATATGAGCAAGGAAGAATTGGCGCGCGCCGGCGTTCAGCCGGGAACCGTGCGGGTTTCGATTGGTCTGGAAGATGCCCGGGATCTGATCGACGACCTTCAGCAGGCTTTGCGCTAGATGATTCCGGGAACTGGCCGCGCCTTCATCCGGCAGTCACTTCGCTCGGTACAGCCCACTCGTCCTTCTCCGGCAGCAGCGACCTGACGATGTCCTCTAATTCGTGTGAACTCTTCACGTGTTCTGGATAGTTGTAGGTCGTCAAATCGAATGTGGATCCATACTGCGCCCGCACTGGCTGAAGTTGCTCCTGTAGCCTGAGGGCAATTCGTTTTGCGTTCAGTGTGTCCGTTTCCGGCAGGACGATTCCAAACAGGTCGTCCGACAGTCGATAGATTGAATCTGTGGGCCGAAGCTTCCGGGACATCGCCTTGGCCGCCTCACTCAAGGCCGACTTCTGATCGTTTGCCGACGCGCGCGGGCTACCCTGCACTTTGGCCAGCACCAGCGACATGGTTTTTTCCATGGTCATTGCCCGCCGGAACTCCATGGTCAGTCGATCCCAGAAATACTTCTGGTCTGGCATGGATTTCAAGATGTCCGCGCTGGCTTGCAGTTGCAAGGCGATGTTCCGCTCTAATTCGGCCAGAAGTTGATCCTTCAGCTTGTTGAAGGTACGCTGCCGGTCGAACAAATAGCCCACAAACAACAGCGTCAGCGCACAGAAGCCAAAAAACGCCACCCGCAGTGTCCACTTGTTTCCTTCCGGATGCACGAACACCAACGGATACATGAAAACGGCCAGGCCACCCGCCAGCACCATCACAAATACCGCTGAAAAAATTGTCAGTTGCAAGCCACGCCGTTCCAATCGGTCCAACTCTTGCCGGTCTATGGTAGCCATACTTCCGCTCCATCCCGTCGGGCAACCCTCCGCGGGCTCCGCCGAAAATACCACACCTACCGTCAGCTTCGATCTTGCTTGCGGTCCTCGCAATAGCCCCGGGGTACTTTGTTATGAAAGAGATATGTGCCACGATGGGTCCCGGGCACAACGGAAACCGGCTAAGGATTTGCGCTTTCCGCACCGTATTCCGTCTGATCCACGAATTCTGCCGCCAGCCCCTTCGGGCCTACCGCCCAGCCTTTTCCGCTAATAAACGTCACGGCATTCAGTCCGGGTGAGTCAATGTGTATCCAACGAACTCCATTGCGGCTGGTTTCCGCTCCATTGAGTCCCACGGTCACAAACCCGGCGTCGAAAGTATCGACCGCGGAGCGGTACCCATTCGGCGGTTCCTCTGCTAAATGCCAGGTCTTGCCTTGGTCGTCAGAATACGCGGCCGTTTTGTCTGCCCGGTTCGGCTGGCTGTAATCGCCGCCAACTACCACCACCACATCGCCGGCACGCACGATCGAAAAAATCCCCTGTGACGCTTTCCCGCTCAATATAGGCGTTTCACTCACGGACCATGTCTGGCCAAGATCGGTTGAGTGAAACACCCGAGCCGCCGCCCCACCGGTGGCAAAGTACAGCTCCGATTTTCCGAAAAGCAGCAAGCTGGAATTGCTGGCCGCGAATGCCCCTTCTTGTGGCAGTGCCGCGGGCAGGTGCTCACGCGACAATTCCTTCCAGTGGGTGCCGTCGGTCGTGGCCAGCAGCAGGAATTTCCCGTCCACCGGATCACTGAGGGCAAAGCAGTGATTCTGGTCCGAGCAGGCCAGCGCATCCAGGAAAAATGCTTTGCGCGTGTCGGCGTATTGCTCGTTCCACGTGACACCGCTATCCGCCGACTTGAAAATCCTGGATTGTCCGCCTTCTCCGCTGGACATGACGTACACGGCCTTCCCGTCGAACGTCTGGACCCCCCGCAAATCCAGCTTTTCCGCCCCGGGAATGTGCACCGTTTCCCACGTTTTCCCGCTGTCGTTGGACCTCACGACCGTGCCATTCGAACCGCTGGTCCACACCACGCTGCTTCCGCGATGCACCACCACCGCTACCCCACGCAGATTGGCATCCACACCCGTGGACTGCACCGACCACCAGGATGCGGCGCCCGCCAACACCAGCAGCATGCTGCTTGTCCACCAACAACAACGCATACCTGCTTACTGTATCAGGATTCGCTTGGCCTTACTTCTTCAAGGCAGGCGTATTCGTGGGCACCGTGCGGGCGTCCGGATGCTTGGGGCTCCAATCCTCCGGCGGAAACGCCACACGCCAGAAGCTGGGACACGCGGCGGTGAATTCCAATCCAATTTCCGCCTTCCCCGAACGCACCGGGCCGAGAAATACGACATGGCATTCTTGCTCTTCCTGGGTGTGTTTGTGCTGCATCAGCACGATGCTGCCGCTGGTCAGGCGACTCTGCAATTGAATCAGCGCTCCGTGAGCATTAATCGCCAAAGTCGAGGCTTCCTCCTCAAAGGGTTTCCCTTGGGCATCGGTACCTCGCACTCTCACGGCTACCTGCATCAGTACCCGTTGGCTCCGTCGACGAGGACTGGAATGATTAGGCGGATTCGAGATTGTGGCCATAAGACCTCGTGATTTCACTATACCTCTGGTAACGCGAATGTCGAGCGTCAATGGCCGTTGCGGTATGCAAAAGGATATGCGGGATTAGAAAATCGGCAACATTACAGGAAACTTACAATCTCACCGCGCCACAGCGCTGGTTTGTCTGCTGGTCAGGAACGCCGCTCCAGCGGAACGTATGAACGGGTATTATACCCGAGGTAAACCTGCCTGGGCCGCGCGATTTTCTGCTCCGGATCCAGCAGCATCTCTTCCCACTGGGCAATCCATCCCGACATGCGCGGGATCGCGAACAGCACCGGAAACATCGTCATGGGGAACCCCATCGACTGATAGATCAGGCCGGTATAGAAGTCCACGTTGGGGTACAGCTTGCGCTTGATGAAGTATTCGTCCTCCAACGCGATCCGTTCGCACTCCAGTGCAATCTCCAGCAACGGATTTTTCCCCATCAGGTCGAATACCTCGTAAGCGATCTTCTTGATGATGCGCGCCCGTGGATCGTAATTCTTGTAAATCCGGTGGCCAAAGCCCATCAGCCGTGTTTCTCCGGCCTTGACGCGCTTGATGAAATCCGGCACCTTCTGTACTGAACCGATTTCCATCAACATACGCAGGGCTTCCTCATTGGCCCCGCCATGCAGCGGCCCGTACAGCGCCGCCGTAGCCGCGGCAGAAGCGCAGAACGGATCCACATGGCTGCTGCCCACACCGCGAATCGTGTTGGCCGAACAGTTCTGCTCATGATCGGCGTGCAAGATAAACAACACATCCAGGGCGCGCTCCAATGTCGGATTCGGCCGGTAGCGCGTCTCGCTGGTCCGGAACAGCATGTTCAGAAAATTCCCGGTATAGCTCAACTCATTATCCGGATAGACATACGGCATCCCCAGCGTGTGCCGGTAAGCGAACGCCGCCAAAGTGGGCATCTTTCCGATCAAGCGATAGGTCTGTTTCTTCCGCGATTCCGCGTCGAAGATGTGCTTCGAGTCGGGATAAAACGTGCTTAGTCCCCCTATCGTCGAAATCAGCATCCCCATCGGGTGCGCGTCGTAGTGGAACCCGTCCAGAAATTTCTTGATACTTTCATGAATGTAGGTGTGATGCAGTACGTGATACTGCCATTCTTTCAATTGTGCCGCAGTCGGCAGTTCGCCTTTCAGCAGCAAATAGGCCGTCTCTAGATACGTCGATTTCTCCGCTAACTCCTCGATCGGATACCCGCGGTACCGCAAAATGCCTTTGTCGCCATCGATATAGGTGATCCGGCTGATGCACGACGCGGTATTCCCAAACGATGGGTCGTAACTCATCATTCCAAAATCGATTTCGTCCAGCTTAATTTTTCGCAGGTCTGTAGCGTGAATCGTGCCGTTGGTGATTGGTACTTCGTAACTCTTGCCGGTGCGGTTGTCGATGATCGTCAGGGTTTCACGTCGCGTCGAACTCGGCTCCAAGGTCTTCGTTGGCGTTGACGGGAGTGCAGAATCCATGCAAAGTACCTCGATTTGGCTGGCCTGAGCGTAGCCTTGTAGGCTTACCACTGTACACTAAAGAATCGCGGGAGCAAATGCGCGGACCACTGCAGGCCTGGCGGTGACATCCGCTGGACCCAGCTTGCCGCTGTAGCCAAAGCACTTAGTCCGGTTTTCGGTGACGCCAGATAGGCCTCTTGACAATTGTCGTTATAACGCCTATTATCTCCTCGCCATATCAGGAGGCTCCATGATCCGCATCCTCAAAAGCCACGACCGCGGCCAGGCCAACCACGGCTGGCTCGATTCCCGCTTTACCTTTTCGTTCGCCGATTATTACCACCCCGAGCACGTGCAGTTTCGAACCCTTCGGGTCATGAACGACGATCACATCGCCGGTGGCGGCGGTTTCCCGACGCACCCTCATCGCGATATGGAGATCGTCACGTATGTACTGGAAGGCGCGCTCGCTCACAAAGACAGCATGGGCAACGGTTCGGTGATCCGTCCCGGCGACGTGCAATACATGAGCGCCGGAACCGGGGTTGCTCACAGCGAGTTCAACGCCTCGGCCACGGAGCCGGTGCATCTCTACCAGATTTGGATGTTTCCCGATAAGAAGAACTACCAGCCCACTTACGGCCAGAAGCACTTCTCGGACGCCGAAAAACGCGGCCAATTGCGCCTGCTGGTTTCGCCCGACGGCCGCGACGGGTCGGTGAAAATTCGCCAGAACAACGAATTGTTCGCCACCGTTCTTGCTCCCGGCGAATCGGTCCGGCATTCCATCCAGCCCGATCGGCATGCCTACGTGCAGGTTGCGCGTGGCCGCATAGCGCTCAACGGCAAAGAACTGGAAACCGGTGACGGCGCGGCCATCTCTCAGGAACGCTCGCTGCAGTTGACCGGCGTGCAGGATGCCGAAGTGCTGCTATTCGACCTGGCATAACCAAGTCAAATCCGGCGCAACCACACATCGGAAGAAAGGGCAGGTAAACCCTGCCCTTTTTTTATTGCAAACACCCACGATTTGGCGAATGTGCTCACTGCGCGCGACGTTTACCGCCTGCTGGTCATCAAGCGCGGTTGGAGTTCCGATCAGATGAGAAGTGGTTGGCGGACACTCTGGTGACTGTCCTCATCGAGGCGTCGAGGCGTCCAAGAAGTAGTTCAGGAACGCGCCGGCTTGCTGCTCCAACTTCCCGCGGCGGCCAACAGGCCCACGACGATGAACGCCAGCAAAATGAAGAGCGAGGTCGACAGCGCTTCCGGCTTGCCCGTCATCAGATACACGATACCCAGCGCCAGCAGGAACCGCACTCGAACCAACGTGGCGATCATGGGATCCTGGATTCGCGCCAATGTCGTCTCCGGCAGATTCACATTCGCGTCCGGGAGCGCCGCGCGAATGGTGCGCACACGAGGTAGGATGAACACGAAACCAATCCCCAACGCCAGCACAATCGCCAGCAATGACGCGGAGATCCAGCCTTGCTTCATGCTTCCGGTGACCGCAGCCATGTACCCACCACTGATAATCAAGATCAACAGGCCCGGACCGGAGATGGGAAGAGACAGTCTGTAGATGCGCAACCAGGAACGCGCCTGGTCCGTCATCGTCGAACTACGCAGCAGCGAAGATGCAGCCCACTCGAGCCCATATCCAACGAAAAGACCCACCAAACCAACAAAATGAGTGAACAACGCGATGGCGTAGGGGTTCATAGTGAACCTAGTGTACTGCGGACCTTCCGCCCAGCGCCTCGATTTTCAATTCACCGGGTCATCCGCGCGTCCGTTGGAACTCGCGCATGTAATCCACCAGCGCTTCCACCGCCTCCGGCCCCACGGCGTTATACAGCGAGATGCGCATGCCACCCACGGAACGATGGCCGGGAGTGCCCACCAGATGGTTGGCCGCGGCGCCCTTCGCAAATTCCTTCTCCACCGCCTCATCTCCCCCGGCAATCCGAAACACCACGTTCATCAGCGACCGCGACGCTTTTTCCACCGGGCAACGGAAGAAGCCGCTGCTTTGGTCGATGGTGTCGTAGAGCAGTTTGGCTTTCGCTTCATTGCGCTTCTGCATCCCCGCCAACCCGTCTTCCGAAGCAATCCATTCGGCCACCAGCCCGAGCACGTATACCGCGAACGTCGGCGGCGTGTGGTACAGCGATTTTTCTTTGATGTGCGTGCGGTACTGCAAGATGGTTGGCAGATTCTTGTCGGCGCGTTCGGCCAAATCTTTCCGCACAATCACAAGGGTCACGCCGCTGGGCCCCAGATTTTTCTGCGCGCCGGCGAAGATCAGCCCGAACTTCGACACATCCAGCGGACGCGACGCGATGTCCGACGACATATCCGCCACAAGTGGCGCCGTGCTCACCGGCAGTGTGTGGTACTGCGTTCCCTCAATCGTATTGTTCGTGCACAAATACATATACGAGGCGTCATCGGAGAATCGAATCTCTCCCATCCGAGGCACGCGCGTGAACTTCTCCGCCTCGGTGCTCGCCGCGATGTTATGCAGGAATTCCTTCTTCAGCTCGCCTATAGCCTTGGCTGTCCAGGCTCCGGTGTGCAGCACGTCAACCGGTTTGCCAGGAATAGCCAGATTCTGCGGCACCATCGAGAATTGCAGGCTGCCTCCGCCTTGCACGAAAATCACCGCGTAATCTTCGGGAATGGCCAGCAGCTTCCGCAAATTCTGTTCCGCGGCATTGTTGATCGCTTCGAACTCGGGCGAGCGGTGCGACAATTCCATCACCGACATGCCACTGCTCCGGTAATCCAGCAGTTCTTCCCGGATGCGCTCGAGCACCGGTAGCGGCAACGCGGCCGGACCGGCGTTGAAATTAAAAGCGCGTTTCAAAGGACGTGCAGGTGTGCTGGTGCTCACGTGTGGCAACCTCTCGATTGTATTTGCGGTGCGTCCGTGATCAGGACTTCGCTCGGGGTGTGCTCGAGTGGACCGCTGTATAGAATAACAGAACTTCCACGGCTCGCGATCAGTGGCGAACCAAACAAAAAGCCAATATTGCTGGTTATGTGAGAAGAAAATTTGCGACAAGCGCTCGCGCGTCTCGCCTAAGGTCGAAATAAGGTGGAAAAACGACACCCTCTTGGGAAAATCTACGCGCAGCGCGCGATCTCGATGTCCTGTTTGCACCGGCCATCCGCGTTAACTCACGTCCTTCGAGAGCTCTACCACATACAGAACAACGCTTAGTGCCAATGGAACCGATCATGCTCTCCCCTGCCCACCGGCCTAAAAAATCAGGAGGACGGTTCGATGATCCAGAAGATCTTGCTGACCGCGTCATTGGGCGGCTTACTGTTGATTGGCGCGCCAGGAATTCTGCAGGGCCACAATCAACAGGGCCAACAGTCTCAACAACAGGCCTCTAAAACCATTTCCGGTAAAGTCACCGGCATTGGCGACCAGGGCCACTCTTTTACCGTCGACACCGAAGGTAACGGCGGCAATCAAAGCATGCAGTTCGTTGTCGACAAGAACACTCGCGTTCAGGGCCAGGTGAAAGTCGGAACCATGGTGACCGTCGATTATCAGCCCATGAACGGCGGCCAGCTCTTGTGCCTGCGCGTTGCCGCCCAAAACAGCTAACGCGCTCCACGCAACTTCCTCCACCCTGTGCATGTGGCGAGACTGCCTCCGGCTGACTCGCCGCACGCACGGGCTAGCGTCCGAGAACACACCCTCCGGCGAACAGGGCAGCCCCGTGTCAATAAGCGCAGTAAACTGCCGTCACTAGGAGGGGGAGATGGAACTCCACATTTTTGGCAGGTTTCACGTGCACATCGGCAAGGAAGCCGCCTTCCAGGATTTGCTGACCGCCGTCGTGACCGCGTCTAGCCAAGAATCCGGCTGCCTGGAAATCCACGGCTACCGTTCTACGCGGGAGGCTCGATTGTTTTACCTGCATTCCCACTGGACCAACGAAAGTGCATTTGACGAGCACGCCCGCATGCCCCACACGGTGCGATTTATCGAAGGCGCTCAGGCCCTCATTGACCACGACTTCGGCGTAACCAGAGCCGAACGCATCGCCTGAAGGCCTCCGACCTAAAGGTGAAGAAAACACAAGCGAATCAGAGGTGGGGCAGTCGCCCTCTGAAAAACGTCTAGATAAACAAGCTTACCTGCCCGGCATCGGATGGGCCGCTTGATCGGCGTTGGGCACCAACCGTTCATAAACCGCCGTGGGTATCACAGAATCCCAGTGTCCCGTGGCCTTCGCAAATTCCACTACGCCGAGAAACAGCACCGCTATACCTGCGGCAATCGCCCACGCCGGCTGTGCGATCGGCTTCGTTCTGCCGCTAACTAGCCTGGGCAAGCTCATCGTCAACGTGTCCTGCGCCGGGCACACCGCCACGCATTCCAGGCAACCGGTGCATTCCACCGAGCGGATGTGTACCAATTTGTCCACAGGGAGCGCCGCAGGACATGCTTTCGCGCATTTCGCGCAATCGATGCAAGTTTCCGTGTTCCTGCGAATTCGCGATGGACTCACCCAGGAACTCAACCCGAGAAGCGCGCCGTATGGGCAAAGAAAACGGCACCAGAAATTCGGGATGAATACAGATGCAACCACCAAAATCACCAGCACGATAATTCCCGTTTCGCCCATGTGCCGGAAGAAATTCAGCATCTTTACGTCGGCGATCAGTCCGTACGGGCTGACCATAAAATCGCGAATTCCCGACACGGACATAGTAGAGATGGCCCACACGAAAAATCCCAGCAACAAATATTTCAATCCGCGCAACGGCAGGTCCAGCCAACGCGGCAGATAGAAATTGCGTTTGAACAGCTTCTTGCCGGCTCGCCACAAGTATTCAGAGAGCGTTCCCACTGGGCACAGCCAACTGCAGAATGCCTTCCGGAATAGAAACGACATGGCTAGAAATGTCAGCAGCAGAAAGAACGCCGCCGGGTGCACTTGAGCAATCTTCCCGCCCCACAACCAATACTTCAGGTTCATCAACCCCGCAATCGGCAGCCAACCCTCCACCCCGGCGGGCCTATGAAGCCGCGTGTCGATCACTCCCACTTCGAATTGACGCACCCAAAAATAGAACTCAGCGCCCAGCCATAGGTTCAAGGCCACAAACGCACCCTGAAAGGTTCGCCGGTACGTCTGCGAACGGTCCACATCGACGCGACGGATCAGCTTTTTTTTCGGTTTGAAACCGGGCTTGGCACCAACGGCGGTCGTCGAAACTATGCGTGGACCTTCTTCGGTTAGGGTGACCTGGGTAGCCATGAGGTGTGCTCCGTGTCCAGACTACGAACACACGTCACATGCCGCTGTGACTTTAGTCACTACCCCATCCCGCTGTGTCCATTCAATTTACGCGGTGTTCTTGGCCTTCGCCGTGCCTTTGCCTCATTCACCCGTTAGCGTCTTCAGCGATTCCAGCCGGTTTCGCGCTTCCGCCATGGCCGGCGCCAACCTGAGCGCCGCCTCATAGGCCCTCTTGGCCCGTGCGAAATCTCCCTTGGCTTCCTCCGCGCGTCCCAACCAATACAGCGCCAGCGGTGACGCCACCCGCGAGCAAGCCTGACGGAAATCCGCGATCGCATCGTCGAACTTACCAGTCTGAAACTCGAGCGTTCCTCGCGCCACATAACTGTTCACTTCGTTCGGATTCAGCGCGATGGCCTGATCAAATTGCGCCCTGGCCGCAACCAACTGATTCGCGCTGAGATACACCACGCCCAAGTTGTTGTGTGCTTGCGCGGCCTCCTCCGCATTGCCGGCATATTTGATCGCCAACCCGTACTGGTTGGCCGCTTCGCTCAACTGGTTCTGCCGCTGGAGCAACACCCCCAAATTGTAGTGCGCCGATCCCAGATCAGGCGCATATTGCACCGCCGCCGTGAAATGGGTCAGCGCCGAAGCCGCTTGACCCTTTTCCATCAACGCCGCGCCCAGATTATTCTCTGCGGTGCCATTGTGACTCGTCACCGCGACCGCATGCGAAAACAGCGTTTCGCTATCCTTCCAGAACCCGATTTGCCGGTGCGTCAGAAATATCAGCGGCAACACCATCACCGCGAGTCCCGCAGTCACAACCGTGGAACTAAGCCGCCGCTCCTCCACCCAGTCCCCCACCAGCCACACCACCGCAAGCAAGATCCCCATGAGCGGTAGAACCTCATAGCGGTCCGCCATCCCTTGCCGCCCCGACTGAATCAGCCCGATCATCGGGAATGCTGTGCCCAGATACCACAGCCACCCCACCGGGACGTATTTCTTTTTGCGATACACCCACACCGCCAGGCTGATCATTACCAAAACTAACCCCGCTATCGCCACCTGCCACAGCGGCAGCCGGTTTTCCGGGTGCGGATAGAACACCGCCAGGCGTGTGGGCCACACCGCCTTCCACAAATACACGGCGTAGGAATAAACGACATTTTTCAATCGCCAGCTCAGCGGCATCATCGCGGTCAGCGCGCCCTCTTTGCGGTGAATACCGAAGGTCATCCAGCCCGCCCCCGCGGATAACACGAACAACGGAATTTTCTCCTTCACCAGCTGAACAAATGAACGAACGAGGCTTAGCCTTCCCTCCGCAGGCGCGTCTTTCCCAAGCCGCTGGAACGGCCAGTAATCGAGCAGCAACAACGCAAACGGCAGAGTGATGATCATGACTTTCGACATCAGCGCCAGGGCAAACAGTACGGCAACCGAACAATAACTTCCTAGGCCCGGCTTTTTTACGTACCAGGCATACGCAATCAGTGTCAGAAACATGAACAAGAACGACAATTCTTGCTTGAGTTCCGCTACCCACGCGACTGCCTCCACATTTAGCGGGTGAACCGCAAAAATCGCCGCCACCGCCGCGCTTCGCCAAATACGCCCAGTGGCACTGGCCACGAATAGGAACAGCAGCACCACGTCCGCCGCCATTAACGAAATATTGACCAGGTGATGGCCCCACGGCGCCAGCCCGAATACCTGCACATTCACGGTGTGTGAAAGCCATGTTAACGGATGCCAGTTCGCCGCGGGATTGTCGGTTCCGAATGCCCAAAGCACGTTCTGCCAGCTCAGCCCCCGCAACACATGCGCATTGTGGGTCACGTAATCGGGATCGTCATAATTGACGAAGCCATTGCGCAGCGCGGGCCAATACAGGGCTATCACCAGCACCGTCAACGCCGCACACACCATCAACCAGGGCTGTCGTTGCCGGCCGGTCCCTTCCGTTGCGCCAGCCTCCTCGCCCTCGAGATCGGTGGTCATTGCATTCGTGGCCATTGTTTTTCTTCATTCATTGTAGTGGGCCAACTCCCCTCAGCACGCCAGACACCCGTCCTTGCTCCCTATACGACACCTTCGCCTTGCGTTATCCTGTTCTTGCCGCGTAACCGCCCGGTGCGGCTGTGGCGAAATTGGCATACGCGGCGGGCTTAAAATCCGCTGGGGTTTTCCCCGTTGTCGGTTCGAGTCCGACCAGCCGCACCAACCCGTTTTGCGCCCTACTCGGGTAACCACACAGGGCAGACGCCCGCTTCTTTTTTGCAGTACAATCTTGACTCCTTCTTTGAGGGAAGAGCATCCAATACCCTCGGCAGTACAATCTTCACTCCTTTCCTGAAGGGAGCACATCCAATGGCTGGATCAATTCAACGGCTCACTGATACCCATGCTGGAACAAATGTCACTGAGAAGAACCTCGATCAAGTCTGTATCGACACCATCCGCACCCTCTCCATCGACGCGGTGCAGCAGGCCAATTCCGGGCATCCCGGCGCTCCCATGGGTTTGGCTCCGGTCATGTACTGCCTCTGGCAGTATTTTCTGAACTACGATCCCGCTTCTCCTCATTGGCCCAATCGCGATCGTTTCGTCCTTTCCAACGGCCACGCTTCTATGCTGCTCTATTCCACGCTGCACCTTGTCGGCGTCAGAGACGTCAATCACAACGGTGAAGTCGAGAACGAGCTTTCCGTAACTCTCGACCAGATCAAGCGCTTCCGCCAGCTCGACAGCCGCACTCCAGGCCACCCCGAATCTCACCTCACTGCCGGTGTAGAAACCACCACCGGCCCGCTCGGCCAGGGGGTCGGCAACAGCGTTGGCATGGCCATTGCCGGAAAATTTCTGGCCACGCATTTCAATCGCCCCGGCTTCGAACTCTTTGGCTTTCGGGTGTACGCCATGTGTGGCGACGGCGACATGATGGAAGGTGTTGGTGCGGAGGCCGCTTCCTTGGCGGGTCACCTGCAACTCGGTAATCTCTGCTGGATTTACGACCACAACAACGTCACTCTCGACGGTCCGGCAAGCTGGTCCTTCAGCGAAGATGTGATGACCCGCTTCGTCGGATACGGCTGGCACGTCACCCGTGTCGCCGACGCCAACGACTTGTTCCAGCTTTCGCGGGCCTATAAGGAATTCCTTGCGCATGACGACCGACCGACTCTCATCGTAGTCGATAGCCACATCGGCTACGGGTCGCCGCACAAGCAGGATTCGTATGAAGCCCACGGCGAGCCGCTGGGCGAAGCCGAAGTCAAATTAGTGAAGGAAAATTATGGTTGGCCCGAAGACGCCAAGTTCCTAGTGCCCGATGGAGTCTATGCCCATTTCCAGGATGGTATCGGCGCTCGCGGGGGACAAGAGCGCAAGAAATGGGATTCTCTCTTCGCCGAATACGCCAAGAAACATCCCGATCTTGCCGGTCAGCTCCAGCGCATGCAACGCCGCCAGCTCCCCGATAATTGGGACAAGAATTTGCCGGTATTTCCGCCGGATCCCAAAGGCATGGCCACCCGCGAAAGTTCCGGCAAGGTTCTGAATGTCCTGGCGCAAAATATTCCGTGGATTGTCGGCGGCTCGGCGGACCTTGCCAAATCCAACAAAACCCAACTTATCTTCGAAGGTGCAGGCGAGTTCTTCCCCGTTCATTTTGAAGGCCGGAATATTCACTTCGGCGTCCGCGAGCACTCCATGGGCGCCGCTGTGAACGGCTTGACCCTCAGCAATCTCCGCGGATTTACCGCCACGTTCTTCAACTTTAGCGACTATATGCGCCCAAGCATGCGCCTCGCCGCTCTGATGGAAATTCCTGTGCTCTTCATTTTCACCCATGATTCCATCGGCCTCGGTGAGGATGGGCCCACGCACCAACCCGTCGAACAGCTGGCGGCGTTTCGTGCCATGCCCAACATGCTGGTATTTCGTCCGGGCGACGCCAACGAAGTCACCGAAACCTACAAAGCCGCCCTGCAACATGTGGACGGGCCGTCTATGCTGGTTTTGAGCCGCCAGGCTATGCCCACGCTGGATCGCACCAAATATGCCTCCGCGGCCGGTGTCGCTAAGGGCGCATATGTCGTGGCCGACGCTGATGGGGGCAAGCCCGACGTGATTTTGATGGCTACGGGCAGCGAGTTGCAATGGGCCGTCGCGGCTTGTGAAAAGCTAAAAGCCGAAGGCACAAAAGCTCGCGTGGTCAGTATGCCCTGCTGGGAATTGTTCGACCAGCAGGACTCCGCCTATAAGGAATCCGTTCTCCCCTCCAGCGTGACCGCGCGGGTCTCCATCGAAATGGCTTCCACTCTCGGTTGGGAACGTTATCTTGGGTCCAAGGGTAAGGCTATCGGCATGCACACATTCGGCGCCTCAGCTCCGTTGAAGGATGTGCTCAAGAAGTTTGGTTTCGACGCCGACCACGTTGTAGCAGCCGCAAAGTCACTGCTGGGAAAGTGATTCGCCCATGCGCATTGTCATCGGCTCCGACCACGCCGGCTTCCAGTTGAAGAACTCCATGGGTGACCTGATCCGTTCCCTCGGTCATTCTGTGCTGGATGTCGGCGCCTTCAACGAAAATCCGTCTGATTACCCGGATTTCGCGGAGGCTGTGGGCCGAGCCATCCTCGACGGCAAAGCCGAACGCGGCGTGTTGATTTGCGGTAGCGGTATTGGCGCCAGTGTTGCCGCGAACAAACTTGTTGGGATTCGCGCGGGTATTTGCCACGACACCTATTCCGGCCATCAAGGCGTCGAGCACGACAACATGAACGTTGTTGTGATGGGCTCTCGCATCATTGGCGAAAAGCTCGCTGAAGATGTGGTTCGCGCCTTTCTCTTGGCCAAGTTCACCAATGAGGAGCGCCATGTCCGCCGCTTGGCCAAGGTTCACGCGCTCGAGGAACGGATGTTAAAAGTCTGAAATCTGAATTCCTGCGTTCACCTGCGGGCGTAGAATAAAGGTTTAGACTCTTTTTTCAGTAAAGGAGAAGTTTTTTATGACCACCTCCGCCGCTATCCCCAATACTTCCGGCGTTAATCCTCTAAAGAGACTGCTGGAGTACGGGCAGTCACCCTGGATGGATTACATTCGCCGCGACCTTCTCACCGGAGGCGGGCTTAAGAAGATGATCGACTCCGACGGCCTGCGCGGCATGACCTCCAATCCCACCATCTTCGAGAAGGCCATCGACGGAAGCTCCCTATACAACGACATCCTCCAGTCTCAGGAAGCCAAGTCACTTAGTCCCGAACGCCTCTTCGAGCGCATCGCTATCCGCGATGTTCAGGACGCCTGCGACATTTTCAAACCCGTCTATCAAGCCACGCGCCGCCGCGACGGTTACGTCAGCCTGGAAGTTTCCCCATTGCTGGCCAACGACACCCAAGGCACCCTCGATGAGGCACGCTGCCTCTGGAAGGCCGTCGGCCGCGAAAACCTGATGATTAAAGTGCCCGGCACCGCTGCTGGCGTTCCTGCTGTTCGCCAGCTCCTGGAGGAAGGCCTGAACATCAACATCACCCTGCTCTTCGCCCAGTCCGCCTACGAGCAGGTTGCCGAAGCGTTTTCCGCGGCTCTCGAGGCCCGCGTCCTGAAAGGCCTGGACATCAGCCACTGCGCCAGTGTCGCCAGCTTCTTCGTCAGCCGCATTGATACTCTGGTCGATTCTAAGATTGAGGAGAAACTCAAGACTGCTTCAACCGCCGAGCGCGTGCTGCTTTCCAGCCTGGAGGGCAAAATCGCCATTGCCAACGCCAGGCTCACCTACAAAAAGTATCAAGAACTGGTCGGCACGCCGCGCTGGAAAGCCCTCGCCGCAAAGGGCGCCCAGAGTCAGCGCCTGCTCTGGGCCAGCACCAGCACCAAAAATCCCAAGTATCGCGACGTTCTCTACGTCGAGGAACTCATCGGCGCCGATACCGTGGACACTATTCCGCCGGCCACCTTCGACGCCTTCCGCGATCATGGCAAGCTCCGCCGCAGCTTGACGGAGGATGTCTCTGGCGCGGCAAAAACCATGGCTGACCTGGAGAAGGCCGGTATCTCCATGCGCGAAGTTACCGACAAGCTGGTTGTAGACGGCGTGAAGCTTTTTGCCGACGCGTTCGAAACTCTGCTTGAGGCTACCGGCAAATCCGCGGCCGTGCGTAGCCAGTAGCAAAAGTTCATTTCCGAGTGGCCCATGCGTTTTTCGCTCCCGCATCACGATGCACATGCCGTTTCGCACGGCCACCTGCGGAATTGCCCTCTTTGTGACTCAAATTATCGGAAAGGAACTTCACCATGCAACTCGGCATGATCGGTCTCGGCAGAATGGGCGCAAACATGGTCCGCCGCCTGGAAAAAGCGGGCCACCAGTGCGTGGTCTACGACCGCAGCTCCGATGCGGTGCAGCAATCGGTAAGAGACGGCGCCACCGGTTCGAACTCCCTCGACGATTTCGTCGCCAAGCTGCAAAAGCCGCGCGCTATCTGGCTCATGGTCCCTGCCGCCGTCGTTGATGACACCATTGCCCAGCTTCTCCCAAAGCTTTCGAAAGACGACACCCTCATTGATGGCGGCAATTCCTATTACATCGACGACATTCGCCGTGCCAAGGATCTGGCCGCCAAGGGCATTCATTACGTCGACGTCGGCACCAGCGGCGGCGTCTGGGGTTTCGAACGCGGCTACTGCGAAATGATTGGCGGCGAAAAGCACATCGTTCAGCACCTTGATCCCATCTTCAAGGCCCTCGCCCCGGGACGCGGCGACATTCCTCGCACTCCTGGCCGCGACAAATCTTCCGGCACCGCGGAAGAGGGCTACCTGCATTGCGGTCCATCCGGCGCGGGTCATTTCGTCAAGATGGTTCACAACGGCATCGAGTATGGCTTGATGGCTGCTTATGCCGAAGGCCTCAACATCCTTAAACACGCCAATGCCGGCAAGGTCAAACGCGAGGACGACGCCGAAACCACTCCGCTACGGCATCCCGATCACTATCAATACGACCTCAATCTCGCCGACATCGCCGAAGTTTGGCGTCGTGGCAGCGTTGTCGCCTCCTGGCTCTTGGATCTGACGGCCATCTCCCTATTCGAACAGCCTAGCCTGCAAAACTACTCTGGTCGCGTTTCGGATTCCGGTGAAGGGCGATGGACTCTGCTCGCGGCCATCGAATCCACCACCCCCGCTCCCGTTCTCAGCACCGCTTTATACGAGCGGTTCACCTCTCGCGGTGAAGGCGATTTCGCGGACAAGCTACTCTCGGCCATGCGTTTCCAGTTCGGGGGCCACATCGAAAAGAAAGCCGGCGCCTGAAGCCGATTGTGGTTTCATCTGCCGCAGAGGACGATCGCTTCATGAGTTCGAATCCGATAGAAACCGCCAGTGTCGCTGCTCCTTGCGTGATGGTGATCTTTGGCGCCACCGGTGATCTCACCAAACGCAAGCTGATTCCTGCTCTGTTGAACCTCGCTCAGAACGACATCCTTCCCAAGGAATTCGCCATCGTTGGTTTCGCCATGAACGATCTGGACACCGACTCTTTCCGCAGGACCCTGGGCCAGGAAATGCCCGAATTCGCTCCCGATCCCATCGACCTCAAAATGTGGGAGGAACTTTCTCAGCGCCTCTATTACGTTCGCGGCGATTTCCAGGATCCCGCCGCTTACCAGAGATTGAAAGCTCAGATCGAAGAAGCCGACAAAGCCCACCACACCGGCGGCAACAAATTCTTCTATCTCGCTGTGGCTCCCCGCTTCTTTTCGCTCATTGTCGACCAGCTCGGCGCCGCGGGTCTCACCAAGGAGGACAACGGCCGGTGGAGCCGCGTCATTATCGAAAAACCCTTTGGCCACGACCTGGAGTCCGCCCGCCAGCTAAACTGCGGTCTCAAAAAAACACTCAGTGAAAAACAGATCTACCGCATCGACCACTATCTCGGCAAAGAAACGGTCCAGAACGTGATGGTGTTTCGCTTCACCAACAACATTATCGAGCCTCTTTGGAATCGCAATTATGTCGACCACGTTCAAATCACCGCCGCCGAAACCGTTGGCGTCGAACATCGCGGCGGCTTCTACGAGACCGCCGGCGCTTTGCGCGACATGGTCCCCAATCATCTCTTCCAACTCCTCACCATGACCGCCATGGAGCCGCCTATCTCTTTCGATGCCGACGAGGTGCGCAACAAACAAGCCGAGGTCTTACACGCCATTCAACCTCTCAGCCCCGAGGACGTTCTCAAGAGCACAGTGCGGGGCCAATATGCCTCCGGCATTGTCGACGGCGAGCGTGTGGTTACTTATCGCAACGAGCCCGACGTCGCTCACGATTCCAACACCGAAACTTTCGTCGCGCTCAAGCTGCTGATCGACAACTGGCGCTGGGCCGGCGTCCCTTTTTATCTTCGCACCGGCAAACGCCTGGCCATGCGGGCCACCGAAATTGTCATTCAGTTCCGCCGTACTCCCTTTGTCCTGTTCCGCAACACCGCGGTCCGAAACATCGAAACCAATCGCCTGGTCATTCACATCCAGCCCGACGAAGGCATCTCCCTCAGTTTTGGCGCGAAAGTTCCTGGGCCGATCATGCGCCTTGGTTTGGTCAACATGGACTTCGATTACAAGACCTATTTCGGTGTGGAGCACGGCACCGGCTACGAGCGGCTGTTGCGCGATTGCATGGCGGGCGATGCCACGCTCTTCCAGCGCAGTGACATGGTCGAGGCTGGCTGGGCCGTGATTCAGCCCATTCTCGACGTCTGGCATGCCCTGCCGCCCCGCGGCTTCCCCAACTATTCCGCGGGTTCTTGGGGACCCGTCGAAGCGGAAGAACTCCTCGAGCGTGATGGCCGTGACTGGCGCCGGATTGGTGAAGAGGAAATCGATGTGCGCGGTCGCGTAGCTGCTCCTCGCACTACCACCCAGGCGGGTGCCCTGTGACCGCTCCGGCCCCGAGTCGCGACGTGGTCGTCCTTCCCAACCCTCTGGCCATCGCGCGCCGTGCGGCGGATGAATTCCTCAAATCCGTCAGCGATGCCATCGCACAAAAAGGTTCTTTCACCGTAGCGCTGGCTGGCGGCTCGACCCCCAAGACTCTCTATTCCATGCTCAGCGATGACCCTGCCTACAGCTCCAAAATTCCTTGGCCGAAACTCCATTTCTTTTTTGGCGATGAGCGCCACGCCCCTCCCGACTCCCCCGAAAGCAATTTCCACATGGCTAACGAGACGCTCTTCTCCAAGGGGCTGGTCAAACCCGAGCAAATCACCCGCGTCAAGGGCGAATACGCCGACACCGAAAAAGCTGCACTGGAATATGAACAGGCTCTTCGCGCATACTTTAAGTTAAAGGATGGCGAGTACCCTCGCTTCGATCTAGTGCTCCTTGGTATGGGCGATGAAGGTCACACCCTCTCCCTTTTTCCGGGCACCAGAGCGTTACACGCCACCAATCGAATCGTGGTTCGCAACTGGGTCGGCAAGTTGTTCACTGAACGCATTACCCTTACAGCTCCGGCCGCGAACAACGCGAACCGCATTATTTTCTGTGTGACCCGCGCCGACAAAGCGCTGGCTTTGAAAGCGGTTCTGGAAGGTCCGTACGAGCCGGAGCAACTCCCGGCCCAACTCATTCAACCGGTCAACGGCACGTTGCTTTGGCTGGTGGACCAGGCTGCCGCTTCTCAACTGGCGGCCCCGGTTCGAAACTAACTAGGAGATAATCATGGCTACCGCAACTCTTTCCGCTGTCGAACAATATTTGGGCTCGAAAGCCGAGTCGCTCCTCGGCTTCAACTCCCCCAAAATTTCCAAGGAGCGGCTGCACCTGCCGGGTCCCGATTTCATCGATCGCGTGTACGCCGTTTCTGACCGCAATCTTCGCGTGCTCAACAATCTTCATCGCATGTTCTTTACCGGACGCCTCGCCGGCACCGGCTATCTTTCCATCCTTCCGGTCGATCAGGGCATCGAGCACTCCGGCGGTGCCAGCTTTGCCAAAAATCCCGATTATTTCGACGGTGAAAACATCGTCAAGCTGGCCATCGAAGGCGGCTGCAACGCTGTAGCCTCGACCTTCGGCGTTCTCGGCTCGATCGCTCGCAAGTGCGCCCACAAGATTCCTTTCATCGTCAAAATCAACCACAACGAGCTGCTCACCTATCCCAATCAGTTCAACCAGATTCTTTTCGGCACGGTTCAGGAAGCCTACGACATGGGCGCGGCCGCCGTCGGCGCCACCATTTACTTCGGCTCCGCGCAAAGCGATCACCAGATTATCGAGATCAGCGAGAACTTCGCCAAAGCTCATGAACTCGGCATGGCCACCGTTCTGTGGTGCTACCTCCGCAATTCCGCCTTCAAGAAAGATAAGGATTACCACGTCTCCGCCGATCTCACCGGCCAAGCCAATCACCTCGGCGTCACCATCCAGGCCGACATCATCAAGCAGAAGTTGCCTGAAAATAACGGTGGTTATCTCGCCCTAAATATGGGCGACTCCAGCTACGGCAAGTTCGATAAGCGCATTTACACCGACCTGTGCAGCGATCACCCCATCGACCTTACCCGCTATCAGGTGGCCAACTGCTATATGGGCCGCGCGGGCCTGATCAATTCCGGCGGCGCTTCCGGCGCCAATGATTTCGAAGAAGCGGTCGCCACCGCGGTGATCAACAAGCGCGCCGGCGGCACCGGCCTCATCAGCGGACGCAAAGCCTTCCAGCGGCCCATGAGCGATGGGATTAAGCTGCTCAACGCCATTCAGGATGTCTATCTGGCGAAGGAAATCGCGGTCGCCTAGTCCCCGGCGCTTCGCGTCCCACGCGTGGTAATCCATATCTGCTCATCCGAGCGTACTTAGTTACGCGGGACGGGCCGCGTCTGCGGCTCACTTGGCTCAAGCGAATCGCAATTCCACCTCAACGGCTCGTCTCATCGCGAGCCGTTGCTGTTTCCGGGTCACACCACAGCCTGCTGTCCTTGTAAACACGTCAACCGGCGTGCTAAGGTTCCCTTTCTTTTACAACACAGCAACATAACCATAGATGTCGCGAGGTGTTCGTATGAGCACGCAGTCAACCGAATTGGCAGAACCCAAAAAACACCAGCCGTACGTTCCCGCCGACAAACAGATGAAAGAGTTCACCTTGCGCGCGGTGCTCATTGGGTTGGTGATGACCGCGATTCTGGGATCCGCGAACGCCTACCTGGGGCTGAAAGCGGGTATGACCATCGCCGCAACGTATCCCGCGGCGGTCATCGGCATGGCCCTATTGCGGATCATGAAGGGCTCGCTGCTGGAGGAAAACATCGCGCGGACCGTAGGCTCGATTGGCGAGTCGGTGGCCGCTGGCGCGGTGTTCACTATCCCGGCGTTCGTGATGGCCGGACTGTGGACCGGACTTACCGGCGAGCAGTACTGGAAAGCAGTTGCGCTGATGATGCTCGGTGGAACCCTGGGCATTCTGTTCGTGACGCTGCTGCGACGTGTCATGGTCGAGGACCCGGAACTTCCCTACCCGGAGTCGGTGGCCGCTTCGCAGATTCACAAGGCTGGGCAACAGGGAGCCAAGGCGGCAAAGATTCTCTTCGCCAACATGGGTTTCGGCGCGTTCATGTTTCTTCTCGGCGCGATCAACGTGTTCTCTCCGAGCAACACCTTCCCCGTAAGCATCAGCGCCTTAGGCAAAAAGCTTCTTCTGCGCACCGGCACCAATCCCAATGTCACTACTACCGTAACCGGAGGCGCCACGTTCTTCTCCGCGCCGGACATTAGCCCCGCGTACCTGGGCGTCGGCTACATCATCGGCATACGGCTGGCTTCGCTGAACTTCGCGGGTGGAGTGCTGGCGTGGGGGTTGCTGGTTCCGCTGCTGACGTTCACGGTCGGTCCCTACATTCAGGCGCAACAGCCAGCCGGGCACCCACTTTCCTGGACGCTGCTGGCCGGAGCGATCTACTACTCGATCGTCCGGCCGATTGCCGTGGGCGGGATGCTGGTCGGCGCTACCTACACATTGTTCAAAATGCGCAAACAATTGGCCGTCGGCATGGGCCGGGCCATCTCCGACCTCAAAAAGTCCTCGGCGGCGCACGCCGCGACCGATCGCACTGATCGGGATCTGCCTTCAAAAGCGGTATTCGCTGGAGTGGGTGCCGTGTTCGTGGCCATGATCCTGCTGTACCGCTATTTCATTAGCAGTGCGGGGACGTTCACGCCTTCAAAGGTGCTGATCGGCGCGCTGGTTGCCGCTGGCGTTATGGTGGTCATTGGGTTCTTCTTTGCGGCGGTGTCCGGGAACCTGACCGGATTGATTGGCTCCTCCAACAACCCCGTATCGGGACTCACCCTTTGCACGCTGGTGATTGCCGCGCTTCTGATGGTGGCCCTGGGAGTTTCGGGCACCGGCGGCATTGCTGCGGTCTTGGGAGTAGCCGCAGTGATCTGTGTCTCCTCAGCAGTTGCCGGCGAAATGCTTCAGGACTTGAAGGTAGGACACATTCTAGGCGGCACCCCTTCCAAGATGCAGATCGGCGATCTACTGGGCGTGCTGGTCGCGTCGTTGGTGCTGTTCTTCCCCCTGGCGGTCCTGGATAAGGCCTATCACTTCGGTAGCCCGGCCCTTTCCGCGCCTCAGGCGGGGCTGATGGCCATGCTCTCCAAGGGCATTGTAGGTGGTGAAATGGCTTGGCCGCTGATCATTGTCGGCGTGCTTTTCGGCATTGTCGGAATTCTGGTCCAAGTAAGAAGCGTGATGCTGTTTTCCATCGGCATGTATCTGCCGCTGGGAACCACCTCTGCCATGTTCGTGGGAGGCGTGATTCGTTGGGCCACTGATCGTTTGCGCGACCGCCGCGGTCTCAATGACGCGCAGAAGGCTCGCGTGGACAACGCCGGAGTTCTGGTCGCATCAGGACTGATCGCGGGCGAGGCCTTGTGCGGCCTGGTCGTTGCCGGACTGGTGGGGGCGGGAAAGAGCGTTACGCTCCTGCATTGGGTGCCCTCGTTCTGGGTTGCGCTTGCCGCCCTGGCGCTTCTTGTGATGGTGATGATTCGCGTGCCGCTCGCCAACGCCGGCCGCCCCGACGAGCCCGCCCCTCCCAGCGCCATCTTCTAAGAGCCTACCGTTGCCGTGACTGGTTCACAGTTGCGGTGATTTGGCCGTCCACAGACCATTGTCAAACGGCGGGGTTCTCCGTTCAACGGGGGCTAACAAAGGTCAGCGCAGCCGGAACCCGCAGCGTGCTCCACCGATGGCGCAGCTTCTGTGGAGCGGTTTCCAACATTGCCGCTAGCAGCGCTTGGCCCTGCTCCGCCGTCATGGCGATTCGAAACAGGTCAGCGCGGCGCGCGTATGAGTATTTCTCATAGTGAGGCGGGGTCGACCGAGCAAAATTCACTAGCGCCTCCCACGGGGAAGTCTTGGCAAAGAGCTTTTTGTGCGCGGCTTCTTCTGGCGTAATTTCCACAATGTTCCGTTGCGTACCGCCTCCCATTTCCAGCAGCACCGCGCTCAATCGCGACGCATCAAACGGCCGCGCCGGATCATCCTCCGGAAATCCAACCAACAGCTTCTCGATTTCCGGAAGATCCGCGGCTACCGGCTCCCACCAATAACGGTAACCGTTATAAAGGACCGCGCCAGTGCGGAAGATCTGTTGCACCCGCGCCGCGTCTTTCCCTGCAACGCGGACCACCATGTCCGTTAATTCACTCAGGCGGAATGTTTGGTTCACTACTGGGCGAACACAAAGGTAACCGGCGTCATCTTCCGCATAGTGCACGGAAATTTGTTCAGGCAGAGACATAGCCGCACGCTGTCAGTCAGGCAACGGAACTAAAGCAGCGTGGACGCTGCTGCCCCGCCGCCAGCAAAAACGCCAGCAATAGCGATTTCGCGCCTGTCGCTACGAACCCTATGGTATTGCACCCTGCTTCCGTTTCCTACCGCGCCATCCGCCTCTACCTCGCCTGGCGTCGCCTTAACCCGGCTTCCACTTCCTGCTACACTACCGTTTTCGAGGTTTCGCTCATGGCCGCCATTCCATCTCGCCGCGTCTCCAGCGGCGAACGCATCAACGCCGCCGAGCCCTCCGGCCATCTGCAGGACGCGTTGCGCCAGCGCCGCATCCGTCTCACTCGCCAGCGCCGCGTCATTCTTCAAGTGATGGATTCCGCCGAACAGCACCTCGACGTTGACCAAATTCTCGAACGCGCCCAGAAAATCAATCCCGAAGTGCACTTGGTGACCGTCTACCGCACCATTGACCTGCTCAAAAAAGAAGGCCTGATCGACGAGCTCGATCTTCTGCATCTTCGCGGCGATCGCCACTACTACGAAACCCACGGCCCTCGCGACCACATCCATGTCGCTTGCCTGCGTTGCGGCAAGGTTCGCGAATTTGAATCCCGCCTTTACGAGCAGCTCAAGGATCAGATCGCTCGCGACTGCGACATTCAGGTTACCGTTTCCCGCACTGAAGTGGGCGGCATTTGCAACGAGTGTCTGGCTGCGTCCCAGAAAAAATAGCTCCTCGTCCCGCGCATGTCCTTGCGTGCGGCCCTACTGCAGCCTCGACAAGTGATCGCGCACCCGGTCGCTGAGCGCTTTCCCATCCACCGTTTTGCCTGTCAGATTCTCTCTCGCCGCCTTCACTACCGCTCCCATCTGCTTTATGGACGTCGCTCCTACGTCTTTGACTGCTTTGCTGATCGCCGCATCGATGTCCGCTTCGGAAGCCCCAGCCGGCAGATACGATTCGAGTATCTTGAGTTCGCTGGTTTCCTTGTCCACCAAGTCCTGCCGGCCGCCTTTGGAAAATTGCTCGATCGACTCTTTGCGCTGCTTCGCCAGTGTTTGCAGCAATTGAATGGACTCGCCCGCATCCAGCGGCCGTTTCTTTTCCACTTGTTTCAACTGAAACGCGGATTTGATCATGCGCAGCACGCTCAAGCGCATTTCGTCCTTGCTTTTCATCGCGGTCACAATGTCTTTTTGAACCTGTTCCGAGATGCTCATTTTGGTGGGCTCCTGCTCAAAACTATAACAGAGCCGCTTTCACAGCGCCGCGCATATCGCAGCTACGCTGCATAACCACGCTCTACTCACGCTGTCCCTCCTTCCACAGCCGCGCCAGATGCCACCGAAATCGAAATAGGCGCATTGACACCGCCTCTCACGCACAGTAATTTAGAATGTTTTTAACTACTGGGAAGAGACCACTGGATCAGCCGCGGCTTTTACCCGGAAATGAGGACAGATGAAAGTCATCGTTGCCGATAAAATTAGCGAACACGGGGTCGAGCTACTGAAGCAGACCGGCTGGAACATTGTGCAGACCACCAAAGACACCCTCACAACGGAATTGCCCGATGCGGACGCCTTAATCGTTCGCAGCGCCACCAAAGTCACTCCCGAATTACTGGATAAGGGGCCGCGCTTGCGGGTGGTCGGTCGCGCTGGCGTAGGGGTCGATAACATCGACCTGGACGAAGCCACCAAACGCGGTGTTTTGGTCATGAGCACTCCGGGTGGCAGTTCGGTCAGCGTCGCAGAGCACACCTTCGCCCTTCTCCTCGCCTTGGTCCGTCAGCTCCCGAAATTCGATGCTTCCATGCGCCAAGGCAAGTGGGAAAAATCCTCCTCGGGCGCCGAGGTGCGCGGCAAAACTCTGGGCTTGGTTGGCCTTGGCCGCATCGGCGGTGAAGTGGCCACCCGCGCCAAGGCCTTCGACATGCGCGTCTTAGCCTACGACCCCTACATCAGTGAGGCCGCTGCGCAGGAACTCAACGTCGAGCTGGTGCCTTTCGAAAAATTGCTGGCAGAAAGTGACTTCATTTCGCTCCACACCGCCGTGAGTCCGCAAACCAAGAACATGATCAATGCGGAGTCCATCGCCAAAATGAAAAAGGGGGTGCGCATCGTCAATGCCGCTCGCGGCGAGCTGATTAGTGAAGCCGATCTGGCCGCCGCGCTGCAAAGCGGTCATGTCGCGGGCGCCGCGCTCGACGTGTTCGCCGAAGAGCCTCCCAAAAATTCGCCCCTGATCGGTTTGCCCAACGTGATTTCCACTCCCCACGTAGCCGGTTCCACGGCAGAGGCTCAGGAAGAGTTGGGCAACCAGGTCGCCGTGCAGGTCCGCGATTATTTGGTCGAAGGGGTGATTCGCAATGCTGTGAATCTTCCCGCGCTTTCTACTGAGCAATATCGAAGGGTCCGCCCGTATCTGGCGCTCGCAGAGCGGCTCGGCTCCCTGGTCTCTCAAGCCGGAGCCACTCGTCCTGCACGCGTGCGCATTCGCTATGCCGGAGAATTGGCCGAACTCGGCACGCACCTGCTGCGAAGCGCTGTCCTGGCCGGGCTGCTGAACGCGGTGCTCGCTGGAAAAGTCAACGTGGTGAATGCTCCCGCCGTTGCCGCCGCTCGCGGCCTTAGTGTGGAAGAAGAAACGCGACGTCGCGAGCACGGTTTCCCGCACACTCTTGAAGTGGCTGCCCTGCCCGACAAACCCGGGACGCCGTCCTTCAGCGCCGAAGGCACCGTGCTGCACGATGGCACTCCGCGCGTCATCAACATCGACGGCATTGCTCTCGAAGCGCAACTCGACGGCACCATGTTGTACCTCCGCAACGCGGATAAGCCCGGCGTAATTGGCCATGTCGGCACCACCCTCGGCAAACACGGCGTGAACATTGCCACCTTCGCGCTCGGTCGCCGCGAAGCCACCGTCGGTGCGGAAGCAGTCTCGCTGGTGCGCCTCGATGGCAAGGTGTCCGAAAATATTCTTGGTCCGATTCGTGAGCACACCGCCATCACCGAAGCCAAGCTCATTCATCTGGGGTGAGCCGCATCCTTGCGCCAGGCGCCAACAACCGAGGCTTGACCAGACGCGCATTATCCCAGCGAAGTGTTCGTGGTCCCCGGGGACACGATCATGGATTGCCGTGCGGGAGTGTGAGTCGAAGGCCTGGGAAAGCCAGTCCCGCAGTTGGGTGCCCCCGCACCTGCTGCTCGTTTTTCGATACCGGCGTAGCCAGCGGTGCGTTGCGCGTTCGTTGGATTGCTCCGTGGCTCCCTCCGAAGAGCTGTGTTATTCTGGACCTTGCCGGGTTTCCCGGCTCTCTTCTGCGGTCGGGGCGTGGCTCAGCCTGGCTAGAGCGCCTGGTTCGGGACCAGGAGGTCGGTGGTTCAAATCCACTCGCCCCGACCACTTAAATCCCGCTGATTCAAGATGGCAACTGCGGCACCGCACATCTGTCGGCAGTTGCCGATTCCGGAATGTGCCCAATTTTGTGCCCACCTAGTCTTTCCAGGGCACTCAAAACAGCCTCTTCCGAGGGGTGAACGTAACGCGTCGACATTGCCACAGAACTGTGCCCCGCAATCCGCGCCAGCGTCCACACGTCGCAGCCAGATTCGCCTAACCGCGTCAGAAACGTGTGCCGCAACGAGTAGAGAACGAAACGCCGCACCTTGCTCATTCGTAGTGCCTTTGCGTGTTGCTTCTTGATGCTGGAACCTTCTAAGTGCCCACTACGGGTTGCAGCAGGCCAGACCCAACCCTCAAGTGGCTTACCTGCTCGTTCCCAGCGGGTTTCCAGAACATGCCTGACTCGTGGTGTCATCGGCAGCACGCGCCGCGCGGCAGCAGTCTTTCCATGTGTGACGAGAAAAGACCCATATCGGCCGTTTGTCCAAGTCAACGATTCCCAGCGAAGGCGGAAGCACTCCTCCGGCCGAAGGCCTGTATCAATAAGTACTCGAGCGATAGACCCAAGTGGTTCAGGAGCCGTGTACAAATACTTAGACTCCTCTTGCAGAGTTACAACCCGCTCCCGATGGCGTTCGCCTGGAAGCATTTTGACAATCGGCGCAGACTTTGTTGTGCCCCACTCCACGGCTAGACGCAGTGTTCGTCGCAACACCTGGAGAGAACTATTGACAGTGCTGACTTGTAGCCCTAATGACTGACGATAGGCTGCAAAATCAGCTACTGTTTCGCTGGTGATTTCATCAAGCTTCATGTTAGCCAAGGGCTTGTAATTCTTGATTGCAAGTAGGCCTACCCGGTAATAGTCGCGCCAGGTTTTTGGCGAAGATTTCTCAAACGTCCCTTTCGCCCAAGGCTCAATCCGCTTCTCAATAAAATCTGACAAAATTGGTACAGGCTTTTTTTCACGGATTCCGACCTCGCCTTTCGCCAGCGCAGTTCGGTGTGCCGATTCCATTTGGCGGGCAACCTTGTCGTTCCCCTGCTTTGTAGATTCACGGATGAGCTTGCCGTGCCACATGAACTTGTACCAGTAAGTGTTCCCACGTTTGTAAATCACGCTCCACCTCCGTTCTCATCTTTCGTCTGCACCTGCTCGCTCTCTACATCTGCTCGTCTTCGACGCCATTGTTCTCCGTGCTGTTCCCACCATTTCCGCTTCGAGTCGCGCTGGGCCGACTGGGCGCACAAATCGCTACAGTACTTCTGGCGAAGATGTCGAGCGACGAAGTGCGGTGTAACACATCCGCTGCGGAGACATAACTGAAGTCTTTCTTTGGGCGTTGAAAGCAGCTCCATCAAGAGCAGACGAAACAGCGACTGTGTTTTGTACTCTAGCCTGCCGAATCTGAAGACGAATGCTTCGCCTTCTTCGACTGAAATACGCTCTTCTCCGAGTTCCCCCCACCGATGTAGGTCGAATTTCCTGAAAACATACTCGGTCATTCCCCAAGCAGAACGGATTCGTTTCTGGTCCTCCACCCAATGGCGCACTAAAAAAGTGTACTCGGCTCCTGGTTCCAAAGGTGCCCTGAGAGCTCCGTACCTTCGCGTGAAGCGCAGGACTTCTTCAGGGTCGGCAGACCAGTTTGCGAACTCTGAACACAAGAGGGCGCCCTTATTACTCTTTAATTCCGGAAGAGGGTTCTTTTGGACGACGGTGATTCGGTCCTCCAATAATTCAGCCCGTGCAACGCCTGCTAGAGTGTAAAATGTAATTGATGGCATGAGTTCATTTCGTTTTTCAAAATGGCCTTTACAGGCATGCTAGATTGTGTCTTATATTAGCAGACGGTGGCAGTAGATTTCAAGCTCATTCGTTCAGTTCGGCAAGGAGCAACAAAATGCAGAAGATTGCCGTGAGTCTGACCGAGGCCGCAGAGTTGACCTCAATCAGCAAGTACACAATATCTCGTCAAATCAAACGCGGTGCACTAAGAGTCGTGAGGATAGGCCGACGCTTGGTGATACCCATCGCAGAACTAGAGAAGCTGTTGCAGTCGAAGGATGGTCCTGCGGGCGCTGTCCGGGTTCAAGAGGAACAATGAAATCGCCGGTCTCTCGAGAGAGGAGCAGCGATGAACGCCGACGGCGCAAGTGAGGCTCTCGCGAAATTCAAGGTCCCGGCCGAGCTGCTTGAAAATGCCGGCGTTCGCCACCTAACAGACATCCAAGTTCGCGAACTTTTAGGCGTCCATGGACGTGCGGGCCAGGACCTAAGTGGCGTCGTATTCCCATACCGAGATCCTCGCGACGGACGCACGCTTTCCTATCGCGTGCGGCTCGACGTTTCCCTGGATGGGCAAAAGTATCTCAGCGCGCAAGGTTGCCGCACACTTTTCTTCTCACCGATGCAGGGCAAAGAACTAACCGACACATCCATCCCTGTCGTAATCGTCGAAGCAGAAAAATCTGCGCTGGCTCTATCCGCACTTGCCAGCCGTCACGGGCGAAAACAGTTGGTGGTTGCGACGGGTGGTGTGTGGGGCTGGAAACGGAAAACGGGCACTGAATTACAGCCAGACGGTACGCGTCGGTCTGTGAGTGGCCCAAGTCGTTCTCTCGATTGGATTGTGTGGAAGGACCGTAGGGTCATTATCGTATTCGATTCCAATGTTGTCGGGCGCCCTGACCTGGAAAGAGCACGCCGTGACTTTGCAGCAGAGCTCTTTAGACGCGGGGCCCATGTGTTAATCGCCAGTGTTCCGCGCAGAAACGGTGTGAATGGCCCAGATGATCTAATCGCGGTCGTTGGCGACGGGGCGGCATTCGAAATGCTGGGCCGTGCTGCACCGTTCGCACATGAGAAGACCGTGCCGCTGTCTACGAATCCATGGGAGCAAGCCGAGAACCTCGAACATTTTCTTGCCAGCGGCGAAGATGGCGTGGACTTTCTCGACTCCGAAAAACGAATCCTTGCACGGGCTGCAATTACGGAAATTTTCTCGCCACGTGGTTTGGGCAAAAGTGTCTATGCTCTTTGGCTCGCGCTTCGGCTTGCCCAGCGATTCCGGGTTCTTTATATCGACCGCGACAACCCGCGCCATGTGGTCCGTTCGAGGCTGAGGAGTTTCGGAGCCGAAACTGCGAAGGCAGGGCTGAAGGTAATCTCCCGAGAGAAATGTCCCCCTCTTACGAACTCGGACGCATGGGCACTTTTTCCCTATGCGGATTATGACGTCGTCATTCTCGATTCCTTTGATTCGGCGGCAGAAGGGGTGGGTGAGCAAGACTCCGCCAGGCCGTCGCGCGCTATCGCGCTAATCTTGGACATCGCCCGACGCGAGAACGGGCCAGCCGTCTTGATTCTCGGCAACACGATCAGGAGTGCAGCGCATTCACGGGGAAGCGGAGTTGTCGAGGATCGTGCCGACATCGTTTATGAGGTGCGCGACGCGACGGAGCTTCATCCGTCCGGCTCGAAGCCGTGGCTTGAAGAGCTCCCGCCAGCGGATGCCGGAGCGTGGATTTCACGGTCCTCTCGACGAAAACAGCGCACCAAGTTCCGCCTCGCATTCGTCGCGTCAAAGTTCCGCCTCAGCCAGGAGCCGGAGCCATTCATTATAGAAATCGATTTAAGTGCGGAACCCTGGACGGTGCGGGACGTGACAGGCGAAGTTGACCGCGAAGGTACGGAAACACGGGCGCAAAGAGTGCTCGAACATACAGAGAAAATCGCGGAAGCCCGTGCTGCCCTTGCTGCCGAAATTCTTCGCCGCGATTCAGCAGGCGAGCCACCCATGCTCAAAGACCGTGATGCGATTCCGTTTTTGATGGGCGCCCCGCACGGCCTGAAACGCGCCGATGCCCGCGACATTGTAAACACGCCGGAAGGGAGATGGGTTCTATCTCAAATCGAAGGCCAAAAAGGGCACCCTGTCGGCCTGCTCGCCCCAGGGAAAAATGAGAGTGGTGGCGGAAATACCCCTGTCACGGAGGGCGCGGAAATAGAGGCGAGAAACGATGCTGATTTCCGCCAACCGGATAAACAGGGCACGGCGGAAATAGACCCCTCGAATACCCCCACAAATCGCGTGTTCCGGAGCCTCCACATTTCCGCCGAGGCTCCCACTCCTCCTTTGCCCTTTGATGGCGACGATGAGGTGCGCCTGTGACTCTGGCGGCCGAGGTTCTGAGTGAGCTGGAGCGGCGCGGAGTCAGTATTGCGGCTGACGGTGACACCCTTTGCTTAAGACCTCGGCGCGCCTTGGACGACACCCTGCTTGCGCGTATCCGCGAGGCGAAGCCCGCCATCCTCGAAGCCTTGCGGAGCCGACCTGCTACGTGTTCACCGGATTGCTATGAAGTGGAGCCGGGCGTCTGGATTCACGAGCCACATACCGGATGTACTACGACTCGAGAGAAAAAGGAAAAGCGCTGGCGCCAAGTATACGTTACCTGCTGGCATTGCCGAGGCGAAAGAAAATACAAGTGCATAGCGTGCTGGCAAGGTGGGCCGAGCGAATGTGTAACTTGCAAAGGAACCGGGCAGGTTCTGCGCTGGATTCAGTGAGGAAACATGAACACAAGCAAGAACATACTTCACCCTGGAACGGGGACGCGTTGCGAGAAGCGGCCCATTGCGCGTTGGTCTCGGCGACCATTCGGTGCGTTCGCCACCGCAGTGATGTCGGTTGCGTACCATTCTGGAATGAGCGAGTCGGTCCTTGCGTCCTCCCGTACATCGAGTCCAGAGAAAGTGAATTGGTTCTCGAAGCGCTTTTGTATAGCAGGACGGAGACATCCCCAAATCCCGGACGCTCTCTTCTTCGACATTGAGTACGCGACCTCTTCTGCGTCGCCCTCGCTGTCGCAGCGCCGCGTCGATTTGCCTGCCAACTTCATTGAAGGGTACTCGGACAGCCAGGGTGAAGACACCCAGGTCGCTGAACTGAACTTGAACATCTCGGACATCACCGTGACCGCGATGACCAAGAAGCTAAGCGCCAAGTGGTCACTGGAATCCGAGCAAGACTTGTTCGCTTACCACGGCTTGTCTGCGGAAAACGAACTAATGTCGGCACTTAGCGATGAAATCGCTCGTGAAATCGACCGCTACATCATCGGCCAGTTATTCTCGTTCGCGGGTGCTGGCACCGTGACTTGGCACTCCACCGTGCCAACCAGCGGTGTGTATTCCACCATCGACCCCAAAATCTACAATCGCACCCTCTACAACAGCATCACGGATGCGAACAACCTCATCGTCAAGCAGCGCTACCGCAACGCCACGTGGTTGGTGGCTTCGGCTGATGACTGCGCCCGCTTGGAAAAGCTGGATGAATTCCGCTTGTTCCCGGCCCCCGACCCCGTGGGCAACATCGTCTATGGTCCCAACTTGTTCGGGACGCTGGCGATCGCTTCACGGTCTACAAAGACACTCCCTCACCTCAGGTGATGAACGTACTTCCAATTGAGCGATTTTGGCAGAAGGTCCAAGTTCAGGAGAACGGTTGTTGGATTTGGACGGGAGTCAAAACAACCGATGGCTATGGGCGATTCTTTGTTGACGGCAAACTACAGGCTGCGCATCGCTGGCTTTATGAGCGCGTTTGGGGACCGGTGCCAAGAGGTATGGAACTCGCACACATCCCTGAATGCTCCAGCAGGGCATGTGTTTGTCCGCTCCACGTCCGTCCGCTCAGTCATCGCGGAAATCTGTACGAAGCGCCTACGGCCTTGGCTACCATCAATCGAGCGAAGACGAATTGTCCGAAAGGGCATCTATACGACTACCAGGACACGCGTGGTAGCCGCTACTGCCTCTCGTGCATACGCGAACGAGAGCGGGCACGGGGCAATCCCAATTACATTCCGCCATCAGAGCGGACTCACTGCCCAAAGGGACATCCATATGAAGGGGACAACCTGTACGTCACTCCATCAGGCAAGCGTACTTGCCGCATCTGCAATCGAAAAAAGCAAGAGCGATACATGGCTAGGAAGAAAGAAGCCACCTCACAAAGTCTCTCCTGAACCACCCCAACTGCCCGGGAGTATCCCTACGGCGGCTCTCATTCAAAGGATGATGGAATCGTGAAAAATAGAAGAAGAACTCGGCGTAAGCCGGTCTGGATCTATGAAATGGGTTCAATTTACTGCAACGTTTGTGGGAAGCGCAGGGCCAGCTATTACCACTATGTTCAAAAGGATGTAGGCGAGATAACGGTAACTGCCCCACATCCTACTGCTCCTCTGCTATGCAAAAAGTGTGCCTTTCGCGATGGAATGCATGGAGCTTTGGTATGCGCTCCCTGGCCAGACTGCAACTGTGTTGTTTCGGCCGATCAGATCACTACGAACCTCCAAACAGTCATGGACAGGTTGCGAACGATTTCCGCTAATGACACAGTGGAATCAAAACGGAAAGTCGTCCATTGATGTGAATAGACGACTCAAACAAAGCCGCTCGTGCGGCGGACGCTTGATTGGGGGCGAATACGGTTCGTGGGAGAGAACGGTATTCGCCGGGGAGTAAACTATGTTAGAGAATTCATCCGGGCACCATTGTTATATTGTGAAACCCAATGAAGCCCAACAAGACTCATCTCCGGCTCAACCTTGGTTGTGGTCTTCTGGCACACCCGGACTGGGTAAATGTGGATGGTTCCTGGAATGCGAGGCTCGCTAAATATCCATTGCTTCGCAAGACCCTTTCTTTGCTTCACATTCTGCCGGCAGGGAAAGCAGGCATGCCGTGGAGTCGTAATCTCTTCATACACGATATTAGAAAGCCTCTGCCGTTTCCCGATTGCTCAGCCGATGTTGTCTATGCATCCCACGTTCTTGAACATCTTTATCGTGAACAAGGCGAAAAACTCATTCGCGAAGCCCTTCACTTAACCACCGACAGTTACACGGAGGGCGGCAAGGCGAGAAAATGTCCCAATACTGTAAGCCGGATAGACTCTTGAGCTGCTGACAGGACGGAAGTTCTTGATTCTGCACCAAAGAAACCTGTCATTGATGTCAGTCTAGCCAGACAAGTCAGGATTCTTGCCACAATCTTGCCACAGTTTTCCGTGTGCACAGTTTCGATACCGGGAACAATCGAGTGGTCGGAATGAGTAGACATGAGGGTGTAGCGATGGGACTGGTAAACCCCTGAGCAAGCGAACCACTTCATCGAATCCGCGAAGCGCATCACCAACAGCAAACTCACGTGTTGGGAGGCGTTATCCAATAAATCGTGTTGTAGCAATTGCGTCTAGGTCTATTGGTGGTCCCCAAGCGTTGATTTGTTCGCTTCTGCTCAAACCCCAGAAGGCATCAATAGCAGCCTCTGTAGCAAACAATCTTTGAAGGTCAGGAGTGGAAAAGATTCGTTCGTAGACATGACTGGCGAGGAGTTGCGCTTGATAGCCACGGAGCAGAGCTATACGTTCATGCTGGTCCTGAGGATACGCTGTCAACGCACGGTCGAAAGGATGCAGATGCTCGGCGAGGCTGCGGAGTTCATATATTTCCCGGAGCAGAGTTAATGTTGCTGCTAAATCACCAACGAAAACCTTGCATCGGTCCATAAATTGTTTTTTCGTCCTGCCGATTTCTGGCTTGACGATTGCTTCGACCGCTCTAACGAATTGGTGCAACCGCTCATCCCCGTAGTACTCCATCACGCCTCTTATCCATGAGTGGAATCCCCGATGCAGTCGTTGTTGCTGCTGGCCCGGAGTATGTACGCTGCGCATTCCAGCGGCGATAGCAGCGGACCTGCGAATGAGCGCCTCATCAATTCTGACGGTGCTTACTCCGTTCGGGCGTATTAAAGGCTCTAATCTGCTGGCCTGACGAAACTTCGCCGCCCCATCTTCATTCGAGCCACTCAAGACCAGCCCACCGTCATAATGAAAAACTTCGGCAATGAAAAGAGCGTAGATGAAACTCAGACACTGCCTTTTAAGGGCCTCATTTTCGTCGTCAATGATTCCCACTGTTGCCGAAGGCTGATGACTAAGAACTGCGAGACTGGTCATCGAAAGCTGTTGCGTTTGAATTGACCCAAGCCACGTTCGCCACGCATCGTTAAGCTCAAACGGAGGCTCGAAAATTACGCTCATTCCATCGCCCAAATTGATGGTGCCTCTTAGTCCTTGTGCAATACCTGCGTTTGCAAGGGCTATGCAGCCGAACTTGTGGCCTACGGGAAGGGGAAAAGGCATGAATTACTCTTAGGATTTTAAAATGTCGTCATCGAAGCCCTTGCGCATCTTCTGCGAGGAGTTGGTCCATTAGATGGTTACGACGAAGAAAGGAACCCCATCTGTCGGTCTGCACACCGTAATAGAAGGACTGAGCTTCTCTATAAGCGTCGAACTGGGCCTTGTCTACCTTAGCGCAATCACCCATCTCAAATATACGTGCTTGCACTTCGTTATCGTCGAGCACTGCTCCAGCAGTTTCCACAGTTTCCACCTCAACCACCCTCTGGTCTTCGCGAAGCTGACCAGATGTTGTACGAAGCCAAACGCGTCGGTCGCAACCTTGTGAAAGTCTCCTTCCCATGAAAGCGTGAGCGAGAACACGATATATCAATTGCAAACTTGCCAGTCGTAAACGAATGCCTTCTTGTCTTTCCCAAACTCAACCTCCAAACGGGTGCACTGGGATACAGGGTCGTGTTTGAATCACCTTCGCCATTCCTCTAGTTCTGTAAGAACCCATTCGATGCCTTTGGTTGGAGCAAATCGCAAAAGCACTTGTCGATAACCCGGATGCGGTAGACGCGTGATGCACAGAAGCAAGCAACCGAAGAAGAGTGAGCATCGAATCCGGCACCGCTAGAATCCGCAAGAGGACCCGCAACGATACTTCACACACCACGGTTCCTTAATAATCATTCCGTGGAAACCGGAAAATGAAGCGGATGTGCGTGCCTGGAAATTGACACGCAACATTCTGGAGCCACACGGGAATGGCGGCTTATGCTGATGTTGTATGAACGACGAAAAGCCCATTGCTGCAAAGCGATGGTTGAAGAATCGACGTAGCCAGCGGATTGAACTGAGTGTTCCGGTGGTCGTTTACAGGGCCCCAGAAGATGGCCCGCAGTTCTACGAACATACAGAAACGCTTGTGGTCAGTGCTCACGGTGCGCTGATTGCGCTAACCGACTTGGTGGTACCTCGGCAGAAGCTGCTCGTACAGAACCCGAGCAGTGGGGAACATTTAGAGTGCCGCGTGGTCTCTGTAAAAAGGCCACAGATTGGCCCTCCGCAGGTGGCTCTGGAATTTGTCCGGCCTACGCCGAGTTTCTGGCATATTGCGTTTCCGCCCGCCGATTGGAAAGCCACCATCTAGCGCGATTGTTCCGGCTCTGGCGATGATGCCCATGGATGGCGTGCTTTTTTGTGCATACCCAATTCCACCATTTTCGGGGAATGTTAGGTTGCTCATAGAGGCAAGTCAACGAGTGACGGCACTCGCCCCTATTTGACGAAAGGGCCGTTGACAAATGCTCTTTAGTGGGGACAAGTGAGGGTGCAAGACGCATTGCCATACCTCTCGTCTTTCTCGCTGGGCTCGCCATTGGCTACTTCGCCCGAGGGGCTAGCTTGACAGATTCATTGCAGAGTGCGATGAACGCCCAGGACTCCTGCGTCGGTGTTGCGACGGTTCCGTGCGGACGGGTGTGAGAGGCCGTATTCGTGTTAACCTCGTCAGCCATAATCGTGATAGAGCAACGCGGAGGAGTTCCATGAAGATTCGTGAGACGGTTTTGGCTGGTGCTCTGGTTCTCATTCCCTTTGCGGGCAAAGCTCAAAACAAGCCCAAAGCAACTGTGCCGCCCGATGTCACCTCGGGCAAGCAGACGTATATGAATCATTGCGCAGCGTGTCATGGAGCCGACGGTCGCGGCCATGGCCCTGCCGCTTCAGCGCTGAAAACACCACCGCCGGACCTGCGGACCCTGGCGACCCGGCACGACGGCAAATTCCCGGAAAGCTATGTTGCCCGCGTGGTGCGCATGGGGGACCCCAGCTTAGGACACGGTTCCTCCGAAATGCCGATTTGGGGGCCGGTTTTTTCGATGGAAGAAAACGGTGACGAAGTGGGATTGCGCCGACGCATCCAGAACTTGTGCGACTATCTGGCGTCGATTCAAGACAAAAAATCGTAGCGTATTCGTGTCACAGACTAGTTCGTCTATTGGCCAGCTACTTTAATGGAGCGAGTTCGTGACCGGGGAAACAACGCTCCCTTTGCATCCGGCCTCTCAGAAAAGCCCTGCCGGGGCATCGAGGTGGGCTTCACGGCGCCAAACGTTGAAAGGTTCCACAAGGAAGCGCGGGCATCCGTCTGCTGAAAAGCCAGAGCGATAGTTCATGGAGATTCGCCCTTGTAGTTCTAGTGGGAAAAGTGGAAGGCCATCATTCGAAGGAGATGGTGGCCTTCCACGAACTCAATGCAGCGACCTAGCGCATCATCGTCGTAAATAGCTGTTTGAGAACCTCGATGTTCTGGATGACCGACGTGACGACATCCGAGTCAAAAGCCAGCGCCTTTTCCAGCTTCTCGAAGATGCCGACGAAGTCGAGTACGAAGCCGTAGGGCTTAACCTGCCCATCATCGTCCTCGTAAGGGCGATTCACGCGAGCGATGGCCTGCAAGAGCACGTGGTCACGCATGGGTTTGTCGAGGTACATGCTATAGAGAATCGGCGCGTCGAAGCCGGTGAGCAGTTTTTCCGTGACGATGAGAATCTTGGGCTTCTCTTCCTTTCGAATGAAATCTTTGCGGACTTTCTTCTCGTCATCCTCGCTCAGGTAGTGCTCGCGCAGTTCGGGCTTGTCTCCGTGAGCGGGAGAGAAAACCACGCGGGAGTAATCGGCAGGTAGGTGCTTATCGAGCGCCTTCTTGTAGAGGGCACACGCCTCACGGTCAACCGCTACGAGGAACGCCTTGAAGCCCATTGGTTCCACGTTCTCTTTGAAATGCATTGCTGTGTATTCCGCAATCTTCTCGATGCGACTCGACGCCTTCATCATTTCTTTCAGTTCGACGGCCCGGTCTAAGATGGCGTTTAGCTCTTCAACGTCGCTGATTCCCTCGGCCTCGGCCAAGCTCAGGAACCTCTTTTCGAGTAGTTCTCGGTCAACGAGCAGGCCGGAAATCCTACATGCCTGTGAGGATTTACTTCTGGCTCAAAAGATAAAGGTCGGCGTGACCGCCTGGGCGCGCATAGACGATGGTGGAAAGATCGCGAGAGAAATCGTAGGCATTACCGGCGTAAGAGAGCGGAAAAGCAAAGGGAAGTTTCAGCGCGACCTGGGGTCTCCCGATGAGTTTGCCGTCTTTCCAAGGCTGACGGTAAATCGTGACTTCACCACGAGAACTAACTGCATACAAGAACGACTTGCCGTCGCGAGCAAAAGTAGCATTAAACGTTACTACGCCGGGAAGTAGCGAGACGCATTTCCGGTCGGAAATGGACACTTCGTAGATTCCAGTTTTTTCTCCACCTGATACGATGCCAAGTAGGTACTTCCCGCCGGGGTCAGAATCGACAATGGTGCAGCACGCGTCCACGAGCTCTTCTGTATCCGAACTGTCCAAGTTCCACTTCCAAATTTGGGACGCGGTTTCGGTTTCCCCCTGCCTCACAATACTCATGTACAGGTATTTTTGGTCTGGGCTCCAGACAGAATTGTCGGGAAAACCTCCCATGGGCGGAACCTGCCGAAGCCCACTGCCGTCAGCGCCAACGATGTAAGCTTTCGTGCCGTCTGGTTCTGAGACTTCAAAAGACAGATGAAAATTGTCTGGTGCCCAAGACCCGGTCCCCACACCCTCTCCGGTGGCGAACCTCACTTTGTTGCTGCCGTCGATGTCCGAGACCCACAGTTCGTTTCTCTGCGGCCAATGGACCGTCGCGAACATCACGTGCTTCCCATCCCGCGAGATGATGGGCTGAGTCGCGTCCTCCGACACGAGGTCGGTCGACTGCTTTGATTGAACGTGATACGCGGTCAGAAACCCAGAGGATTTGCCATTCACATAGTAGATTCCTTTCCCTCCCGGGTCTGGCATGGGCGAGTAGTCTGGTCCGGGTCCAAAGGTAATCTGCGTCAGACTTCGGTCCTCGAAGCTGTACTTCCAGATGTTCGTCAGCCTGTTTACTGTCCGGCTGAATAACACGGAGTTTCCTGGTTCAGCCCACGCGAGGGCAGGATGGACATACTCGACGGGTATCGTCCCCAACTCAACTGCCTGATGGCTGGTTAGGTTTATCCTGAAAAGAGTGTCCGGTGAGCCCTCTTCTCGACCAGCTGCTAGTAGGTCTTTGCCGCCAGGGAATAGCAAACGCGGGCTGAAGTACAGACTGGTATCTTTGGACTTGTACACCAACTCCTCGTTCAGTCCGGATTGTCCGGCAAGAAAAATTCCGGCGCTCCCGGACTTGGTATAAAAAATGTAAGTTCCGTCCGTCGAGGGAAGCACATACGAGGCATCAGATACCAAACGGCGCGGACTGCCTCCGAGCGCTGGCACAGACCAAACTTCTTCCCGACCGAGGGACATTCCGTAATAGACCTCCCTACCGTCGGGTGAGAAACTGTCCACAAACTTGTCACCTTCATCGCTTGTGAGTTGAAGGGGCTCACCACCAGAGGTGAGCATCAGAAACACTTGCAGAGCGCCTCCTACCGGTGAGGCAAACGCCACGGTGTGGCCGTCGGGAGAGAGCCTCGCGCCATTCATCGGCTTGTTCCACTGGCTGATTTGGGTAATCTTTGAGGGGCCGCTCAGAGGGTTGGGGCGGGGCCAAAAGCGATACGTCATGAGGGCCGCTGCTAGGAGAGTGACGCAAGCGGCCAAAATTGTGTAGGGCTTTCGCGCAAGCCCCGCTGATGCTGGAGTCGCCGTGGCCGAGCTAGTTCGAGATTCTGCGCGTAGTTCCGCAACCGCGTTCGCCGCGCTGACACTTCCGCTACCCCGTGGCACTTTCCCCGAACTGCTATCGCGCTTCAACCTCTTCAAATCCGCCCGCAGGTCCGCTGCTGTGAAATACCTCAGCTCACGGTCTTTCTCCATCGCCTTATCGATAATTCGTTCCAACTCCGCTGGCAGCCCCGTGTTCAGTCGTACCGCTTCCGTCGGCTCCTTATGCAAAATCGCGTCAAACACCGCCCCCGTGCTATCTCCAGCGAACGGCAAGAATCCCGTGGCCATCTCGTACAGCAATACTCCGAAGGAAAACAGGTCCGTCCGTGCATCCAGCGGTTTCCCCAGCACCTGCTCCGGCGACATGTACACCACCGTTCCCAGAGCGCTCCCGGGGCTGGTCAACTGCTCGGTGTCTACCGTCATGGTTCCCAGTGTCGCTGTGGCTTGCCCGCCGCCGACCACCTTCGCCGGGCTCACCTTTGCCAACCCAAAATCCAGAATCTTGGCGTGCCCCTTCTTGGTCACAAAAATGTTGGCTGGCTTGATGTCTCGGTGGACAATTCCTTCGCTGTGCGCAGCATCCAATCCTTCCGTCACCTCAATCCCCAAATCTAGGAGCCGCTCCAGCTCCATGGGCTGCCCATTTATGATGTGCTTCAGCGTCGCGCCATCCAGATATTCCATGGCGATGAATGCTCTGCCGTTTTCCTCGCCGATGTCATGTATGGTGCAAATGTTCGGATGGTTCAGTGCCGAAGCGGCTTTGGCTTCGCGCCGGAATCGCTCCAGTGCTTGACGATCCCGTGCTAAGCCTTCGGGCAGGAACTTGAGGGCCACAAAGCGGTCAAGGCGGGAGTCCTGAGCCTTATACACCACACCCATCCCGCCGCCGCCCAATTTCTCAAGAATACGGTAGTGGGAGACGGTCTGGCCGATGAGCGTGTCGCTGTCCGCCACAGTGGGGCCATCTTAGGTTGCGTACTGGGGCAAGTCAACGAAGCAGCCAGGAAGTCAGCCAGGAAGTCTTCATCTCCAAAGGTTGTCGAGCAAGGCAGTCGCAGAGAAATCGCGAACGGGCAGCACGAGACCTGTAGCGATATCCATCCCCATAGAAGCAATGACCAAATCTGGCGGTTGATCGCGTTGGTTGCGGCACCACTCTACAAGGCTCGCCGTGAGGCCCTGAACTGATACCAACAAGGACAGAAAGCTGCCGCGCTCACTCGGATTATCTGTGTGCTGCAAGGACTGCCAAAGCAGATCCTGTAGATCTCGATCTCTTCCTAGGCGACGAAGGATGGGCCGGTAAAATCGAGGCGCAAAGTAGCGGAGATTGGGCCGACAGCCCCGCAGAAGAAATCGAATAACGGAGAATACTTCCTCGCTCGTCCCTTCTGCGCAGACGAGCGCCATATCGACGGAGTCATGAATTTGCCAGTCATCATTGACATAGCGGTTCGATCGAAACTGCTTCATTTCCTCGGCGAGCAAGGCGTTATCAGGATCGATTTCGCAAAGCGCCCAAATCGCACGAGCGCCGTGCATATAGAACTGTTCGCGTATCTTTGAATCAATTACATCTCGCGTCGATGAATCCTCAGAAAAGTCGCGCGCTAAAAGCTCTACCGCTTTCGCAGGATCGCTCTCGGTCTGGCTCGTAGTAGGAAACAATGAATGCAAACAAAGCTCGCGCAAAAGCGCAGATCTCGGCTGGGCTCTTCCAACAAACTCGAGAAACTGTGGGCGAACCGCTGCTTCTTTCGCTTCGCGAATGAAGTCCAAAGCCTCAGCCCGAGGCGCCGAGTAATTGTCCGCCAACGTGCACAAGGCGGCCCAATCGGGCATGCGGTCCCAACCAGAAATGCACCCCCAGAACCTTTCACGAAGGACTCCATGCAATTCTGTCCAGTTTTCAAGAATGAATTCAATCAATGGATAGTTAGTCTTGAAGCCTTCGGATAACTTGATATGTGCATGGCGTCCTGATTCATAGACCTCCGGGATCGTACACATTGCATCGAGAGCACCAAGGATATCGTCGAGTGAAGCAACTCAGGCTTGAACGTCGTCTGTCGCAGGATGATAATCGTCGGATTACACGTCCAATATTCGCGATAGCCGGCTGTGCATTTCCATGGCGGCTGGAATGATCTACGCTGCGATCCGCAACCGATCTCGCAGGCTGCCTTCCAGTGAATCTTTCGAGATTTTGCGTTCGGCCCCCATCGCGTTTCTCAAGCTGCTCATAGATGAACAACTTGTCATCTCCGAGACAGGGTTGCGTCATTTCTCGTCGCGTCAATTCACCGACTCTTCAACAGAACGTAACATCGCTTCGAATAGATTGCGCCCGAGGAGGATGCGAGCACCACAAGCAGGGTCAGCGCGAGCACCAGCACCCGGATGATTACGGAATAGCGCTTGGGGTTCTCCATGTGAAACCTCCTTGAGCGCCAGTGTAACATTGCGTTGTAAGACAAAGTCTTCTGGCGCAAAGACTGCGGTGAAGCCACCGACTCGTCCATGCCTGACCACACGACTCCCGATTCGCGTATCGGGCCTAAGCTGTTC
>DASPVD010000028.1:0-2586 GCA_035622555.1 Candidatus Eremiobacteraceae bacterium | reverse complement strand
AATCACGGGCTGGCCCGGGTTGACGGGCTTTCCTTGGGGCTTGATCTCGATGACGATGGTGCCTTGATGGACGCGCAAGGTACACCTTCAAATTTCTTATATGCCCTTGGACCATTGCGCAAAGGCAAGTTGTGGGAGAGTATCGCGGTTCCTGAAATTCGCGTACAAATTGCCGAGTTGGCGCAGCTGTTGACCGCAACCACTGAAACAGGGATGGATCCATCCCTCCCAACTACCGCCAATTCGGGGAATGGAACATGCACTTTCAGCAGTTCTATCTAGAGTGTCAGGCCAACGGAGAACTTGCCTTGGGTTGTGGAAATCTGAGGATTGTATGTCCAGCTTTCATGTGGCACAATCACGCCATCATGCAAAATTTGAGTTTGGAGCTCTCCTACCTGGAGAGCGATCCAAGAACGCAGCAACCGTCGGCGTGTATCTACTTGAAATCATTGGCGAAGGAAAGCTATGCAGGAATTGAGGCCGAAAGACTGGTAACCTCTCATTGCCTGACATTCGTCGAGCTCGACGCCGAGATTCGAAGACTCTATGCCGAGTTGGATGAGATTCGAGCTCAGGCCAAGAAGAGGTTTTACAAAGCGGAACATAAGACGATGTCGGCTGTGGCCGGGGCGGATTAGCCCCTCAGGAAGTTCGCCTAAGGGTCGCCGATCGCAATAATCGTTTCGTCTTCCCCCGTGCATTCTCCCCGTGCATGCGCAACACTCCTTTGGCCAAATCCCAAAAGTGCCTTGCTGCGCTTGCGGCAGTACCTAGTGTCGTGTCCCGGAAATTCGTGAACAAAGTCGGGCGATTTTCTGCAGGATCGAATCGGCCGTCGCGGTCCACACAAAGGGACGACTGGAACGATTGTAGCGTTGCACGAAGGCGTCGATTTTCTCAACCAGATCGCGGACGCTGGTAAACGAACCACGACGAATGGCACGCTGGGTGATGAGACCGAACCAACGCTCCACCTGATTGAGCCACGAGGAGTAGGTGGGCGTGAAGTGCATATGGTAGCGAGGCCGCTGCGCCAGCCAAGTGCGAACCTTGGGATGCTTGTGGGTGGCGTAATTATCGACGATGAGGTGGACCTGGTAAGCAGGCGGGACGTTCTGGTCGAGGTGGCGCAGGAAAGAGAGGAACTCCTGATGGCGGTGGCGGGGCTGGCATTCGGTGAACACGGCTCCGGTGGCGATGTCCAGAGCAGCGAACAGGGTGGTCGTACCATGGCGGACATAATCATGAGTCACACCCTCGACATATCCCAAGCCCATGGGCAAAACGGGTTGGGTGCGGTTCAGGGCCTGAATTTGGCTTTTTTCATCGACACAGAGCACCAAGGCGTGATCGGGTGGGTTCAGGTACAGGCCGACAATGTCGCGCACCTTTTCGATAAAGAACGGATCGGTGGACAGCTTGAAAGTACGCGTCCGGTGCGGTTGCACGCCGAAAGTCTGAAACACGCGATGCACCGTAGAACGGGAGATGCCGCTGGCGTGGGCGGCTTGCCGGATGCTCCAGTGCGTGCTGTTGGTCGGTGTGCGGGAAAACGTGCGGTTGAGCAACGCTGCGATTCGGTCATCGTCGATGGTGCGGGGCCGGCCGGGACGCAACTCATCATAGAGTCCGCCCAAGCGGTGCTGAATAAAGCGCTGCCGCCACTTGCCGACCGTGGCATTGGTCCAGCGTAGACGGCGGGCGATCTGGGTGTTGCTTTGCCCTGCCGCCGACCAGAGTACGAGTTTGGCGCGTGCCACCAGGGCATGCGGCAAAGTGCGAGAGGTGGCAAAACTGCGAAGCTGGACATGCTCGTCCGCAGTCAGGGCGAGGCCGGACTTGGGGCGTCCTGTGATCATGCCCGCAGCTTATCTCAAGACTGTTACTTATGATAGTTATTTATGGGACACTACACTAGCCGGGTCATACAAAACGGCGACGAAGGAAGTAGGTGTTTCTAAGGTTCGTTTTTCGCGCCAGACAAGAGAAATCCCGCTTCCGAGGAGGATTTATGTTGCGTCCGCTTCAGTCACTCACCTTATCCACGCTTGCGGTGGTGGTGCTTGCCGCAGGGTTGAGCTACGCCCAAACCCCTGCGGCAGCGACCGTGCCGCACCTGGTCCACTTCGCGGGAGTGGCGCACGACCTGAATGGCAAGGCGATGACGGGCACAGTTGGCATCACCTTTGCGCTCTATGCCGAGCAGACGGGAGGCGCGGCGCTGTGGCTGGAGACGCAGAACGTGCAGGCCGACGGCAAGGGAAACTACTCGGTCGAGCTCGGCGCGGCGAGCGCGGACGGTCTACCGATGGATGTGTTCGCATCCGGGGAGGCGCGATGGCTGGGGGTCGAGATCGCGGGGCAGGCGGAACAGGCGCGCATTCTGTTGCTGGCGGTTCCGTATGCTTTGAAAGCGGCAGATGCGGAGACGATTGGCGGGCTGCCGCCATCGGCGTTCGTGCGGGCGGAGGGCGCAAACGACGGCGGACAGGCGACCGGCGCGCGACCCGGCGACGCGCAACCAGCCGGTGCGCAACCAGCAAAGAGCGCGAGCGAGACCGTGAAGACCAACTCGCCCTATGG
>DASPVD010000027.1:0-3685 GCA_035622555.1 Candidatus Eremiobacteraceae bacterium | reverse complement strand
GCATGACGGTTGCCAGAAAATGTGCGCAGTTTTTTGGCGTGAGGCTTGGCTGCGAAAGGTTGATGAGGGCGCGCCGGTTCGTCCCCCGATCCCCCCAGAGAGCAAGCAAGAACTCCACCTGCGTCTTAAGACGAAGACAAGCCCAACAAAGTACTTCTGCCAGGCCAGCGAGATCTTGAATGCGACTGCCAACTTGTCGAGGCTTGAAAGAGTTACAAAATGCGTCAGCGAAGTTCGCTCCGGCAACTGCACAAGCTTAGAGATGATAAAACGCATTGCGGTATGGGTCTTCTGGAAGGCGCGAAAAGTGTTACTGGGTCCGTATGCCAGAGGAAGCCAGAAATCCACACCAACCCACGCTTTGAATTTGCAATCGGGAGATTTGATCGAGATCAAGCCGATGGCCGCCATCTCAGACACCTTGGACAAGGCCGCCTATAACCGTGGCCTTTCTTTCACGCCGGCAATGGCCGGTTTGTGCGAACAACAACACGAAGTCGAGAGGCGCATTGATAAGCTCATCGTGGACGGAACTGGTCAAATGCGCCGCCTCCATAACACTGTTTTCTTGAAAGACTCAATGTGCGGATGTGACTGTGTAGCCTTCGGAGGATGTCCACGAGGTGAATACGCTTACTGGCGGGAGATCTGGCTCCGCCCGGTCGAGGTGCCGGTTGAGGCTGGCTGCGAGAGCGCGATGGTACGCGAGAGAGAATGTCTGCCGGCTAACTCATAAGCGATTCGTGTGAATGCTTCCCTTGTGATCCCTGCAGATTGCGGTTTCAGGTCAACCAATTGGCAACAGCAACCACAATTCAAAACAATGAGGTGGAAAATCTCAGCGGCCTTCCGCAACGAATAAGCGACGTCATCAAACAGTGGGCGCTGCACGCGCCGGAGCATCCGGCTTTGGTAGAGGCCAGCGGCCGCTGGACGTATTCTCAATTGGCAAAAGCTGTCGCTGACTCGCAGCTTTGGCTCACCGCGTCCGGTGTTCGGCCTGGCGATCGGGTAATGATCGTATGTGAGAATTGCTCGGTATTCGTTGCGATTTTGCTCGCGGTAGCCGGCCTCGATGCGTGGCCTGTACTTGTGAATGCACGCCTTTCCGGCAGAGAGGTAGATGCGATCCGCGAACACTGTGGCGCCCGGCGAGTGATCTATACAACGAGCGTCTCTCCGCAAGCACGAGAACACGCCAAGCGGCATGGAGCGGTTGTCCAAGAGTTTGCTGATCTCGGTCAAATTGCCGTCGGTCCGCTCAATGAGGGCGTTCAGCCAGAAACGATCGACGCGGAGGTATCGAACCGCGTTGCTGCCCTGATTTACACATCCGGAACAACTGGCCTCCCGAAGGGTGTCATGTTGACACACCGGGGTTTGTTGTTTGTAGCTTCGGTATCAGCCAAGATACGAAGCTTAACGCCGAAGGATCGCCTTTATGGCGTACTCCCCATGTCTCACGCCGTGGGACTTTCGGTCGTCCTCTTGGGATCCTTACTCAGCGGAGCAACACTCTACTTGTCTCACCGGTTCGATCCGGTGGCCGCGCTGACAGCACTAGAGAAGGACTGCTTGACCATATTGCTGGGCACGCCGGCCATGTTTTCTTTGCTGGTCGATTACACCAAGCTAAAAGGAATGACTTCGCTAAAATCTCCTGCCCTTCGCATCATTTCTTCATCAGGCGCGCCCCTTCAACCTGGCGTCAAAGCAGAAGTAGAGAGGCTGTTCGGCATGCCGCTGCACAACGGATACGGCGTGACCGAGTGCTCTCCCAATATTTCGCAAGCCGTGGTGGGTGAAGCTCGCACCGATACCTCGGTTGGGCGAGTGCTGCCCGGGGTTGAAGTTCGCCTGATGCTGGATGGTAAGCCCGTCGGTCCTGGCGAAATAGGAGAATTACACGTCCGTGGCCCCAATGTTATGAAAGGTTACTATCGCGCACCGGAAGAAACAGCTGCTGCGGTCGATGCGGATGGCTGGTTCAATACCCGTGACTTGGCCCGCTTGGAGAACGGGAATCTATTTATTGTGGGGCGAACGAAGGAATTGATCGTTCGCTTTGGTCTCAACGTTTATCCAGCGGAAGTTGAAGCGGTGCTCAATTCTCACCCTGGGGTGGCACGGTCAGCCGTGATTGGACGATCGGTGGAAGGGACCAAGGGGGACGAAGAAGTCGTTGCCTTTGTGCAGCTGAAGCCAGAAGTCTCCGTCTCAGAATCCGAGATTGCGCAGTACGCAGCAATGCGCCTTGCACCGTACAAGCGCCCGTCGCAGATCTTGCTAGTTTCCACCATGCCGCTGACTCCGACCGGCAAAGTCGCCAAGGGGGAACTTGCGAAACTGCTCGAGACAGTTTAGACACAATGACGAGGCATCTCGCGCTCGTAGTTTTGTGCCTGTTCCTTTTTCTGTGGCTGGACGCGCAGGAGCTTGCGGCCCAGCATGATCCCGGGCCACGCCGCGGTTTACCAGGCGCTGGGGCCTCCTACCCAACCCTCGACCTCAATGAGCGCGCATTCTTCAACCGGGGCCTTCTGCGGTTCGCGGAGCCCGTCTTCGTATCAGACAGGTTTCACCTCGGAAAAGGTCTAGGGCCCAGGTTCAACGGCAACAGTTGCGCCATGTGTCACGCCCAGCCTGCTGCCGGCGGCAGCAGCCCCGGGCTGGCGAGTCCACAAAATCCCGTTCCTAACCCTCAGGTGTCCTTAGCCGTTGCACTCGGAGGCACCAACGCGGTTCCACCCTTTATCACGAGGAACGGTCCGGTTCGGGAACCCCGCTTTATCTTGAATCCTGATGGCTCGCCGGATGGCACCATTCATGATCTGTACACGATTACCGGTCGCAAGGATGCGAAAGGATGCAATCTAGCGCAGCCCAATTTCACCGACGAGCTTGCAGCTCACAACGTGGCTTTTCGCATTCCGACCCCTGTGTTCGGATTGGGTTTGGTGGAGAACACCCCAGATGCGACATTGCGAGCAAGCCAGGCCGCTACTCAAACTGCCAGGACGCTGATGGGTATCGGAGGGAGATTCAACACGAATGAGAACGACGGGACAATCACCCGCTTTGGCTGGAAGGCCCAGGATAAATCACTGTTGATGTTCGCGGCGGAAGCGCTGAGCGTAGAACAAGGTGGAACCAGTGAACTGTTTCCCAACAAGCGTGACGACACTTCAGGTTGTGTCTTCAACCCTACGCCGGAGGATACAACCAACCTCAAGAATCCGGACTCCAGCAGCCGCAACTTTGGCACGCTGGTGGGTCTGGCGTGGGAAATGTCGTCCGACATCGTGAACTTTGCAGCTTTCATGCGCCTGTCGGCGCCACCAACCCCAGGACCGCAAACCGACTCTACACGGAACGGATCGACCTTATTTGACAGCGTCGGTTGCGCTCTCTGTCACACAACTACGCTTACGACTGCCGACTCTCCTTACACAGGCATGGGGCGTGTGGTATATCATCCCTTTTCCGATTTTGCACTGCATCATATGGGTTCGGTGTTGGCGGATGGCATTATCGAGGGCAAGGCTGGTCCTGACGAATTTCGCACGGCTCCACTGTGGGGAATTGGTCAGCGCCTGTTTTTCTTGCATGACGGGCGAACGTCCGATCTGCTAGAAGCAATTCTGGCTCATGCTGATCCCGGGGACGATGGCTGCCCAGAGGCGCG
>DASPVD010000026.1:0-33864 GCA_035622555.1 Candidatus Eremiobacteraceae bacterium | reverse complement strand
GTACGAATGCAATTTGCTGAAAGCTCGGATGATAGTCGCAACCTATAATCAGCATGTTCGGCTCCTTTCCTCCGAGCCCTTTGGTGGTTGGCGCTTCCAAAGTCTACTCGGGCCTAGGAGCCGACATTGTTATGGAATCATTACGCTCATCTTCTCCGGCGAGTGGGGGCTACTCATTTTGACCGACAACCACGTACTTCCTCGTCTTTCCGTCGGAGAATTGGAACTCGTAGGTTTGAGAGGACTCGTAACTATTCTTGTGAACGTCCTCGATCAGCTTTGCTTTGTAATCGCCGAGCGCCAATAACGCGACTTTCCCTTTCGCTTCCGCCTCCAGTTCGTATTTCTTGCCCTCGATAATGACGTTTACCTTTTGAGCGGCTTGGGGCCCAATTGAAGTCGGCACCACTATCCAATGTGAAGAACTGACATGGACGTTTATGGAGTACTCCCCTGTACTTGACTGTGCCCAGCAAAGCCCAGAGAGCAACAAAAGAAAGGGCGCGATGTTCCTCATAGTTCCTCCGAAAAGCTTAGATCGGCATAACGGCAACTATACTCTGCGGGCCAGTTGTTGAAACATCCCGATTGCACTCATTGCCCCGGCGACGCGGGATTTGAGTGCCTGTTATTCAACAGTTGACAATTTCTTAGGATCGGGCCGAGTCAGAGGATTCTAATGGAGCTTTGCAAACTCTCCTCCACATTTCATTCTTGACGAATGTGAGCCCCAGTTGCATCACTGATCGCTTCCCATTCGAATATGAATGAACCTAGCGGTCGAACTGCCGCAGGCGTTGCTGCGTATCGATTACTATGTTGGAGACACATGCGTTACAGCGTCGAGGAGGCCAACCGGTGTTCCCTGCTAGCGCCACGAAGTCGGAGCCTTCATTGCGCATCAACGCGTTGGTCAAGCGCTTCGGCTCAGTGACTGCAGTTGATGGCGTCACGCTCGAATTGCACGAGGGAGAATGCCTCGGACTTCTTGGCCCCAATGGCGCCGGTAAGAGCACGCTAATTCGCAACATCGTCGGCAGGGTGGTTCCCGATGGCGGCACGATCTCTGTTTTCGGCGCACGCGCCGATTCGACCGCTGCTCGCAACGCCCTGGGATGGGTGCCACAGGAATTGGCGCTCTATCCGAGACTCACATGTCGCGAAAATCTGCAAGCCTTCGGCCGCTATCACGGCCTAAGCGGCGCGCAGCTTGCAAAGGCGGTCGAGCGATGCCTCGGCTGGGCAACTCTCAGCGATCGCGCAGGTGAGCTCGTCAAAAATCTTTCCGGAGGCATGAAACGACGCCTCAACATGTCCGCCGGTCTGATTCACGCGCCGAAGCTGGTTTTGATGGATGAGCCCACCGTAGGCGTCGATCCGCAGTCGCGCAATCATATTTTCGAGATGATTGAAAAGCTGCACGACGAAGGCATGTCGATCATTTACACCACGCACTACATGGAAGAAGCGGAGCGTCTGTGTGACCGAATTGCGATCATCGATCACGGCAAGATCATCGCGCAAGGCACACATGCTGAACTTGTGCAAGGCGCGTTTGGTTCGCGCAGTCAGGTGCTCGCACGTTTTTCGGGGGCCGACGAACGCGTCGCTGCCTGGGTTGCCGAGCACGGTGGAACCGCGGTGGATGGCGTGGCAGAATTCAGCGTGGAGCACCCAGCAGAGATTGGCAGCTTGCTGGAGGCCTTTGCGAAAGCCGGATTCGAACTCCTAGACGTTTCACTCCGCAGACCAAACCTCGAGTCTGTTTTCTTGCACTTGACCGGAAGGGAGTTGCGCGATTGACTTCCGCTATTGTTCGAACCGCCATCGTTTCCCTGCGCCGCGACCGCGCTGCCCTCGCGCTGAGTTTCCTTCTGCCGGTGGTTTTCTTCAGCATTTTCGCCGTTATTTTCGGCGGACGCCGCGACGCCACGCCAAAAGTCAAAGTGATCGTGGTGGACGAAGACCGCAGCCGCGTTTCCCAGCGGCTGGTTCAGGGCCTGATGCAAGAAGGTTCGCTGGTGGTAAAGACTCGACCTCAGCCTGTGAAAGGTACTGAGCAGCCCGAATACACCGCCGCGACTGCGGAGGTCGCAGTCAAAGAGGGAACCGCGCCGGTCGCCGTGATCATTCCTCACGGCTTCAGTGAGCGCCCCATTTCGTTCGGCCCCGCGGAAGCTGGCCGGCCCGCGATCCAGTTGCTCGAAGACAGCAGCGATAGCGTTGCGCCGCAAATGATCACGGGGTTGCTGCAGAAAGTTGCGCTGACCTCTCTGCCCGACCTGATGGCCGAGCAGGGATCAAAATACTTCGATCAATTCGCCGGAGGCCTGACGCCTGAGCAGCGTGATCGGCTCAACGAAGGCATCCGCCGTCTGGGCGAGCGCCAAGAAAGCGGCGTGGCCACCTCCGGCTCCCGCAATGGAGGGATCGTCGCAGTCACGGCCCGGGCGGTGGTCGGCGAGAACAAGAATAATCCCATGGTCTCCTTCTACGCCGCTGCGATTGGAGTGATGTTTCTCCTCTTCACGGCCAGCAGCGCGGCTGGCGCCTTGCTGGACGAAGCTGAAAGCGGCACGCTCGATCGCGTGCTCAGTTCGCGCGTCACCCTGACTTCGCTGATGCTGGGCAAGCTCGTCTTCAACTCGCTGCTTGCATTCTCACAACTTGTGCTGATGTTCCTGTGGGGCTGGGCCGTGTTCCGGCTTGACTTCTGGTCGCACATCCCGGGATTTATTGTGATGGGAGTCTGCACAGCCGTGGCGGTGGCTGCGTTCGGCATGTTGCTGGCCAGTATCTGCCATACGCGCGCGCAACTGGGCGCGCTTTCAACTCTCCTCATTCTGATTATGTCCTCCATTGGTGGGAGCATGTTTCCACGGTTTCTCATGCCGGAAGCGATGCAGAAAGCTGGATTGTTGACAATTAACGCTTGGGCGATTGACGGATTCACCAAGATTTTCTGGCGAGACGAGCCTATTTCTCACCTATGGCCGCAGGTTCTGGTTCTCGCAGGGATTGCCATAGCGCTTTTCGCCGTCGCTCGGAGGGTGGCGCGACGCTGGGAATTCGCTTAGCTAGTCAGGGACTCCTCTACGGGTCGCAGCCCGATAGTTGGCGTAACATCCCATTTACACTCAGGACCCTGATAACAACAGTTCTTTGTGGTTGCGATCCGAAAATCCGGATAACGGACAACCCTTCCATTCCACCTTTTTAGAAAAGAGTTGCCGATCATCCCTGGAATTGTCACGAAAGGTTCGACTGGAAACGAGAGGCGCCGAAAATCCGGGACATGAAGGAGTTGAACTTGAGACCCAGACGTGCGTGGATCTATTTATCGGTTTTCATAATCTTGCTGATCGCGGCCTTCGTAGCCCTGCGAGGGTTGGGGCGATGGCTCGTACGTGAGGATCCGATTTCTTCCGCCGACATCATTGTGGTCTTGAGTGGTGGCATGCCGTATCGCGCAGAAGGAGCCGCGGCCTTGTTTCAGAGGGGAAGCGCCGGCGAAGTCTGGGTAACTCGGCCGGAAAACTATGCAGTCGAACTCGCAAAACTTGGTATCCGGTTCGTAGGTGAGGAAGAATATACGAGTCAAATTCTCATTCATGAAGGCGTTCCAGAGAAGGAACTTAAAATTCTGCCGGACACGGTCCTAAATACCGAGCAGGAGGTCGAAGAGATTGCGCGGCAGATGCGCCGAACGGGCAAGAGCAGGGCCCTCATCGTCACTTCCCCGCAGCACACGCGACGCGTCCACACCTTGTGGGAGAGGCTGGTAGGAGAAAATCCGAAAGTGATCGTCCGTGCTACGCCTGCAGATCCGTTCGATGCTGAACATTGGTGGAGGAACACGCGGGATGCTTCCGCCGTAGCGCACGAAGCGCTAGGCTTGTTGAACGTATGGGCGGGACTCCCAGTGCGACCGCCCTCGGAATGAATATTGTGTGTAGCCCCCGAAAGCGGAAACCTATCCGCGTTTAAGCGTTTTATGACGCTGCCTTAGAAAAGTAAGGAACATCTGGCAACGTTTCTTCCCGGGCTGGCTTGAGTTCCCTCTCGCCAGTTGAGAACATTGTCTCAGGTGTCTTCGCTCCGGTGCTGGCGAAGCACTCGAATCCGAACCGGTGTCACCGAGGTTTCCGCGGAGCGGTCGACAGGCAACCTTTATGGCCTCTAGGGAAGAGTTGCCGACCATTCAGTAACAAGTCCTGGGTGGTGCGCCGTGGTAGGCGATGAAAGCGGGAAGCTCACGACGTCACATCAATGCGAGAGTGCGAGATCAGCCGCACTGCCTATGCACAATCGAGTCGCCGCTTGGCTTCCAAGAAAGTAGAAGAATCTTTGCTGGTCAGCAGCTTCTTGCGTTGCACGCTTGCCGCAACACTGTGCTCTAATTTCTCCACTTCGCCCGCCTTCATCGCCGACTTCAGCTCCTGAGTTAGAGCACGAGTGCGTTGCTTGAGCTCCTGCGAGCTTTCCTCCGCCATCCGGAGCCAGTAATATGCGGCACGGCCGTTTTTCTCGACGCCCGAGCCTCTCAAATGCGCCAGCCCGACCAAATATTGGGCCGCGATGAAACCTTCTTCTGCCGCCTTGAGGTAGGTCTCGATAGGATGATTCAAACCGGCAACCTCAAATTCCGCAGCTCGATTGATCAGCGGACTTGGATGGCGCTCATTGAACAGCAGGAAGAGTAATTCAAACCGGCTCGAGATATCCAACTTCTCGGTGGTTGCATTCCTGACCCGACCACTAGGACCAGAAATCTTGAGAGTTCAAGACTGGCACAATTTCAAAGTCGATGAGGTCGTCCCAGCGTCTGGCCCAAGGCATCAGCGTTTCCAGATGCGGCCACGTGCCGCCGGTGCGTCACACCAGCGGCACAACGTTGAAGTTGTTGAGTTCGTGAGATTTTGGCAGAATCCCACGGCGTGCCCACACATTCCCCGTCGCTAGCGCATGCTCCATTGGCAGCAGGGCGACTGCAATGCGGCTCCTTCAACTTGTGGTAGTGGCCAATCGACGACCTGGCCTTCCACCAACCTCACAGGTATTGGTGACGGGTGGCACGGCAGCGCGTTCTTGTCCTGGTCTTCAATAAATGATGGAGTGTGCATTTCGCTTGCCCAGGTTGCACTCCGCGAGCCCGAAGCAGTGACGAATCCCCTGGTATCACCTTATGAGACTGACGACAGTTCCCAGGATTTGGCAGGAGACGGCTCATGATCACCACCGAGCTGGAGCAAAAGCGTATTCGAATCCCGCGCGACGAGGGAAACGACTACACCGAAGAAATGGCGGGGAAGCGCCGCGAGGTAATTCGTGAGCAGACTGGCGCCAATCTCTCCCACGTCGCGCAGTATTCCTTCGATCCGGCAATTCTGCCCGGTAACATCGAGAACTTCATTGGTGTAGCTCAGGTTCCCATCGGCGTAGCCGGGCCGATCCGCATCAACGGCGAGCACGCCAAGGGTGATTTTTACATTCCTCTTGCCACCACCGAGGGCTCGCTCGTCGCCAGCTACAACCGTGGTATGCGCCTGCTGACCGAGAGCGGCGGGGTGAAGACTACGGTGGTCGACGATTGCATGCAACGCGCGCCTGTGTTCATCCTCGGAGATGCACTGCAAGCACGGGAGTTCGGTCGCTGGGTGGAAAGAAACTTCGTAGAGATCCGGAAGCAAGCGGAAGGAACCACGAGCTTCGGAAAGCTTCGTGGAATCGCACAATTTGCGGTGGGCCCTCTTCGCTATCTTCGCTTCAACTACACTACCGGCGATGCCGCGGGCCAGAACATGGTGGCTAGGGCGACCTTCGCCGCATGCGAATGGATTAAGAACAACTATCCGGGCACGTTGAGGTACTTCCTGAGCGGAAACATCGATACCGATAAGAAGCATTCGCACATGAACATTCTTCTGACTCGTGGCAAGCGCGTAGTTGCCGAGGCAGTGATCCGCAGGGAAGTGTTGCAAAACGTCGTGCACGTCGATACCAAGCACCTTTTCTGGGCGCGCCAGGTGCAGATGGCCGGAGCGTTTCTGGCGGGATCGTCCAATAACGGCGCCCACGCGGCGAATGGACTCGCAGCCCTGTTCGTCGCGACCGGCCAGGATGCCGCCAGTATCGCCGAATCGCATGCAGCCCTCACCTATTCACAGTACATGGAGGATGGCAACTACTACTGGTCCATTACTCTGCCTTCACTCGTTGTCGGAACTTGTGGCGGTGGTACAGGTCTGGCAACCCAGCGGCAATGTCTGGAGATGCTCGGTTGCTACGGCACTGGCAAGGTGCTGAAGTTCGCAGAAATCTGCGCGGCGGTGGTTCTGGCGGGTGAAACGTCCCTTGCCGCCGCTATGCTAAATGGAGACTGGGTGACCGCCCACGAAAGGCTCGGGCGCAACCGGCCGGGAACCAAGAGGGAGGCCGACCATGCGGCACAGCCGAGATCATAGCCATCTTTCCTGGACTGATGCGGTTTTCCTGTACCTGGAACGCGAAGGCATGCCGTTGCACATCGCGGGGGTCAGTCTACTGCAAGGCACCGTTTCGCGCGAAGACTGCATGCGGCTCGTCCAATCGAAGCTTCCACTGCTCCCGCGATACCGCCAACGGGTAGTCGCACCTCTGTTCAACATCGGTCTGCCGAGATGGGAGTTCGACCCCGACTTCGACGTGCGCAACCACGTCTGGGAAGTCACGCTCAAGCGCGGGACTGATGCCGAGTTCAAGGCGGTCGCTGGCGAGATCCTGGGGCAGCTAATGGATCGGCAGCGGCCGCTCTGGGACATCACGCTAGTGCGCGGTTTGAAAGGCGATCGTACCGGCTTTATCACACGTGTGCACCACTGCCTCGCGGATGGCATGGCCGGCGTCGGCTTGATGAACGTTGTCCTCGATGCCAACCCCTCAGTTCCTTCTTTCTCCAAGAAGCCGCCGCGATTCCGTGTCCCGTCTCGCCGGGACCCGTTGACATCACTGCTGGACAGCTGGGTGAGTTCGTATGCCAACGTCAGCGAGCAGGTGCTCCAGGGGCTGTCGGATGGGTTATACATTGCTGAGAGCATTGCGGCCAGCGGTCAGATCCTGCCAATGGACCAGCTGACAAAACTTCTTCCCGAACTGGCCGCACCCACCGACCCGCTGCACTTCAACGTGACCTGTCGCGGGCCACAGAAGATTGCCTGGGCAAAGATTCCGTTGGCAGATATCAAAGCCATAAAGGATGCGCAGGGATGCAGTGTCAATGATGTCGCCCTCACTCTCGTGGCCTCGACCATTCGGCTCTACGCCTCGCTGCACGGCGATCGCATAAGGGGGCGGTTGCTCCGCATCATGGTTCCGGTAAATCGTCGGAGCAACGCCGACAGGGGAGAACTAGGGAACTTCCTTTCGATCATTCCCGTTACCATCCCGCTCGATATTCGTAATCCACGAAAACTGCTGGCCGCAGTGCACGAAAGAACGGAATTTCTGAAGAGCGCTCACGTGGCGGAGTTGGTCAGTTTGGTGAGTGCTCTACCAGGCATACTTCCGTTGCCCTTGCAGGCACTCGCTGGACCCATCGCGAGTCAGCTGCCGATTGCCCCGTTCAACCTCGTGTGCACCAACGTGCCCGGACCGCAGTTTCCGCTCTACCTGATGGGTCACAAATTGCTGACCTGGTATCCCTATGTACCAATCGGTGGCGAGATGGCTGTGAATTGCGCAATCTTGAGCTACAACGGCATGATGTATTTCGGGTTTACAGGGGACGCGCGCGTGGCCCCAGATCTCGCGCGCCTGGAGACGTTCTTGAAATTGAGTACGAAAGAACTGCGGGAAGCTGCCGCAATCCATCTGCCATGGAGGCAGCGTGCTCGTCCGGAAGTCATGGCGACTGTAGCAATGGCGGTGCCTTCTGTAGCGCGATCGGCTTTGAAGCCAAGACGAACCATGGTGGCAAAGGAAGGCCTGAGGCTGGTCGCGTGAGAAGAGTCCGCACCATGTGTACTCTGTCATGCTTTCCGCGCGGTCAGTGAAGGGAGGGTCCCATGTTGACAACAAACTTTCCTGCGACCCTTCGCACCTCCGCCAACGTTGCCGGCCTGGAGCTGGAGAACCTTGCCAGGTTTGGGACCTACCGACGGCTTCGCTTCGAAGGCCACAGCTATACCAACGTTGAAGAACTGCAATATGCAGGTTCTCTGGCATTCGTCTTGCGAGAGCGCGGTATCGGGCCGGGCGATCGCGTCATAGTGGTTATGCCGAATACGCCTGACCTCACGGCCAGTCTGCAAGCGATCTGGGTGATTGGTGGAGTGGTTGTGCCGATCATGCCATACTGGACTGCCGCGGAGATTAGCTATGCGTTGCGGCAGTCGCAGGCCATTGCCGTCATTACACTACCTGCGCTCGTGGCCCGGGTCCACGAAGCCTGTCGGGGATTAGAATCTACGCCACTTTTGTTCTCGTTTGGCGCTACCGAATGCGGCTTCGAGAACATACACCGCACAGTCGAACAAGCTTCGTGCATCGACACTCCCGTCGATCGTTCGCCGCATGACCTGGCGCTGCTACTCTATACCTCGGGAACCTCCGGGAGGCCAAAGGGTGTCATGGTCACTCACGAAAATGTTGCGGCTGCGGTCGAGAGCGCAAACGCCCTGAACCCGGATCTGCCTCGCTATCCCATGCTGCACGTTCTGCCGCTGACGCACTCGTTCGGATTGATCATGCTGAAGCTGGCACAACGCTGGGGTGTGTCGTGCGTTCTGATGCCCCAGTTTGATCCCGCCAGAGTTTTTCAAGCCATCGAGCAACATCAGATTGGCTACATGCCAGTGGTCCCGACCATGCTGGTGTACCTGCTGCATCATCCCGAGCGAAGCAGATTCAATTGCTCCAGTTTGTACCGGATCACCAGCGGCGGAGCGCCACTACCAGAGAAGCTACGCCAGGACTTCCAGCAAGCATTCGGTTGCCGTGTCGATCAAGGCTATGGATTATCGGAGTCGGTTGCCATCGCTGCCGCGTACGACGACCACGAGCCCTACCGGCCCGGCAGTGTCGGGCGTGCAGAACCCGGGATCAGAATTCGAATTGTCGATGACAAGAATAGAGCCCTGCCACCGCTGCAGGCCGGCGAGGTTTGCCTGTCGGGCGCAAACATTAGTCCCGGTTACTGGCAGGATCCGGTCGCCACCCAGGAGGGATTTCAACACGGATGGCTTCATACCGGCGATATCGGGCACCTCGACGAGGACGGATATCTGCACATCACCGACCGCAAGAAGGAGTTGATTATCAAGGGTGGCGAAAACATTTCCCCGAGCGAAATCGAGGAAGCGCTCTACCTGCATCCTGCCGTCGCGGAAGCTGCCGTTATCGGAATTCCGGACAATATCTTTGGCGAGGAGATTTGCGCCATCATCCAATTGAAGCTCGGTATTGAAGCCAGCGGCGATGAGATTCGACGACACTTGGCCCAGCACGTGACGAAGTTCAAGATTCCGCGGCACGTGGTGTTTCAAGCGGCGTTGCCCAAGAACGCCGTGGGGAAGATCCAGAAACGGGCGATCCGGGAACAGTTTGCGCCGCGGGGGTAGCTGCATAGGTGCTCTGCGGCGGGTTTTCTCGTAGACCGGCTTTCGGAGCCTCGCCTCCGCTCGCGATCGGCCTGCTGCGACGCACATTCAGGAACTTGCAAGTTGAGATAAGCTGCTTGCCGTTCCTTTCTTGTGCTGATCAGGGTATAGAAATTAATATGCAATGGGTGTACTGTGTTGCGGGCGAGGACAGCATTTCCGTCCTGATTCAGATAGCGTATTCCCCCACATGGCTCGAAGGTCGGGTCGCCCACGGTGACCGCGGGCTCAGAATGAAAGGATAGCAGCGGGTTTGCCGATGGCTCGTAACGGCTACCTGAAATACGGGGCGGAAGCTAACGTGACACCGTGGACGGAAGCTCTCTTTGCCACCGAGCTTCTTTTGTTGCACGCCACACCTGTCTATTACGGCGTTGGCGTGCCTCGCGGAGACGACTCCGGCGTGGTCATCATCCCCGGCTTCCTCGGCACGGACACGTACCTGATGGAGCTGAATGCCTGGCTCCGACGCCTCGGCTATAGGTCATATTTCTCGGGGATTGGGCTCAATGCGGAGTGTCCGAACCTTCTGATCCAACGTCGTCTGGCTCAAACAATTGACCAGGCTCGCAAGGAGACGCGTCGAAAAGTTCACGTGATCGGACACAGCCTGGGTGGCATTATAGCCCGCGCATTGGCGCACCAGCGATCACAAGACATTGCATCCGTCATCACGCTGGGGGCGCCATTCCGGGGTACCGTAGCGCATGGCAGCGTCCTGCGCGTGGCTGAGGCGGTCCGCAAGCGAATCCTGAAAGAGCACGGCCGCGGAGTACTCCCCGATTGCTACACCGGGCGTTGCACCTGTAATTTTGTCGATTCGCTTCGCCGCGATCTACCAGCTTCGGTGTCTGCGACCGCGATCTATACCCGCGGAGACGGTGTGGTGGACTGGCGTTGCTGCGTTACTGGGGATCCTGAGGTTGATTGCGAAGTCTCCGGAACCCACCTCGGGCTGCCCTTTAATCCCGCGGTTTACGCCGTTATCGCTGAGCGTCTGGCCAAGCTGCATTCCACCAAGTAGGGTCCTGTCTAGGCAATACAGATTCCGCCGTCCACTGGAATGATGGCGCCGTTAACGTACGCGCCTGCGCGGGAAGAAAGATAGATTGCGACTCCCGCCATATCGGACGGCGCTCCAATCCGCCTCATCGGGCAGGCCTGCTCCAACCGGCTGCGATAATGCTCCAGCATCCATTCCATCATGTGGCTCTCGAACGGTCCCGGTGCGATCGCATTGACGGTGATGTTCTTGCCTGCGAATTTCAGCGCCAGGTCCCTCGTCAACTGATGTACCGCGGCTTTGCTTGCCGGGTAAGCGTACGTCTCGTAAAAAGGCGGCTTGATTCCGTCGATAGAGCCAACATTGATGACCCGAGCGGGATCGACGGCGGTCCCAGCTTTCTCGAGCAGAACGAGCAGTTCGCGAGTGAGGAAGAAAACAGACTTTACATTTGTGTTCATCACCTTGTCCCATCCGGACTCGGGGTATTTCATCAATGTCTCACCCCAGGCTGCACCTGCATTGTTGACTAGGATGTGTAACCTTTCTTCGTGCTGGGCGACTTCCCTGGCTAGGGCTGCGCAGCCCGCTGCGGTGGCAACATCGGCCGACAGCGATACACATTTCCCAACCGCGCGCAGTTGTTCTGCAGCCTCATCACAGGCGGCCTTCTTGCGAGACGAGATGTAGACCTTAGCGCCGGCTTCCACCAGACTGCGCGCGATCATGAGCCCGATTCCACGAGAGCCGCCTGTGACCAAAGCGACTTTGCCAGCTACCGAAAACAGATCGTGAACCTGGATTGCGTCCTGGGGTTTCATGTGTGCTCCTGTGCGATGGGACTGAACTGCAAACCAATGAGACTACCACTCATTCCCTTAGCCCGTGGGCACGCGGGTCGCAGCGCAGGCTTGTTCTTGCCGCATGCAGAATCAAAATGGCCTTCCACATAGAGATTTCGATGGCCTCCGTGATGTTCATCACAGAATCGGCAACACAAAACGTTTCTGAACTCACGTGATACGGTGCTCTGAATCACAGACCCTTGCCCCCTCTTGGACTAACTTTCGGCCTAGACGGCTGAGTATCCCCCAGAATGCTGGCCGTTCAGACCCTTACACCGGAGGCCTCGAGAAGTATCTGGCTCAGCGCGACCCTGAGTGCTGTTCTTCCGGAGCGAATCACCGTATGTACAACCTACGACATCCTCGCCGCCGACCCGGTACTTCAAATCTTTTGAATTGGCTAATTCGTTCTTGACGTTAGCAACTATTATGTGATATTTGCTATCGCAATCTGTACTTGATACCTAGGAACCGAGCTCGGGGCAGATTCCAAATCCTGGACTGACCCAAGCGTTTTGCGGGGAAACACGTAGATCAATTGGATTGAAGTTCCCTGGGAAATGCGCATTCTTAACCGAGCAAAAGCCAGCAGCTGAGTCACTGTTGCCAGCCCCGACAGACTGGCGCAAGGCACCTCGCGGCCTTTAGAGAGAGTTGGCCGACATGGACAAACTCGGAACCACTGCGGCGATGTACCCGCGCAAGGGATAAGGAGAATCCTATGAAGCCACTAGTATGTGTTTTGGCGTGCCTGCTGTTCTCAGCCAGTGCGGCCCAGGCGCAGGGGGTTGGCTCGTCCGGAGGGATCTGGGGCACTGTGACCGACGCCTCCGGCGCTGTTCTCCCCAAGGTTACAGTCAATGTAGTGGATCCACACACCGGCCTGCGACGCACGCTTGTTACTGACAAAGCAGGTCAGTTCCAAATAACGGGGCTGCCCCCCGCAACCTATGACGTAAGTGCCGAATTGCCGGGTTTTGCGACCGAGGTTCACAAAGGCGTCACGGTCGCTGTCGGGCAGACGGTCGTTTCGGACTTCCGCATGGAACCCGCGCAGGTGGCGACAGTAATCGAGGTGAGGAGCGAAGCACCTGTAGTGGAAACTGAACGAGGAAGCCAAGCGAACACAATAAACCAGCAGTACATCGCCGACTTGCCCATTGACCGTCGCGATTACCTCACTTTTACCTTGCTCGCGCCTGGCGTTTCAGATTCCAGTCGGCTGGCAGGTGACCAGGATTTCAGAGTCAAACAGACACCGCAAAGCGGGCTTTCCTTCTACGCAAGCAATGGCAGAGGCAACAGCATTACCGTGGACGGCGGTGAGACCGGAGACGACGTCGGAGGGGTTCGGAGTACGGTGAGCCAGGACGCGGTGCAGGAATTTCAAATTAACCGCAGCAATTATGCGGCCGACCTCGGATCCGCCACGGGCGCTTCCATCAACATTGTGACCAAGTCCGGTACCAACAACGTCCATGGCACTGTCTACGGCTTTTTCCGCAATGATGCTCTGGATGCCCGCAATCCATTTGCATTCAGCCAGGCGTTGCCGGTAGGCGCGACGTTTAATCCTGCCAACCCTGATTCCGTGGGCTCACCCATTAAGGATACGCTAAGCCGTCAGCAATTCGGCGGTGCGCTCGGCTTCCCCATTAAGAAAGATAAGACCTTTCTCTTCGTTGCTTTCGAGGGCTTGCATCAGGATGCGCAGAACGCCGTCCCTATCTTGACGGATACAAATGTTTTTCGTCCAACGGCAGCCCAGAACGCCATCATTGCCGGCTTGGCGACCTCATCAGCGAACGTGCCTTGCTTGACCGGAGTCACTCTGCCGGCGCCTGTTTGCGCATTTGCTCTTAATAGCATTTTGACCGTGAACCCCAACCCGAGCGGGCTGGCGAAGTTGTTCGTGACCCCGGGCCAGGCCGCAATTAATGGTTTCCTGGTAAACCAGTTCGAGACGAACGGTGGAGTGTTCCCATACAACACGCGCCAATACCAGGCGTCGGGTCGCCTGGATCACCGAATCAGTGAAAAAGACCAGGTTTCTCTAACCTACAGGTACGGACATGATTTGGAGGAATCACCCGACGTACAATCTCTGACCGGCTTTTCGGCGGGCAGTTCGATCCACAACTATGACAACAATCTTCAGGGCGCGTGGTATCACCAGTTCAGTTCGACCAAGCAGAATGAGGCCCGCGTGCAGTGGGACTATTGGAGCTTTAACGTGATTCCCAACGAACCGGGCGAGGTAGGACTTCAGATCCCTGCTTTTATAAATAATCTGGGAACAAATATTTTCCTGCCCAATATCTCGATCCTGCGCCGAAACGAGTTCGCGGACAATTTCACCATCAACCACGGCCATCACACCCTCAAATTCGGAGGTAACGAGTTGCTTCGCGGGAACCATACCGAATCGCACACCTTTTTCCCGGGCCGCTTTGTATTCGGGTCGCTCCCCGGCGGCTTACTCAGCCCACAGCTGGCAACTACTACCATTACCTCGTTGCAAGCGGCATCGTTGGGCGTGCCTGAGATTTACCAGCAGGGTTTCGGCAATCCGACGTACCCGTACTACGCGCGGCCGCTAACGTCGGTGTACGGACAGGACTCCTGGGCGATCACATCAAATTTCACGCTCAACTACGGCCTCCGCTACGAATTGGACACGCAATTTCTCCCTTTGACCACCTATAAGAAAGACTTTGCCCCACGTGTGTCGTTCGCGTGGGACCCCTTCAAGGATCACAAGACGGTGATCCGCGGAGGCTACGGAATATTCTACGGACCCGTCGACGTCCAGATTCCCGACGTCGACTTGAGCCTAGGGGTTGTGAACGCCAATAAGTCAGCAGTCGAGAACACCCTAGGAGCCGGACAAGTCGCAAACGTCACCGCGATCTGCGGGCTTACGCCCGTAGCCCCCGGCAACGGCAGTAGTCCCTGCAACCGGGAAATTTCCATTTATGCAGATGCGCTGGGGGTGCCGGCTTTGGGGATAGCCTCCGCGGCAACTATCTTCACGACACTCTTTGAGAAGGGTCTGATTCAATGCACAACCCCGACCGCAGGCAACGCTGCTTGCGTCACGCCAGCCTCTGTGGCTCCGCTTGGCATCAACGTCACCAATAAAGGTCCCCTCTCTCCGCTACAGGTACTTTTCGTAAACCAGCCGGGCTATCGTCCCCCAATCGCGCAGCAGGCTTCGGTTGGAATTGAGCGAGAGATCGCAACGGGATTTTCTGTTTCCCTCAGCGGTATCTATTCTCATACCCAGAGATTGCCGGTCGCCATCGACACCAATCTGCTGCCGGCGCCGTTCACCACGCTAACCCTGGCCAATGGCCAGACGGTTTCCTATCGCAACTGGAACTTGAGCCCATTGACCGACCCGCTCTTCGGGACTGAGCCGGGAGGCCTTCCCTGTGCGGCCAACCCCACTCTATGCTTCGTGAATCCACTGATTGTACAGAACAACCAATATAGCTCTGAAGCATACGCTCTCTACGAGGGCGGCATCCTGGAAATCAAGAAGCGCTTCAGTGATCACTTCACGTTGTTCGGCAATTACACCTACAGTAAAGGCTTTGACACATCGACGGATTTCAATAGTGACTACGGGCCGCAGGATCCGACGAACCTAAACCTGGATCGTGCTCTTTCCGAATTTGATGAGCGGCACAAAGTGGTGATCGCGGGGGTGTTCGACAGCCCATGGAAACAAAGTATCTTGTCAGGTTTCCAGCTGGCTCCGATTTTTACCTACCATAGCGGACATCCTTTCAATTTGCTGGCTGGAGGAGAGGTCAACGGCAATAATCACACCACCAATGAGCGTCCCATCGGCGCGCCGCGTGACACCGGGCTTGGCCCCAATTATGTCGACTTCGATGCGCGCTTGACTTGGCAGCACAAACTGGGCGAGAGAGCTAACCTGCAACTCACTGCAGAGGGATTCAACATCGCAAACCGGACAAATTTTGCCAGTGTGAACAATGAGGTAAGCCCGCTGTTCGGTTTTCAGCCGGGATTCACGACTTTTGACGTGCACGGAATTCGTCCCGGCACGATCCTTCCGAACGGAACGACAGCCACGTCCAGCACGCCGCTGGCTTTCACTTCCGCCTTTCCGAGGCGTGAGATCCAACTCGGTGTTCGCCTTAGGTTTTAGTGTTTGGGAATCCGGACTCTTCACTATCCGACACGAGGTGAGTTGGCGGTGGCAAGACTACGAAGTCTTTGGAGTGCAAGAACCCGCGCCCCGGCGTAGGCAGCGCGATCTTCCAATAACTGCGTAGCCCAGTGCGCACCGAGGGCGTACGATTGCAACTCCTGGGCGAGTCCTGCGGGATCGACGGTAGCGGGGATATGGCCCTCCTTTTGCGCCGCGTGTACAGCTCGGGTGAGCGTACCCATCCATTCCCGCATCACCGCAGCGATCCGGTCGCGCACCGGGCCACGACGGCTGTCGAATTCAAAAGAGGCAGCTGTGAAAAAGCAGCCCCCAGAAAAAACATGATTCTCCACGTGGGCGATCCAACGGTCGACCAGTCGCCAGAGCCGTGGCATGCCTTTCGGAGCAGTTAGGGAGGGCTTGATGACGCTATCGATAAAGATCTGCCGGGCGGCATCCACGGTCGCAAGCTGAAGGACCCTCTTCGATCCGAAGTGGCCGAATAGGCCGCTCTTGCTCATTCCCAGGGCATTCGCCAGCGTCCCGACTGTGAGCCCTTCCAATCCCTGGACAGACGCAATGTCGACTGCTTTGCGAAGGATGACCTCGCGGGTGCGAACTCCACGGGCCTGCCGCCAGGACCTTCGAGGCGTCGCGGATGCTGTGGAATTCGGGCGCACTTTCGCCAGTCTAGCAGACAAAATATGAAAGCACGAACGTTCGTTTTCATGCTACAATGTGCTGTTGCCACGGGTGAGGCTATGGCACAGCGGGTCAGCGGTGATTACCTGGTTCGTTTTATCTTAGTGCTGGGCGCCGTAGCCTCGCCTGTGGCGATTCGAGGTCAGGAGATTGCCCTGCAGCGCTGCGATGTCCTTCCGGTGGTCGAAGCGATTGCTGCAGGACACCACCTGCGTTTCTTGCTGGATACCGCCGCGACCTCCCTCCTAAACGTTCACTCTTTTAAGCTAGGTAAAAAGAGAGATGTGCGTATCACTTCGTGGACCGGCACTCAGGAAACCAGAGCGCAGGAGGTGACGCTCACCGACGTCCTCATCGGGCCCACGAAATTGAAAGAGATAAGGCTGCCTGCAGTAGACCTGTCAGCGATTGGCGCCACTTGCCAAGGGCGTATCGATGGCATTCTGGGCGTGGATCTGCTGGCCCGGCTGGGGGCGACTATCGACCTGAACCATCACGCCTTGCGTTTTACTAAGGAAGAAGACGAGCAAGACGCGGCGTTGATTCCGGAGGTGCGCCGCGACATGGGCCGTTGCCTGGAGGCGTTCCGGTACTTCGACGAGGTCTCTCTCGGCAATTGTCTTGCGCCCGATATCGTGCTGTATGCGGCAGATGCCGACGTTCATGGCAGACAAAGAGTGCTCGATTATTTTCGGGAACGCTATATTCGAGCCGGATCCGTGGCCCAGCTGAAGCTGCGGGTCGTCGCCCTGCATGTGATTGGGCGCACGGTATGGTGTGAATACGAGTTCACGCTGGACTTTATCCGTGGCACATTGCGCGGGCACGGAATCAGCCTATGTCGCAAATCTGAGGGTCGCTGGCAGATCGTGAGCATGCATGACTCCGCTTTGGGATCTGACCGGGCGGTAGCGACGGAACAGTGAAGCGTAGTCCCATCGGTCTGGACTGCGAGGCCCGTGACCAGACCAATTTCCTCCCCGTCATCCGCGCACGTTGTGGTTGAAGTGAGTCACTATTTTGTTATAGTGACTATCACATTGTCGGGAAGGTCAAGTCATAAACCCCGCAATACATCAGGAGGAAGGATGGCCCAAGGAACGACGGAGTGTGAAGTATTAGCGGAAAAATCAGAAAATCCTCGGGGGCTGGGCCTTCGAGAGCGAAAGAAGAACCGGCTGCGGCAACAGATCATCGATACTTCGATCAAGCTGTTTCGCAAACGCGGCTTCGAGAACACGCGGATTGGCGATATCGTACAAGCACTCGAAATCAGCCAGCCGACGTTCTTCCGCTATTTTCCCAGCAAAGATGCGGTTCTGCGTGTGGTGGGGGAACGCGGATTCTCCTGCATAAGGGAGAAGCTACGCTCTGAGTTGTCCAGCGATGCCAGCACCGCGGAACGCTTGCGCCGGATGTATGGCAGCATGGCACGCGAAGTAGAGGGTGATCGCAAGCTATGGCAGGCTGTGGTGCTTTCTGGCGCGATGGACCCTGTGCGTTGCGCGGAGATACGCGGCCATGAGGAAGCCACGGTTGCTTTGCTGCGAGAGATTCTGGCGCAGGGACAGAAGAGGGGTGAGATTACCCGCGACTTTCCGGTGGTACACCTGGCGGAGTTCATGGAAGGCCTCTACAACACTGTGGTTCGCCAATGGGCCGTGGACTTGACGGGGCCGCACAAGCTCACCGATCGCGTGCTCAGCGCAGTGGAGTTCTTCCTGCGAGGAATTCAACCATAAGTTCTGCCAGCGACCCTCTTAAGGTGTGCCGTCAACTGTTAGTCCTTGAACCCTTGTGAATAGTAAGGAGAGAACGTGAAAGCTGCGGTACTGTGTGACTTCAAGACACCACTGAGCGTGCAGAATGTCGATGTTCCCAAACCCGGTGAGGGCGAAGTTTTGATCAAAGTTGAAGTGTGCGGCGTCTGTCACTCGGATTTGCACGTGGCGGATGGCGATTGGGCGCAGTTTGCTCGCATCGTCAAGAAACCGCTGATCCTTGGACACGAGATTGTTGGGACGATCGTTGAAACGGATTCCGCGGGGCACGATCTCAAGGTGGGAGAGCGGGTCGGCGTTCCCTGGGTTCATTGGACCTGTGGGCAATGCGATTATTGCCTTGAGGGCAATGAAAATCTGTGCGCCCGGCAGGGGATCACGGGTGTGACCGTGGACGGTGGGTACGCAGAATTTGTGAAAGCACCGGCCACGCACGTGGTAAGGATTCCCGCTGATCTTTCCTCGGAGCAGGCCGCTCCGCTGCTCTGTGCGGGAGTCACCGGGTATCGCGCCCTCAAACAGTCCGGCCTCGGTGCCGGTGAGCGGCTAGCGGTGTTTGGCGTGGGTGGTCTCGGGCACATCGCTGTCCAGATTGGCCGCGAATTTGGGGCGGACGTAACCGCAATCGACATCAACGAGGAGAAGCTCGCGTTGGCGAAGTCTCTTGGAGCCGCTCGAACGCTGAATGCCGCGTCTGAAAATGTGGTGAAACAACTGCGTGCAGCCGGTGGCGTTCACGTCGCGCTGGTGACGTCCGCCGCAAAGGCTGCTTACGACACGGCTTTCCCCTGCGTGCGTCCGTCGGGCACGTTGCTGGTCGTGGGCTTGCCCGCGCAAGATATTTCGTTCCCTCCGATCATGATGGCGGCCAGCGAAATCCGGATCCAGGCCTCGGCGGTGGGCACACGCCGGGAACTGCAGGAAGTTCTCGCCCTGGGCGCGGCTGGAAAAGTCCGCTGCGAAGTGGCTACGCGACCCCTGTCCCAGGCGAATGAAGTTTTAGAGCAGCTGCGCCGAGGACAGATTGCTGGCCGGGTCGTGCTGCGCGTCAGTACTTAGGAGCTTGGCCGGTAGTGTCCTAATTTGTAGGACACAACCACTTGGCCGAGTCACGTTGACGTTAGTCGCTATATTGTGATATCTACTATCATTTTGCCCGGGCAATCGTACCAGCGCCCCTTAGATCCTGAATGCCAGGTCCATGAATATTCCTCTGACCCCTGTCCGCTTCCTCAGATACGCAGAGCAGCAGTTCCCGAATAAGACGGCGGTGGTCTGCCAGGCTCAGAGATTCACCTATGCGGAATTCGCCGACCGCCCAGCGCGCTTAGCAGGAGCACTGCGTGCGGCTGGTGTGCAAGCTGGCGACCGGGTTGCTTTTCTCAGCCTGAACTGCCATCGGCTGCTGGAAGCGTACTTCGGAGTCCTTGATGCCGGGGCCGTGCTGTTGCCGCTCAATTACCGTCTTGCCCCACAAGAGCTCGCTTACGTTCTGAACGACTCTGGCGCAAGCATTCTTTTTCTGGGGAATGACTTCCTTGGCGTTGTGGATTCGTTTCGCCGGCAACTGACCAGTGTCCGCGCTTACTATCTGCTCGATGCGACTCCCAGCGACGGATGGCTGGCTCCTCAGAACTATGAGCAACTTCTTTCCGCTGCCACTCCGTACCGAGCGGACATCACCTCCTTTGACGAGAACTCGCTCGCCGAGCTTTTCTACACCAGCGGGACCAGCGCCAATCCCAAGGGTGTGATGCTTACCCATCGCAATATCTATCTCCACGCGGTGCACGTCGCTCTTTACCACCACACCAAGTTTGAAGACGCCTTCTTGCACACCATCCCGCTGTTCCATGCCAACGGCTGGGGCGCTGCGCACACTGTCACTTTCATGGGCGGAACCCATGTGATGATTCCGCGTTTCGTTCCGCAGGAGGTGTTTCGTTTGGTGGAACAGGAGCGAGTCAGCGCTCTCAGCCTGGTGCCCATCATGGCGACGGCGTTGGTGAACTGTCCCGACCGCCCCAAGTACGACCTGAGCAGCCTGTCGTGGATCGTCATCGGCGGCGCTGCTTCATCTCCCTCCTTGATTCGCGATGTCGAGCAAACGCTCGGCTGCAAGGCTTTCTCCGGATATGGCCTGACCGAAACCGCGCCATCGCTCGCGACCGCGGAGCTTAAGCCGGATGTGCAGTGCGAACTCGAGCAGCGATACCTGCTGCAATCGATGACCGGTTACGCTTATCCGGGAGTCGAACTGCGCGTTGTGGATTCGGAGGACCGCGACGTGCCCCACAACGGCAAAACCCTGGGCGAAATCATCGCCCGCAGCGACAGTGTGATGGCGGGCTATTGGAAGCAGCCCGAGGCCACGGCCGAGGCCTTGCGTGACGGATGGTTTCGTACCGGCGACATGGCGGTGGTCGCCGAAAACGGCTACCTCTTGATCCTCGACCGCAAGAAGGACCTGATTGTCAGTGGCGGCGAGAATATTTCCTCGCTCGAAGTGGAGAAAACGCTGCTGGCGCACCCCGGCGTGTTCGAAGCTGCAGTGATCGCAGTGAGAGACGACAAGTGGGGAGAGGTCCCCAAGGGAGTGGTCGTGCGCAAGCCTGGCAGCGCTGTGACGGAAGCCGAGCTGATCGAATTCTGCCGCTCGAATCTAGCGCACTACAAGTGTCCGCGGTCGGTCGAGTTCTGTGAAACTTTGCCGAAGACTGCTACCGGAAAAGTGCTGCGGAAAGAATTGCGCAAGAAGTTTTGGGGCGGGCAGGCAACATTGCGATCCGGCGCGTGACCAGCCAGATCGCTGAGACATTCTGTGCGACGGAAATGATGGGAGTTCGCGATGAACAGCCTGGTACGGCTGACTAAAGATAACGATATAGCCGTCATTACCATCGACAATCCGCCGGTGAATGCTCTCAGCCCGGGTGTGCCGGAAGGGATTTCCGAGGCGATTCAACAAGTCAACAACGATCCCTCGGTGAGAGCGGCGGTCATCATCGGGGGCGGACGCACGTTTGTGGCCGGGGCTGACATTCGCGAGTTCGGGAAAATGACCTCAGGCAAGCGGCGTGGCGCTGGTCTTCTGCCTCTGCTGCTCTCGATCGAAGACTGTAGCAAACCGGTGGTCATGGCGATTCACGGCACCGCTTTTGGCGGAGGGTTGGAGTTGGCTATGGCGGGGCACTATCGCGTGGCCTCGCCTGATGCGCAGGTCGGTCAACCCGAAGTGAAATTGGGCCTCATTCCCGGTGCGGCGGGAACGCAGCGCTTGCCTCGGCTGGCGGGCGTTGCCAGGGCTCTTGAAATGTGCAGCGACGGTAAACCGGTTGGTGCGGCGGAGGCGCTGCGGATCGGCATCGTCGATCGCTTGATCGAAGGCGACTTGTTGGCCGGCGCAACGACCTTTGCCCGGGAAGTTGTCGACCGGCCAGCCCCGAAGACACGCGAGCGCTCCGCGAAGCTGGGCACGGCTGCGGAAAGTGCAGCCGCCATCGCGGCGGCCCGCGAGAGCGTTCGCAAGAAGCAACGCGGCCTGCAAGCGCCGCTGGCGGCGATCGATGCGGTGGAGGCGGCCACCAAACTCCCTTTCGACGAAGGCTGCCGGGTGGAGCAAAAGCTCTTCACGGAGTGTCTGTTCTCCGATCATTCCAAGGCGTTGATCCACGTGTTTTTCGGCGACCGCGAAGTGGCCAAGGTTCCTGACATCCCGAAAGAGACTGCCATCCTTCCGGTTCGCAGCGTAGCTGTGGTCGGGTCCGGAACCATGGGCGGCGGTATCGCCATGGTGTTTGCCAATGCTGGAATTCCCGTGCTGCTAAAGGAGGTCGATCAGCCCGCCCTCGATCAGGGCCTTGCCAAAATTCGAAAGAACTATGTCAGTTCAGTTCAGCGTGGACGCTTCACGCAGCAGTTTGTGGATGAGCGGCTGGCCCTCATCACGCCCACCTTTAACTATGACAGATTTGGCGAGGTCGACATGGTCGTTGAGGCAGTCTTTGAGGGCATGGCGCTCAAGAAACAGGTCTTTCAAGAACTGGATCGGGCGTGCAAGCGCGGCGCCATCCTGGCGAGCAACACATCGACGTTGAGCATCGACGAAATTGCGGGCGTGACCTCGCGGCCTGAGTCGGTGATTGGCACGCATTTCTTCAGTCCGGCTAACGTCATGCGCCTGCTGGAAATTGTGCGCGGAAAAAAGACAAGCAAAGAGGTCATCGCCACCTGCATGCAACTTTCGAAGAAGCTGGGCAAGGTTGGCGTGCTGGTGGGAAACTGCCGGGGATTTGTTGGCAACCGCATGTTCGGCCCGTATCGGCGGGAAGCGCAATTCCTGGTCGAAGAGGGCGCGGAGGTGGAGGCAGTTGATAATGCGCTGGTCGCGTTCGGCATGGCCATGGGGCCTCTCGCGACGGGAGATCTTGCCGGTCTCGACGTCGGCTGGCGGATTCGCAAAGAATATCGCCATCTCGATAAACCCGGGGTTCGACAACCTATCGTCGAAGATCGCCTCTGCGAGATGGGCCGCTACGGCCAGAAGACTTTAGCTGGCTGGTACCGCTACGACGAGGATCGCCGTGCCGTGCCCGACCCCGAGGTCACAGCCTTGGTGCGGAAGTGGGCCGCGGAGGCGGGGATTTCGCAGCGCCAGATTTCCACCTCAGAAATTGTCGACCGCTGCCTTTTCGCCCTGGTCAATGAAGGCGCGCGAATTCTCGAGGAAGGATATGCGCTGCGCGCTGTGGATATTGACATCATCTACCTGAATGGCTACGGATTCCCGCCGTATCGCGGAGGCCCAATGTGGTATGCCGATACCGTCGGATTGAAAAAAGTCTATGACCGGATCTGCGAATTTAGGGAGCAACACGGAGAGCTTTGGGAGCCGGCGCCGCTGCTGAAGCGGCTGGCGGAGGCTAACCAAACCTTTGCTCAGTTCACCCGGGATCAAGGCAACACCTAGCAGTAGATTCAAGCGTCCGGCACACGCGGCGTTGCAAGCGGAGACGCGGGAACTTTATGAGAGAAGCCGTTGTAGTAACCAGTTCGCGCACCGCGCTGGCGAAGTCATTTCGGGGGTCGTTCAACATGACGCGCCCGGATGATCTGGCAGCTCACTGTATCAAGGACGTTCTCCGAAAAACTCCTAAGCTCGATCCCGCCGAAATCGAAGATGTAGTTCTCGGCTGCGGGCAGCCACACGGGCCCCAGGGTCATAACGTTGCGCGAATCTCTGCGATGCTCGCCGGTCTGCCCACTTCGGTGCCGGGCACCACGATCAACCGGTTTTGCTCGTCAGGCTTACAGGCGATCGCTCTGGCCGCTTACCAGATTGTCCACGAGGGTAGCGAGGCAGCGATTGGTGGTGGCGTAGAGAGCATCACCATGACTCCCCGCAACGCCGATCCCAATCCGCGCATGCTGGAACAATTGCCGGGACTGTACATGGTGATGGGCGATACCGCCGAGGTCGTCGCCAAACGCTACAAAATCGGCCGCCAGCCGCAGGACCAGTACGCGTTCCTCAGCCAGCAGCGCACGGCTCGCGCGCAACGAGAGGGCTTCTTCCAGGACGAGATCGCTCCCATGAAAGTGACGAAGGCGATCCTGGACAAGAAGACCGGTGAGGTCATCGACAAGGAAGAGGTCTGCGTCGAAAAAGACGAATGCAATCGTCCCGATACAACTCTCGACGGCCTGCTCGCGCTGAAGCCCCACTTCGATCCCAACAGCGGACAGGGAACAGTCACCGCCGGAAATTCTTCGCAGCTCTCTGATGGGGCATCCGCTACGCTGCTCATGTCTCGCCAGCGCGCCGATCAGCTTGGCATTCCCTACAAGCTGGTTTTCCGCAGCTTTCAGGTCACGGGTTGCGATCCGGACGAAATGGGTATTGGGCCCGTGTTTGCGGTTCCTAAGCTCCTTAGACACGTTGCCCTGAAGATGGAAGACATCGACCTGTGGGAACTCAACGAAGCATTCGCCGTGCAGGTGATCTACTGCCGTGACCGCCTGCGAATTGATCCGCAGAAGCTAAATGTGAATGGCGGCTCGATTTCGATCGGTCATCCATTTGGCATGACTGGGTCGCGTTTGGTCGGAACACTGGCGAACGAGATGCTGCGGCGCAAGGCGCGCTACGGAGTCGTCACGATGTGCGTCGGTGGTGGCCAGGGCGCAGCAGGTTTGTTTGAACGAGCGAACTAACGGGGACCATGGCCCGCGTTACGCTAGTCCGGCATGCGCAGGCAGCGTTCCTGGAGCCGAACTATGATCGGCTTTGCGAAACCGGTGTGGTTCAGGCCCGTTTGCTGGGCGAGTATTGGGCGCGTCGTGGAGTTAGCTTCCGCCGCGCATGGTCGGGTCCATGTGCCCGGCAAGTGCAAACGGCGCGCATCGTCGAGGCAGCATGCCGAACGATGGGCCGGGATTTTCCAGAACTGGACATCATGAACGAGTTCGACGAATATCCGGGCGATGTGGTTCTGCGGCAGGGCCTGCCGGAGTTGCTTGAGGTCTCGGAGGAGGTGCGCCGCGCGCACAAAACGTTCCTGGATTGCAAGGATTCGACCGAGCGGCGGAGGATGTTCCAGAAACTGTTCGAACTGGTCATTGGCAGGTGGGTTAGTGGGGATGTGACCGCTGCAGGGATTGAATCGTGGGGCGGTTTTTGTGCCCGTGTCGGTTGCGGACTGGCGAAGATAGCGAATGGCGCGACCGGGGGCGGAAATCTCTTGGTGTTTACGTCCGGGGGTCCCATTGCTGTCGCCATGCGGCGAGCCTTGCATCTGTCGCATGCCGATACTTTGCAAATGTCATGGATGTCGCGCAACGCTTCGTTCAGCGAGTTTCTAAGTTCGGGCGACCGTTTCACGCTCAGTACGTTCAACGCAACGCCTCATCTCGATGAAGAGTCGTTGCTTACATACAGGTGAGAAGCACCAACCGGGGGTTTCAAAGAGATGCAAACCATGGCTGCCTTTTGTGATCGCCCCGTCGCCGTCCGAGCGGGAGAAGAGCTGAATGTCGCCCGGCTCCGCTCCTATCTAGGCAAACAACTTGGCGGTGATGGCCCGATCGCAGTTGAGCAGTTTCCTTCCGGCCACTCGAATCTGACCTATCAAGTTACTTGGGGGCATCGTGAAATGGTGCTGCGGCGGCCTCCCTTCGGTAGCAAGGTGAAGTCCGCTCACGACATGGGCCGCGAATATCGCGTGCTCTCCAGACTGCACGAAGCCTATTCCCTGGCACCCAGCGTGATCCTCTATTGCGACGACCTCTCCGTTCTCGGCGCCCCTTTCTATTTGATGGAGCCGATTCGAGGTGTCATCCTGCGTCGGCAGCTGCCGCCCGACCTGAACCTATCTCCGGCACCGGCCCGCCGGCTCAGCGAAGCGTTTCTCGACAAGCTTGTGCTGCTGCACAGCCTCGACTACTCGGCAATCGGTCTGGGCGATCTCGGCAAACCTCAGGGCTATCTCGAACGCCAGGTAAAGGGATGGGTCGAGCGCTACCACAATTCAGCAACTCACGACTTGCCCGAGGCCGCGCGCATTTCAGCCTGGCTCAACCAGCACATTCCCGCGCACAGTGATGTGGCGCTGATTCACAACGACTACAAGTATGACAATGTGGTACTCGATCCCGACGACATCACAAGAATCCTAGGTGTGCTCGACTGGGAGATGTGTACGCTGGGCGATCCGCTGTCCGATCTGGGCACGACACTAGCCTATTGGACCGATTCCCGAGATCCCGAGGAACTGCAGGAGATTGGTTCCGTGCCCACGACAATCCCTGGAACCATGACGCGTGCGCAACTGGTTCAGCGCTATGCGGCGCTGACCGGGCGCGACGGTCACAACATGGCTTTCTATTTGACGTTTGCGCGTTTCAAGGTAGCGGTGATCGTCCAGCAGATTTATTACCGCTACGCCCAGGGGCTCACGCAAGATGCGCGCTTTGCCGTCATGCCTGATCGGGTTGCCATCCTGATGCGCTCAGCTCTGCACTGTGCAGAAAGCGGTGCAATATGATCGATTCTCCCTTCGCGGTGAGCCAACTCCGCCGGCGATCACGCCCGGTAATAGCGCACCAGCCATTCCGCGACGCAACAGGGCTTCTCGGCGCCTTGGCTCTCGATGGTCATCGAGAAGAGGACATCCACGAACTGCGCCGATTCCTTCACCGAAAGCAGCGTCATGCGAGCGCGGATCGCCGACCCGGCCCGGACGGCCGAGGGGAAGCGTACGCGGTTCAATCCATAGTTGATGCGCATCCCCACGCCCTTGCACACACGAATGGCTTGGGCGGCCAAGTAGCTCAGCAGCGAAAGCGTAAGGAAGCCATGGGCAATCGTGCCGCCGTAGGGCGACTCCCGCGCTGCCCGTTCCGCGTCCATGTGAATCCATTGCCGATCCTCGGTCGCTTCCGCGAATTTCTGGATGCGGTCCTGAGTGAGAACGAACCAATCCGTGGGCGGCATTTCCCGACCTTCGAATTCCTTCAACGTATTCAAATCTACGATTTCGAAAGGGGGCATTGAGTTATGACGACATTAACAGAGATTTCGAGCAGGACAAAAGGCGCAGCTTTTCTCATCGAAGACGTTACTCCCCCCCAGGTTTTCACGCCCGAAGAACTCACTGACGAGCATCTCGCCGTCGGCCACATGGTCGAGGAATTCTGGGACAGTGAAGTGGAACCCAATTTGCCTGCCATTCGGCAGAAAACACCGGATCTCGCACTTTCGATCGTGCGCAAGTCGGTGGAGTTGGGTCTCACTGCCATGACCATTCCGGAAGAGTACGGCGGGATGGAGATGGATTTGCCGTCGTTGATGGTGGCGGCCGAACGCTTCGGCCGCGACGGCTCTTACAGCGGATGGCACTCGTCTCATACCGGCATCGGGACCCTGCCCATCGTCTACTTTGGCACTCCCGAGCAAAAGAAGAAGTATCTGCCGCGGTTGGCTAAGGTAGAACTACTGGCCGCTTATGCCCTGACCGAGCCGTTGGCCGGTTCTGACGCGCTGGCGGCGCGGACTCGCGCCGACCTGGCTCCCGACGGCAAGCATTACATCCTCAACGGCCAGAAAATGTGGATCACCAACGGCGGCGCTGCCGATCTTTTCACCGTCTTCGCCAAAGTCGGCGGCGAGAAGTTCACCGCTTTCCTTGTGGAGCGGGCCTTCCCCGGCGTCAGCAGCGGCGCCGAGGAACACAAGATGGGCATTCGCGGCTCGTCCACTACGGCTGTCTATTTCGACAACGTGCCCGTCCCCGTCGAAAATGTTCTGGGCGAAATTGGCCGTGGTCACCTCATCGCGTTCAACGTCCTGAACATTGGACGATTGAAACTCGGCCCGGCAGCGGTGGGCGCTGCCAAAGACGTGCTCCACATCTGTATCAAGTATGCCAAGCAGAGAAAAGCATTCGGCTACGCGATCGCGGAATTCGGCGCCATTCAGCACAAACTCGCAGAGATGGCCATTCGGATTTTTGCATCGGAGTCGATGAACTGGCGGGTCGTCGGTCTGATTGACAACCTTAAGCACGCCTTGTCCTCGGAAACCGGGAAGAGCGCGGTCAGCGAGATGAAGGCACTGGAGGAATTCGCGGCGGAATGCTCGATGGTTAAGGTCTACGCCGCTGAGATGCTCGACTACGTCGTAGACGAGGGGGTGCAAATTCATGGTGGCTACGGGTTTCATGAGGACTACGCCGTTGAGCGCTATTATCGTGACGCCCGTGTCAACCGCCTCTTTGAAGGCACCAGTGAGATTAATCGCCTGGTTATTACCGGCATGCCCTTGAAGCGAGCCGCCCGCGGGCAGTTGCCGCTGCTTGAAGCCGCGCTCGCCGTGTTGGGCCAGGTTGAGAAACCCGGTTCCACGAGCGAGAAGCGGGTGAACAACGAAGAGGCCCGCCTGGTTCGCAACGCCAAACAGATTGCCCTGCTCACCCTCGGTGTCGCCTATGAAAAATACGGCGCGCAGCTCGAGAAGCAGCAGGAGGTGATTATGAACGTCTCCGACATCATCATCGAAGTCTTGGCGATGGAGTCCAGCCTGCTTCGCTGCCAGAAACTCGCCGCGGGAGGCCAGGGAACGAACGCTGCCGACATTTGCTCCGTGTACTTACGCGACGCCATCACTCGGATCGAGGCGTTTTCCCGGACCGTCTTGAGCGCCTGCAGCGAGGGAGACGGTTTGCGCAAATACCTTGCGGCACTGCGCAGCTACGCCGATCACGAACCGGTGAACTCCATCGCGCTGCGTCGTAAGATTGCGGTCCGGCTGTTGTCCGCCGGGAAGTACACGGTTTGAAATCAGCATCTGAAGCGGCCCCAGAGAAAGGGGGGCTAAAAATGGGGTTGGTCAATCACAAATTCACGCTGGCTGCCCGCCCGATGGGCTTGCCGAAGCGCACCGACTGGTCTTATACCGAAGAGTCGGTGCGCGAACTGGCTGAGGGTGAGCTGCTAATCAAGGTTCTCCTCATCTCGCTGGACCCGGCCATGCGAGGCTGGATGAATGAAAGCAGATCTTACGTCCCTCCCGTGGGCATCGGGGAAGTGATGCGCGCATTAGCGATTGGCCAGGTGGTTGCCTCCAGAAACCCCCGCTTCGAAGTAAACAAATACGTATCGGGCACCCTCGGAGTGCAGGAGTATTTCATCACCGACGGGAAAGCCCTCATGGAGGTGGACCCACGCATCGCCCCGCTTCCGGTTTTTCTCAGCACGCTGGGCATGACGGGCATGACGGCGTATTTCGGCCTGCTCGATACGGGCCGGCCCGAACCAGGCGACACAGTGGTGGTTTCGGCGGCGGCCGGGGCGGTGGGCGCAGTCGTCGGACAGATTGCCAAGATCAAAGGCTGCCGGGTGGTTGGCATCGCGGGTGGTGCCAGTAAGTGCCACTACCTCCTGGCTGATCTCGGTTTTGACACCGCTATCGATTACAAATCCGAGGACGTGACCGCGGCGTTGCGGAAATCCTGCCCGACGGGAATCAACATTTATTTCGACAACGTCGGCGGCGACATCCTAGAAGCTGGCCTCGCGAACCTGGCGCGTGGCGCTCGCATCGTGATCTGCGGCGCCATCTCGCAATACAACAACACGGGTCCGGTCCAAGGCCCGCGCAACTACCTATCCTTGTTGGTCAACCGCGCCACCATGAAGGGCATGCTGGTCTTCGACTACATGGATCGCTACAAGGACGCCATCCGCGAGATGGCGGGATGGATGGCGGCGGGCAAGCTCAAGTCCCGCGAAGACATCGTCGAAGGGCTGTCTTCCTTCCCCGACGCTCTGCTGAAACTGTTCAAGGGGGAGAACTTCGGCAAGCTCATCCTTAAAGTTGCCGAATACTAGTCTGTCGGTGGATGGGAGGGCCCGGAATTACTCCTGATGAGAGGGCAATATGGCGTTCGTCAACAACCAAGGGACCAAGATTTATTGGGATGAACAGGGCAGCGGCGAGCCAATCCTGCTGATCATGGGCCTGGGCTACGCCTCGTGCATGTGGCATCGCACCCGCCCTGTGTTATCGGCTACCTATCGCACCATCGCATTCGACAACCGCGGTGTGGGACAGAGCGATGTCCCTCCAGGCCCATACTCGATCGCAGCGATGGCTTCGGACGCAGCCGCCGTGCTCGATGCTGTGGGGATTCGGCGTGCCCATGTCTTCGGCGTGTCGATGGGCGGCATGATCGCTCAGGAATTCGCCCAGCAGTATCCCCGGCGCGTGCAGTCTCTCATTCTTGGCTGCACGGCCGCCGGCGGCCCTACTGCTCTACTCGCTGAACCGGCTGTACTGGTGACGCTGCAGGCGATTAGCAGCATGTCCCCGGAGCAAGCGGCAGAAATCGTAGTTCCCTTCATCTACGACCCCGGCACGCCACGACGCCTCATCGACGAGGACATCGCAATCCGCCGCCCGTGGTTTGCGACGAAAAAAGGCTACCTTGCTCAATTACAAGCGATCATCGGCTGGGAGAGTTTCAGCCGCTTGCCCCAGATCACTGCCCCAACACTTGTCATTCATGGCAAGGCTGACCGCCTCGTACCCGCGGGCAACGCAGAAATAATCGCGGCCCGCATCCCGGGAGCGCAATTGGTTCTGCTTGATCGAGCAGGACATATCTTTTCCACGGATCAGACCGTAGCCGCCCACAAGGCTGTCCTGGAATTTCTGTCGTCCACGCGCGTTAGGGCAGAACATGTGAAGGCTGGAGTCCAATGATTTAGCGATCCACCCAATCGAAATCTCGGAGGTCCCATGTCCTTGCAACAAACCCTCTATCAAGTAGCAAACGGAGTCGCCACCATCACTTTGAATCGTCCGGACAAGCTCAATGCCTGGACGGCCACAATGGAACAGGAGGTGCGTTCTTGTCTCGAAGAGGCAGAGCGCGACGACAAGGTCCGTATCGTGATGCTGACTGGCGCAGGGCGAGGCTTCTGCGCCGGGGCCGACGTTTCTCTGCTGAACTCCGTCGCAACCAAAGGTACGGTCGACGGAGAGCGAGTGACCACTGCGCGGCTGGCCGGCAGCCGCATCGAGCGCGAGGGAGTTCTGCCTGATTTCCAAAGGAAGCACTGCTACTTCTTGGGCATCGAAAAGCCGATCCTGGCGGCGATCAACGGCCCCGTGGTCGGCCTCGGACTGGTCATTACTCTTTATTGCGATTTGCGCCTGGCGTCCGACGCAGCTCGCTTCAGCACTACTTTCGCCCAGCGCGGCCTCATTGCCGAGTACGGTATGGCCTGGATGTTGCCGCGCATCGTCGGGCTGCCTAACGCCCTCGACCTGTTGTATTCCGCCCGACAGATCAACGCCTCCGAGGCTTTACGCATGGGACTGGTGAATCAGGTCTTTGCTCAGGAAAGCTTTCTCGACAAAGTCAATGAGTACGCCGCTGACCTCGCCTCACGCGTCAGTCCTCGATCCTTGCGGGTCATCAAGCGTCAGGTCTATACGGCGATGTTTCAGACCTTAGGCGAGTCCTTCGATCTTGCCATAGCGGAGATGGCCACAAGCTTACAGAGCGAAGACTTCAAAGAAGGCGTCGCCCACTTCCTCGACAAACGCGCTCCCGTCTTCACCGGCAAGTGATGGCCGGCGGGGACTGGTTTTCGCAATCTCGCTACACGAATTGCTTTGATGAATTGCACAAGAATCGTTAGGCTTAAGAACTCGCTTAGGACACAGGTTTCCCAATGGATTTTACGACTTCTTCCACCGCACAAGACTACCTGCGACGGCTAGGAGCCTTCATGCAGGAACATGTGTTGCCTGCCGAGGGCAAGTATTGCAGCGAGGTTCAAAATGTGGAGGACTGGCATACATGGAAACAGCCTTCAATCATGGAGGATCTGAAAGCCAGGGCCAAGACCGCCGGTCTCTGGAATCTGTTTCTGCCGGACAAGCGCTACGGAGCGGGGCTGACGAACGTGGACTATGCCCCGCTGGCCGAGATGATGGGGCAGTGTTCGATTGCTTCCGAGGTCTTCAACTGCAACGCGCCGGACACCGGGAACATGGAGGTTCTGGTGAAATACGGTTCCGAGGCGCAAAGGGAGCGTTGGCTGAAGCCGCTGCTGGCGGGTGAGATCCGATCCTCCTTCTGCATGACCGAGCCGGGAGTGGCTTCGTCGGACGCAACTAATATGCAGGCCACAGCTGTCATCGAAGGTGACCAGGTGGTGTTGAACGGCTGCAAGTGGTGGAGCTCCGGCATTGGGCATCCGCATTGTCGGTTGCTGATCTTCATGGGGTTGACAGACCGTAAGGCGGAGAAGTATCGGCAGCACTCGATGGTGGTGGTGCCGCTCGACACACCGGGGGTAAAGATTGTGCGCATGGTACCCGTTTTTGGCGGCTATGATGCTCCGTTCGGTCACGGAGAAGTAAACTTCAGCAATGTGCGTGTGCCGGTCGACAACATCATTGCGGGGCCGGGGCGCGGGTTTGAGATTGCGCAGGGTAGGCTGGGCCCGGGGCGGATTCATCACTGCATGCGCACGCTGGGGGCAGCGGAACGTGCACTGGAGTTGCTTTGCCGGCGATCCCTGGCTCGCGTGGCATTCGGCAAGCGGTTGGCCGAGTTGGGAGGAAATGCAGATGTGATCGCGAATGCGCGGATCATGATCGAACAAGCGCGCCTGCTTACTCTCAAAGCTGCCTGGATGATCGACCAGGTGGGTGCCAAGGGAGCAAAGAGCGAAATCTCGCAAATCAAGGTGGTCATCCCTAATATTGCTTTGACAATCATCGATCAGGCAATCCAAATGCATGGCGGCGCAGGTGTATCAGAGGACTTCCCCTTAGCGGAGCTATTTGCTTCGATTCGGACATTGCGAATTGCTGACGGCCCCGATGAAGTACATCGAGCATTAATCGCCAAGCTGGAGTTGGCGAAATACAAGAAGAAGAATGGTTGAACCGTCTGAAGTCGCAAGCTGCCATAAGCGTGATCAAAACGCGCCTGCGGTCGAGCCGAACTTCCTATCCTAACTACAATGAAGGTACAGACGGTTCGCCGTCTCAGGGAAGAAAATCAAGACGACCGCCGTCGAACCAATAGGAGCCGATGTGGAGACTCGGAGAGTGCACGAACTCTATCTCAATCGTCACCAGAAGAACGGTGCCCGGTGGTCTTCCAAACATGCTTGACACAGCCGACATTGTCAGAGAGGGGATTTAACGTCAATTACGGTGCTGAGACGCCGCCAACTGTCTAGTCTTCATTGACTTGCCTCGCGTCTAGACCTACCATTCCCTCTCAATGGCTACCCCCTCGCAACCCGTGGGGCAGGCGGTTTCCCATTACCGCATCCTCCGCAAGATCGGAGGCGGGGGCATGGGCGTGGTGTACGAAGCCGAAGACCTCAAGCTGGGTCGCCACGTTGCCCTGAAGTTCCTCCCCGATGATCTTGCCCAAGACGCACAGGCTCTCAGCCGCTTCCAGCGGGAAGCTAAAGCTGCATCCTCGTTGAACCACCAGAACATCTGCACGATCTACGAGATTGACGAAGCCGATGGGCGAACCTTCATCGCGATGGAACTGCTGGAGGGACAAACGCTCCGTCACATGATCGCGGGCAAGCCGTTGGAGATCGAGACGGTGCTTGATCTTGGCATCCAGATCGCGGATTCCTTGGACGCGGCACACTCCAAAGGGATCATTCACCGGGACATCAAACCAGCGAACATTTTTGTAACAAGTCGCGGGCAGGCAAAGATTCTCGACTTCGGATTGGCCAAGGTCACGCCCAAGCTGGAAAGCGTTGCCCTGAGCGCCCCGACTATAGAGTCGGAGGAACACCTAACCAGCCCCGGCAGTGCGCTGGGCACGGTCGCGTACATGTCGCCAGAGCAGGTGCGGGGGAAGGAACTCGATGCTCGCACCGACTTGTTCTCGTTCGGAGCGGTTCTCTATGAGATGTGTACTGGCACGCTACCATTCAGGGGTGACACTTCGGGCGCAATGTTTGATTCGATCTTGAATCGAGCGCCCGTACCGCCAGTTCGGATCAACCCAGACACCCCGCCGAAGCTCGAAGAAATTATCAACAAGGCGCTAGAGAAGGATCGCGGCCTCCGTTATCAGCACGCTTCAGACATTTGTACCGACCTGCAACGCCTGAAGCGGGATACGGAAACTTCAAGAACTGCTGCACTCAGCAAAACCGATTC
>DASPVD010000025.1:0-4662 GCA_035622555.1 Candidatus Eremiobacteraceae bacterium | reverse complement strand
AAGATGCGCGCGCCGGCGTCATAAAGCGTCTGGAGGCCCTTAATGAACTGGACAGGAGAGGCGACCTGCTGCGCGAGAATGTCCAGCATCTGCGGAACCACATCCGGACCGGTGGGATAGAACTCGCCATTGGTATTTGCGATTATGGGCACGCCAGGAGATTCGAGGCGCAGCCGGGCCAGCACGCGCCGAAGAGGCTCGCTGGCGGGAGCGACAATCGAGGTGTGGAAAGCGTGACTGACAGGCAATGCCGCAACCTCGTAACCGGCCTCCTGGAAAACACTCATCGCCTGCCCTATGGCTTTGGTTGCGCCGCCGATGACCGCCTGGTGTTCGCTGTTAAGGTTGGCAATTACCACATAGCCGTCGATCGTTTTGAGGATCCGCTCGATTTCGGGCAGTGGGGCGAATACCGCGGCCATTCGGCCGTTGTCTTCCAGTGACACGCGCGTCATTTCGCGGCCGCGGGCGCTGACTGCTTCCAATGCATCAGCCAACGGAAGAGCGCCGGCAGCGACCAAGGCTCCATACTCGCCAAGGCTATGGCCCATGGTGAAATCAGGCGCAATGCCATATGCAGCAAGCAAGCGGGTCAACGCCAGGTCAATCGTCAGCACGGCCGGCTGCGTGATTGCCGTCTGGCGCAGATCATTTTCAGCTTTGGCCAGAGCATTCGAGTCGGCGGAGTCAACGAAGATGAATTCGCTGAGCGGTTTACCGAGCAAAGGAGTCATCACCCGATCAGCTTCGGCAAAAGTCTCTGCCACGATTGGCTCGCTCGCTCGCAGCGGCGCAAGCATGTTCACGTACTGCGAACCTTGGCCGGGATACAGGAATGCCACCTTTGCCGCAGGCCCTTTGCCGCGGAAGACGCCTTGCGCCCGCAATGCTTTCCAAATTGCTGGTTGATTGCCCGCCAACGCTTTCAGCGCGTTGCTGCTTTTATCGGCAAGGTCCCGGGCATCCGCAAAATCGATGGCGATTCGCTCCGGTGCGCGCAAATCCGAATCCTGTGGGGCAGTGAGTTCTGGTGTGCGGCCGGCATCGGCCTGTTTTTTCACCTCACGCAAACGCTCGGCCAGAGCGACTTCTGAATCTGCTCCAATTACTAGCGCGCCACGCAAGGGCACCTTATAAGTGGACAGGGAACTGGGGCGAGCATCTGTCCCCTTCTCAGGTTCCATCTGGGTGTTTGGCGCAGGCACAACTACCGACCGCTTGCCGTTTCCGTTCAGCCTGTGAGGAATGTACTCCTCGAGCACGGCGTGAAAGTTTGTGCCACCAAAGCCGAAAGCGCTCAATCCAGCGCGGCGCACTCCGTCGGCTGGGACGGTCCAGGGTTGCAGCTGAGTATTGACATAAAAAGGAGAATGAGCGAAATTGATGTCAGGATTTGGACGCTCGCAGTGCACACTCGGCGGCAGCAGCTTGTCGCGCAGGGCTAGGGCAACTTTCAAAAAGCCAGCAGCACCAGCAGCGCCTTTGAGGTGGCCGATATTCGACTTCACCGAACCCAGCGCAATCGACGCTGTGGGCAGACGACAACCGCCGAGCACTTCGATCATGCTTTGCACTTCGACAACATCTCCGACCCGCGTAGAAGTGCCGTGGCCTTCCATTAAAGTAGCGGTCGCAGGTGACAGTCCGGCGTTTTGCCAAGCGCGCTCGATGGCAAATCTCTGTCCGATCGGGTTGGGCGCGGTGATGCCCTTTCCCTTGCCGTCGCTGGATCCACCCATGCCGCGCAGCACGGCGTAAATTTTGTCTCCATCGCGCTCGGCATCGGCCAGGCGCTTAAGCAAGAAGATCGCCGCACCTTCACCCATGACGAAGCCGTCCGCTCCTTCCGCGTAAGGTCGGGTGCCGGTCGCCGACAGCGCGCCGATCTTGCAAAATTTGACAAACGTGGGCGCACCCATATTGCGGTCGATGCCACCCGTGATCGCCACATCAAAATCGTTCTGCACCAGGCCTTCGACTGCTGAGCTGATTGCCGCCATCGCCGACGCGCAGGCGGCGTCACAAACATAATTCGGACCGTGGAAATTGAAGATATTCGCGATGCGTCCGGCAATGCAGTTGGCTAATTCACCGGGCATGCTGTCTTCGGTTATCTCCGGGAGGTGCCTGGCGATGCGGTCGTGCAATTCGCGCGTGATGTCGGCACGCACTGCCGCCGGCAAAGCTGCGAAACTGGCGCTTTCGGCGAGTTCGCGGGCATATTCCGGAAAGTACACGCGCAGGGAAGTCAGGTAGTGTTTCTCGCCGGCCATGGCATTGCCGAGGATCACAGCCGTGCGATTGGCGTCCAGCGGCCGTTTGGGATAGCCATAATCCTCCAGCGCTTCGCGGGTGCAGGCGATGGCCCACTTCTGTGCTCCATCCATGGCGTCTACGACCCGCGGAGGAATCGCCAGCCGCCACTTCGTCGGGTCCCAATGGAAATCCCGTACCCATCCGCCAATTTTCGAATAGGTCTTGTCCGGGACCGTGGGATCGGGATCGTAGTACAGCGCCGGGTCCCAACGTTCGCGCTCGACGTCGGTAATGCTGTAGCGTCCATTTTTCACGTTCTCCCAGAAGGCCGTGACGTTGGCGGCATCGGGCAGAACGGCTCCGGTCCCGACGATTGCGATGGCTCGATGCGCAGACTTTTCCATGATGACGCTCCTCCTTCGTCAGCCCGATGAAAGTTATGAAGATGTCGCGCAACTACTCCGGCTAAGCCGCTACCTGGCTCCGTTTGGCTGCGCGGTTATATAAAACGTCCGCTATGTAATCCATGTCGGAAATCAAATCCAACTGCGCGCGGTGAATAGCGGGCAGATCTAAACTGACCTCAAACGAGGCCATTTCGCCTGCGCTGATACCACCGGCTCCGGCAACCCAACGCAATCCCTCTTCCGCAATCTTCAGTGCTGCCTCGCGGGCGAAAATCCGGGCCAGCGCGGCCAGCGCAGTCGCATCAAAACGGCGGTTTGCTTTTTCATTAAGCTTGTTCTCCGCGGCAAAGGCTGCCCGGTGCGACAATGTGCCTGCGCACTCCGCGTACGCGATCAGCTCGCCCAGGCGCAGAAGAATATGTTGGTAGCGAGTGAGGCGCGCGAGCCGCGCCTTCTCCATCACTTCTGCCAATGCATGCAAAGCAAGCGCCGCGATGTCAGCGCCAACATCGGGATGCCGATCATGCAGCGCTTCATACTTTTTCGCTTGCTCGTGATAATGCTGTCCGCGAGTCTTCAAATGAAGCTGCCAGCGATCGCGGCTGATGGTCATCTCCATGATCTCGGAGGTGCCTTCGTAGATGGTGGTGATCCGAACATCGCGCTTGATCTTTTCCACCATGTATTCGCGGGTATAGCCATATCCGCCAAACGCCTGAATACTGGCTTCGGCCGCGGCGTTTCCGGCCTCGGTTGCCATGTACTTTGCAATCGCGCCTTCCGTGTTCAAGCTTCCTTCACCGGCGTCGATGCGCTCAGCAGTTTCCTCGATATAGGCGCGCGCCGCCTCTAAGTGGACCACGTGCGGAACGATCAACTTGTGCGTGTATCCCTGTTTCTGTGAAAGTGGTGCTCCAGCCTGAACGCGCTTTGTAGAGTAGGGAATTGCTCGATCCAGCGCCGACCACCCGGCCCCCAGACCAAACGCTGCAACCATCAGACGCGTGTAGCCGAAAACGAGCTGGGCCTGATTCAAACCTTGGCCCTCTACCCCTCCGAGAAGCCGGTCGGCATCGACATAGACGTTGTCGAACGAGAGAGCCGCGGTGTTGCTCAGACGAATGCCGTGCTTGTCCTCCGGTTCATCATGGTTGAAACCTTTGGCGCCTTTTTCCACCACGAACCAGCTTGGGCCTCCCGGCGCATTCGCCAAAACCGAGTACGCATCGGCGACACCTCCATTGCTGATCCATTGTTTGTTGCCCGTGATCTTGTAGCCCACCACTTTTCCATCTTCCATGACCCGATCCGCAGTGGTGCGAAGTGCGGCAAGATCGCTGCCTGCTTCCGGTTCGGTGGCGCCGTAGGCAAACAACAATCCGTCTTGCGCAATGCGGCTCAGCCAGTATTTTTTTTGTTCCGGAGTTGCACCTACCGTGATGGGATCGCTGCCCAGAAACGTGGCAAGGACCGCGGTAGCAATGCCCAGATCGATCCGTGCCATTTCCTCACACACGCAATACACGTCGAAAGCACCGCCGCCGAACCCACCGCAGTCCTCCGGAATGAAGAGCAGTTGAATGCCGAGCTGGTCCGGATCGCACATGTGCCGCACGATGTCCAACGGGCATTCATCCCGCTCATCGAGTTCCTGAATTGTTTCCTCCGGAAGCCGCTTCTTGGCGAAATCCCGCAACGACTTGAGACTCAGTTTCAGCGTCTTGGGTGCAATCATGTGCAGTACCTCACTTTGCGGAAACCGTTCGCATTTCGCGGACTTTGCTGGTTAGTTCTGGCAAGAACTCCAGGATGTCGTCAACAATTCCGACATCGGCCACCTGAAAAATGGGTGCTTTTCGATTTTTATTGATTGCGATCAGGAAACCACCCTTAATGCCGGCCAGGTGCTGAGAAGCCCCGCTGATGCCGCACGCCAGGTAAACTTTCGGCTTGACCGTTTTTCCGGATGAACCCACCTGGCGCGACTTTAGCAGCCACT
>DASPVD010000024.1:0-18414 GCA_035622555.1 Candidatus Eremiobacteraceae bacterium | reverse complement strand
AAAAGACGCTCGCCCTGCGAGCTTGGAAATCGCTTCGCGATTCCCACTTTCCCACAGCCACAACAACAACAAATTTTCGGTTACATTTCAAATGTCTCGACAACCCATCGTACGGTTACATTCTTAAATGTCTTGACAGGGCCGCGTCGTCGTCCACAGCCGAGAACTCGCCACCGCTTCCTCTGTGCTCTCTCTGTGGTGGACTGGTCTTCCTTCTTCGATCGCGACTTCTTCTCTTTTCCATCTTCCATTTTCCGTCTCTGTGCTCTCTGTGTCCTCTGTGGTGAACAGCTCTTCTCTCCTTTGCCCTGAATCGCAGACGAAAAGCCACCCGTCACTTGGCACGCTTCTGTCTTGCCTCCCCACCAAATCCTTGTCATGCTGCCTGCAAAGCCGCCCGCAAACTCCGACGGCTCTCTCTCCTGCCCAAGGAGGCACACAACCCAGATGAACCTTTCCGCCATCGCCCCGCGCGCTTTTCTTCTCTCACTTCTCGTTGTCACCGCGACTTTTGCCCAATCCCCCATAGCGTTACGTGTCCACAAACTGCGCTGCGAATACCAGCTCGACCCCATCGGCATCGACGTTCCTAATCCCCGCCTCAGTTGGCAACTGGAAACTTCCGAGAAAAACGTGCTGCAGGCCAGCTACGAACTCCAGGTTGCTTCCTCCGAACAGGACCTCCTCCACGGAAAAGCGCTTTGGACCACCGGCGTCGTTCCTTCCGACAACTCCATCGCCGTCGAATATGCCGGCCCCGTGCTCCTCACCGGCAGAATCTATTACTGGCGCGTGCGCGTCTCCGACAATCACGGCCACACCAGCGATTGGAGCGCTCCTGCCAAGTGGGGAATGGGCCTCCTTTCCCCCAACGATTGGTCCGCCCATTGGATTACGCCGAATCTTGCGGAAGACGAAACCAACTCCAATCCCGCCCCGCTCGTGCGCCATGAATTCACCACCAAACCCAAAAAGCAAATCGCTCGTGCCCGTCTCTACGCCTCCGCCATGGGTTTGTATGAATTGCATCTCAATGGAAAACGGGTCGGCGACCAATATTTCACTCCCGGCTGGACCGCCTACGATTTTCGCTTTCAGTATCAGACCTACGACGTCACCTCCATGCTGCAAGCCGGCGCCAATTGTCTCGCGGTCATGCTCGGCGACGGCTGGTTTCGCGGCCACATGGCCTTCCATGGCAAGCGCAACAATTACGGCAAAAGAGTTGCCCTCCTCGCGCAACTCGTCCTCACCTATAACGACGGCTCGCAACAAATCGTCTCTTCCGATTCCACTTGGAAAGCCTCCACCGGCCCCGTGCTTGTGTCCGATATCTACGATGGCGAAACCTACGATGCGCGCCTTGAAAAGCCCGGTTGGGACTCTCCCGGCTACTCCGACGCGGACTGGTCCGGCGTCACTGTCCTCGATCCGCCTCAGGCCAAACTCGTCGCTGCCTCGGGTCCTCCCGTCAAGAAAATCGAAGAAGTGAAACCCCTTCAGATCCTCCACACTCCCGCTGGCGATACCGTGATCGACATGGGCCAAAACATGGTCGGCTGGGTTAAGTTCCGTGTCTCCGCCCCCGCTGGCGCCAGCATCACCTTGCGCCATGCCGAAGTCCTCGACAAAAGTGGCAACTTCTACACCGCCAATCTTCGTGCCGCCAGGCAAACCATCCGTTACACCGCCAACGGGAAGGGAACTGAAATCTTCGAGCCGCACTTCACCTTTCAAGGTTTCCGCTACGTCGCTGTCAACGACTGGCCCGGCCCGCTACACCTCGACGATTTCACCGGCGAAGTCGTCCACTCCGCCATGGACCGGACCGGCACCTTCGAAACTTCCAATCCTTTGCTCAATCAACTCCAGCACAACATCATCTGGGGACAGAAAGGCAACTTCCTCGATGTCCCCAGCGACTGCCCGCAACGCGACGAGCGCCTCGGGTGGACCGGCGATGCCCAGGTCTTTTCCCCTACCGCCTCTTTCAACTTCGAAACCGTTTCCTTCTACGAAAAATGGCTTAAGGATGTGGCTCTCGACCAGCAGGACGATGGCGCGGTTCCTTTCGTCATCCCCAACATCCTTTCCCACACCACCCGCAAAGGTGAATCCGCATCCTCGGGCTGGTCCGATGTTGCCGTCATCGTGCCCTGGAACGTCTACCTGGCCTTCGCTGATCGTCGCGTCCTCCAGCAGCAGTACCCCAGCATGAAAGCCTGGGTTGACTACATGCGCCGCCAAGCGGGCCACCGCTACCTCTACAACACCGGATTCACTTATGGCGATTGGCTCGCCTTCGCCACCACTCGCTCCGACTATCCCGGCGCGACCACCGATAAAGACCTCATCCAAACCGCCTATTTCGCCCATTCCGCCGATCTTCTCGCCAAAGCCGCCGCCGTCCTCGGCAAGACCGAAGACGCGGCGCAATATCAGTCCCTGGTCACCAACATCAAAGCGGCCTTTCTGCGCGAATTCGTCACTCCCAACGGCCGACTCAGTTCCAATACCCAAACCGCCTACACCCTCGCCCTCGCCTTCGACCTTCTCCCCGAATCCATGCGCGCCCAAGCCGCCGCCCGTTTAGCCGCCGACGTTCGCAAATTTGGCCATCTCACCACTGGCTTTCTCGGCACTCCCGAGCTTTGCTGGGTCCTCAGCAATTCCGGCCATCTCGACGAAGCCTACCTGCTCCTCAATCGCACCGAATATCCCTCCTGGCTCTATCCCGTCACCAAGGGCGCCACCACCATCTGGGAGCGCTGGGACGGCATCAAGCCCGACGGCACCTTCCAGGATCCCGCCATGAACTCTTTCAACCACTACGCCTATGGCGCCATCGGCATGTGGATGTACGGCGTGGTCGCGGGCATTCGCCTCGACGAAGCGCATCCCGGCTACAAGCACATTCTCATTGCCCCTCAGCCCGGCGGGGGCCTCTCCTATGCTCGTGCCTCCCTCGAGACCCAATACGGCAAACTCTCCAGCTCCTGGCAAATTGCCGCCAGCACGCTGACTCTCAACATCGAAATTCCCTCCAACACCGCCGCTACCGTCACAATGCCCAGCGGCAAGGTGCAAGACGTAGGCTCTGGCACTTGGCAATTCCAGGATCAACTCCAGACCAACCCTTCCCCCACGGATGTCGAGGAATGATGCCTCCAGTCCCAAGTTGACAGACTGTCGTCACTTTGCGCTCGCGCTGACCGCGGGTAATGTATTACCGATGTACCGCACGGCACTTCAGACCCTCAGGAGTCTGCCCATGACTAAGCAAACAGCACCCGCCCTGATTTCAGCTCTCGTTTTGATGTTCGTCTTTCTCATCTTCGGCCTGCCCCTTAGCGCCCAGCAAAAAACTCCTGCACAGCCCCCGCTTCGTCCGGTTCGAGACATGCCTCTTGCGGATCAAACAGCCCCCAGCAAGCCATTGCGTGTTGTCATCGCCGGTCTCGTTCACGGCCACGCCGAGGGCTTCTTCCACAGCATTCAGCATCGCACCGACATCGAAATTGCCGGTATCGCCGAGCCCGACCGCGCCCTCTTCGACCGTTACGCCCAGAAATATTCCCTCGACCCCAAGCTCTATCACGCCGATTTGGAAGAGACCATCGCTTCCACCAAACCCCAAGCCATCCTCGCCTACACCAACACCCTCGATCATCGCAAAGTAGTTGAAATCGCCGCCAAGCATCATGTCGCTGTCATGATGGAGAAGCCTCTGGCCACCTCCGCCGAGGATGCACGCGCCATCGCCCAGGCTGCCGCTGTCGCCAACATTCCCGTCCTGGTCAACTACTTCACCACCTGGGAGCCCAACCGCCACGGCGCGTATCAGGTCGTCCACGAAGACACCATTGGCGAAGTTCGCAAAATCGTTGCCCACGACGGCCACGAAGGTCCCAAGGAAATTGGCGTCGGCCCGGAGTTTCTGGCCTGGTTGACCGACCCGAAACTCAATGGCGCCGGCGCGCTCTACGACTTTGGCTGTTATGGTGTCGACTTCATGACCTGGCTCATGGGCGGCCAGCGTCCCTTGACCGTCACTGCCGTCACGCAAACCATCAAGCCCGACGTTTATCCCAAAGTGGACGACGAAGCCACCATCATCCTCACCTATCCCAAGGCGCAGGGTATTGTGCAGGCCTCCTGGAATTGGCCCTTCGGACGCAGCGATGTGGAAGTCTACGGCAAGACCGGCGAAGTCTTCACCGTCGGTGCCGATTCCCTGCAAGTTCGCAAAGAGGGCGAGTCCGCTGCTAAAATCGTCCAGGCTCCGCCGCTCATGCCTCCTCAAGATGACGAACTGCGCTATCTCCGTGCCGTGGTTCTCGAAGGTCTGAAGCCCGAAGGTCCTTCTTCTCTTCAAATCAACGTCACGGTTGCCGAAATTATGGATGCTGCCCGCGAGTCCGCGAAGAGTGGGCGCACCATCAAAATGAAATAGCCGCATCGCGCCGGTAGTTTCTTTCCTATGCAAGCTCGGTGCTAAACCCGCTTTGCTTTTCAGGAGAACCAGAATGCGTTCCAAAGTTGTTGTGATCGCTTTGATTTGTGCTTTAGTGGTTTTCTCAACCGCGCTTCTGCGAGCCGTTGCCCAATCGCCGTCGTCCACGCCTTCCCCGCCCACCACTGTTACCGCGCGTCAGGTCGTCTCCGCCATCCAACAGCACATCGGCGTGCCCTGGCAAACCGACACTGTCGACACCTTCAAAGCCGGCAATCCCGACGCGCCCATCACCGGCATCGCCGTCACCATGATGGCTACCACGGACGTCCTCCAGCGGGCCTCCGCCAAAGGCTTGAACTTCGTCATCACTCACGAGCCCACCTTCTACGCTCACCTCGATGTTCCCGAAGGTATGCCCGCAAACGATCCTGTTTGGGCCGCTAAGCGTGCCTTCATCGATCAACACCACATGGTCGTTTGGCGTTTCCACGACCACTGGCATCGCCGTAGTCCCGACGGCATCGAGCAGGGAACCATTGCGGCTCTTGGGTGGGAGAAGTATCAAAGTCCCGCGAGCCAGTATTTGTTCGTTCTTCCCGAAACCACCGTCAACAATCTGGCCAAAGACGTTTCCACCAAGCTCAACTCCTCAGTCGTCCGCGCCATCGGCGACCCGAGCATGAAAATCACCAAAGTTGCGTTGAGTCCCGGTGCTGCCGGGGCCGCCGCGGAATTCGAGGCCCTCGAACGCGACGATGTGGAAGTCTTGCTCGTCGGCGAAACCCGTGAATGGGAAACCGTCGAATATGCTGCTGACGCCCAAACTCAAGGCCGCCGCAAAGCTCTCATCGTCATCGGCCACATTCCCAGCGAACAAGCGGGCATGCTGGAATGCACGCGCTGGCTGAAATCTTTCGTCCATGGCGTTCCCATCGAGTTTGTTCCGGCCAATCAGCCCTTTTGGCAGCCCAAGTAGCCACAACCTGTTTCCACTTTGACCTTCCCTATCCTGGATCGCCTGCCCCCGCCCGGCGCGATTTCTATTTTTGCCTGTGCCCATTGCCCCCAACGCAACAATCCCACCGAAACTCCCTCCCGCATCCCTTCCTCCGCGTTACCATCACCTCAGCACCTTTGGCCCCTTCCCCAGAAGGCCAAGCGCATGTCCGATTCCGTCACGCTTCCCGGTTCCATCACCGGGAGCAAGCAGCGCCGCAGCGCCCGGTTACAGCTCCAACTTCCTATTCTCATCATCGGCAACGACGACGAAGGTCGCGTCTTTTCCGAGCGCACCCACACTGTCGTCGTCAGTCTCCATGGCGCCGGCATCGTCTCTCGGTACTCCCTTGTTGCCGAGCAGGAACTCATCTTGCGTGCCGAAAATCCCGAACGCGAAACCGAGGTGCGCGTCGTCGGCGAGATCGGCCAGCAAGGCATCCTCCACACCTATGGCGTAGCTTTTATCGATGACCGCGTCGATTTTTGGCATCTGGAATTTCCCCCGGCTCCTCTTTGGCAGGAAGAGCCGGTCGCGCTCACTCTCGAATGTGGTGGCTGCAAAGATCTGATTCAACTCACCGGCGGCGAATACGAATATGACATTTGCGCCATTCACGGCGGCTTGGCCCGCTATTGCAATCACTGCGGCTTGCTGACCGTTTGGAGCCGCTCCCACGAGGTTATGCCCTTCGTGAGCGAACTACGCCACGATGAGCCGCAACCAACTCCTCCCCCATCTCCCGTCACTGCCGCGAATCCCTTGCAGGAAAAGTCCTCGCCCGAGTTTGTTCCGCTTGCCGACTCTATGGAAGGAATCGAGCGCCGCGCCCGGGTGCGCGCCAAAGTCAACTTCTTTGCCTGTGTCCGCTCCGAACAGTTTGGCGACGACATTGTTTCTTGCATCGACATGTCCCGCGGTGGAGTCGCCTTTCGCAGCCGCCATCCTTACCAGAAAGGCGACGAGCTGCGCCTGGCTGTTCCTTTTTCTCCGGAGGCCAAGGATGTTCCAACCATTTTCGTTCGCGGGCGCATCACCAACGTGTCCGAGCTGCCCGATTTAGGCGCGTGGCGTTGTGGTGTCGAGTTCCTCCGCTCCTGACCCCCGCGTCGGGCAACTCCGCCTTCTACGGCCCATCACGAATGCCCGTGCCCAAACCCTGGATTGAAATTTTCTCGCTCGCCATTCTCTCGTTGCCCCGCCGTTGACGCCACCTCACAGGGACGCTAGGATTCCGTGCAGGTCTCAGGGCTCGATGACGGGGAAGAAATTCGCTCACTATGTGGTGCTGGAGCAAGCCGGCGCGGGCGCCATGGGTGTCGTTTACCGCGCGCACGACGACAATCTTCAACGCAATGTCGCCCTGAAATTGCCCCTCGAGCGCGCCGTTCTCAATGACGCCGTGCGCTCCAAATGGCTCCAGGAAGCGCGTGCTGCCTCCGCCCTCAATCATCCCAACATCTGCACCATCTACGAAGTTGGCGAGTTTGAAGGTCAGCCCTACATCGCCATGGAATATCTTCCGGGCAGGCCGTTGAACGAGTGCATCCCCGAAGGTGGTCTGCCCACGGAAACTGTTCTCGAGTATGGCCTGCAGATCGCCAGCGCTCTCGACCACGCGCACACTCACGGCGTGCTCCACCGCGACCTCAAGTCCGCCAACGTTCGCCAGAGTGGCACCGGCCAAGTCAAGGTTCTGGATTTTGGCTTGGCGGTGAGCATCCGCGAAAAACCGCTGGAAGACGCCACCCAGTCCAGCCTCACCGATCACGCCGGCGCTCCCGGAACCTTGGCGTACCTCGCTCCCGAAGTTCTCACTGGCAGCCCCGCCGGCCCGCGCGCTGACATTTGGGCCCTGGGTGTGCTCCTCTTTGAAATGGCTTCGCGCTCTCACCCTTTTCCCGGACGCACCACCTTCGAATTGTGCAGCGCCATCCTGAAGGAAGCGCCTCGTCCTCTGCCCATGCACGTGCCGCCCGGTTTGCGCGCCATCATCTTACGTTGTCTCGCCAAGCAGCCTGAACAACGTTATCAGCGCGCCAGTGAAGTTCACGCCGCACTCGAAGCTTTGCATTCCAACGGTGGCGCGGTCGCGGTTGCCGCCGCTGCTCGGATTACCGCCGGCTCCGCGGAAAAACACCGAAGCCGCAAACAACCTCTCCTTTGGGCCGCAGCCGCTGTCCTGGTCGCCATCCTCGCTGCTCTTTTTTATTTCGCCGCTTCCAGCAGGTTCCGTGTTGCCTCCCCTTCTCCCGCTGGCAAATTGCGCCGCTTATTGGCCACTCAGAAAAACATTGTTGGCCCGGGACTCTCCCCGGACGGCAAAATGCTCGCCTATGTCGAGCAAGGCGCAAACGGCGACGATCTGTACCTGACGCGCGTAGCTGGCGGCGAACGCATGCAGCTGACTCACGATCAGTCGCGCAAAGGTGAGCCGGTGTTCTCTCCCGATGCCGAGAAAATCGCCTTCGCCCGCAAGCTCCCCGGCTCCCCCAACGAGGAAGTCTGCACCATCGCCACCTTGGGCGGCGAAATCGTCACCGTGGCGCAGGGCGCCGCTATGCCCGCCTGGTCGCCCGACGGCACTCGCCTCACCTTTATTCGCCGCACAGCCGCTGCTGCCGAGACCCTCGAGATCGCCTCCCTGGACGGCTCCGAGTCCCGCACCATCTTCTCCGCCGATGCCGTCTATCCTTTCTTGGGTAGACCCGCGTGGTCGCCGGATGGCAAGACCATCGCCGTCTCCCGTAGTCGTGGCGGTGACAGTCGCGAGATTTGGCTCGTGCCCCTCAATGGCCATGCGCCCTCGCAATTCACCACTGGCGCCTCCGGCGTGTCCAGCGATGAGCCCGTCTTTTCCGCGGACGGCCGCGGCATTGTCTTCCGTTCCAATCGTGGCGGAGCGCGCAATATCTGGTATCAGGAATTGGCTAGCCGCGAAGCCAAGCAGCTCACCACTGGGCCGGGGCCTGACTCCACTCCCAGCCTGGCCCGCGACGGCACTCTCGCCTTCATGAATTCCCGCACCCGTACCGTCCTCTTGCTCTACGACCTGGCCACGGCTCAAACCAAAACCTTGCTTACCGAATCAGGCATCCTCTGGGCTCCCGTTTTTTCCCCCGACGACCGCGAAATTGCCTACTCTCGCGGCGAGCCCGATGGCGCCTGGCACCTCTGGCTTGTGAACGCCGACGGTTCCGCTGTCAAACAGCTGACTTCCGGCAGGCTGCTCGAGATTTATCCCAGATACGCTCCCCGTGGGGACATCTTCTACAGCACTTGGGGCCCGGAACCCCTCAGCATCGGCTTGATCTCCCAATCCGGTGGCCCCGCGCACCTGCTCGAGCCTCAGTCCACCGCCAGCGATTCTTACGCCGATATTTCTCTCGATGGCAAATGGTTGGTTTTTGTTCGCACGGAGAATAAGGTCTCGCACATTTATGTCCGCACCGCCGACGGCAAGGGCCCAGCCAAGCGCGTCGGCAGCCTCGAAGGGACTGTCCCCCGATGGTCCCCCGACGGCAAGTGGATCGCTTTCAGCCCCAATCGCGGATTCGGCGGTGGCGCGTTCATCGTTCATGCTGACGGCGCCGGTTTGAAGCGCATCGCCGATAATGGCGGTTGGCCGGTGTGGTGGCCGGATGGCGGCAAGATTGGGTTGCAAACCGTTGGGCCCGACGGCAACGCGCAATTCACCGTGATCACTCTGGCCACCGGCCAATCTCGCGTCCTCCCCGGCTTGCGTTTCGACGGCACCAATTATCCCTTCGACGTGTCTCACGACGGCAAGCGCCTCGTTACCACCAACACCGTCGATGAATCCCAAGAGATTTGGCTTCTGCAAGGGCCTGGCTAGCTCCGCGTCCGGGCTGCGTCGACGCGACCCTGTTCCTCGCTCAGAATTTCGGTGAGCTTCTAAGGCGTAGCTGCTACTTCGGCGCCAGCTTTAACGTTATCCTGTGAATTCCGCCCCAGCGCGGCCATTCGAAACCATGACCAGTCCTTACCAACTCGAAAATCTGCGGGTCGTCCTGGTGGCCACGCGCAACCCGCTCAACATCGGCGCCGTAGCTCGTGCCATGAGCAACTTTGGCGCCCCTCATCTCCGCGTTGTCAATCCTTACGAGAAAGCCTTTCGCGAAGCTCGCTCCGCGGTCGGCGCAGCGCCTCTTCTACGTCAGGCCGAAGAATGCCCCTCCGTTCAGGATGCCGTCGCTGATTGTGCTTTGGTCATCGGCACCACCGCCATCGGTAATCGCGACATCAAGCATCCTTTGCGTACCCCCAACTTGGCCGGGCCGCTCATTCGCAAGCGCCTGCGCAACGATCGCGTCGCCATTCTGTTCGGCTCCGAGAAAAAAGGCCTCTCCAACGACGACCTCAGCTACTGTCATTGGCTTTTGCACATTCCTACGCGTACCGAGCATCAGTCCATGAATCTCGGCCAAGCCGCCGCCATTTGCCTTTACGAGTTGGCCCGTGGTGCCCGCAGCGTCGCCGAAGGTGTAAAGCGCAGCGCGGCTCCCATGGCTGTTGTCGAACGCATCACCGAATCCTTGCTGCAATGCCTTCTCGAGAGTGACTACGTCGCTGAGCACAGTGAAAAAGTCGCCGAAGAAAAATTGCGCCGCATGCTCCGCCGTTTTTCCCTCGACCAATCCGACGCCACCGTTCTCCTCGGCATGCTCAAGAAAATCCAAAAGCAACTTGCCGCCAAAAAGTAGTTCGCCTTCCTCGTCACTCATCGCGAACAGCGTAACGATTTTTGTCATCCTGAGGAGCGCTGTCTGCGACGGAGGCTCTCAACCTCTGCGTCTTGCCAATTTCCCACCTTCCATTTTCCGTCTCTGAGCTCTCTGTGCTCTCTGTGGTGAACAACTCTTCTCTCGCTTGCCCTGAGTCGTAGACGAAGCGCCCACTCACCACTCGCCACTGGTCTGCTGCTCGCGATTCCCACACCGAACCAACGTTCCCAACGCCATGGAGTAAAATGCCCTCTTGCTCGCGTTCCCCGGAGGTTCCGCCTATGACCCGTCGCACGCAACTCCTGTTCGCCTCCTTTTGCCTCTGCATGACTTTCGCCGCTCTTTGCGTTTCTACCGCGCGCGCACAAAACGCCCCCAGCGCTTCGCGGCAATCCACCAATCCCCCAACTGCTGAGCAGAACCCAACTCCACCCACACAGTCCGGCTGGATCACCAAATACACCTTGTCTCCCGACCGCGAACAAAAGGCTCGCGCCCTCGCCAAACTGACCCTGCGCGAGCGCCTCGTTGACATGGTCTATGGATTTATCCTGCTGATCGCGATCTTGTGGTGGAAACTAGGCCCCAAGTATCGCGACATTGCAGAAAAGGTTTCTTCGCGCTTCCTTGTGCAAGTCCTGATCTTTGCTCCTCTGATCGCGCTCACCATCGATGTCTTGAGCCTCCCCACCCGCCTCTATGCCCACTCCATCAGCCTCGCTTACGGCCTGTCCATCCAAGGTTGGGGCTCCTGGTTTTGGGATTGGACCAAAGGCGAGCTGCTTTCCGTGATTTTCAGCATCATCATCGTCGCCATTCTCTACGCCGTCATCCGCAAATCGCCCCGCCGCTGGTGGTTTTACTTCTGGCTGGCGACTTTGCCGCTGATTCTCGCCGTCATTTTCATCTCTCCACTCGTGATCGATCCCATGTTCCACAAATTCCAACCCCTTCAGCAGAAAGATCCCGCCCTGACCGCCGAACTGGAAAAGATGGTGCAACGCGCAGGAGAAAATATCCCGCCCAGCCGAATGTTCTGGATGGGTGCTGCTGAGAAAACTACTGAGCTAAATGCCTACGTCACGGGTTTCGGCGCTTCCAAGCGCATCGTCGTGTGGGACACCACCATCGCCAAGCTGAACGCCCCACAAATCGTTTTTGTGGCTGGCCACGAAATGGGCCACTACGTCCTGCACCATATTCCCAAAGGCTTCGCCTTCGGCGCCGCCATGCTCTTCATCGCTTTTTGTCTGGGTTACCGGCTAATCCGCTGGGTGCTGGCGCGTTCGGGCGCGCGATGGGGCATCCGTGGCCTCCAGGATTTCGCTTCCTATCCCGCTTTGCTGCTGGTGATTTCAATTCTAGCTACCCTGGGCGACCCCATCGGCAATACATTTTCCCGCTATTTCGAGCATCAGGCCGATCAGTATGGCCTCGAAGTCACCCACGGCTTAACTACCCATTCTGGCGAAGTAGCCGCGCAAGCGTTCAATATTTTGGGCGAGATCAGCTTGGACGATCCCGACCCCAGTCGCTTGCGCGTTCTGCTCTTCTACGACCATCCTTCGATCCCGGATCGCATCCAATTCGCTTTGCGCTACGACCCTTGGGCCCAAGGCCAAACCGGCCAATTCGTGAAGTAACCTCGCACTTCACTCACCCACACTTCACTCACCCGCAATACTGCCTCTGCGTGTTCTGCCTTTCGACTCTTCAAACTTTTTACTTAAAACTTAAAACTTCAAACTTAAAACTAGTTCGGCAACGACACCGCCGACGTCAACGTGAACTTCAATGCCACTCCTGCGGCCGATCCTGGCGTCGCTGCTCCCGTCTTTCCAGCCTTCGCCGATACCTCGAGCTGCGCCGGAAAATTCACCGGCTGCGACGATCCCACCCACACATCCACCAACCCTTCCGGCACCAGCCGATGTCCAACCGGATCCACGACCGACAATTCCCGCGGCGCCAGCGTGAAACTCACCACCTGCGAAGCTCCTCCTGCCAGATGGATTCGCTGAAATCCTGCCAAAGCTCGGATCGGCGCTCCATCCACTCCGGGATGGGAAATATAGAGTTCGGCAACTTCATCGCCCGTCAAGCCGGAACTGTTGGTCACTCGCGCCGAAACTCTCAGCGTCGAATTCCCAGGGAACGAAGCTTCCGTCCGGCCCGTTTCCTGCGGCGCTGCGCTGCTTGCCGGCACCGCTTGAACGCTGGGTTCCGAATAACCAAACGTCGAATAACTCAACCCGAATCCAAAAGGATACAGCGGCTTCTCGCTCAAATAGCGATAAGTCCGATTCGCCATGGAATAATCCGTGAACGGCGGCAACTGCGCCACTGACTTGTAAAACGTAACCGGCAATCGCCCCGCGGGGTTGTAGTCCCCGGAAAGCACCTCCGCCACCGCGGTCCCCCCTTCCTCGCCGGGATACCACGCCTCCAAAATTGCCGACGCGTGTTCGTTGGCCCAATTCAACGCCACCGCGCTTCCGCTCGTGATCACCACGATCAACGGCTTGCCCGTGGCTGCCAGCCCTCCCAGTAATTGCCTTTGCGTTTCGGGCAAAGTAATGTCCGTCCGGTCCCCGCCAAAAAAGCCGGGATCGCTGCTCTCCGATTCTTCTCCCTCCAATTGCGCCGTGTCGCCCACCACCGCGATCACTGCGTCCGACTTCCGTGCCGCGTCCAGCGCCTCCTGCTCCAAATTTGGCGGCAGCCACAGCAATCGCACCGCCGACTCCCACGCCACGTGGTAATACTCCAGCGCAATCGGATACGCGTGGCCCGCCTCCAGATGCACCAGCGTCGTCAATGCGCGCTCCCCATGTGGTGCCCAGTCGTCAATGAACAGCTTGTTTTCGAAGTACAGTCGGTACCCGCCGTCGGTGCTCGCCCCGAGCCGGTAATCGCCGCTGACCACCGGAATCAACACACCGCTCCAGCGCGCTGAGTAATCTTCCGCCGGCACGCCTTTTGCTGGCGACACGTTGTTCCACTCGAAGTTCACTTCGGGATCCACCCGAGTCGCCATCACCGGTCCCGCCAGCCGCGGATTCGCAAAAAACTCTGCCTTCAGCCCCGTTTCCGAGCCCGCCTCGTCCGGCGCCGCCGTTCGAAATGCCGAGTTAGGAATCGGTATGGCCCGCGACTCCGTCACCGGCGCGCCCACCGCAAACGAAATCTTGGCATTCGCAAAACGCTTCTTGATCCCCGCCAGTACGGTCGTGTACCCCGAAGGCGTTCCGTTGTAGTTCCCCAGCAACGCGTCCAACGAATCCGCCGTCGGTCCTACCACCGCGATGGATTTGATCGACGGCTTCAGCGGCAGTGTATTGTGATCGTTCTTCAGCAACACCATGGATTCCCGGGCTGCCTCCAGCGACAATTTCCGGTTGGCCGCCGTGTCCACGTCCGACAGGCTCAGTTTTGACCACGGCACTCGATCCGCCGGATCGAACAGCCCCAGCCGAAACCGCGCTTCGAATAATCGCCGCACCGCCCGGTCAATGTCCGCTGGACTCACCAGCCGGTCCTGCAACGCATAATCCAAAATCCGGAATTGCGGCCCGCAGGTCAGATCGGTGCCTGCCCTCAGCGCCAACGCCGACGCTTGCGCCAGGTCCATCACAAACTCGTGTCCCTGGAACAGGTCGTTGATGGCCCAGCAATCCGACACCACGTACCCGCGGAATCCCCACTGGTTCCTCAGCAAACTAAACAACAATTGATTCGCGCACGCCGGTTCGCCCTGCACGGAGTTGTACGCGCACATGATCGAATCCGCGTGCCCCTCCACTACCGCTGCCCGAAACGCCGGCGTATAGGTGTCGTACAAATCGTGGAACGACACCGGCACATCGAACCGGTGCCGCAGCGATTCCGGCCCGCTGTGCACTGCGTAGTGCTTCGGCGTCGACACCGTCTTCAAATATTTCGGGTCGTCTCCCTGCAATCCGGTCACGAACGCCACTCCCAGCCGGCCGGTCAGAAATGGGTCCTCCCCGTAGGTCTCTTGGCCGCGCCCCCAGCGCGGATCTCGAAAAATGTTGATGTTTGGCGACCAAAATGTGAGACCGTAATACCGCCCCGTGTTGTTATGCGCTACGGCATCGTTGTATTTTCCTCGCGCCTCCGTGGAAACCACCTCGGCGATGCGATGCACAAGTTCGCTGTCCCAGGTGGCCCCCAGTCCAATCGCCTGCGGGAACACTGTGGCAATGCCTGCTCGAGCTACCCCGTGCAGGCCCTCATTCCACCAGTTGTATGCCGGAATTTGTAGTCGCGGGATCGCTGGTGCCACGTCTTGCATCTGCGAAACCTTCTCTTCCAGGGTCATTCGGGATACCAGGTCGTTCACCCGCTGCTCCAGCGGCAGCGATGGGTCCAGATAAGGCGGAGTGATCGTCGGTGTCGCTTGTACATTTGGGGGAGGATTCGTCGTTTGCGCCAGCATCACCAAAGGAAACAAACACAAAACAGCCAAACAGCCGAGTTTTGGGATTCGCATATTACGCCGATTTTGGCAAAGCCCATCCCCCCGTGCAAATATTTTCGTTTCTTCATGAAGACAAGTCGCCTCCCGGCGCATCATTCCTACGGTATCCCACACCAGCAATAGGAGCCCAACGTGGCAGCGGAAGGGTCAACTGAATCCATACTTGAACTGGTACAACAACAACTCAGCGTCCCCACCTGGTGGACCAGCGGCACTGCCCTGGTCACCGGCATCGCTGCCGCTACCGTGTTGCTCCACATTGCTACTGGCTCTCGCTACGGTTTTGACCGCGACGAACTCATGGCCCTCGAAGATGCGCGTCATCTCGCCTGGGGCTACGTACAATATCCGCCCCTCACTGCCTTCTTCGGCCGCATCGCTCTCGCATTATTTGGCACTTCCCTGGTCGGCTTTCGTTTTTTCGCCGCACTCGTCCAAGCCCTCGCCCTGCTTTTGACCGGCCTGATGGCCAAAGAATTTGGCGGCAACAAATGGGCCCAGATCGTCGCGGCTCTCGCCGGCGTCCCGTTTTGTTTGGGCGCCGGTGCCTTGATGCAGTACATCTCCTTCGACTACATCTGCTGGGTTTTTGTCGCCTATGCTATGGTCCGCCTGCTGAAATCCGGCAATCCCCGCTGGTGGCTTGCCGTCGGTGCCGGCATCGGGCTAGGCATGATGGCCAAGTACACTATGGGCTTTTTTGCCTTGGGCGTTGTTGCCGGTGTGCTCTTCACTCCAGCCCGAAAATTTCTCCGCAGCGGCTGGTCGTGGTTGGGCGTGCTCTTGTCCATCGCTGTTTTTCTTCCCAATCTTCTTTGGCAATGGCAACACAACTTTGTCTCTCTAGACTTTCTTCGTTTTTTGCACCTTCGCGACGTCGGCGCCGGCCAAACCGACTGGTTCCTTCCCGGCCAACTCGAAGTCACCTTGTTGGCGTTCCCCTTGGCGGTCGCCGGAGTTTGCTTTTGCCTCTTTCTCCCGCAGGAGAAATCGTGGCGCCCTCTCGCCTGGATGTATCTCGTGCCCCTCGCCCTGCTGTTCGCTTTAAGGGGCCGCGACTACTACTTGGCCCCGGCTTATCCCATGCTCTACGCTGCCGGCGCTGTATGGCTCGAGCAAAAACTGAACGCCTATGCGGCCAATCGCGCCTCGCTCCGGCCGGCAAATCCCGCTGTTTTGCCCATCGTCTCTCGGCGCCCGCTCGACTCCCCCGAAAAATCCCAGCGGGCCGGTCGCCTCATCTTCGCCGCGCTCATTTTAGACATCGTTATCGCCGCCGTCCTCGCTTTACCCATCGCCCCGGTCGGTTCCCGCTGGTTCGAGCTCGCCTCCCGCGTCGACCCGGTCTTCCCCGAGGAGGTTGGCTGGCGCCAATTCGTTAAGTCCATCGCCCAGGTTCGCGATGCGCTCACTCCCGAGGAACGCGCCCATCTCGGCATTCTGGCTGGCAACTACGGTGAAGTCGGCGCGCTCAACCTCTATGGCGAAGAACTAGGCTTGCCCCATGCTATCAGCGGTGTGAATTCCTCTTGGGAACGCGGTTATGGCGAACCGCCCCCGGAAACCGTGATTGTCATTGGTTATTCCGGGGAATTTTTGCGCCAGGAATTTTCGTCTTGTTACGTCGCCGGAGAAACTTGGAACCGCTTTGGCGTCGCCAACGAGGAGAGCTCCCAAGTCCCGGACATCTTTGTCTGTTCGGGTTTAAAGGAACCTTGGCCGCAGTTCTGGCTTCGCGCCCGCCGTTTCGCCTGATCCTAAACCGGCTCACGCATCTGCGATGTAGGAACGCCTTCGTTTACCCTGGCGCAGGAGGCGAGGCGGCCCGTTTCCATCTTGTCTTCGTAGGGCCCGCCTTCTTAGGCGGGCCGGTCGTGGCTCGCGTTAGCAGCCTTGGAGTGCGGGAGCCTTGCTCCCGCTATCTTCCCACCTTCATTCAGCCTGGATTTCAATCACCGCGTCTTGCCCCGCTTGTCCTTGTAGGGGCGGCCTTCTGTTTACACTGACGCAGGAAGCGAGGCGGCCCGTGCCCGCTCTCACTGCACCGTAATCTGCACGCTGGCTGTCGTCTGCCCGTACGCGTTCGTCGCGTACAACGTATACGTCGTCGTCGCCGCCGGCGAAACCGTCGCCGACGTTCCCCGCACCGCGCCCACGTCCGGCGAAACAATCACGTACTCTGCGTCCGTAACCTGCCAACTCAACGTCACTGGCGTCCCCGCGGAAATCGAGGTCGCCGACGCCGTGAAGCTGCCTATCGTCGGACTCGCCCCACTCGGCACATTCGCGCTTGTGTACAGCGGCGAAATCTGAATCACGTCGAAGTCTCCCGCCGTCGCCCCGTTCAGCAGGTGCAAATCGTCGTTGTTCCAGCGATCGTCCGGTGTTCCGGTGATGTACATGGCCGACCCGTTGTCAGCCAGAATCAACCCGTACTTCTTCATCGCGGTTAGAATCACCTGATTGCTGGCCGAATAGCCGGAAACATCGAAGCTCGCCTTCAACCTCAGCCGCGTTCCCATCGGCGGCGCGTACGTATTCGTGCTCGTCGCCGCCCAATGCGAAGCCGGCGGTGTGAATCCCGCGCTGGTGCTTGGCAACGTGAAACGAATCGCGTGGTTGATTGCTCCCGCCGCTACTTCGTCATACCGCACCAGCCCTACGAAGATCGGCAATCCTGCCGCATCCGCACTCGTCCACGTGTACGGCCGCTGCTCATCCGCCAGCAAATCCCACACCGCTCCGGAATCGGCGTTCCAGCTGGAACTTTGCGGATACGAAGAATAAAGCTCGTACAGAAAACAATTCGCCTTGTCCAGCACCAATACGTGCCGGTCTCCGCTGCCCGGATTCGGATAGCCCTCGATCGGCGCATTCAACGGAATTGGCATAGGCCCCGGATCGCTCTCGCTTCCATAGGCCTGGTAGTCGATCGGGATCATTGGCTGCGTCGAGTCCACCACCGTATACGGAATCCCCATGTACGATCCGTCGTATTCGCCCGCCCCAAAATCCGGATGAATCCCAATGCTCGGCCCGATGAAATTGATGATCGCTGCCGAATTCGGATCCACTGGCGACGACGAAATATCCGTGTTCCACAAATTGTCCGAAGGGAAGGGAACAAATCCACCCAGACTCGCCCCTTGCCCGGTGGTCATTTGCGAGCAACTCGATGCCTGCACCGACCCATTCACCTGAAAGTCAATCGCCGCTGATGTGCTGCTCCCCGGTTCGGGATTCTCCACGGTGACCGGAAACGTTCCCGCGCTGCTCGCGTTTCCCGTCGCCGTCAGTTGTGTGCCCGAGACAAAGCTGGTCGTCAGTGCTGCACCGTTCAGCAGCACCACCGCGCCGGAAACAAAGTTGCTCCCCGTCACCGTCAGCGTAAAACTCCCCACGTTCGTTGCAGTCGGCGAAATTCCCGCCAAGGTCGGCGTGGCATTCCACAACGTCACCGTGCTCGAGCCCGACTTGCTCGTGTCCGCCGCGCTGGTTGCTGTAATCGTGACTGTATTCGGTGAAGGCAAGCTCGCGGGCGCGCTGTAATTTCCAGACGAAGTGATCGTTCCCACCGTGGCGTTCCCGCCGGCCGTGCCGTTCACGGCCCACGCTACGGAAGTATTGCTCGATCCAGTTACTGTCACCGAAAACGTGTAGCTCGAGCCCGCCCGGATGTTTGCCGTACCCGGCGACACCGATACCGCCACAGCTT
>DASPVD010000023.1:0-16164 GCA_035622555.1 Candidatus Eremiobacteraceae bacterium | reverse complement strand
TCGGCAGCGTGACGATCACCCCGTCGATCGCCGAGGCTTGCGAACGAAACAGCTCGGCGCAACGTTTGGCTTCCTCGTGTGTTTCCACCGCCCCATATTTGCTTTGTTCCGGGGTCAGCGCCACCACCTCAAAACCGGCTTTGCCCAGCGCCGCCAGCATTTCTTCGCGGCCGCTCTTGGCCAGATGGTCGGGAAAAAATCCCCGGTTGCCCACAATCAACCCCATGGTCATCTTTCGCTTGCTTGCCATGTTCAACCCCGTCTCCCCTGTCTTTCAGCTGCGCCCTTTTCCTGGAGCGTAATAAATGCAATAAATCAGCCCGATCACCGTGAGCAAGCCTCCCCACCATATGCCGGAGTGCAACCTGAACAGCACTACAGGATTTTGCGGCGGATGAAAGAACTGATACACGCTGGCGCCAAGAATCAGCGCGCCGTTCACGCCCAAGCAAAGTCCCACGAAAAACCAAATCGACAGTGATCCACCGGCTTTCATGGCTCGCTCCTACCAAAAGATGATCTGCAACGCCACAAATACAAGGCCCACCACGATAGCCCAAAAGATCGGGCTGTGAAACACGGTTACATGCTCGGTCTTGGGAATCGCCGTCAAGCCGTAAACCAGATCCTTTAGCTCAGCATCCGGTTTTGGCCTCGTTAGGTAACTCACCACCACTGTCACGATGATGCAGATCAGGCAGCACCACAGAGCCCGAAACATATTCTGCGCCTGAACTTGCGCGTTCATCGAAAGTGCCACGTAGCGCACCGCGCTCGGATCGATCTTCACCCACGTGTACATGCCGATCGCCGACAGCGTCCCGGTCAGCAGTCCTGCCCAGCCCCCGGCGGGTGTGGCGCGTTTCCAGAGCATCCCCAAAATTACCGTTCCAAATAGCGGCGCGATGAAGAAACTGAACAGCTCTTGCACGTAGTCCATGATGCTGGGCGCGTGCTTCGCGAAATATGCCGTGACGATGCTCACGATCACACCGACCACCGTCACCCAGCGGCCCATCCGCACCTTGCTCTGGTCCGAAGCTTTCTTGTTGATCAGCGCTCCATAGATGTCGTAGGTCCAAACCGTTGTGAACGCGCTGACATTCCCCGCCATTCCCGACATGAAGCCCGCAATCAGTGCCGTAATGCCCAGCCCAAGCAGACCGGGCCCACAATAGCGCGCCAGCATCAATGGCAACACTTCGTCATAACCGTGCAGTCCGTGAGCCTGCCCGGCGGGTGACCACGCCAGATTCGCGGGTACCAAGCGCAACAGGTGACCTTGCGGATCACGCAGAAGTGCCAGGCCCAGCAGCCCGGGCAGAATGACGATGAACGGCACCATCATTTTGAACGCCGCTCCGATAATGGGAGCCAGCTCGGCTGACCGCAGATCTTTTGCCGATAAAACACGCTGCACAACAAGGAAATCCGTCGTCCAATAGCCCGTCGAGATCACCGCCCCCAGGCCAAACACGATCCCCACCCAATTAATGCCCATCGGGTTCGCCGAGAAACTTCCCAGCGTCGACCACAGATGCGTGTACGAGCCGGGATTCGGCACGTTCAGCTCCGTCAGGTTGTGCAGAATCTTGGCCTGCAGTCCGCTCCAGCCCCCCGCTTCCACCAGACCGAGGATCGGGATTAACAGCGCCCCGGCCCAGATCAAGAAGAATTGCAGCACTTCGTTGAAGATCGCCGAGCGCAAACCTCCCAGCGCCACATACACGGCCACGGTCAGCGACGAAACCCAAATGCTGAAATTGATGTCCCATCCCAATACCACTTTCATCACCACGGCCATCGCGTACATGTTGATGCCGCTCATCAGCACGGTCATGAATGCGAAGGAAATCGAAGAGATGGCTTGCGCCCCTTCTCCAAAACGCAGCTTCAAATATCCGGGAACCGAGTGGGTTCTGCAGATGTGATAGAACGGCATCATCACCAGCGCCAGAAACAGCATCGCCGGAATCGCCCCCACCCAATACCAATGTGCCGCCAAGATCCCGTACTTATATGCGTTACCCGCCCAGCCCATCAGTTCCAGTGAGCCCAGGTTGGCCGACAGGAATGCCAATCCCGCCACCCATGCGGTCATTTCCCGGCCGGCCATGAAGAAGTCTTCGCCGGTGTTGGCCTGTTCCTTCAGGTACAGTCCGATGGCCAGCACCAACGCAAAATAAAAAACAATGATCACCAAGTCGACAGCGGAGAGATGTACCAGGCGTTGCGCTTGCAAAAAAACAAGGGCAGCAGTCATGGATAGACGTTTCTCCTCTCGGAAGCTCGCAGAATAACGATGCTGCTAGAGCAGCTCCATGATTGATGTAGCGCTGAGCGCTTGGGCCGCCAGCCGCCAATGTATGTTTCTTGACACCGCACCAGCTACGAAATCCATGGAACTGTTCCAGCCAATCAGCTGCGCCGGACTTTACTGAAGGAAAGAACGGTCAGCAACCCTTGGGTGGCCCCCCTGGCAAGAAACGGAGCGAAGCAAGGTGCGGTAAATCGCAGACCGTGCACCATGTCAATAGTAAAAGATTCTATGACCTCCGGGTGTGAGAAACAACCGCCAAGCGGCGTGGGCGTAACTGGGCGCCCAGCCAGTCCGGTCTTCGCTGTGGCGGCGGCCATTCCCGTGCGCGCACCGGAGTCTCAATGGGTTTGGCCGCGCTGCTCAGGTGTGCTAACTTTTTTGTTTTATGAACAAGAAAATTGCGGTGCTGTTGAGCGGCCGCGGCTCCAATTTCGAAGCACTGGCGGATAGTGTAGCCGCGGGCAGAATCCCCGGCGCGGAAATCGCCATTGTCGTGAGCAATCAGCCCGATGCCATGGGCCTGAAGCGCGCGGAAGCGCGCGCGATCCCCACCCGCATGATTCCTTCCAAGGGATTGCAGCGCGAAGCCTATGACCGCCAGGTGGTGGCGGTGTTGCGCGAGTACCGGGTGGACTTGATCTGCCTGGCGGGGTACATGCGCTTGCTTTCTCCCTATTTTGTGGCCGAGTTTCCACAAAGCATCCTGAATATTCATCCTTCGCTGCTGCCTTCCTTTCCGGGACTGGAGGCGCAACGGCAAGCCTTGGAGCACGGGGTGAAGTTCGCCGGCTGCACGGTGCATTTCGTGGACGAACATCTGGATGCCGGACCGATCATCATCCAGGCGGTGGTGCCGGTGTTGGACAGCGACGACGAGCACAGCTTGTCGCAACGCATCCTGAAGGAAGAGCACCGAATCTACAGCGAGGCGGTGAACATTGTTTTGTCGGGGAAGTGGCGAATCGAGGGGCGGCGAGTGCTGCGGACGGATGCGTAACGTGCCATGACACAATTCAAAAGCGTAGACGAACAACTGGCCTATTTGAAAAAGGGCGTAGCCGAGATCATTCCCGAAGAGGAACTGCGCCACAAGCTGAGCAACTCGGCGAAATCGGGCAAGCCGCTGCGCGTTTATCTCGGTGTTGATCCCACCGCGCCCGACATCCATCTGGGCCACACCGTGGTGCTTCGCAAACTGAAGCACTTCCAGGACCTTGGCCACACCGCCATTTTCCTGATCGGCGATTTCTCCGCGATGATCGGCGATCCCACCGGACAATCGGAGACGCGCCCGCCGCTCAGCCGTGAGCGAGTCGACGTCAACGCGAAAACCTACCTCGCTCAGGTTTACAAAATCCTGGATCCCCAGAAGACCGAGGTTCGTTATAACAGCGAATGGCTCGGCAAGATGTCCAGTTACGACGTGGTGCGCTTGTGCGGGCACTACCGCCTGGCGCGCATGCTCGAGCGCGAAGATTTTCGCTCGCGCCTGGATAACAATCTGCCCATCGCTGTTCACGAACTGCTGTACCCCTTGCTTACCGCGTATGACGCGGTGCAATTGCAGTCGGACGTGGAACTGGGCGCCACGGAACAGAAGTTCAACATTCTCGTGCATCGCGAAATCCAGCGCGAGTACGGCCTGGCACCGCAGGTAGTGCTGACCATGCCGATCCTGGTGGGACTGGATGGCGAACGCAAGATGTCCAAGAGTCTGGGGAACTATGTGGGCATCACCGAAGCGCCCGCGGATATGTTTGGCAAGCTGATGTCCATCCCCGACAACCTCATGTGGCCTTACTACGAACTGGTCACCGACCGCTCACCGCAGGAGATCCAAGCGCTGCAGCAGGAAGTGGCGGCCGGCAAATTGCATCCCATGGACGCGAAGATGCGCTTGGCGCAGGAAGTGGTCAGCGACTTTCACGGCAGCGACACGGGACGAAAGGCCGCAGAACATTTCCAGCGCGTGTTCCGCGACCGTCAAGCGCCCGAGGAGACGGAAGAAAAAAGCTGGGCGGCTTGCGTTGGCGCGGACACGCAAAGCCTGCCCTTGGCCAAGCTCATCGCCGCGCTGAAGCTGGCGCCATCGCGCAGCGAGGCCGAGCGACTGATGCGCCAAAGGGCCGTCGAATGGGACGGAAAAACCGTTGACGATCCATCGTTCCAAGTTTCAAAGACCGAAGTGGGCGCGGGCAAGCGCCTCAAGGTGGGTAAACTGCGCCTGGTCACCGTGGTGCCTTAGCGCTTCTTTCCGGGACAACAGAAACTGGCTAAGCTCACTGCTCCTCACTCTCGCGAGGCCACCGTTATCCACACTTCATGCGTCGACGCTCCGCTCGCGTAGCTGACCGGAACTCGCGTTCCCGGTTTCAGCGCTGCCACCATCGTTTGCAATTCTTCGCTTTTGACTCGCCGTCCATCGAGCGCCAAGATTACGTCTCCCACGTGTATTCCCACCAGCGCTGCCGGACCTTTCGCGGTCACGTCGGTCACCAATGCTCCGTCCTTCTCGTTGGCCGTGGAGATTCCTATCCAGCCGGCGGCTTTTTGTGTCGAGCTTGCTGGTGCTCGATCTGCAACCGGTTCCTTCGAATCGTCGGACTCCGTCGGTTGGTCTGCGGTGCTCATCTCATCGGGTTCGCCGCCGAACTCGGCATTCAAAGTGATCAAACCACCGGAAAAATTCACTATGCGCACCCAGTTTGGAAACCCGGATTTCTTGACGGTTATGACGTGCTTTCCGGTCGTGACATTTATGGTCGAGGGCGTGTTTCCCACGAAATCCTCATCGACGTAGATCTCCGCTCCAGGCACGCTGGAACTCACCCTCACGGTGGAGGTGAGCGCCGATAATTGTGCCGTAGAAGCTTTGCGTTCGGCCGTCTGAACGGCGGGCGGCACTGTCGGCGGAACGCTGTCACGGGAACTCTGAGATGTGGTCTCGATTGGCTGTGATGCTGGGTTTATTGGCGTGATGGTAACCACGGCCCAGCCCTTTCCCTTGGCCGCTAGTCTCTCCTTCTCTCTTTGGCTGATCTTTTCCATCGCGTCCTTCAGCATTGCCGTGGAAGCTGCGGGCACCTCAGCACGGCTGTGGCTGGGAAGAGCCGTGATTGGCACGAAGCTCCCTTTGCTCTTGCTGGTTTGTATGGTCCACACTGCCAACCATCCATCCGCCACAGAGTGCTGCTTCGTCTCTGAGCTTGACTGGCTGCCAGTCGCGCTGGTGCTCGTCCCCGAAACGGTGGCGTTCACGTCTCCTCGGGCCGGCGCAGTTGCTTCATAACTGTAATTGTACGGTTCACTCGCCAGGTGCTCGCCCCACAAGATTACGTACAGTGGCTCATCGGCCGGCGCGCGCGCGCCATTCTCGACGTAACAAATCCCCGCATACTTGTCCTGGTTGCCATATTTCTCGTACCAACTGCTCTGCGCTTCATTCATCTTCAATATCGAGCGGTGGACGGGAACTTCATCATTTTGCACTACGGTGAAATACACCACACAGGAACCAGGCTGGTCGTTCGCCTCGTTCTTACCGGCGGCGGGCAGTAGTGTTATTAGACATGCCAGACAGAGGATGGGCTTAAGACTCATAGGCGGAAGAACGAGTACACTGAAGCAAACGGGGACCTGCCAAAAGCAATCGTATTCCGATGACCCGTCCAGGTCAATCAACTCCATCGCACAACCGCTCATTCGGATAACAGTTGGCGCTCTAGGACGGACATGAAGCCTATGCCTCGCCTTCTACGTGCTGTGGCCCCAACCTTGTCACACTCCCCGCCAACGCCTGGCCGGCGGGTTTACGCCTGTACCGGCCACCCGCCTCAGCGCTCACAGCTGCGCTTGATTCAGCGTGGTACCGTTGTGGGAGTCAATCAGGAGGTTCCGGTCAAATGAAGATCCACAGATTTGGCGCGCTCATTGCCATAGTTGGTGTTGTGTACCTGGTGACCGTAGCCTGGATGGCATCGTGGTGGTACGTCCCAGTTTTATCTAAACTCGGACCAGGGGCGCTCATTGGTCGCACGCCACCGGGCGGCACGGCGTTCTCCATTATCTGGGCAACTTCCGGGGTTCTTGGTGCAATAATCGTAGCTTTTGGTGCGGCGGTTTACTCTGCTGTTGGCAAGTTGCGCTTGCTGTTTCTCGCCGGCGGAGGCGCCTTATTAATCCTCTGGCTCGCATTCTGGTCGTCATCTTCGCACCATGCCGTTGTCTTTGGTGTTGGCGGCAGTTTAATTCTTTTGTGCTTTTTGACTTCGTGTCTGGACTGGGCCAGAACTCGACGCGATCTCGTTGGTTCCTCGATCACCGCTTCTGATTTGCGGCTGGCCGCTAACGTCAGTTTCTTCATCGCGGCCTGGGGCCTTTGTGGCCTTCTGGGTGCCCCTGTGTTTGCGTTGCGTCAGGAATTGACCGACTTGCACCGGACGGTGGGATGGAATTTGGCAATCAAAGTTCTGGTGTGTTTGGTGCTTGGATGGGGATTCACAGCGGTCGCTCAGCGAATGGAACGGCATGCAAGAAAGCGCCCCGATTGATTACCCTTTGCGTGGCAAGAAGTTAAGTCAGACTTGGCACTGGATACAAACGGCGAGTCTCTTAGGTCAGGGCTGCTCGCCTGCGGTTCACCTCCACTTCACCCACAGATCATTTGACGCCCACCTGCCGAGGTACATCATGCCCAACCCAGCAGCTGTTCCTGAGAGGAGCCGGCAATGAGCGACGAAAAAAATGACAACCTGAAGAATCAGACTCCAGCGAAGTCCGACGCGAAGGAATTGTCCGAGAACGAACTGAAAGAGGTCTCGGGCGGGCAGTGGGAATATACGAAGCAGGACGACACCGGGGCCGCCAAAGGCACCGTAGCTACCAAGATCAACCTCGCTAAGGGCGCAGGAGCGTCTTAGGTTCCAGGGGACCGTTTTTTCAGCCTGGACACATCCTGAGGGAGCCAATCATGAGCGACGAAAAACCCATCGAAGTGAACCAAGCGATTCAGCAAGAACTCCAGCAACTGGTGAAGCGCGCATGTTCTGACGGTCAACTCAAACAAAGGCTCCTTCACGACACGGAGTCACTGCTGCGCGAGAATCGCATCGACATACCGGCGGGAACGAAGCCGCGCGTCGTAGTCGACAATGACTCCGCTACCTTCGAGTTCCTGTCCCAAACCACTGGAGATAACGTCGAACTCACCGGCAACGCCATGAGCGCCGTCGTCGGCGGCACAACCGGCCCCACCGGTAAATCTCCGATGGTGTATATGCGATACACAATGACCAGCGTTACCCGGCATTCGGCGAGCTAAATCGGATTGGTGCTTCCCAGCTTCGGCTGGCTTATAGTGCTGGCGTTTCCGGCGCCAATTGCGTCACCAGCGCCAAGCAACGGCTACGCGAATTTCCAGCTCAGATCAACATCGTCTTCTCGGTAAAGCTCCATGACTTGGGCTGAGCGAACGCCAGCCTGTCATTCCCAAAGCAGCAGCGATGGCAACGAATCTGGCGCCGCCAGACGCAAGAACTCGTACCCAATCCCGGCCATCCCCTGGTGAAACGACGCAAGGTACGGAGCTTTTTTCCAGCCCAACGCGTAGCTCCCCGGTAATTGCGAACGCCGAAGGATCGAAGCTCCCATCTTTCGCGCCTCGTGTAAGTAAACCGGATCGCTCAGTTCTTTGGCCGCCACCATCAGCGTCTCAACTCGCCCCATCGTGCCGCAACACAGCGTATCCAGCCCGTCGGTTCCGGCCCACCGGGTGGTCCGCAAGCCATGGGAAATATCCTGCCGGACCTCGGGAGTATCGAGGATCGGAAGGGCCGCCAAACGGCTCAACGTGATCCCTGGAGCGCCGTGGCACCAGCTCGTCATATGGCTATAACCGGCCTCTGTGGACGCTTGGCGAAAGTCGGGCCAGTTGGAAACCTCGGGCAGGAACACGCTGGTTTCATAAGCTTCCGCCTCCAGCGCCGCTTCCCGGAAAGAGCTCTTGCCAGTGGCTTCATGCAACTTGAGCAGTGCGTAAGCGATTCCCGCGGCGCCATGCGAAAAACCGGTCAGCATTTCTTCCCGAAATGTTTTCCATGCCCGCAGCCCCTCCCGGCTGGCCGACCGATGCTGCAAGAGATGCTCCCCGCACAAGGCCGCCTTATCCAGAACTTCCGGAAGCTTCGTGGCCTGATAGAGTGCCAGCAGAGCCAGCGCTGCTCCCGCCGCTCCCAATACCACATCGAATTGGCGGTCCGCCGTAATCTTCTCTGCATCCAGCATTTCGGCAAACCGCCTGGCATGGTGCAGCCATTCTTCTTCTCCCAGGAACTCACTGGCACGGACGAGCGCATAAATGACCGAGGATTGACCCGCCCCGGCACCGATGCCCGGCTCGAAGAGTACCCGCACATAGTCGGGCCGCACCGCCTCACGGACAACCGTTGCCAGGGCGGAGCGCGCCAAGGCCGCCACATCCGGCTCGCCCAGCAGCTTTTGCGCAGCCGCCAGGAACAACGCCACTCCGCAAAGGCCGTCATACAGGCGCAGGTTCATCGGCTCCAACTGCGAGCGCCGGGCCTGGGGATAATACGCAACAGTGACCCAACTAACGCCATCCTCGAAGGAGCGCGCGGCGCCACGAATCTGGTGGGCGATGCGCAGCGCTTCTGCCAGAAAATCGTCCGGGCCCGCCTCGTCATCCCCCGGCGGCGCGGTAGCCTCGCAGGCTTGGCCGCCCGCCGTTTTCGGCTCGCCTTCTTGCAGCTCGAACGAAGCTCGCAGGAAACCCAATTGGCGCTCCAAGTCTTCCTCGCTTAAGGTTCCGAACTGCTTCTGCACCTGAGAAAACCCGGATTCCCGAAAGAATTGAGGGATTGAGCCACCACCTTCGAGCATCAGGCTGTCGTCCTCCGCCGCATACTGGAACATCGGGATGTCCCCTTGCAGCAGGCTCCTTCGCTCATCTGCCAAGACCGGCCAACTGGACGGGCGGTCCTGGGCATAGAGCAAAGGGCGGCTGAACAGCTCCAGTTCTATGCTCGCGTCCATGCCATCGCCCAGGCAGCGAGAAGAAAACAACCGCTTCAGCATCGAACCGTATATCGCCGTGTCCCGGAACACGAAACGTAGCCCCGACCAGTTGCGCACAAGGCCCGTGGCACCCAGCAACTCGCGCCCCCGCGCCTGTAGAAAACGATACATCTGCTCAAACCCGGCGGCTATCTGCTCCACGTACCGGGCCGCCTGCACCTTTTCACCATCCAGGATCACGACGTTGTGGGTCGGCCGGACGGAACTCGGTTCTGCCCGCAGTCGCATCGCATCGGTATTAATGTTCTCCCAGATTTTTCTCCACCGGTGCGTTCGCTGTTCCTCGGTTGCGCCCAGCCCGCTGACGTCGTAGCTCTCACCCGAAGGTCGGATCTCCCGCCCGGGGGAGCAAGGCGGTGCTAAACACCGAATCACTATAGAAAAAGTGGCTGGCAAGGGAGAGCGGGCTTTCCTCTCCTGGGGGTCCGAAGTACCGGATGCGCGGCTGGAGCAGGGTTTCATGGTCAATGAGCACGGGATGTTCGCCCGCCGCAATCAGGTTCTCGCTATGGCAATCGCTTCCTTCCAGAGCATAAATCAGGCACAAGAGCATCCCGGCACGGCAGTAGAAGGCCTCGACCTCGCGCTTGTCTTGACAGGGACGCGGCTCGATTTCCTGCACCCAGCCGTAGGTTCCGCCATCCACCACCCGGAGCGTCTCGAGAGGTGCCAAATTCGCGTTGTTGTTGATCCAACCCAGCAAATTCCAAAACGAAGCCTCGGCTGTGATCGCCTTGGCTTTGTAAATCAGCTTTACCCCGGTGGCGAAGTGTACTCGTAGCGCTGTGCGCCCTCCCCGGTGCGGGTCCGACAAGCTGGCCGCCAGCCTGATCACCGGCCCCAGCGCATTCCCTTGGTTGAAGCAAGTTGCCAGCTCCGCCTGGTCAGCCTCCAGCCGAAGGAGAAACTCCCGCGCCGCTGCCACCCAATGGGAGAGCATGGTGGCCAGCAATCTCGCCAGCACCGGATATTTCAGAAAGAGCCGCAGTAGCCCCTCCCGTTGAGCGGAACGCAGGAAGGAGTCGTAGAGTTCTCGGCAGCCACTGCCGGGAACCAGTTCCGCAGAGCGGGATTGCCCCGCGGAGGGGGAAACTTGCTGTGCGCTGCGGAAATCCGTGAATTCGTGATCCAGCGTCTCTCCCGCGATCGCACTCAACGACAGTAGTAGAGATTTCTCCCACTGCCGATGGGCCGCCTCCGCCAACAACAAATAGGCTTGCCCCGACTCTTTCCGCAGTGTCTCTCGAGCCAACTGGAGGAAGGGATGAAAGTGCTCTTCAAAGGCGACGGGCTGCTCCCCCCGAATGGCAGCCAGGTCGTTGTTCGCGAGCCCTTCGTCCCTGGGTTCCCCGGTGGACTCGATCATTTGTTCCAATAAACGCGCCCAAGGGGGCAACTCAGGGTTAACCCGCCGGACTCGCCCCACCAGGTCCCGGGCGCGGTGCTGATCCAGCCCATCCCACTGGAGTCGCTTGGCGAACACCTTCTCGTCGCCCTTAGCACAATTTTTTATCCACGTGGCGATCCGTTTATCGGCTATTTCCGAATCTTCGGGGCGAGTTTCCGGCTGGAAGTCGCTGCCCAAGCGCTCCTCCAGGAACGCCGAACGCTCCACGATTTCGCGGAGCGCTTCGCTCGAGATGGGCAGTGGATCTCGCATGACCAGCGACGCCCTCCTCAAGTCCAGAGGATCGACAACGGCTTTGACTTCTTGGGGCACGGATTCGCGCCTCCCGCAAGGTGCATAAGCGCTAACTTGAAACTGTCGCTGCTAGAAAAGCCCGCCAAGCGGTCGTCATTGCGATAACCACTGCGGGATCGCACACTCCTTCACGTGTGCGTCGCACTGCAATGCTATTGGCCATGTGTGTGCGTGCTGGATTGACCTGTTTAGTCCTCGTAATAGCTGTTGTCCGCGCACGTGTACTTCTGACAGGCGTGCCCGCCGGAGGTTCTTTCCAAGTCGGCCTCGGAAAGTTCCTCCGGCATCTTGGTTTCCGGCTTCGCGTCGCCTGGCTTCTTGACTTCCTTATCGTCCATGTGTCCTCCCTCATCTGAGTGCCACGCCCATCTCCGGGGACGGGGGCGTGGCGCACGTTTCCGGTTTCCTGCTAGGTATATCGGAAATGAGAGGCAAAAGACGACATACGGATGGTATGGAACGGGAAGCTTAAGAAGACAAAAGCGGCTCAAACAGCGGGCTAGCGGGTACTATGAGGACCTTTACCGCGCAGACTGTTCCGCCGCTAAGGGCCAGCAACCTCGGCAACGGCCTTTTCCATTTGGACGCGCCTGATCTTTATGTTGCAATGGCGCGCGGTTCCAAATGATTGCTTTTATGTTGGAAGACCATGCTGCTCAACCCGAGGCCAAAATGAGAAATGTAATCTTCGCAATCAACATTACCCTGGATGGCTGCTGCGACCACACCAAAATGATTGCCGATGACGAAATGCATGAATATTTTACCCACCTCATGCGAGATGTTGACCTGCTCGTCTTTGGGCGCAAAACCTATCAATTGATGGTTCCTTACTGGCCGGATATCGCAAAAAACCATTCTCAGACCAAAGCTGAGAACGAATTTGCTGACGCCTTTGACGCCGTTAACAGAGTTGTTTTCTCAAGATCTTTAGAGAGCGCCGAAGGAAAAACGAGAATTGTTCGTACCAACCCTCAAGACGAAATACTTAAATTGAAACAAGAACCAGGCAAAAGTATTTTAATCGGCGGCGTAAATATTCCTTCCCAACTTATAGAGCTTGGTCTGGTTGATGAATATCGTTTTGTCGTTCAGCCAATCATTGCGGGAGAAGGGACACGGTTGCTGGAAGGTGTTAGCCTGCAGGAAAGTCTGCAATTAAAATTTGTTGAGTCGAAGATTTTCAAATCCGGATGTGTTGCGCTTCGTTACTTGAAACCGTGACGAAAAAAATGAGCCGAAACTCGCGCCGCTCTGCATCAATAACCCTTATTTCCTTTATGCACCCTGCTTTCCGATCGTGCCTGGTTTAACGGGTTCGCGGGCAAGTCGCTTGTACTACGGACACCTCCGAATCCGCCAACTTCCCAGGCACTTGCCTGCAATTTGGAACTTCGCCTTTTGGGGCGACACACCGCGGAACTTGTGATAGCTTCCGCCCATGTTGTTTCGGCCCATTCGAAGCTGCGCAACGATTTTTTCCTCCACTTGCCCATTGATCCTCTGTGCTTTACTTCTCGGTGGGCAGTCCACCGCAGCGCGCGCTCAAGAGAAAGGTCCGATCCATGGACTCTGGGTGTGGAAAGGCCCGTCCCTGCTCGATTCCGCCACCCAGATGGAATCCTTGCGGGATTTCTGCCGGGCCGAACGGATCAACGAGGTGTACATCTCTGTTTCCCAACGCGGCGAAATGATGCCGGAAAGCCGCATGTCGCGCATGATTGGTGTGCTTCACACCGCAAACATTCGAGTGGAAGCGCTGCTCTCCAGCGAGAATGCGGACCAGGGCGGCAAGCATCTGGACAAGCTCATCGGTCAGGTGCGCACCATCGCGCAGTTCAATCAAAATCATCCCGGCGACCGATTCGATGGCATTCACCTCGATATCGAGCCACAGCAGCGCCCGGAAAACAAAGGCCCCGGTAACCTCCGGTTTTTGCCGGGACTTGTCCAGGCGTATCGCGCCGTGCGCCGCGAAGCCGAACCGTTGGGCCTAACCGTCAATGCCGACATTCAGAACAAACTTCTCAAAGGCACCATCGAGCAGCGCAAGATGCTTTTGTCTGCTTTGCCGCGCTTCACTCTAATGATGTACGAGCTCAGCAGCCCCACCGATGGAGACACCGTCGACAAAAAGACCGGGAAAGTTCGCGAGTCTAGTCAAAAGTTTCTGGAAATCGCTTACGACGGTTTGGGTGACGCACCCTTAGGCAGAATGGTTATCGGACTGCGCACCCCGGATTACCTGGAACTCCTGCCGAAGATGCTGCAGTCCTTGGATGCCGCGAATCAGGCCAACCCACACTACCTCGGCTGGGCCCGGCATTCCTACAACGATACCCTGCCTTCGCCGCATTGATTTCAGGGCATCGTAGATCCAGCCTGTGAATAAGGTCGCTTCCATCTCCGCGCTCCACGGCTGAGCAAACCTTTTCATCCAGCGATCCAAATCAAAATGTCGACCTATACATTCAGACGAATTAGTTGGGCGCAGAAGCAAAAATCTCAAATTCGTCTCGGGGTTCCATCTCTGCGCCACCCACCTTGCAAACTGTGGCAAACTTCGTAGTGCTTTCCAATTTTCGAACCCGGTGCTAATCGCAGCTCGGATTCGGGCACGTTGGGGGTAGAGGCATTTCATGGCTACTTCGCGGCGTACGTTTTTAGGTGTATCGGTCGGCGCGGCGGCATTGACAATGGTGCGCCCTCTGGCGGATGCAGCCGTTTTTTCTGACCAAGGTGCGACCGCCCCTCCCATGGTTCCCGCGCTCGCGCGGGTACATGCTGCGCCGGCCCAAGTGGTCAACTCCTTCGACCCGGACAAGAGCCTGGCAACCTCTATGGACATTCAGTCACGCGAGTCGATCAACAAGATTTACACCCCCGAAAACGTAAAAATCTGCTTGTCTGCGGGCTGGGGACCGATCAGCTACCGGCTGCATACTCCGGAGACCATCGATTATTGGCACTGGAATCCCAAGGGCCGCTGGAGCGACGAGGCTAACCAACGCGGATACTTCGTGGGCAGTTCGGAGCTGGGCGAACCCATTCGCGATTCGTTTGGCTACAGCCTGCCGCATCGCGCCTGCACCCACAATGGGGGTACCGACCGCGGATATTCTCGCCTCACCGATGGTGATCCCAATACTTTCTGGAAGAGCAATCCTTACTTAACCCAAGCGTTCACCCATGAAGACGATTCGTTGCACCCGCAATGGGTCATCGTAGATCTGGGCGAATACTATGACGTGAACGCCATCCGCATCGACTGGTGCGAACCAAGCGCCCGGGAGTACGAAGTGCAGTATTGGGTCGGCGCCGATCCCATGAACTGGGAAGAGCCAGCCATGGACTCCACCAACCAGCGTGGCCAATATCTTCCCGTGGCGAATCAGGCCATGGGCAACTGGGTTCGTTTTCCCAATGGTGTTGTTCATCAGGGTAAAGGTGGAAGCGTAACGCTGGAGCTTGCGGACACGCTGGTGGAGACACGTTGGGTTCGCGTGCTAATGACGCAATCGTCTAATCAGCCGGGTCCCCATGGCAACGATGACGTGCGCCACCGGGTGGGATACGCCATCTATGAAGTTTACTTGGGCCGCTTGGAGGCGGATGGCAAGTTCGCCGATTTCATCAGACACGCGCCCGACGGTGACCTGCAGACCGCCACGTATTGCTCATCGACCGACCCATGGCACTCCTCCAAAGACCTGAGTCCGTATGGAGACCAGACCGGCTGGGACCTGTTTTTCTCCAGCGGCATCACTAACGATCTGCCCGCGCTGATCACCGTTCCTCTGATTTACAGCGTTCCCGAAGACGCTGCCGCGATGGTCGCTTACCTGAAAAAGCGCGGGTATCCCATCAGCTGGGTGGAAATGGACGAAGAAGCCGATGGCCAGTACTACATGCCGGAGGACTACGCTGCACTTTACATTCAGTTTGCGGGCGCCATTCACAACGTCGATCCCACACTCCAGCTGGGTGGGCCCGTGTTCCAGGGCATCAACCAGGATGCTTCGGTCTGGCCCGATGAGCGCGGAAACAAGTCCTGGTTCCGGCGCTTTTATGATTATCTGAAATCGCACCATCGGCACCAGGACTTGACCTTCGCTTCCTTTGAAATTTATCCCTACGACGCCTGCACCATGAAATGGGAGGATTTGTATCGTTGCCGCGACCTCACCCGCAAAACTCTGCAGGCCTTTCGCGATGATGGCTTGCCCGCCGCAATTCCGCTGATGAACACCGAAAGCAATCTGTGCGGTTCTCTTTCCGTTTATATGTCGGACATTTTTTCGGCGCTATGGCTGGCCGACGATGTTGGCGCCTTCTTCTCCGAGGGCGGCGCGCTCTACATTCATTCGCCCATCGAACCCAGCGGTATCGAGCATGGCTGCCAGGGCTGGGCCATCTGGGGCAACGCGCTTTGGGACCGCGAAGCCAAGATCATTGGCTATACCGCTTTCTACCACGCCGGCAAGATGATCAATCAGGAGTGGGTGACACATCGCAGCGGCACCCATCAGCTTTATTCTGTCGATGTGCCCATCGAAGACCGCGCCGGCAATGCCCTGGTCACCAGCTATGCGGTTCGCCGCCCAGACGGCCACTGGGCCTTGCTACTCATTAACAAAGACCGGGACAATGCCCATCCCGTGCGCATCGCTTTTGCCAACGATGGCGCCACCGGACATTTTTCCGGCACCATTCGCATGGTCACATTTGGCAGCGAACAATACGTTTGGCATGGCGCCGACGCTACCGCTCACGCGGATCCCAATTTGCCGCCTGTGGTTTCCTCAGTCGAAGCTTCTGCACAAACGGTGTTCACGCTCCCCAAAGCGTCGGTGACCGTTTTGCGTGGCGAAGTCGCCGGTCTCACCCTATAGCAGAAAGCCGTCCGCACTCCTTGTACGCAGAGGCACTGGCGCGGCGTATACTAAAGTGGATAGCTATCCACAGCAAGGTGCAGATGGAGACACCTCGTTCGCTCTCCTGTGGGCTTGAGGATTGCCCAGCATGCATCGCGCTGCCTCTCTTCTTCTCA
>DASPVD010000022.1:0-17908 GCA_035622555.1 Candidatus Eremiobacteraceae bacterium | reverse complement strand
CTTTGGAAGCGCTTTGATCATGCGGTTCTCAGCGTCATACAAATCTCTGAGTTCCTCCAGATAAAGCTCCCGTAATGCCAGCCTTGCCATTGTGTTGCCTCCGAAAACCTAAGCTCGAGTAGCGTACCGGCGTCGAACAATCGCGTCCATACAAGGTACGTGGGTATAACTGGCGCTAAACCCGGTAGGCCCAGCTTTGAAGCACTGCAACAGCGCTCAACTGCCGCCGGGTGTTACAGGAGCAACTATCAGCCAGTCAGGTAATCGTTGTATTCCTTTTCTTCTCACGATTCCTTCGCCGCAACCGCTAGCTTCTACCCGCGCCAGCGCTTTCAGCGAGGTGGGATGCTTGCCGCTTGGGCTCTTTGTCCGACATCCACCTGACGCATTTTGCTGCCGCAAAAACAGGTCAATGTGATGGCCTCTGCTTTCGTCCTGTTGGGGATTTCCCGCAAGCGCGTGCTCTCAGTATCGTACCGGCCACTGGCCAATGCGCCTCGATCTCCTCTCCCCGCCGTTCCAAATGTGCCCTCGCCGCTTGCCCCCTGAACCCCGCCATAATCGTCGGTTGTTGAGACCGGCTCATTACGGTACTCATATCCGCTGGGCCGCACCGTTGAACCCGCCACTTCCTCGAGGGTTCCTGTTGCTGATGCGGTGCTACAGGGCCTCTGAATCTCCACTACGCACCCGCAGTTGGGATCCGAACAAGCGTAACGATCACCTGTTTGATTGCTCACGTTTTCTCCTCTCCGCTGCAACAACTGTTTCCGTCAAGCATCAGTGTCTAATCCAGACAATCACGTCGCAATCAGGTCTTTGTGGGATGAGTGGCGCGCCTTAGGCCAAAGTTTCACAGTTAGCGCGTCAGGACGGATAATGATGGCGATGTCGTAGGTGTCGAGATGGTGCTGCCAAACTGCCGCCACACGCTCTTGAGTTGAGATCGAATGAATCCTTTTCGTTTTCACGGAACCCACAATATGAACTTGGTCTTACGGTGTGCGATTTTCCTGATTCTTTGTAGCCCTTCATTGGCCGCCACGTCCTACTACACCAGCCGCATTGACGATCCCAGAGCCGTTTATCTCACCCCGGACAACTTTCCCGTTCGCGGTGATGGGATTGCCGATGATTCGGATGTTGTGCAGCAGGCCATCAATCAGGTTCAGGAGCGGCATTTTCAGGGAATCCTATTCGTGCCTTCCGGCCGCTATCGCATCTCCAGAACAATTTATATTTGGCCTGGAGTTCGAATCATTGGCTACGGCACAACCAGGCCGGTATTCGTTTTAGGTGCGCATTCCCCGGCATTCCAACAAGGCCTGGCATACATGTTTTTCTTCGCAGGCGGTCGTCCTGCGCCGAATGGCTCCGGCCAGAGCGGGGAAGCCGCCGCCAAGCCTCCCGATGCAGATCCAGGAACGTTCTACTCGGCGATGAGCAATATCGATTTGGAGATTGAAGACGGGAATCCCGCCGCCGTCGGGGTTCGCGCGCATTATGCCCAGCATTGCTTCCTGGCGCACATGGACTTTCATCTGGCATCGGGACTCGCCGGCATTCATGATGGAGGAAACGTCGCCTACGACTTGCGCTTTTATGGCGGGAAATATGGCATCTGGACCCGTAAACCGTCGCCAGGTTGGCAATTCACCGTAATCGATGCTTCCTTCGAAGGCCAAACCGAAGCGGCCATCCGTGAACACGAGGCCGGGCTGACTTTGATTCGTCCTCAGTTCAAAAATGTTCCGACGGCGATTTCCATTGACGACCGATATGCCGACGAACTGTGGATGAAAGATGCTCGTCTGGAAAACATCACCGGACCCGCTGTGATCATCAGCGACGAGTACAGCCCGCGGACGGAAATCAATATGGAAAACGTATTCTGCCACGCCGTGCCGCTGTTCGCTCTTTTTCGCGAAAGTCGCAAACAAATCACAGTCCTGCCGGAGACCTATCGGGTGCAAGTTTTTTCACACGGACTTCGCTATCAAGACCTCGGCGCGACCCCAGCTATTCAAGATGTTTTCGATACCAGGCCTTTGGCTGAAGTTCCAGCGCCGGTAAAGTCCGACGTTCCCGATCTGCCGCCAGTGAACCAATGGGTTAACGTTCGAACCCTGGGCGTGACCGGCGATGGATCCACGGATGATACCGCCGCAATAAAAAAGGCCGTCGCCGGGCGCGCCGTCCTGTACTTTCCATCCGGGCATTATCTCGTGTCCGATACCATTGAGCTGCGGCCTGACACCATCCTGATTGGGTTGCATCCCAGCACCACGCGCATCTTACTTGCCGACGAAACACCCGCCTTCCAGGGTGTTGGAAGCCCTAAGCCCTTGCTCGAAGCGCCTAAAGGCGGGGCGACTATTGTCACCGGAATAGGTCTGTACACCAACGGGATTAATCCGCGCGCCGTGGCGCTGAAGTGGATGGCTGGCGCAAACTCCATGGTCAACGACGTGCGCTTCCTCGGAGGGCACGGCAGTGTGGACCCGGATGCCGCTCCCGATGAGCGTCGCAAATTCTGGGAGCAGCTCTACAACAATAACAACACCGCCGATTCCAACATCGATCGCCGCTGGGATAGCCAGTATCCCAGCCTTTGGATCACCGCCGGGGGTGGCGGGACCTTTGTCAATATCTGGACTCCCAGCACCTTTGCGCAAGCCGGACTGTATATTTCGAACACCTCGACCAGCGGGCGCGTATACCAATTGTCCAGTGAGCACCACGTCCGCAATGAAGTTGTGCTGCACAATGCGGCCAACTGGCAGATTTACGCGCTGCAAAACGAAGAGGAGCGCGGCGAATCCGGTTTCGCGCTACCGTTGGAAATTCGCGATTCCAGCGACATCACCATCGCCAACCTGCACATGTATCGTGTAGTCAGCAGCTACCAACCATTTCCACACGCGGTGACCATCAGCAATTCCAAGCAGATCCGCTTTCGAAATCTTCATTGTTACAGCGACAGTAAAGTTTCCTTCGATAATTCCATCTATGACCAGACCCATCGCTTCGCGATTCGTCAGCGCGAATTTGCCTGGCTCACCGTTTCCGGCGCGGCGCCACCGGAGATTCGGCAAAAACCGCTTCCAACTCTCGCCGATGGCGCGCAGGTCACGAAGTTGGTCGGCGGTTTTTTCAATATCTCCGGAGGAGCGGTGGACTCGTCGGGAAATGTCTCCTTCGTCGATTCCCACCGGCAGACCATCTATTGTTGGTCCGATTCGTCGCATCAACTCTCCATCGTCCGCGACAACCCTCTCGGCCCCGTGCAACTCGCTTTCGATAAGTCCGGCGATTTGCTGGTTGTTTCCTATCAAGGCGACGGCACCGTCTACACTTTTAACCCGCACTCCGATTTTGGGGAAATCACCCTGCTTAAACCGGAAGCCTCTGCCCCACGACCGGGCATGACTCCGGTTTTGCCCGTGGATTATTGGCGCAACGAAAATGATTTTCCCGAGGCCATCCGGAAGAGCAAGCCATACCAGTTCGTCTCCCCCGATCGCAGTACATTCATTCCTGCGGGCCAGGATTTTGTCACTGGCCAGCTTTACTACGGAGCCAAAATTCATGACCTTCTGCGCGCGTTTGGGCTCGCTCTTGCCAGCAGCGGTCAGAATTTCTATGTCACCGACGAATCCGAAGAAAAAACCTATCGCGCCACTGTCCGCGAAGACGGCAGCTTTTCGAATCTGCGGCTATTTGCGAACGTTGGAGGTGAAAGCGTCGCGACCGATGAGCCGGGCAACGTGTATATCGCCGCGGGTCAAATCTATGTCTACAATCCCACCGGCCAGGCTCTGGGCGCCATCGATGTTCCAGAGCGGCCTTTGCAGTTGCTTTTTGGAGGTTCGGACAGAAGGACGCTGTTCATCGCCGCACGCACGTCATTGTATTCGGTCAGGACGCGATACCCCGGCCATTAAATCCATGTGCTTTCCATCTACCTGTGAGACCATTTCTTTTCTTCGTTTCTAATTTCTTCAAGGAAACTCAAATGTCCCAGCGCACCCTCGTCGAACTCCTTCATGGCCAAGGCGCTCATACCGACCCGCAGGCCTGCATCGAGGATCTCTCGCTCGCCCTCGCCGGCCGCCGCCCCGACGGTTTTCCTCACTCCATCTATCAGCTCACTTGGCACATGAACTTTTGGATGGACTATGATCTGCGCCGCACTCGCGGCGAAAAACCGCCCTACCCCCGGCACGCTTCGGAAGGCTGGCCTGCCAACCCCGCTCCTTCCACCGATGCCGAATGGAAAACCACGGTCACGCGTTTCGCCCAACTCATCGCCACGCACGTCGCCATGGCCGATTGGTCTCCCGAGGAACTCAATCGCCGCGTGGAAGCCACTCATCCTAGCCATGAAACCCGCAGCTCGACCGTGCTCGCTATTCTCTGGGGCACCGTGGCTCACAACAGCTACCACGTCGGCCAAATCGCCCAGGTCCGCCGTGCTCTCGGCGTCTGGCCGCCGCCCCGCGGCGGTGACACCTGGTGACTCGCCAGCTGTCCGGTTAGCCTATGAACTTGGATGCCGCATCCGTTCGGCAAGCGCTCTGGCGCGTTCTCGGGCAATCTCCAGGTAGCGGGAATCTCCGCCAATTTGATCCAGTAGCGGCAAAACCCGTTGCGGCTCCGGAAGCACTCCTTTGGAAACATCGGACTCCAGCTCCAGGAGCGCGTCGTTCACTCCCAGGCGATCGTACTTCATGCGGCGCTGCAGCAAGTCGATCAGCTCCTGCTGCCGGGCCAGGCCTTCACAAATCTGCAGTAGTTGCGTGGCCTCGGGATTTACCGTGTAGTTGAACTTCACCTCGTAGGCTTCCGCGCCGTGTTCCCAGCGAAAAGTTTTCTCGCCCAGGTTAGCGATTTTCCGATGTACGTCCAGATCTAGTCCTTTGAAATAGTTCAATTGTGCGGTCAGTTGAAAAATCTTGGCTCGCAGCGGTTGACTAATCTCGAACGGTGTAGCTCCGGGGTCCTCGTCGAGTTGCCGGATTTCGTACGTACCCGTATCTGAATCCTCGTTGATCTTGAGTTCGATAAATTCTGGCGTGCTGGACTTGAAGATGCGACGGTACGTGAACAGGGCCGAGCCACCAGGCGGCGGGTAGGGCCAGCTTGCCGGAATCAGGCACAGCAATAATGTCAAAGCCAGAATCGCGCGAGAGGTTGCGCTCATCGCTCTGGTTGGATGCCTGAACGGCTGGCCCTTGGTGCGCGATTTTTGATGGGCAATCGCTTGGGCGCCCTGGGTCTCGCGGTTTCCGGTCTTTCCGATTTCCGTACGTCAAAGCGCCGCTCCAGCCGGTCAGTTTGCAGATGACACAGCGCCACCGCCAACGCATCCGCGGCATCGCATGGCTCGGGCAGTTCTTTCATCCCCAGTTGCGCCTTCACCATCGCTTGGATCTGCCGCTTGTCCGCATGCCCGTAGCCGGCCACGCAGGCCTTGACTTCTCGCGGAGAATAACTGCGAACCGCCACTCCCGATTGCTCACCCGCCAGCAGTACCACGCCGCGAACTTCCGCCAGGCGTAATGCCGTTCTGATGTTCAGTGCCGTGAAGATCGATTCGACGGCGATTACATCGGGCTTGAATCTTTGAATCAATTCGCACAGAAGGGCGTGTACCTCCTTTAGCGCCGCTCCCATCGAGGATTTTTGACGTTTGGGCGGAACTTGATAGGCGCCGTAGTGCAGCACGCGGCATGCCGTCCCTTGCCGCTCGATAATGGCGTACCCGGTTGGTCCCGCCGCTGCTGGATCCACTCCTAAGATTCTCAGAGATGCGGAAGAGCCATTGCTCGCGGGATTCTCGCACATGCTTGCTAGTCTAAGTCGAAGCACGCGTGGGTTCCATTCAAATGTCCGCTTCGCGACAGGAAACAGCAACCTGTAACTGGACGCTGCCTTCGAACCGGCAGCTTAAGTCGCACTCACGGCTGCCTGGATTTCCGACTCGTCGATATCGAAATTGGCGTACACGTGCTGCACGTCGTCGTGTTCTTCCAACGCTTCAACCAGCCGCAGCATTTGCGTGGCCTGCTGCCCGGTCAACTTGATGTAGTTTTGCGGCACCATCGCGAGTTCCGCGGAAGATGGCGTGATTTTGGCCTTCATCAGCGTTTCTTTCACCGCTTCCAGTGATTCCGGCGGCGTGACGACGTACCAGGAAGATCCATCGTCTCTCATATCTTCTGCCCCGGCTTCCAAAACCAACTCCAACAACTTATCTTCGCTGGCCGCTTCTTTGGGAACCGTGATTTCGCCCTTCCGGTGAAACATCCATCCCACGGCGCCGGCTTCCGCCAAGTTGCCGCCATTCTTGCTCATCAAGTGACGGAATTCGCCGACCACCCGGTTGCGATTGGTGGTTACTGCCTGAATCAATATGCCCACCCCGCCGGGACCATATCCTTCGAACATCACCTCTTCGAACTGCTCGCCTTCCAGTTGACCAGTCCCCCGAAGAACGGCGCGTTCGATATTCTCGTTTGGCATGTTCTCGTTCTTCGCTGCCGCAATTGCTGTGCGAAGTCGAGGGTTGGAGTTGGCATCGCCTCCGCCGATTCGCGCCGCGATGGTGATTTCACGAATGATGCGCGTGAAAACGCGGCCACGCTTGGCGTCGGTAGCAGCTTTCTTGTGCTTGATCGTCGCCCATTTCGAATGCCCAGACATAGCAATCCTCTTTATTTACTCGTGGCCGCTTTGGCCATCTGATTTGAATTATCCGGTACCCTGCCCGTGTCAAGGAATGGACCAGTGGCCTCATTCTACTCGCATGGGGGGTTACCTGTGCGGAGACCTACGGGCTACCCTGGAAAGACCTGACAGCAGGTCTTCTCTTAAACCCAAACATTCTAGCATATCTAAGGACACCCAAAACGCGCGCCAGTTAGCCTGGCCGACGCAGCAAGTCTACGTATTCCGCCGAGATAGCCTCCCAAGAAAAGAACTTCCGATGCGCCTGTCGGCTCTGTTCACGCAGCCCTTGGCGGTAGCTCCGGTCTTTTAGCACCCGCAATAATGCCTGTCCATATTCCTTCCCGGAGTTTTCCGGCAGCAGCACCAACCCGGCTTCCTTAATCGGCCCGGCGGTTTCCCATCCCTCGCAGGCTATGATCGGCAACCCGCAAGCGATGCCCGACAGCGCGCTTGTTCTTCGCGTCGATATTGGACCCCGAACGAACAGCATCACCTCGCTGCTGCCCAAGGTTTTCACCACCTGCTCCGGCTCCAGCAAACCGTGGACAACCACTTCAACTTCGGTTCCCTGCAAACGCTTCTTCAATTCGTTTCCCCCGTCTTCGGAATTCCTGCCGAGCACGGAAAGCCGAACACGGCCTAATTCCCTGGTTACCACCCGCAACGCCTCAACGATGCGCGCCACCTCAATATCTCCCGCCGGTCCGCCGGTCACCGTGAACACAGAGATGGTCGGGATGTCTGGTTTCCCATCGTTCCAATCCCAAACTGCTTCCGGATTTGGCAAGTTCGCCCCCACGGGAATGAACCGCAGGCGTCGCTGATCCCTGGGAAGCCAGGCTACTGCCTCCAGCGGAATGGTCAGCACATTCCAGTCGGTCACGCCGACGATCCTTCGCATCACCTGGGTTTGAATGGCGCGTCGAACTCGGTCCGCTACGCGCTCACCCGGATATGGCGCGGGATCATGAAACACCGCAGCGCATCGCGGTCCGCTCTTCTTCAGAGTGCCAAGGACTTTCAGCACTCGCCACGGGAAACCGCGCCGCGACCAGCCCAGCGCCGTATACTGCAACAACGCCCATTTCGGTTGTGATGCCCGGATTTTTTCTTCTAGCTGACGAAGGGCGCTTGTCCACCCAACTTCGGCCCACGGTACTCGGATGAGCTGCAACTCGATGTCATGTTTAGCCAGCCCGTCGGCCAGGTACCGGCAATACTCTTCGATCGCGTCGGTTGGCTGGTCTCGCGAGCCCAGTATTGCCACGCAATGTTCGCTGGTCGAAATCTACCATCCCCTTCCCAATCGGCTATTGGCGTTGGAAACAGACATCTCGAGGTAGCTGCAAATGCGTGTTCAGCAAGGCATTATATACAAGGGCGTTTGTTCGTGTACACTTTGCCGCTATTCCGCCTTTTGGCGATTTCCACACTCCAATTCTTTTTTCAACTAGATCACATTTCCCTTGAGGTGCCTTTTGGCTGACGCTCGCTATCGTGTCCTCGCGATCGCCAGTCATCCGGTGCAGTACCTGCCCCCTTTGCTGCGCGGTCTGACTCAGCATCCGCAAGTGCATCTGTCCGTTGCATACTGCTCGCTGCGCGGCGCACAAAGCGCTTATGACCCAGGCTTCACTACCGACGTGCAGTGGGACATTCCTCTGCTCGATGGCTATTCTTGGCAACAGGTGCCTAATCGCGCGCTGGGCGATAGCTCTTTCTTGCATCAGTTTAATCCCGGGCTTTGGTCGCTCATTCGCAAGGGCCAATTTGACGCCGTGCTTTGTTATTTGAGCTATCGTTGTGCCTCCTTCTGGATTGCCTTCTCCGCCTGCCGTTTCTCCCGAACGGCTTTTTTGTTCGGAACCGACGCCTCCACGATAATTCCCCGCGACGCAGGTGCCTGGAAACTCAGATTCAAGACTGTGTTTTGGCCACACCTGTATTCCTGGGCTGACCAGGTTTTCGTGCCATCCAGCCCAACCAGGGACTTGATGCTGTCGCTCGGCCTTCCCACAGAGCGCATCACACTTACTCCCTATTCGGTGGACAACTCTTGGTGGATGGCTCGTTCCGCCGCGGTCGACCGCGATGCCATTCGCGCCAACTGGGGTGCCACCCCGGCTACTTGCGTTATTTTGTTTTGTGCCAAACTCCAGCCCTGGAAACGCCCGGCGGATGTTTTACGCGCATTTGCGCAAGCCCGCCTTAGCGATGCTGTGCTGGTTTATGCAGGCGAAGGACCACTGCGGTCTCAATTGCAGGAGGAAGTGTGCCGCCTGGCGGTCAGCGATCGCGTGCGTTTCCTTGGTTTCCAGAATCAGAGCGAGCTGCCAGGCGTCTACACCGCTGCGGACCTGATGGTCCTGCCATCGGAATATGAGCCGTTCGCGGTGGTGGTGAACGAAGCGTATTGCTGCGGGTGTCCGGTGATCGCCAGCGACCGTGTCGGTGCTGCTCGGGACCTCATCGTGCCCGTGGATCCGGCTCTGGTGTATCCCTGCGGCAATCTCCAATCCCTTTCGGCAATTCTTGTGGAACTTCGCGGCGATCCGAAGCGTCTCCGTGCGCTTGGCGCTAAAGGTCGAGAACGAATAAGCACATGGTCACCCAAAGAGACTGCTGCTGGCACTGTGGAGGCCATTCGTGCTGCCGTTAGGCGCCGGCGTGCTCCCGTTAATTAACCCGTAATCGTTCAACCAGGTGTTGTTCGGCGGCGGTATCATGAACTCAATGCTCGCAAGCGCTTCCATTACTGTGCCGGGTCGTCGCTCATGAGAGCGATCGGGAGCTTGGTCTCTCCAAGGGGCTCGCGAGCGCCGCTCGTGCTCGGCATTTTTGTTCTGGTCGTTTTTCTTGCTTATGAAGCCGCTGAAGCGATCCTGGCGAACGACCTGACGACACTCGGCGCTTTGGGCGCCTTGGCGGTCGGCGGAGTATTGTTGGTCACTGTCTTAAACGATTGGCGCCGCGGTCTGTATGTCCTGATGGCCTGGATGCTGTTCGAGGATCTTCTTCGAAAATACCTTGGCAACAACATGGCCATCTATTTCGCTAAGGATCTCCTCGCGATCGTCCTGTTCGTTTCTTATTTTCGAGACCGTCGCAAACAACGCTCCGAGAAGTTTCAGATTCCTTTCAAGTTCGCGCTCTTGATGTTCTTTTGGTTCTGTCTGATTCAAGTCTTCAATCCGGCCTCCGCCAGCATTTTCTACGGCATCTTGGGCATGAAGCTGAATTTTCTGTACGTTCCGCTGATCTTCATCGGGTATGCCATCGCCGAATCTGAGGAAAATTTGCATCGCTTGTTCTCTTTTGTTTGCGTACTCATTTTAATTGTCGCTGGCCTTGGCTTGGCCCAATCGATCATTGGTCCAACATTTTTGAACCCGCAAAATCTTCAGGAAGATATCCGTGACCTCAGCACTTTGTATCGCACCGCACCGATCTCTGGTCTGTTGGCCTATCGCCCCACCTCGGTCTTTGTCAGTTCCGGCCGCTTTCAGGATTTTCTGATCGTTTCGTGGCTCATCTCTTTGGGCTACAGCGGCTATCTGATCCTACGCTCCCGTCGTGGCCGCACCCTGGCGTTTGCCTGTGTCGGGCTGGTTGCCGCGGCCTCTCTGATGAGTGCGTCCCGCGGCGTCTTGATGTGGAACGCAGGAAACACTCTTCTCTTTGCTGCCGGTTTTCTCTGGGGAGCGCCCTGGCGGCAACGGGAAGCTATGCGCGTTGTCCGGGCTATCCAGCGAACCTGTCTCTTGATCGGTACGGCTCTGATCATTCTCCTCACTGCTTTCCCCGAAGCCCTCGGGTCCCGAGTAGCTATTTACTCGGAAACGCTCATGCCCGACAGCCCCGCCAGCGAACTGGTCCAGCGAACCCGGATCTATCCCATCCAGCAATTGGAAGGTGCGTTTACCAGGCCGCGCTGGCCCTATGGCTATGGGATGGGTACCTGCAGCTTGGGGTTCCAATATGTAGTGCGCATTTTGCACGCCCGGCCGATGTTCGTTGGCGTTGAGAGTGGCTTTGGGAATCTGATCGTCGAGCTTGGCATCCTTGGCTTGTTGCTTTGGTTAGTACTCAGCTGTTCTATGGCCGTTTCGGCTTGGAAGGTGGTCAGCGGGATCCGTGGCAGTCCTTGGTTCCCTTTGGCCCTTGCTATCTGGCTTTATCTGGTGGTCCTTTTCTTTCCGATGATGTTCACTGGTTCCAGCCCTTATCAAGACTTTGTGTTCAATTCCAATTTATGGTTGCTCCTGGGAATTCTGTTTCGTTTGAAGTCCTATCCAAAGGCGGTTGAGTTAGCGCAGGCCCAAGCGGCTGCAAGGCAGGCCTGACTTGCGCCTCGCTGTGGTTTCTCCTTTTCTCGATCGCCAGCATGGCACGGAAGTCTGCATCATCGAACAAATCGAAAGGCTTGCCCGAAACCACGGTTGGTACATTGAATTGTATGCCCAGCAGGTCGCGCAGCTTAACGGAGTTTCCGCGAATGGCAGTGCTCCTGAGGATAGCGGCATACGTTGGCACAGAGTCTCGGATATACGCGGGCCTCATTTGCTTAAATTTATTTGGTGGTTTTGTGCCAATCACTGGCGTCGCTGGCGCGACCTGCGCGTCGGGGTGCGCCCCGATCTGGTTTACACACCGGGAACCAACTGTCTGGATGCCGACGCTGTGGTGGTTCACATCGTTTTTCACGCCTTTTATCAACAGGTGCGCGAACAGTTGCTGCTGCGACGCGTCCCCCTCAAAACTTGGCCGCGTTTGATTCATCGCAAACTCTACTATCGCTTGATCATGTTTCTCGAGCGCCGCATCTACCGCAATCCTCGGGTTTCCTTGATTGCGGTTTCGAAGTTGATTGCCAGGCAGTTGCAGTCTTTTCTCGGCCGCTCCGATGTTGTCGTCATCCCCAATACCGTTGACACCCTGCGCTTCAACCCGGAAATTTGCCGGGCTCGCAGGCTGGAATCACGGAAACACTTCCATTTCGCGGACAATGAGCTGGTCATCTTGCTGATCGGCAACGATTGGAAAGCCAAGGGTCTCGATGTCCTTCTGAAGGCCGCTGTCAGTTTGCAGGATTTTCCTCTGCGTTTAATGATCGTGGGTGCGGACGACCGCGAACTATACCGTCCCTTGGTGCAACGGCTCGGGCTGCTGGATAAGGTTTCCTTCGAATGTCCTTCCGCCGATGTCCTGCAGTTCTACGCGGTCGCGGATCTCTATGTGGGGCCATCGTTGCAAGACAGTTTCAATTTGCCCATTCTCGAAGCCATGGCTTGTGGACTTCCGGTGATTGCCAGCAGTCAAGCCGGCGTTAGCGATGAAATTACTGATGGTCAAACCGGCCTGATCCTCCACGATCCCAGTGATGATCAATTGCTTGCCGGCTTGATCCGTCGACTGCTTGTCGATAACCATTTCCGTCAAAGAATTGCTTCTGCGGCTGCGGCCTCGGTCCGCGCTAATTGCAGCTGGGACCAAAATACCGCCAAGACTCGCGAGGTCCTGGAGAAGCTTTTCTTGCAGCGGAAATCGGCAGACCAACGTTCGTCCTAAGATTCTGCTTGCGGTGCTTTCACGAACACATCGCCTTGCACGCTCTTATCGCGCATTCCCGCCAGTACCTCTCGGAAACTGCTTTTGTCCACCCATTCCGCCAACTCAAAACAAGCGGGATATCCCCAACCTGAGTTGCGTACGTAATTGAATCGCGAGCCCCCCTCAAACAATCCTGTTTCCAGGCAACGCATCGCCGCTTCCAGGAACATCGCATGAAATTCGAAAGAGAGCATGCGTGGCTGGTTAGAAAGTCCTGCCAGCACCGCTTCTTCATATCCTTCGACATCAATCTTGATGTAAAACGGCATTCCAAAATGCGCTATCAGCGCGTCCAAAGTCACCAATGGAACGGGAATTTTTCTGGTCCAGACTCCGCGGCTGCTCTCATCCTGTTCCTTCGCCGCAGCCATCCATTCTTGGGAAACCGAACTCTTCCCGTCGGATTCGTCTGCGACGTTGAACTCGATTACGCCGTTTGTTTGTCCCACCGCCGCTTGCAGCGTCTCTATCGCCTGCCCGGCATAAGCGACTTGGATATGGCGCACACAGTCCGCATTCGGCTCCAGGGCCACTACTCTGGCCCCAAGGGAAGCGAATACCGCGGAAAACGTCCCAGCGTTCGCTCCTATATCGAATACCAGTGTCCCGGGTTGCACAATGGAGCGATAGAAATCCGTCATTTTTGCGCGGGCCTCGGCTGCCGACCGTCCCATCGTTGCCGAAAACAGTCGCCTCGCCGGTGCGTGCAATCCCAGCACCCACAACAGTTCTTCGAATTTCCTTCGTCTTGTCTTCATTAGTGCCGGCACTGGAGAAGATAGCACTTTGCATGAATTACTCGCTAGCCATCTTAGCAATCAGAGCCGCTAGCTATTGCCCAAGGTCTTTCACTCTCAAGACCACCACCGGCACTGCGACTCTCTGTTCCTGAATACGCATACCTTGAAAATCCTGCACCACCGCCTCACCTACCGGAGTCAATTGCCCTGTTTCCTCCATTTCGCTCAGGGACTTGGCCACCGCCTCGGGATACTCTGGCGAACGCACAACGAAACTAATGCCATAGCGACGAAAGAACAACTTCCATTCCTGCGGGGTCCGCAGTCGGTCGGGGTTAACTATCCAATTCGTCGCCGGATCGCCGTTCAAGAATGGCACCTCGAGCGAGTACATGTGTCGCACGAACACCAGCGTATTCCTCTTATCAGGCTGGTTGCCGATGATGCCATTAATGGTTTGGCCTTCTTGATACTCCGGTCGTCGCGCTTCCAGATACTGAGTTCGAGGAACCGCTCCTACAGCCACCGCCACCGCTCTCCAGCCGTACACTCCTAATCCTGCCGCCCCTACGGCGCAGAGCAAAACCGTCAGGCTCACACCTAAGGCACTGACAACCTTCCAGCCACGTGTCTCGGAAACGGTTAGTCCCGCGGCAATGCACACCAACGCAAGAGGAAACACGGGCAGAAGAAAGCGCGGCAGGCCCGATGCCGAAAATATTCCCATGGCTGAAAGCACCCACACGGTCAGGGGAATTCGGCAACTTCGCAAACTTCTGGACGCGAGAACCAGCAGAGGTGTCAGAGCAAGGATCAGCGGACCAAAAAAGTCCCAGAACCCAACGGCCCCAGGGACTATTCCGGAGAAAAATACAAACGGGAATAGCTGCATCAAGTTCCGCGAATGCGGCATTCCGGCATTAGCGCGAAGCGCATCCAGCGCAAACAAATTGATTGCCCCGGTTTTAGCAGCCGCGACAGAAACGGAAACACCGGATCGCCTGTCCAAAGGAAATTCCGCAAATACGGCCACATACCTGTCGCCAGTGCGCCCGTTCCAAATAACAGTGTTTTACCCACGGATTGATATTCCAGCGCCACCGCCGCCGCGATCGCCAGGGCCAGCACAAATCCAGTGTATTTGCCCCCCGCTATGCCGCCACTCAACAGTCCCGCGACAAAAGCCGTTTGCAAAAGCCCGGTCGCCTTTTTTGGGCACAATACGATCACTGCTGCGGTAGCAAAGAAGGCCATCCAAACATCCGGTGCTCCGGCAGAGGAGATCTGCCAGAACACTACCGGCGTCAGCAGAAACAACAGCGTAAACCACAACGCTGTCCTCAAAGGACACCACAGCGCCGCCAACGCACCCAGCGAGCAAGCAGCCAACGCGCCCCCTAAAAATATGAACGCCATTGCTAATTGTTCGCCGGCCAGCGCTAAACCGAAGAGGATTAACAGGTGATGCTGGCCGCAAAAAAAAACTCAGGACAATCGAAAACTGCGGTCCAAAACCATTCTGCAGTACCAACTTCTCGGTGGTGAAGTGGTAATGGAGTGCGTCCGAACCAGTAAGCGGCGCCTGACATGCCAGGAACTCAAAGGTCAGCACCACCGCGATTGCGGTGACAATCAACATCTTGCTTCGCGAATTGGCAAGCTCTTGCCAGCCTCTGGCCAATACGGTCCGCATGACCTTGAATCCTCGAACCACGAACACCAGCAGAGGGGCTGCGATCACCAACGCACCTTTCCGGATTTGTTGCGTGTACTCAATGCCGGAAAACACCACTTCAACGGCGAGTACTCCCAATGCCGCGCTGACTAGCGCGTGCTGCATCTTTGTATCAATACTCAGTCTGAGGGTTTGTAGTACCCAGGTTCCCACACCGGTCACCGCCAGCAAAAACAGCAACATAAGCGTCAGCATAGCTATGCCATGAATTAGTGCCATAAATGATGGAAGGTGCGGTGTAGGATGGGTCTCAGAATTGGGTAAAACCGTGCAGCGTACCAAAACAGAGCGGCGACTACCCACAAGCAGATCGTGGACTGAATCGCAAAGCCACGCCTCTTCACCTGATTATCACTGGAGGTCGCGCTGATCATAACTAACCCTTACTGTATTTACTATATTATATAATTATGTTTCTATCGCCAATAGCAATAATATCCCGAGAAATCCTACGCCTCGATCTTCGCTACAGCTCCTGATTTGTGCGTCGCATCTCCTGGACCCCTTCGGTTAGGATTAGTCGATGCGCATTGCCCTCTTTACTCCATTTTCACCGGATATCGGCGGCGGCTCGGTGCAGCTGCGGAGCCACTTGGCGCAATTACCGGAGCTAGATGTGCGGTGGTACTACCTCGCGCCGGCTCAGGTGCCGGGTGAACGCCGGCATTGGTTGGGCAAACCTGTGTCTCCTTGGCAGTTTGCAGCCGATCTGGCGGCGCGATGCGGTTTTCTTGGATCCACGCAGGCGGTGAAGAGTATCGTCGACCGCTTGGACGCCGATCTTTACTGGGTAGTCGGACACTATGAAGGTATTTCCGTGGCCTCGGAACTGCAATCGCGCGGCAAACCCGTCCATTTGACGGTGCATGACGAGCCGCTGGCCATGGTTATCCGTTCGCGCCGTTACCAGCCCCTTTGGCCCCTCATGGCTCACACATTTGCTGATGTGTTGCGTCGCGCGCGCTCGGTCGATGTGACCAGCACCGCTATGCGCGATTATTTCAATCAAAAATACGGCGTGAACTCCTTCGCGCTTTACAAATATCTCCCGGAATTGCCGCTAGTGACCCCGCGTGTGTGCGCGAATTGCCTTACGGTCGGGCATATTGGGTCGCTTTATCATCCAACGCCATTCCAGAATTTCGTTTTGGCGTGTCGCAGTCTTGCGCAGGCGCAGAACCGCGCCCTGAAAATCGTGCGAATCGGCAGCTCCCCGGAAATGGACCAGGTGGCAGCTCAGGGCCTGGCCACCTTCGAAAGTCGCCGCGAATTGCTGGAGCAGGATGCCCTGCCGGTGCTGGCTACCTGCGATTTTGTATACGCGATGTATCCCAGCGGAGTCCGTTTCCGTGGATTCCGAAGGACCAGTTTGCCCATCAAGCTTTCCACCTACGTTCAGGCGCAACGCCCCATTTTTGCCCACTCACCCGGCGACTCAGGCTTAGCCAAATTGGTTTCCAGGCATCGCGTGGGCACTGTGTGTTCTAGCCAGGATCACAATGAGATTCAGAACGCCATCAAGTTGATGTTGGAAACAACGATTTCGCCTGATCATTTCGAGGCCCTCAGGGCCGACTTGATGGGTCCAACGCAACTGCAATTACTCAAACAGACTCTCACCACGCAATAACAAGGTCGGATTCTTCAGCACCGTCCGTAAGACTTATTTGCGCTCGTTGTCATCGTCATATTTGTTGTGTCGATCCTCATCCCCGGCGCAAAAGAGAAGAACAACTGAGCAATACTCCCTGAGCAGCCTGACATGAAATCAGACAGCAGTTTCTGCTGGTCCACCTTTTTGCGGAACGGGATTAGAACCATGTGCGTGCTTTGTATTCCCGGTATTCCTCTCCAAATTTGGCTTCCAATATCTTCGCTTCCTGTCGTGCACGGTACATCTGCAGAGGAACAAGCACCACCAAAAGAAAGATGAACACCGGCTGCCCGATATAAAGAAAGCAAGCCACAATTGTTAATGTCCCAAACAGGTAGATCGGGTTGCGAATACGAGAGTAAAGACCATGGGTCACGAGTGCCTGGGCCTTCGGCCTCACGGAGAATGCCCCGCCGAGTTCAATTCGGGCCACGATCAACAATACTAATGATGGGAGTCCGAGAATCACCGCGGCAACCCGCATAGCCGTCCAAGGCTCATGGGCATAGTGAATCGTCAAGAGAACCAGAGCGAATGCAAAAACGATAAGCGTGACGATGTTTGCTTTCATGATTCGCGGCTTGCCGAAACCAGACAGATGCTATGCGATTCGCCCTGCAAAGTCACGAGTCCGAAAATGGACTGACGTGCACCTGCAAGAGCAGCGGTCAAGAACTGAGCATGACCACTTCCGCCGGTGCCGGTTGGACCGCCAAGCCGGATGGACCTGCCGCTGTGGACCGGACACAACGGGCAAAGAACACGAAACCCGAAGAGCCGGCGGAGCGTCCTAGAGGCAGAAGGCGGAGTCACCTCACAAAAAAGGACCCGAGGAGAAGACGCATGCGCAAGATCATGTTGCTGCTATTGCTGTGTGCGGCCCCGCTGTATGGTCAGAGCGCTACCACCGATTTCCGCACGGGCGCGGGTTGCGGCCCCCGGAAGGCGCAGTACGAGGTGACCTTGAGCGCCCCCGACAAGGGAGTAACTGCCCCATCGCCAGGCAAGGCGCGCGTTTACGTGATCGAAATTGTGGGGACGAACAATCCGGGTGTCACACGAGTGGGCGTGGACGGAAACTGGGTGGGAGCGAATACCGGGAATGGCTATCTCTCATTTGAGGTGGACCCCGGAAGCCACAACATCTGCGCGGACTGGCAATCGATCAAGCAGGCTGGCGGCGCCATGGTGATGAGAGCGGAAGTGGGTAGGACGTACTACTTCGTGGTAGGTGTCGTGGTGCAGGTGCTGGACTTCAGCCTGACCGAAGTTGATGAAGCGGAAGGGCAGTGGCTTCTGTCCATTTCACAAAAAAGCGTGTGGACCCAGAAGAAGTAGTGAAAAGTAAAAAGCCCGTTAGTTCGTGAATTGGCACGCACGTACCCGGCGATCCCGCGGGAGCTCAGCAGAGGGATGGCACGTGTAATCAGGAGTTAC
>DASPVD010000021.1:0-45524 GCA_035622555.1 Candidatus Eremiobacteraceae bacterium | reverse complement strand
CCAAGATGGCCGCGTGCTGCGCCGTTACCGGCGTCGCTGGAAGATCGAGCGTTTGTTTGCTTGGCTTCATAACTTTCGTCGCGTCGTCATTCGTTGGGAATATTATCCAGAGAATTTCCTCGCTATGGTGCAGCTTGCCTGTGCTGTCATCCTCCTGAGGTATTTATGAAATGACTTCTAGTCGCTCGAAGAGCTCTGACATCGCGCATCGGTGGCTGATCGAACAAGCAGCCGACGGGCAAGGAAGTGATCCAACTTGCCTAATTTGTCCTGCCCGCTTGTACGGTCGAGAGCCTGTGACACCGCACACTGCTTCCTGTCTTGCATCACGTTAGATTATTTGTGGCTGTCGCCAGTACAACGTTTATGATCTACGACCTCCGCTACGCCTTACGCATGCTGACGAAGTCTCCTGGCTTCACGTGTGTCGCTGTCCTTACGATCGCTCTCGGGATAGGCGCGAACGGAACCATTCTCAGTTGGGTTAGCGCCACACTCCTCAATCCCATCCCCGGCGTTTCGCACACGAGCGATCTTGTTTCCGTCATGCGCGGGGAACGCAGCGACCATCCGAGCCCGCCTTTTTCCTATCGGGATCTCCGCGACCTTGGGGAGCGCACGCGCACCTTCTCCGGTCTCCTTGGCTATCATGACGATTACATGTCACTCACCGGCATGGCGAAACCGGAACGCATTTATGGAGCACTCACGACGTCCAACTATTTCGACGTGTTGGGCGTTCATCCGATTCTCGGCCGCGTCTTTCTTCCCGACGAAGAACAGCAACGCAACAATGCGGCGGTTGCCGTAATTAGCTACACGGTCTGGCAGAATCATTTCGGGCTGGACCCCCAGATCATTGGCAAAACCATCCAGCTCAACCGTCACCCCTATACGATCATCGGCGTTACCGGTCGCGAATTCCGGGGATGCAAAACGGGTCTTCGCACCGACATCTGGATTCCGCTAGGCATGGATCGCGAGGTGTGGGGTTCCAATCGACCCGACGACCGTGGGACGTTCTGGCTTAACGTCCTGGGCAGGCTGCGCCCGGCCATTTCCCGAGAGCAGGCACAAGCCGAACTCAACCTGGTGATGGGGGAAATAGCGGAGCGATACCCGGAGGAGCATCGCGATTCGCCGAATCAAATCTCACTCGATCCGCTCTGGCGCTCACCGTTTGGTGTCAACGGTTACCTCTACAAGATTTTTCCGATGCTGCTCGGTCTCGCGACAGTATTGCTGCTTCTGGCTTGCGCCAACGTGGCCAATCTACTGTTAGTGCGCTCCGTCGGGCGACGACGGGAAGTGGCCATTCGCCTGGCGATGGGGGCGACGCGGACACAACTGGTCCGGCAATTCCTCATCGAGAGCCTGCTGCTCAGCTTGTTGGGTGGCGCGGTGGCCATCCTCAATACCTTCTGGACCTCGCGGAGTCTTGTGGCCTTCTTCCCGTCCAGCACCTTACCTCTCAGGCATGATGAGCATGTGGATCAGCAAGTGCTTCTCGCCACGGTACTTCTTTCGATCCTCGCCGCGGCAATCTTCGGAATTCTTCCGGCGATGCGCTCGGCGAGCCTGCCGTTGCAGGCTGTGCTCAAAGAGGAAGCCGGCAGTATTTCCGTTGCAGTTCATAAAGGTCGGCTATCAAGCAGTCTGGTTGTCGCGCAAATCTCCCTGTCATTGCTTCTCCTGGTCTGCGCCGGGCTGTTCACGCGTAGCCTCCAGAAAGCGCAACAGTCCGACCCGGGTTTCAATCCTGATCACGTTTTGCTTGCTTCCTACGAACTTACTCCAGCGGGCTACACACGCAAGACCGGGGAGGTATTCGACCGTCAGGTGTTGGCAAAACTTTCCGGATTACCCGGCGTAGAGTCCGTTAGCCTGGCCGATTTCTCCCCGCTGAGCTTTAGTATCCACTCCGACTATTTACAGGTGGAAGACTATATTCCGCAGTCCCACGAATCAATGGAGATTACCCGCGCCATCGTTGGGCCGAATTATTTTCGCACTCTACGCACCAGCCTGATTTCCGGCCGAGAGTTCACGGAGGCCGACAACAGCGAATCGCAACTGGTTGCCATTGTCAATCAGGCCTTTGTGGATCGCTATTGGGCGGGTGAAGACGCCATTGGCAAACAGGTTATTGACGACGAAGGCCGCTTTACCATCGTCGGCGAGGCTCGCAATGCCAAATACCGCCTACTCACGTATGCGCCCGAACCGGTCATCTATCTTCCGATTTACCAAGCTTACCGCTCCACGCAGGATACGACTATTCACTTGCGCACCTCCGGGGACCCGCGAGCTATGGCGTTTTCCGTGGAACAAGCGGTTCATCAACTCAATCCAGAGTTGCCACTGTTTAACGTCAATCCGCTCACGGACACCATGAAGCTGGGCACAATCTTCGGTCGCGTGGCTGCGACCTTCGCCAGTGCGTTCGGCTTTGTGGCCATGTTGCTCGCAGCCATCGGCATCTACGGTGTGGTTGCTTACACCACGCGCCAGCGTACACGCGAAATTGGCATTCGCATGGCGCTAGGAGCTGGAACGGGAGATATTTATCGCCTAGTCCTGCGACAGGGATTCCGACTCACATCGGCGGGTTTGCTCATCGGGACGACGCTATCACTGGTGGTGACACGATTCCTGAAATCGCAACTCTATGGCGTGAGCGAAAACGATGTGCTCACCTTCGTGACCGTCGGGCTCCTCCTCGCGGCCGTCGCGGCCCTTGCCTGTCACATTCCCGCCTGGCGGGCCGCTAAAACCGAACCCACCGAAGCGTTGCGCTGGGAATAACTCTGTAGGACAAGGTAACTCTCAGCACTGACCAATGTGGCTCGGTGGGTTCCGAAAACTGAGTACTGGGTTTCATGACACGCCAGAACGCGTCCTCTAGAGGTGCGAGTTACTGTTCCGTAGGTATAGGAGTCGAGTTCGTGCCGCTGACCGCATACAGGACCACTTCTAGCCGGCTGGATAAGCCCAGTTTGTCGTAGATCCGCAGCAGGTAATTGCGGTTGGTGTATTCGCTCAACTCCGGCTTGCTGGCAATCTCCTGGTTCCTCGGGGCTGCGTTCGTTGTCAGAAGCTCATTCAATCTCCTGCATCAACGGCAAATCCCGTGATGATGCGCCTATGCTCACGACCCGCTTACCGGTGGGAGAAATCCATTGCTGCTCTCTGGTTGACCAGTACTGCATTTGCCGCTCGGCTACGTGCAGCATAACGGCTTTCGTCTCGCCCGCGCGCACATGCACTCGATCAAACGCAGCAAGCGCCCGCACGGGGAATTGCACCCCGTCTGGTGCTTTGTCAGGCGCGCCAACGTATACTTGCGGCACCTCGTCTGAATCCATGCTGCCTGTGTTCCTGATCTGCACGTTGACATCGAGACCGCCGTCGGGAGTCTTCGACACCTTCAGACCAGAGTACTCGAACGTCGTATAACTCAGTCCGTAGCCAAAGGCAAATAGCGGCTCGATGTTTTCCTTATCAAACCAACGATAGCCTACATCCACACCTTCGCTGTAGATCGTCTTGCCATCCACGCCCTTGCTGCTGCGCTCGGGGTGCTTGGGATCGGTCGCCGCATAGTCCTCCAGCCGCTTGGCCCACGTTACCGGTAGACGGCCTGCCGGGCTAATCTTGCCGAGCAGTAGATTGGCGGTTGCCCACCCTCCCTCGTCGCCGGGCCACCACATCAGCAGCGCTGCTTTAACCTTGTTAATCCAGGGCAAGGCGACGGGCGCGCTGACATTCAGCACCACGATTGTATTCGCGTTAACGGCAGCCACTTCCTCCACCAACTTGTCCTGCTCACCCGGCAGCTTGAAAACGGGATTGAGCCGCGACCACAGGAAAATCACTGCCGTCTTCGCACTCCTCGCGGCTGCGATAGCGGCGGCGTGGTCGATCGCACGTTGCTCGGGCGTGTACCAGTTGAGCCGTAATTGCACAGGAGCTTGCGATGTATCTGAAGTCACGTTCAGTTGGATGTGGTGTGGTCCGGCTGTTAGTTCGACTGCGCGGCGCACATTGTCCAGCTGATCCATCGTGGGAACGGCGTTGTCCTGATTGGCTTGCAGGATGTCACCATGCACCGCCCCTTGCAGTGCGCCTGTATGGCCAACCTGCTTATCGTCGATGGTCAGGGTAGCATTGGTGCCGAGCGCCTGAAGATATAGCCAGTAGTTCCCGGGTCTGTCTACGCTGAGTGTACCGTTCCAGGTCGCAGCGTAATTCGGCGGCAGAGCGTTGCCGCCCTTCACCGTAAAGTTGATCTGCGCGTCGGTCTGTGCAGGCTGGCCGGAAACGACACGCTCCAATCCCGGTCTGCCGTCATGGCTTAGCGCGTCGGCGGGAATCGGCGTACCGGTCATGTCATCGTCCACAGCCAGCCGAATCTTCGTGCTGCCGGAGGTCCTGCGGATGGCTTCGTAGGGACCAATCTGCCGGTTGGGGAGTCCCAGTGAACGTTCCCCCGATATGCCAATAGCAAACACCTGAGCAGCTCCTGGACCGATCAGCACTGTGTCGTCCAATGTTTCCGGCTTCAACGGCAGCGCGTTGTCCTTGTTCTTCAGTAGAACCACCGCGTCTTCCGCGGTGTTTTCGATGATCTTAGCGTTTTCCTCGATAGCCTGTTCCGTGACCTCGTGCTTGGACAAGCCGTCGAGGTAACCGAACCGGGCGATCTGGCAGAGTACGCGGCCGGCTGCCTGAGTAATGCGTGCTTCACTAACAGTTCCGTTCTTTAGCGCCTCGGGCATCTTTTGGGGGTCCAACTTCACGCCGAATTCGCCACCCGCTCTATGCCGTATCGCGGGCTCCTCGGGAAGGGGACCGCCGTAGATGGCTGCGATGCCCGTTTCAAAGGAGTGAGGCGGCGGAACAGGTTCGGCGTCAAAAAAGGACGGGATCGAAAACCTGTCGTTTTTTCCTGGAGTTCCTGGCATTTCCATATCCAAACCGGCGTTAATGAAATTGACGGCATGCACGGCACCCCAATCGGAGGTCACAAATCCTTTGAAGCCGATTTCATCTCGCAGGATTTTGGTCAGTGTGGTCCCGTTGCCGCAGGCGAACACGCCATTGACGCGGTTGTAGGAGCACATAATCGAAGCGACACCGGCCTGAACAGCAGCATCGAAGGGCGCAACATAAACCTCATGCATGGTTTGCGGATCGATGTAAATGTTGGAGGCATTCGAGTCGTACCCGATATAATGCTTCACCTGCGCCATCACATGCTGGCTCTGAATGCCGCGGATTTCTGCCGCTCCCATCTGCCCGCTCAGGAAGGGATCTTCGCCAAAGGTGTTGTAGCCACGGCTGAATTCCAGATCGCGGAAGATGTTTACGAAAGGCTGCAGCGAAATATCGATGCCGAGCGCACGCGCTTCCCGCCCAATGACCAAGCCGTTCGCCTGCGCGTCACTTACGCTGAAGGTCGCAGCAACGCCCATCGTTGCCGTCTCACCCTGCGAGGGGTGCCGCGTAAGCACTCCGGGCGGTCCATCGGCGAACCGCAAGCCGGGAATTCCCAGACGTGGCACGCCAGCCGTGTAGCCAGCCTGCCCGTGGTACACCTTGGGGTCTTCCTGAGTACCATGGATCAGCGCGATCTTCTCTTCCAGGGTCATTTGGCTCAGTAACTTGTCGGCGCGCGGGTCCCCTGTGAGCACCGGAACCGTGCCGCGATCAGCCGTTTGTGCAACAACAGTCGTGGTTAGTAGCAGCGACAGGAGTAATAGTCTCATGTGGTTTCCTCCTCTGAGCCATGATCCAATCCTCGAAAAATCGCCCTGGAAAGCGATGCCATCGTTAATCGACAACGCAACGATCCGAGCCGTCAGTTGGACCTTGTACCCAACTCCCTCGATCCGGGCAGAGTCAAAATAACAAAACTATATGCAATATGGCAGACGCAAGGTGAGGAAGGTCGGCGTGAAAGTCCCGCGCCTACATACCACCCGCAGAGGCGAGGAGGGTTTTCGCTTGGGTTAGTTCGGGGCGGTCGGAGCGGATGCCTTCGCAATTCTTCAGCAACTGAGTGTAGTAGACGTTCGCTTTCTCTTTTTGCTGGGCCTGCGTGGCGGCCTGTGCTGCTCCATAGAGCCCGTTGAAACGATTGGGGTCGGTACGCAGGGAAATTTCGTATTCGGTCAGCGCTTCTTGCGGACGCTGCAGGTCGAGTAACATGTCAGCAAGCATTTCGCGGGCAGGCAGTTCGGTTTCGCCTTTGCCGACTTTGTCCTGATCGTCGGCGACTGCGCGCAGCAGGCGAAGCGCATCGTCGGAGTTGCCCGCGGCGTATGCAGCCCAGGCTTGCACCTGTTGATGCTCGTTCTTCAAGCCATCGACGATGTAGGACCGAGGACCTTTGCGCGTGGCGTCGAGCAGTTCGTCGTAACGCCTCAGCGCGCCTTGCGCGGCGACTGCGTCGTGAAGATGGCCAGCGCCAACGGCGCGTCCCCAGTAGGTGACCAACTGAACGTCAGGCGGCGCGCCAGCGCTGGGTTGCAGGCCTAGCGCTTCTTTCCACTGGCGGCGCTCGAGAGCGTACTTGGCGGGCCCTTCCGCCTGGCGCACCAGCAAATAATTCTCAAATTCGGGATCCATTTGTTCGGCGCGAATCGCTGCGATCTGTTCGATCGTGGCCTTGGCGCTGGCGTCGTCGCCAATTTGCAAGTACGCATATTCGAGGAAGTCCATGGAATGCACTTTGTGATGCATCACGTGATGATGTGCAGCCATGCTATCGGCGACCCGAATGGCCGCGAGGTTGGAGTTAATGTCGTCCTGCCAAAGCCCGAGGCGCGCGAAAATGTGCGAAGGCATGTGCACGGCGTGAGGGGAAGACGGCGCGATGCTAGCGTATTTGCGCGCGGCGGGAAGCGCGAGACTGGCCATCGCCGGATTGTCGCAACTGTGGATGATGTAGTGCGCGATGCCCGGATGATTTGGTTGCTCGTCGTAGAGCTTGTTGAGGATGGCAACGGCGGCTTTAGCGTTGGTGAGATTGGGGTCTTGGTCGGGACCTGAGGCGAGAAGTGAAAGCGCGTAAAAGATGGCGGCTTCATGGTCGTTGGGATTGCGTTTTTGGACGCCTTGCATGGCTTGGGCGTAAGCGTCAGCGCGCTGATTGTGGTCGAGTTTATCGGTGTCAGAGTAAAAGACGGAAAGCGCCAGGACGTAGTCGCGTTCGCGGGCCGTCGGCGGCTTGAGGGAACGAGCTTTGGCGAGGAGTTCGGCACCTTGGGCGAGGTCGGCTTTGCTGGGACGATTCCATAGTTCGTGGTAAAGGGTCATTGCTCGTCCCCAGTAAGCCATTGCGCAGCGCGCATCTTTTTTCGCGACTTCCTCGAATTGCGCGTCGGCTACTTCGTACTCGAAGGAATGCAGAAGGGCGACGCCGCGCTCGAATTGGGATTGGACTGCAGGGGCGCAGGAGGTAGAGAAGGAGACGGTGCCGAGTTTTGCATCGGCGTCGTGATGGTGCTGCAACTCCTGAGCGGAGAGTAAGTCTGGCGCGAGCGACAGAGTACTGATGAAAACGAGAAGAGCGAATTTTGGGGCCGTCATGATGACTCACTCGAACGTGAGGCATGAAAAGCGTAGCCACGGTGAGAGGGGATGTCAATGCGCAGCCCTCATTGGCGATGGGGGTCCCGCCGAATTGTTGTTATTCGAGCAATTCAGAAATGCAGTCAACAGCTACACCCGTGGAAATGGCAGCGGGACCAGCAGGAAAAACGGTACTGTCGGTATCTCCGGGCTTCAAGGTCGCCCACGTCAGGCGGCCCGGTGAGGGGTGTGCACTAACCGGAAACTTAGGTTTGGGCCTGATATGCGGTCCGCTTTGTTTTCTAGGTGTGTTCCAACTTCACTTGGCTATCCAACGCACTGAGAATCCAAGCTTGCAAAAGTCTCCGAGAGTTCGGTGTCACGTCGAGGAACAGTAAGCCCACCCCAGTCGCCCTTACATAAAGTATTTTCGCCGAAGCTTCAAAGATCTCGTCCGAGTGCCAAATTCTTATGCTTAGACGGAGGCTTTCGCAAGGGCGGAATCTCCAAGAAACATCCTTGTAAGCTCAATTCCATTACTCGCGCAGCTATTTTTTCGGTAGAGTTTTCTAAAATGACCTCGGCACGTGCGTCGAAAGGAAACCTGAGACCACGTTGCTCCCGTTTCATTCTGTAAGCATAACACGCCTATCTATCGCTCGAAATGCAGTCCGACAATGGGTGTTCGCTCCTGGTAAACGCAGGTCGAAAGAAGCGGTCCAGTGAAAATAGACCGGTTACTGACGGGACCTTCATGAATTTTCGCGGACTCGTTTGTGAGTTGTACCACGCGCGTAAATGTTATGAACCGTGCAAACTAATTGTGGCTCTCAACAGCACGGCATCATCCGAACTGGGTCCAGCGCCGATCTCGTAGATTCCAGGTTCCCACAGCCACGTTCTGCCCTGCTCGTTGTAATAGCGAAGATCGTTGAGTGGGATAAAGATGTTCACGTCTTCCGTCGAATACGCGGCAACGGCGACTTTCTTGAACCCCTTCAAAAGCTTCCTGGGGTGCTCTACCGCAGACGTCTTAATACCCACGTACACTTGAACTACTTCTTCGCCATCGCGAGACCCTGTGTTGCTAACTCTCACCTTTACCTCTATGCCTCGCCCTTTCTTTTCGACGTGAAGATTGCTGTAAACGTACGACGTATAACTCAGCCCAAAACCAAAAGGATAGGCAGGCTTGATGCCCTTTTTGTCGAGCAGAGTGTAACCGTGATAGAGATCGTAGGTGATCTCTCGATCAGTACTGCTGAAATATGGCAGTTGGTCGGGGCTCGTAGGAATCGTAAAGGGCAGCCTCCCGCTGGGGTTCACATCACCGAATAACACTCTGCCGGCAGCGTTGCCACCCTCCATCCCGGCATACCAGCTGTACAAAATCGCCGGGACTTTCTTAGCCCAGTCTTCGATAAGAATCATGCTGCCACACACCAGGCAGACGACCGTGTTAGCGTTGATTGACCCGACTTCCTCGATGAGCCGGCACTGTGCGCCTTTTAGGGACAGGCTTTGGCGGTCGCCGCCCGGCAAGGAAGTGGTTTTTGGCGCGAATCTTCTGACCAGCTTTCCGATAGTCCTGACTAGGAAAGCCTTGAATGGCTGGCCCATGTTCCTATAGCCGGCTTGAATGAGGCGGATAGGTTCATCGATGCTTCCTGGAGAAAGGTACTCACCTTCGTCATTGAAATCACAACCAGCTACAATCATCACGCAGTCTGCTTCGCGAGCGGCCTTTTTTGCTTTTGCGATCTGATCTTCGCCGTAATAAGTAATTTCGGTATCGTGTCCGAGGGAGTTTTTCAGCCCCTCCAATAGCGTAACCACGTAAGGAGCGAACACCCGACTGGATCCATGATCTCCCGTGTTCTCCTGGCGGGCAAGTTTCCCTAATACCAGCACCCGCTTCACTTTCTTCGAGAATGGCAGCACCGACCTGTCATTCTTGATTAAGACCATCGACTTCTCCGCAGCCTCTCGCGCAAGCGCCACGTGTTGTTCGCACGCCACCAGTTCTTTGCCGTAGGCGATCAGATCTGGAGTATTCTCGAATACCAGCAATGTGCGCAGAACGCGTAGCACTGCCCGATCGACGAGGTCTTCCGCTAGCTCTCCTTTCTGTACGGCTTCGACGAGCTTCTGTTGGTATTCGAGTGGTATGGGCATCTCGAGATCCATGCCCGCTTCGATGGCTTTCTTTCCGTCGTGAATGCCGAATATGAAATCGGACATGGTGAAACCCTCAAATCCCCAGTCGTCGCGCAAGATGTCCGTCAGCAGCTTGTTGCTTTCGCAACAGTGGTCACCCATGAAGCGGTTATAAGCGCCCATCACCGAAGCTGCGCCGGCCTGCACGATTTTCTTGAAATGCGGCAGGTAGACCTCGTGCAGGACACGGTCAGGGGCCTTGACGTTGACGAAAAAACGGCTGTTCTCGATGTTGTTCACGGCAAAGTGTTTCACGCATGCCATCACATTGTGTTGCTGAACCCCCTGCATCAAGCTCTTGCCCATCTCCCCAACGTGGAATGGGTCCTCGCCATACGTCTCCTGCGCGCGCCCCCAAGCCGGATGCCGCAGCAGATTGACGGACACACCCAAGAAGCAATTGGCTCCCTGCGCACGCGCCTCTTTTCCAATCGCATCGCCAATCCGCCTTTCGAGCACCCGATCGAAACTTGCACCCCGCGCCATCGACACCGGGAAGCAGGTTGACTTGCCCGCGAGCACTCCGCGCGGGCCATCCGTGGATTTAATCGGTGATATCCCGAGACGTTCTACCCCGGGTGTGGTCGTCGGGACCGGGTTATAAGCTCTACGGTACTTTATGATATTAGCGAACATGTCGCAGTTACCGCTGAGCATCGAGGTCTTTTCCAGCAGGGTCATTTGCTGGAGCAACAGGACTGCCTTTTGCTCGACTTCGGAACGAGATAGCTTACAGCTCGTTTCTTTCTGGAACATTGCGACTCCGATGGAAGCGAACGATTATCACCGACCAGCACGAGGGTGCAGTGACGCACATCTTGTTTGTCACACTAGCTTCCAGCAACCCCGGAAACCAATCCAGTCGACCCCGATGGCGCTCGTTTCAAAAGGAACGGGAGAGGGATCAGGCAAGCCACGACGGTCGCGGCAACCCAGAACGCATTGACAAACGCCAGTGTGGCTGAGTGCACCTGGATCAATCCCGTGATCTGCGCGTACGATTGTTTCGCGGCCAAGACCGGACCGGAGCCGTGATGCGCCATGACTGCCGTGGCGCCAACGACCATTCTTCGGAAATTCGCGTCGTAGATCGTAGCATGGGCCACCAGATTGTTCTGGTGGGTCTGGGCCTGCCGGCTCAGGAAGGTGGTCAGCAACGAAATACCTACGCTTCCGCCCAGCATCCGCACGAAATTCGACATACCGGAAATCTGATTATTCTTGGTCATCGGGATTCCGACATACGCAAGGACGCTTATGGGAATGAAAATGAACGACAGGCCCACGACCTGGAAGATGCGCCATATCACTATTGTCCGGAAGTCGATCTGAAGACTCAGGTTAGTCATGTGATACAGGGCGGCTGCGGTGGCGGCGAATCCGATGCTGATAATCCAGCGAGCATCAAGTTTCACGACCAGAAAACCGGCGATCGGCATTGTCAACATCATCACAAATCCTGCCGGTGATAAGGCCCAACCGGATCGTTCCGCAGAATAGCCCATCACGATCTGCAAAAACTGCGGGATCAGTACGGTGGTTCCGTACAGCACCGCTCCCAAGATGAAGTTGAAACAGAGCGCCGCTGCAAAGTTCCGGTTCCTCAACAGCCGCAACTCCAGAATCGGTTGGGAATGCGTCCACTCCCACACCGCCAGGGTTATCAGACACGCGATTGCGATCAGGAAGAACGTGGAAATGAAGGACGATCCAAACCAGTCCTCTTGCTGACCCTTGTCCAAGACCACCTGCAAGAATCCAACACCGACGGCCAGCAGGGCGAGGCCAAGATAATCGACTCGGAAGCCGCTGGCTCTGGTTTTGAGATGGGGCGGGTCTTCGACAATTCGATAGGTCAGCAGCAGCGACAAAATACCGACTGGAACGTTGATGAAGAAGATCCAGCGCCAATCGAAATTGTCCGTGATCCAACCTCCCAAGGCTGGTCCAATCGCTGGCGCGACCACCACAGCCATTCCGTAGACCGCAAAAGCCATACCCCTCTTTTCCTGCGGGAATGTATCTGCAAGGATAGCCTGCTCGCTTGGCCCCATGCCTCCTCCACCTGCACCTTGAAGGACACGAAAGAAGATCAGCACTGGCAGAGTTGGCGCCAACCCACAGAGAATCGAGGATGCCGTGAACAGGGTGACGCAGAGCATGTAGAACCGTTTGCGTCCCATCATGGTCGCCAGCCACGCGGATGCGGGAAGGACAATGGCGTTCGAGACCAAGTAGGAGGTAAGCATCCAGGTGGATTCGTGTTGACCCGCCGCGAGCCCTCCGGCGATATGAGGAAGGGCGACGTTGGCAATGGAAGTGTCCAGTACTTCCATGAAGGTCGCCAGCGTTACGGTAAGTGCAATCAGCCACGGGTTGTAGCGCGGCTTCCAGACAGTATCAGCACTGATCATTAATTCACTTTCACATCGGGGACGACCGACATGCCGGGCCGGAGCAAACCATCTGTGTTAAACGCAGAGTCACTCACGTCGTCGAAATCGATGCGCACCGGGATCCGCTGCACCACCTTGACGTAGTTGCCTGTCGCGTTCTCGGGAGGCAGCAGGCTGTACCTGGCTCCGGTGGCACCCCCAATGGCGCTCACATGACCACGCCACCTGCGCCCGCCATAGGTATCGACCTTGATCTGTACCGGCTGTCCAGGCCGCATCCTTTCGAGTTGCGTTTCCTTGAAGTTGGCGGTCACCCAAATTTCCTTCAGGGGCACGATGGCGAGGAGGTCTTCATTTGGCTGAATGTTCTGACCAACCTGCACCGAGCGTTTGCCGACTATGCCCTCAGCCGGAGCGGCAACGGTCGTGTATTGCAGGTTGAGCTTTGCCTGCTCCAAACCCGCTTTTGCCTGGAGCACTTGGGCCTGGGCTGCCTCCGACCTTGCTTTGCTCACCAGAATCTGTCGAGACGTCTCTTGGGCGTTTGCGAAGTTGGATTTCGATTGGGCGTGCCTTGCTTCTGCCTGTCGAACCTGCTCGTGAGCGACCGCGACTCCGGCCTGTCGAGCGACGACGGCAGCGTTCGCGGCTTCGGCGCCAGTGATGGCTTGATCGAACTGCTGCTGTGTGATCTCATTTTTCTCCAGTAATGGGCGGTATCGCTCCACGTCGGAATTCAACTTCCGCGCGTTCGCTTTTGCTTCCGCCAATTGCCCGAAAGCGGCTTTCTCCGCTTCCTGTGCTGAGCTGACACCGGCTTCGGTGTTGTAAATATCTGCGAAAGCCCCAGCAATTTGCGTTTCCGAACCGACTCTTGTGATAGACACTCCGAGTCGCGCTGCTTCAGCGGTGGCCTCGGCGTCCTTATAGTCCGCCGCCGCATGATGGACTGCTAATTGAAAGTCAGCGGGGTCGATCTGTAGGAGCACCTCGCCCTCATGAACGAACTGACCGTCCTCGACGAGTACCCTTGCCACTCGTCCGCCGACGCGCGCACTCACCGGATAGATATGCCCGTCGATTTGCGCATCGTCGGTGCGTTCCCAGGCCCGCGAATGCATCCAGAGCAGCCAGCAGCAAACGGCCGCGGGCAACATCACAATCACGAGGACCGTGCGCAGGTAGTTTTTCCCGCCCGAGGCTGCGGATTGGCGGTTGGGCACTTCGCGATCGCTCTGCTTCTGCCGCTCCGTGTCGATGTCGCTGAGTTCGGCTGAATCGAGCCGACCGTTGCTGATGATAAGGGGGTCCTCCTTTTTCGAATTCACCTGGGTGAAATCTCGCTGTGTTCTACTCCGCAATAATCCACATCTCTCATATACATACATGCATGTATAATACTAGAACCTGCTTGAGCTAATCAACTGGCGCACTTTCATGTTGGGAACAACTTGTTACAATCGCGTATGGGAGCCCCATGGCCAAAGTCCTCCGCCGTCGTACCCAGCAAGAACGAACCGAAGAGACCCGCTCTCGACTGCTGAAAGCGGCCGAGAAGATCTTTTTTCGGGACGGCTTCGAAGCCGCCAAGCTCGAGGAGATTGCTTCGCGTGCTGGTTATACGCGTGGAGCTTTTTACGCAAATTTCGCGAGCAAGGAAGACCTGTTCATTGCCATGCTGGAAAAGGAAGCGCTGAACAGGCTCACGGATGTACGAGCGGCGATCGGCGATCTGCAACCGCCGGGCGCAAAGCTGGCAACGTTGCGAAAATACATGCTGGGATCGCTTCAAGACCGCGTGTGGGCTGTCCTGTTCATAGAGTTCAGGCTGTTCGCCCTTCGCCATCCCGAGTTGAAGACGAAATTGGCCAACATGCACCGCAGAATCTTTGCGGCTGCAACGGCAACTATGGCCGAAGTGTTTGACTCGGCAGGCAAAAGGCTGCCTATGTCCACAGTGGCGCTGGCGGTCTCGCTTGGAGGGCTTGCCAACATCCTGGAACTGGACCGGATGGTCAGCAACGCAGTTGGCGAGTCAGATATTGCTACGGCACTCGGCCTCCTTTTCGACGCGGCCACACACTACACAACCAGGCGTTAAGTCGGTAGGCATTGTGCAAGAGAAGTGCAATCGGTGAACAAATACAGTCAAGAACAAAGGTGGAACACCGCCGAACGCAGTGATCTCAAACGCTCTTAGCAACAGTTTGGATTTCTGCTGGAAGCATCGATGGAAGAACCGTCCGGAGGCTGGGAGCGCCAATAAGGGAACATAAAGAACAGAAAGCCGTTTCCGGGTAGCCAAGGCACCTGCGGAGGACCAAACCCTCCAAGTTGGTCCTATCGCGATGACGAACACCAGCAGACGATTTTATCAATTGTCAGCTCACCACGTCCTTGCAAAAACTAGGACGTAGCGTCGGTTGTCTCGGTAACGGAACGGTTTGGAAAGATTTGTCTACTGTGGGGCGCATCTTGAAGATTAGAAAACTTACATGTCGCGACCTATTTGATGCTTGCGATTCGGACCGTTTTTTTTTGCCTATTACACGAAGTAACCCACCTCCGTGCAGATTCATCCGAGGAAAGGGGACATTGTGGGACTTCAAATCTCAACTCGAGAATGCAGCGATGTCACCATACTGGATCTTATAGGAAGATCAACGATCAATGGTGGTGAGAGTGAACTGCTGAGCAAGCACCTGCGCGACTTGACGGCCAGCGGCAAATGCAAGCTGTTGCCGAACCTCGTGAACCTATCCCAGATCGATAGTTCTGGTGTCAGCATCATCGTAGAAATGTCTGTTTCTCTGAGACGTAGTGGTGGAGAACTGAAACTGCTCTCTCCGCGAGGTCGAGTGCTGGATGTGTTGACGGTGTTTCGCTTAATAGACGTTGTTCCGTGCTTCGACGATGAGACGGAGGCTCTGGAGAGCTTCTTCGGGTCCCAAAGAATCGCGCAGAACACCTAACTGCAACCTTCCGATCTTGTGTGACGAGGCAACAGGGACGCCATCGGGAAGCGCATCAGAACGCACATTGGAGATGGCTATTCCGAATCACCGCTGCGCGAAATTGTCGGAGTTGTCGCCGACATTAGGCAAAACGGACTCGCAGTTCCTCCGGAGCCTCAAGTCTATGTTCCACGAGCGCAAAGTCCCATCGGCAGCATGATTTTTTGTTGTGCGCACGGAAGCGCTCCCCTCAGCGTCACTGGGTGAACCGCGCTTTTTGAGCATTCTGGTTGGCCTATTTTTCAACATTGGCCTAACTTCTCGCGGTCGTCGGACTTTATGGTGTCATCTCCTAATCCGCCACACAGCGCACACGGGAGATTGGCGTGCGCATGGCATCGGGAGCCGAGAAGCCAGACGTGCTCAAGCTTGTTGTCGGCCACGGGTTCAACTTGGCTCTCGTGGGTGCTACATTTGGAACCATCGCCTCATTGTTACTGATGCGTTTTTTGTCTAGCTTGCTCTTTGAGATCACACCTACCGACCCTGCTACGTTCATCGTCGTTGGGCTCATATTGACGCTTGTCGCGTTGCTTGCCAGCTACATCCCCGCACACCGCGCCTCGCGCATCGATCCCCTGATCGCGTTGCGCTTCGAATAACATGCAGTTCGCAACGCTGTTAAGGAACCTGAACGCGGAGATCCACGGTGAGGGCCCGATAAACGCGGGAAATCCTCGATGTCCGCACTAGTCCGAACCTTTCCGATTTCCGGACATCTGGGATTCGCGGCCGCGCAAAGGCTTCAGAGAATGGCTGATGCCCGGGTGCGAGTTCGCATTCGATCGCATTCGAAGTGGCCGACAGGCCTGACGCAGTTACTCTGAACGCAGTGCTTGCATAACATCGACGCGGGCGGCGCGAGCTGCGGGCAGCCAAGAGGCGATCACAGCGGCGACAAGCAGCACGAAGGCCGACACGATTACCGGCAGTACCCCCGGCATTTTCAAGTCGCCGAAATAGCCGCGTGCCACACGCGCAACGATGAAGCCGAACACCGCTCCTGCCAGGACACCGGCGGCGGCCATGACCGCGCCTTGCGCGATGACGCCTCTCAAGATCTGATGAGGCTGCGAGCCAAGCGCGAGGCGAATGCCGAATTCGCGCGTGCGCGCGCTAACCGAAAACGCCAGCACGCCCGCGACCCCCACAACTGCAATCGCCAGCGCGACCGCTGCGAAAACTCCAAAGACGAGCGAGTTCAACCGGTCCGGCGCCAGTACTTTTGCCCGGATATCTTCCAGAGTCGAGGCGTGCTCGACAGGTTGGTCGGCGGAAAGATTGCGAATGATATGCGTCACGGGCATAACAAGCGGATACGGATTGCCATTCGTGTGGATAAAGAGGTGGCCTCCGAACAGGAAATTATCGGCAAAGGTGCCGTAAATGGTGGCTGTAGGCTCGGGGACCACGTGTTCATCGTCCACGTCGGCGGCGACGCCAATGATGCGGTGCGGCGCCATGAACCGCGACTTTTCGGCGTCGCTCCCGGGGAGGAATTGGAAGACCGGATCAGTCCAGTACACGTGACGACCGACGGCCTCCTGACCGGGGAACATGCGCTGCGCGAGCGTTTGGCTGACGATCGCAACAGGTTCTGTGCTGTTGGTGTCGAGGTCGTTGAAATCGCGTCCCTGGAGGATGGGAACGCCGAGGGCGGCGAAAAAGCCAGGAGAGATGGTGCGCCACTGTGCGCGAGGATCATCGTTGCCATGACCATGACCATCGGCGGAGTACTGGGTGCCTGGGCCAAAATTATCAGCATCGATCCAGGGAGCAACGAGGCCGAAAGCAGTGCGAGTGACGCCCGGCAGCGCTTCAATTTGGCGGATCACTTCCTTGTAGAAGTCGAGGACTTGCTGCGGCGTTTTGCCGTAGGTCATCGCTGGGACGTCAATGGCGAGCACATGGGGCATATCAAAGCCCGTCTGCACCGCTTGCAGCGAGAGCAGCGTCGTGACTAAGGCGCTTGCGCCCGCGAGCAAAACGAAGGAGGCGGCGATTTGGGTGATGGCGAAGGCGCGCTGACGGCGGCTCGTGCTGCTGGTAATGCGCAAGCTACCGCTGGCGAAGTTGAATCCGTTGGCCTTGCCGGGGGAAGGCAGGCGCGGCACGAAGGCTAGAATGATGGCCGCGATGATGGCGAGAGCGGCTCCAACCCAGAGCAGGCTGGAATCGACGGTGAGGTCAAGCGCGCGAACAGAGAAACGAGAGGCGTAGCGAGCCAGAATTGTGACCAACGGCTGCGCGCTCACGACGCCAATAGCTGCGCCGACGCCGCAGAGCAAAAGGCTTTCGGTCAGCAGCATGCGTCGCAGGGCCCACGAACTTGCGCCGAGCGCCGCGCGCACGGCCAGTTCGCCTTCGCGGCGAACTGTGCGGGCGAGAATCAGGTTGGCCACATTGCAGCACGCAATGATGAACACCAGACCTGAGGCTGCCAGGAGAACGAGCAGAACCGTACGAGCGCCGGAAGTGATCTGGTCGCGAAGCATCTTGGCGCTAATCGTGAACTGAGCGTTCGGGGGATAGGCGTCGAGGTGGTCGTTCTTCATGCTCGCATAGGCGGTGCGCAGTTCGGTGCGGGCCTGGTCGAGAGTGGCGCCGGGAGCCAGTTTGCCGAACAGGTCGGTCATGCGATGGATGCGGCCGGTAACCATGGTCGCGGAGAGGTGATGCGGGCTTGTGACGATGTTGGCCATGATATCGGTGTCTGCGGGATACGGAATCGAGGGTTCAAGGACGCCGATGACCGTGGCCATACGGTCACCGATGCTGCCGAGGCGAACGGTTTTGCCGATGACATTCGGATCTTGCCTTAAGACTGTGGACCAGAAGCGATAGGTAAGGACGACAACACCGGGCGCATTGGGACCGTCATCTTGTGGTCCGATGAGGCGGCCGAGAACGGGATGCAGGCCCATCACGTCGAAATAGGAGCCGCTGACTACACCGCCACGAATTTCGCGCGGCTCGCCGAGCCCGATCATGGTGAAACCGATAACCGAGAAATCGCCGAACTCTTCAATCGAGTGGACGCTAGATTCGATGTCCTTGATTTCGGGAACGGAGAAGGTGGTGTTTTCGTCGCGAAGGCCCGGGGCACTCTGGCGGATATAGATCAGCCGGTGCTCGTCGCGGTTGACGAGCGGCTTGAGCAGCACGCCGCGCACGAGGGTGAAGATGGCGGCGTTGGCGCCGATGCCCAGCGCCAGCGTGAAGATCACGGCGCAAGCCAATCCCAGAGTGCGTGTTAACGACTGGATTGCGAATTTGAGATCGCGGACGAATGACATGCGTTCACTCCTGTTGCCTCAAAGTGGCAGCCTTCTGGCCAATCTCAGGTCGCTAGATTGTAAGTCACTCAGAGGCGTTGAGATAGCCTGGCCCGACTCGGGACACATGGCCCCGGTTCGGACATCTCTTTCACGAGTTGTGCCCACTTTTCACACTTGGGACGGCCTGAGTCATCCACACAAGTTAGTCGCTCAGCCCCCGGTCATTTCGACATCCTGCTTTCCCTTTTTTGCAAAATTCTCTCTTCAGCTTGGACAGGCGTTTTTCCCCGGGGTCCCACCGCTACCGCTCGTCGGCGAAGCGTGCGTAACGAGCTAACCACCCAAGTACGTAAAGGTTACGCGCAACCGGACGTGTGAGCTCCCGGTACCACGGGGGCACCAACTCTCACTCATAGCTACTCGCCCTCAAGACTCATCTTTGAGCGGGCAAATAACAGGATGGACAATGACCGTGACGCCAGCGTTGGAACGTGACGCATACAGTTTGCGTGGCCCTGCGCTGAGTCAAGGCCCGCATTTGCTGGTCTGCGGCGCTTACAGACGGTGGTCGCGGAACATGGTGCGCATGGCGCCGCGGGCGTGGCGCAGGCGGTTCAGGAGACCAGCGTCGAATTCGAAGCGTAGAAAATCATCCGCAGCTCTTTCCAGCTCGGATCCGTAGCGGTACCACCATGGCTTTTGGGTGCGCGGGAGACGGTCCACATCCAAATATTTCAGGTGAACCATTTCGAGCAGACCGGCGGTGCCATGCGTGCGTCCCCATCCGCTCGCGCCCGTGCCACCGTGGGGTGCTTCAGCGATTGCGAAGCCGCATAGCGCATCGTTGACCATGACGGTTCCGGCGCGCAGGCGTTGGGCGATTCGCTTGCCACGCTCTGCGTCACCCGTCCAAACGCTGGCGGCAAGAGCGAATTCGGTGTCGTTGGCCAGACGAACCGCTTCGTCTTCGTTGGCGACAACCTGCACGGCCAGGATCGGACCAAAAGTTTCGTCGCGGAATAGCTGCATGGAAGAATCTACGCCAACTAGGACGGTAGGCTCGAAGAAATTAGGACCGAGGTCAGGACGCGGCTTTCCGCCACAAAGGATTCTTGCGCCGCGCTGCACGGCGTCGGCGATGACGTCGTTCATACGCTGAACGTGCTGCGGACGAATGAGCGGGCCTAGGTCGGTTTGCGGATCGCTGCCAGGACCCAGGCGCAGCTTTTGAGTCTTGTTCACGCAGGCTTCAAGGAACTTGTCGGTCGCGGACGATTCAACGAAGACGCGTTCCATCGAAAGGCAAACCTGGCCGCAATTGGTGAAGCTGCCCCAAACCGCGGCACTCGAAGTGACTTCCAGGTCGGCGTCATCGAGCACCACCATCGCGTCTTTGCCACCAAGTTCCAGCACGCTAGGAATTAACTGGCGAGCGCAGGCCTGCGCAACGTGACGACCAGTGACCACGCTGCCGGTGAAGAACACTTTGGCGGGATGCGCATCGATCAGCGCCTGGCCTACATCGCCGCTTCCTTGGAGTATGCTCACCAGGCCCTCGGGGAAACCGGCGTCGCGAAAGAGTTTGTCGATCAGCGCGCCGCACTCTGGGGTGAAATCGCTGGTTTTACACAGCACCGCGTTGCCTGCAGCAACAGCAGCAATGATCTGGCTGACGGGGATCGCCAGAGGATAATTCCAGGAACTAATGATGGCGAGAACGCCGAGGGGCTCATAGAGCAGCGTGCCCGATTTTAGTTTTGCGGCGGTGCTGTGGTGAGGAACCCTTTCGGGGCGCAGCAATTCAGGGCCATATTTCGCAAAGTATTCAGCGGTATCCAGCGAGACGAAAACATCGGCGAATTTTGCTTCGACGCGAGGCTTGCCAGACTCGCGCACGACGGCGTCAGCGAGCCTGTCCCGCGCTTCGAGGATTTTTCCTTTGAGGATGCCAATGCGGGCGCAGCGCTGCTCGACGGGAATTTTGGCCCACTGCGCTTGAACCTCTCTAGCTTTCGCTAGAAGCGGCGGAACATCGACAGCGGAAGTGCGAGGATAAGTCGCACAGACTTTTCCGGTGGCTGGGTCGATAGAAGGAACAGGTTCGAGCGTGACGGGCGAGACGGCCATACAAGCAATTTTAGCGTAACGGGAGCAGGAGTTCACGCCGCCGAAAGTCAAGGCGCAGGCCCAATAATCCGGACCAGTTAGCTCGTTTTGACAAGATTTAGCCTATCTTGGAATCTCTGGTGGTAAACACCTGCGTTCTCACCCGCGACTCTCGAAAATGAGAGCCACGGTTCCTGTTCGCAGTCGATAATTTTAACCAAATGTGTGGACAGTGGATTTTCTCTGCCATTGATGGTCTCCACTTTGACTGGGGATCCATGGTTGTCTGTTTCGTTGTACATTCGTACGGACGCGACATTCAGGTCTGCGTCAGCCAACACGAGGGCACCACCGTGAGCCGATTCCGTTTGTATAGTGTCGACCACCCATCCTCCGCTGTTGTAGACATCGACGGGTTTAGTGAAGTGTTCAAACTGGTATGAGGCGGAGAAAGGCTTGTGGGTGTGACCAAAGACAAAAGTGGTCTGCGCGCGGGTTGAATCTCGGCATTCTTCCTGGATTTGCCTTGCCAACGGGCCTTCGATGTAAGCCTTGAGGCCACGAATTGCATGGCGTGTCAAAACCTCCCCTGGCTGTCTTTTTTCAAGTGCGCCTAGATGTTTGAGTTCCATGGAAATAAAAGGAACGAAAAACAACGAAAGAAACTCTCCCAGTTTCGGCCAACGACGGGACCACTGTCGCCCGCCAGCACGTGCAAGCTGACGGATGAAGTCCCCTCGCGCTTTAGGGACGAGTGCCATGTCATAAATCTGCTCGATATCCTTGCCGACAGCTCCTGAGCGGCCGAGTGCTGACCAAAAAAAGTCAATCCAGGCGAAGTTCTCTGCTTCAACTTCCCAAATTCGCTCCGGCATCTTGCGGTTCGGAAAGACAAAATCACCGATGGCACTCATCAGCATGTAGACGGACTCGACAAAGTGGCCATGGCTGAAAATAACCCGTCTTTCCCCGTCGCCACTTTCAAGAGCTAGGTTCGGGTACACCGTACCAACGTGTACTCCTCGCTCGGCTAAATGCGAATGTCTGCCGATAACGGCATTCAGTAAGCGACAGCTCACTAAATCAGGGTCATGCATTTTGGTTGTGTGCCAAGGTGGAGGGAGTTCTCCGACTGCCTTCGCGCTGCGCTTACCTTCGAGAAATTCTACATATTGAGTTTCTCTCGCAGTCTCCCAAAGATGATGGTCATGGTTCCCCGGATTAAAAATAATTTGCCGGTCAAACAGGTGGTCACTGTCTAAGGGGAACATGAGTTCAATAAAGCGTTCGAAAGCCATCAAGGCAACGTTGTCCTCAGCTAGCGCCAGTTCAAGTAGATCCCCGTTCAGAATGAGCGTCGGCTTAACCACACCGCTATTCTGTCGCACTAACTCTCGAATGCAGTTCGCGAGCTCTTTTAGAACTGGGCTTGCGTAATGAGGGTCCACTTCCCCGATTTTGGAACCCAGATGTGTCAGCAGGCTGTTGTCTGCTCCTAAGTGCAGGTCCGACATACATATGTAGCGAATGTTGGACATTCGGTTTTGTTCGTCCCTACGATGAGAATGACTAGATTTTATCCCATGGTCACCGAAAGCGCTGTTTGGCAACGCGGAGATTCTGGAGGTCAGGCGAAGTGAACCATGTAGTGAATCCCGAGTCGCGTTCCGCTTCGGCTCCACGCACCGAATCAGCCTAGCCGGTTTAGACCGTCCACGTAAGCTTTGGCGCTGGCCTCAATGATGTCGGTAGAAGCTCCACGACCCATGACCCGGCGGTTCCCGACCTCAAGGTGTACAGTAACCTCTCCCATGGCTTCGGTGCCTTCGGTTACTGACCGGATGTCATAGCGCAAGAGTTTTGCTTGAATGCAGGTAAGCGCCGCAATCGCTTTGTATACCGCGTCCACCGGTCCGTCGCCAACCGAAGCTCCTTCCTTTATTTTTCCGTTCACCATTAGACGCACGGTTGCGGTCGGAATCGCCGTCGTACCGCTGTAACTATGCAGGTATTCCAGCTTCAGGTTTTGCTGCACTGGAGGCAATTCATCGTGAACCAAGGCGAGCAGGTCTTCGTCCAGCACTTCTTGTTTCTTGTCCGCCACCGCAACAAATCGTTGGTACATCGCGTCAAGCTCCTGCTTGGAGATTTCGTAGCCGAGTTTTTCCAGCCTAGAACGAAGTCCGGCTCTGCCAGTGCGCGCCGTCAGGACAACCCGGCTCCCTGTAAATCCGACGTCTGTGGGACGCATGATTTCGTAGGTCTGTCGGTCTTTGAGGAATCCGTCCACGTGGATGCCCGAACTATGTGCAAATGCATTTGAACCCACGACGGCTTTATTCGGTGGAACGGGCATTCCGAGCATGTCGGCAACCATGCGGCTGGTGCGGAAAAACTCGCGCGGCTCGACTCCTGTGGTCATTCCATAGTAGTCGGCGCGTGTTCGGATGCCCATTACAATTTCTTCCAGCGCGGCGTTGCCAGCCCTCTCCCCGATCCCGTTAACCGTCCCCTCGACCTGTCGCGCACCATTGCGAATCCCTGCCAGAGAGTTGGCCACAGCAAGACCAAGGTCGTCGTGGCAATGCACGCTGATTGTTGCGCGAGCAATGTTCGGAACGTTCTCACGAATGCCACGTATCAATTCACCGTACTGTTCGGGAACGGTGTAGCCCGTGGTGTCGGGGATGTTGACGACCGTCGCCCCTGCATCGATGACGGCCTCCAACATCTCGAAAAGGTATGCCGGTTCGGCGCGGCCCGCGTCCTCTGCGTAGAACTGAACGTCGCCAACGCAGTTGTGGGCACGTTTAACGGCATCCACGGCCAGAACCACAAGCTTAGCCTTCTTGCTTTCGAGTGTCTTGCCATAGCGTTCGTCGCGAAACTTGCCCATGATGTGAATGTTGGAAACGCCGATGCCGGTGTGGATCCGGGGGCGCGCCGCTTTGGCGAGTGCTTTACCGCAGCACTCGATGTCTGCAGCAACCGCACGAGACAGTGCGCAGATGGTCGGCCCCTTGACCGCCTGCGCGACCTTTTGCACGGCATCAAAGTCTTCGGGAGAAGATGCGGGGAAGCCGGCCTCGATAATATCCACTCTCAACCGAGCGAGTTGCCGCGCGAGCGTGACCTTGTCACGACTCCCGAGGCGCGTGCCCGCAGCCTGCTCGCCATCCCTTAGAGTGGTATCGAAAACCGCAATCTTTGGCGTGCTCTTCATTCCGCATCCTAGATAAATGTATTGGATTTGTTACCTCTAACAGTACCGCACCAAGGCGAACGGAAAAAGCACGAATGGCCCGCGCACGGAAGTTGAAGTAGCCCATCTTGAGCCAGACGGCGACGGGATCATCGTAAGTCCAGAACGTGCCAGTGCTGGGCTGGAGCCATGCGCCGACCAACAGTGGCACCCGAGTCTTGTTAGAGAAAGCCGCGCCAATCGTAAGGGTAGCCTGAAACAGAGGGCAGCGCCGCAAGAGCGCAAGCAGAAACGGTCCAGCTCTGCAAGTGGACCTACAACGACGTGACGAGGTGGTCACGAAAGGAGCACGAGAAAGACGGCGGGAGGTGCAAAAAATACTTGAAGCTGATAAACCCGCAATCACTGGTGTACGTCCGCTATATTTACAACTAGGGAAGGATCACCGAAGAGGTGATGCAAGCCGTAGCAGAATCTTCGAAGTTGGACGCGGTTGGACGCGAAATCTCCGTGTCGCGCGCATTTTGGACGCGAAGCAACGGAGGTGTCTCTCATGAGGATTCCCACATGGCGGGCAGATGATTCGAGGGTGGACCAGAAAACCCATCACATTCATCGCACTGTCAAAATCGACAGTGTGACCGAACATCAAGGCAGTGTATCTCCAGACCGAAAGACCCCGCGGACGCTTGCAGCTCTGGCGCATGGGTTGCGGGAGGCCATTCAGGGGCAACGGGAGGAACGTGCTCTGGAAGACCTTAGCAATTGCTTTGATATTTTGCGGATCTCTGTTCGTCTCTGATGTGTCGTTCGCTCAGGTTGCTGAGCAGACCCAACCTGCTGCCGTCAGCGCAACCACCTTAGATGAAGAGATCGCATTAATGAGGTCGGACCTGCGATCCACCCGAAAGAAGGTTATCGCAGCCAATATGAAGTTGACTGCGGATGAAGCGCAGTGGTTCTGGCCGATCTACGAGGAGTATGTCAATGAGTTGGTGCAGATCAACAAAGCCAAATATGATCTCATCAAAGAGTATCAGCAAACCGAGAACATGACGGAGGAGCAGGCCGATACTCTCTCGAGGAGGTGGGTCGAGGTGGATGAATCCATTGTCCAACTCCGACTCAAATACATTCCTATATTCCGCAAGGTCCTGTCAGCGAAAGGTACGGCGATGTTTTTTCAGCTCGACCGGCGCGTACAAATGATGATCGACCTCCAGCTGGCAAGCTCTCTTCCCCTGGTTCAGCCGTAGCTTGCACAACTGACCTGCTCCCCGAAATTTAGTCCAGGCCGGAATCTAAGCCCAGAAGCCATCATCGCGCGAGGCGCTCTAATGCTAGGACCCGGACGATGCGTTTACCTGCGCAGTGCGAGTTATTCTTTGACAGGCACCGGGTTTGAGTCCGTACTGCTGACCGCATACAGGACCAACTCCACGCGGCTGGCTTATCTCAGGATTCCATGAAGCACTGGCCATTGGTGAGCCCATGGGTGGGCGTCTTCAAAGGCGGCGGCGGCGCGAAGAACGGTTGCATCTGCGAATCGTCGCCCTACAATCTGCAATCCTACCGGGATCCCATTTCTCGTGAAACCGCAGGGGACCGTGGCCGCTGGTTGGCCGGTGAGGTTCCAAGGATAAGTGAAGGGTAGCCAGTCTGGAAACGGCGGGAGGGGGCCCGATGGCCCGATCATTCCCTCTGGAGCGTTTCTGCAGGCAGCGAACGCCGGTACCGGCAGAGTGGGCGTGAGCAGCAATTCGAATCGCTCAAAAAATGCTCGTGTGGTCTGCCAGAGGACCGAACGTCCGGCCAGCGCTTGAGCGAAGTGGCTTGGACCGAAATGCGACGCGCTCTCGATAAGCGTCACTAGATCCGGGTCCATTCTGGACTTCCATTCGGGTAGCAATGCCTGAAAGCGCAGAGCATAGCTTGTAGTCCAGAGTATTGCGAACGGGCTATGCGGGCTCTCGAATCCAGGGTCCGCCACTTCGAGATGACAACCGAGCATTTTCTCAAAAGATCTTGCCGCGGCGTCGGAGATGCTGGCTACCTCAGCGTCAACCTTGGCGTAGCCAAATGTAGGGCTCCATGCCACACGAAGCCCACGGATTCCACCCTCGCAGGCAACCAGATAGTCGGTTGGATCGGCGGGGAGCGAAAGAAGATCACGCTCGTCCGGCCCTGCGATGACATTCAGCAACAGCGCAGCATCCCTAACGGTCCGGGTCATCGGACCGACATGCGACAGAAATGGGACAGGATTCGGTGGATACGCAGCAACTCGACCGTATGACGGCTTGAGGCCAAATACTCCATTGAAGGCGGCCGGAATACGAATTGAACCGGCGCCGTCCGTGCCCAGGGCAAGTGGCCCGATCCCGGCTGCAACAGCGGCACCGGCACCCCCGGAAGAGCCCCCGGCAGTTTTGTTCAGATCCCAGGGATTACGGGTGATGCCCGTGACAGGACTGTCGGTGACGGCTTTGAATCCGAACTCCGAGGTTGTGGTTTTGCCAATCGGAATCCCGCCGGCGGCAAGGACCTTCGCCACCGCAGGGGAATCCTCATCGGGTATGAAAGTCTCCCGGGTTCGAGAGCCGAACATCGTGCGAATGCCCCGGGTCCACAGTAGATCCTTAATTGATATTGGAATTCCATGAAGAATGCCAAGCACGTCGCCGCGCATGACCGCAGTTTCAGCGTTTTTGGCTGCCTGAGACGCCTCTTCTTCGCAAAGAGTGCAAAAGGCGTTGATTTTTGGATCTGTTTGATGGAGCCGTGCATAAACAGCGCGGATAAGCTCGACCGGCGATAGCTTCTTTGCACGAATCTGCGAAGCAAGGACTGTGGCAGACAAGTCGCACAAGTCCTCGCAGCGTGTGGTCATGATGAGGCTCTAGGCAGGAACAGATTTCCACAGGAGGCAACAGTGCAGGCTGTAGCTGTCCAAGAAACAGTATCTGGCCTCGAATATTACACTAATATTAAAGCTGTATTACAGTGATGTGAGTATAGCGCTGGTCTCATCTGCGCTGCAGTGTGGTCCGACTGGAGGGCGCTACGCTGAACAGTGGCGGCGCAACTCTCGTAAAGCTCAACAAACCAATCCTTCGCGGCTGCGTGCTAATCGCCTGCCTGGCCTCGACAACCTACCTCTCGGCACAAAGTCTCCAACTTCCCGACACAGCAATCGATCATCGCCCATTGGCCTCGGCTGTAGCGGAATTGCGCTCCTCTTTGAACGTTGACAGCGTGCCGGCCAATAGCATTTCTGGCCCGGCTGGCGCTGTATTTGACCGTTTGGTGCGTGAGCTACCGAGTAGCTCGTCGAGCCAGAGCCCTCAATGGGAGCTGCGCATTACGAAGGGCTTTACCGAGAACGCCTTCTCACTCCCGGATGGGGCAGTCTATGTCAACAAGGAAATGGCGCAGCTTCTCGGGAACGAACCGGGGTTATGGGCGGCGCTTCTGGCGCACGAAATCATCCACATCACCGAACACCATTGGATGAAACGAGCGGCCTTTCTAAGCTCGATGAAGGATTCTGCGCAAAACACGAACATAACGAAGTTGGGATTTTACGCAACTATCCTCAGTTCATCCTCTCACGCGGCACAGCAAACTGAGTTCGCGGAGTTTTCGCGTGAATTGGAGCTCGACGCGGACGTGGGCAGTCTGGACCTGATGGCCCGGAGCGGGTTCCATCCCGATTTTGTGATCGCACTCTTTCACTTGATGCAGACGCAGGAAAACAGCCGCGTCGCCGAGAAATATCTGGCTAGTCACCCTGTCTGGGATATTCGCGAATCCAAGATTCGAAAGAAATACGCCGCGGCAGTCGTCGAGTTTGAACAACTGTGGCCATGGTCGAATAGCTCGCCTGGAGGGAATGCCCCAGTTCTCGCCTTCCTTGGACACCCGCAAGCCCACAAAGGTGCTGATCGCGCAACAACGGAAGTCAGTCTTCCTCTTCGCTGCGAAAACGCGACAACGCCTGTGGGGGTCGTACTCTTGTACCGGCGCATTGAGACTCCAAATCGTCCCGCCGACGAACAAACAGAAAAACTGCAGCAAACAGTGACTTGCACGGTGGCACAGGCAAACGCGAGTTTCGCGCTCCCCCGTACACGCTCAACCGGGAAAGTCGAACTGGAATTTTACGTGATGGACAGTCGTGGTTGGTTGCTGGGACGTTCCTCGCCGGTGGAGTTTCACGACTAGGAAGTGTCAGGTGGCAACCCGCGACAGGAAGTTCACGGTATTTCCTTTGCAGGCATCGGCTTTATCCCTTTACTCTCTGTAAGCGACGCTGGTGGAAATTAAGGTAACCTGCCGCCAGGGCGGACAGCGCGGTTATGGCGGCTAATGTCCCGAACACGCCCCTCCAGCCGAAGGCCACCGAAAGCCTCGCAACGGTGTCGCCGGCGGCAACTCCACCGAGGTAACCCACGCCATCGATGAGACCGGAAGACGCCGCACCGGCCTGACCTCCTCCGAAATCCAATGCAAAGGCTCCCGCCAAACAGGAGTAAGGTCCAAGTAAACCGAAGGCGACCACGCCTACCAAGAGAACGGGAAGCAAGGAAGTTGTTGGCCCGTTGTGAAGGGTGGTGAGCGCAAGCAATGCCGCAACAGTGGCAGACAAGCCCAGAAACATAACCAAGGAGCGTCCAGAGGCCCCGAGCCGATCACTGATCCAGCCTGTGAACAAAACGGATACGACCCCGACTGTGGGGAAGATGGCGCTCTTCGCGGCGGCGGCACTCGCGGAGTAACCGAAGTAGTCACGAAGATAAACAGCCGTCCAGAGATTAAAGCTCTCACGCACAATCGTGCAGCCAAGCGAAAGGGCACAAACGATGCCGAAAGCCCGGCTAAAGAGCAACGGCTTGAACAGCTCCCAGAAACTGTTCGGCTTGACTGTAGCGCCCGCGAACAGATTCAACGGATTCAATTCAGGCGAAGGATAGCCACACTCCGTTCGGGATTCGCGGAGGAACAGGAGATTAATGGCCAAAAACAAACCGGCAACGGCTGCTGCGAAGTAGAATAGGGCCCTCCAGCCATGTCCGAGATGGATAAGCATGCCCATGGACTGCCGCGCCGCTGCGTCGCCGACCAAAAAACTGAGGCTGAGCATGCCCATGACTGTTCCGTAGGACGAATATCCAAACCATTTCGAGCAAATCTTGACCAAGCCTCCCCAGCCAATTGACTGGATCAGTCGATTGCCTATCCATGCGAAGGTGAATAGAGGCAAGGTGCTTCCGGAAGCGAACAACAAGGTAAAGGCAATTGCGCCGCCCAGTCCGAGGATAAAGCTGCGCCGTCCGCCCCAGAGATCTGACAGACCTGCTAGAAAGAACTTACCAAGGGCGTAGGCCAGAACTCCCAGCGAAGCCAGTTGGCCGAGGTGAATCATCGCCGCGCTGTGGCTCATCCCATGTCGATTCAGGTCCTCAATCAACAGAGGCATAGCGACCGAGAGATCCGTGCGGCAAAAATAGTAAGCAGCATAGCCTGTAAAAAGAAGTGCCACAGTCGCGGTCTGCCGGGAGCGTATCCGATTCGCAACCGTTCGGTGTGGAACAATCGCGATCGCATTCTCGGGTGTGACGCTATTCATACTTCCTTATGGAGTAGTTCAGAAGTCGTGTCTTCGGACCTGAGACGCACTTCAATATCGTCGAGGACCGCGTCCAGGTCGGCGACAGCGTCGACGACGTAGTGCGCTCCGGCTTCCTTCAGCTGCGCGCGAGCTGTGGCCAAACGCGTGTCACGCTCTACCGCGGGAAGGGCGTCATATTCCTTTTGCGAGAGTCCAATCATATTTCCCGTCCCGGCGACGCCAATGGACCACGCGCCCGCGTTCAGTCCTTCTTGGATATCGACCGGTGTATCACCGATTTTTGCGATGGCCGCCAGCGGATATACCTGCAGCCGAATCGCGGTCTCGTAAATCATGTAGGGGTGTGGCCGACCGGCACCAACGTCGCCCGGTGAGAGACTGCAATCGGGGCAATAGCCGGCTTTCTTGCTGTTTTCCACCAACAAGTCGAGCATCTCCCGCGTGTAGCCGGTCGTGGAACCGATTTTCAATTCGCGTCTTCGGAATCGCTCCGCTGCCTCCACCACACCGGGAATAACTGCGGAGTATTCGAGCAGGCAGGAAAACTGTAAAGGAATGAAATCTTCGTACAACTTTTCGACATCGGCCTCACTGGGGCCTTGGCCATGGAGTCGATTCCATTCCTCTTTCACCCTTTTGATGGACAGAATTTGCCGGATGTGATCTTTTTTCGGCAGACCCATGTCTCTTCGAGCTTCCAGTTCTGTCAAGGCCACGCTGGCGCGCGAAAATACTTTTTGTAGTGTTCGTACTGGCGCCAAGCTTCCGAAATCCACCGTGGTGCCCGCCCAATCCAGAACTACAGCTTTGAGCCTGCCGTGATATTGGCCGAATGGTTGAGTTCCACGAGGCATCTTCGAATCCTCTATCTTTAGGTCTCCCGTAGCTTCCATATCAGCCGAGTGCGGCCTTCAGCGGACTAATCCCCATTTCTTCCAATGATTCCTGGACCGCGCTCAGTAGCGCATGAACATCTTCAGGAAAAATGTGACCAATCGAACCGATGCGGAAACAATCGCTATCGCTGAGTTTACCTGGGTAAATCACAAAGCCCTTGTCGCTCAAGCGTTGATAAAACTCCTTGAACTGAAAATTTGGGTGCGGCAAATATCGAAACGTCGTAATGATATGACTCTGATGTTCCGGCCTGAGATGCGGCTCAAAACCCATATCTTTCATGCCTTCAAGAAGAATTCTGGCGTTTTCAGTGTAACGTCGTGCTCTTGCGTTGGTCCCCCCCTCTGCTTCAAGTTCCTGCAGGGCCTGCCAGAAAGCGAGGAGCACATGTGTCGGGGGAGTGAAGCGAAATTGCCCATCGGTTTCCAGGCCCTTCCATTGCGACACAAGATCCAAGCTAACACTGCGTGCGCACCCCGCCGCTTCTAACAGGAGGTCTCGGCGTGCCAAGACGAATCCGAAACCCGGAACGCCTTGAATACACTTGTTGGCGGACGAAATTAGGAAGTCGATACCCCAGCCACGAATCTCCAATGCTACTCCGGCGAAGCTGCTCATGGCGTCGACAATGAAGGTGCAGTGAAACTTTCGCGTTACGTTCCCGACGTCCTGCAGCGAATTCAAAATTCCAGTCGTCGTTTCGCAATGAACGGCCCCTAAGTGGGTGATGTCGGGATTGCGGGACAACACGCCCTCAATTTGAGCGGGGTCGAGAGGCTGTGCCTCTGGAACAGCTACGACTTCCGTTTGGATTGCCAACGTCTTGGCGATCTGCGCCATGCGCCGTCCATACGCGCCATTGACTGCCACAAGTAACTTCCCATCGCCAGGGATCACCGAGGAGATGACCGACTCGACGGCAAAAGTACCGGAACCTTGCATCAAAACCGCTTCGTAAGTCCCGTCGTCCACCCCGCCCAGCTGAAGTAGACGACGGCGAACGTTGCGAACAAGTTCGATAAAGGCCGTATCACGCGAACCGAAGTCGTGAAGCATAGACTGTTTCACGGTTTCACTGGTGGTCAGCGGACCAGGAGTAAAAAGAAGTTTGTCTCTGGTTCTCACGAAGATGGCCCTTTGCTCCATTCTAAACAATGCTACGCGGCAGTCTTTGCCTCTGCCGCGTAGCGCTGCTCTGATATCTTCGGTTAGAACTGCAACCGAAGCACCATTTGGATCGATCGTGGTCCGGATTGCGAACCAGGTGCGCCGTCCTGCTCGTTGCTGATCAGCCCAAACGAGGACCCGCTGGCCACGTTCATGTTGGGGATACCCCAATTGTTGATGTTAAGCAGGTTGGCAAATTGCGCCTCATACCTCAATGAGGCGCGCTCAGTAAGACGAAAGCTCTTGCCTAGCGAAGCGGAGAAGGTCACCGTCTGCGGACCTTCAAGGATGCCTACCCCGCAGTTTCCGAACCGACCGATGTCGCTTGCCGGAACCGTATAAGCATTCACATTGAAATAGTTGGCTGTTGTTGGACGTGACAGATACCCGCTCACGCCGGCGACGCAGTCAGGGTTCTGCTGCTTGACCGACCGATACGACGGCGCCGTTCCTGATGGGTCGGCAAGCGAACTTGGGAAGTACGGCGTCAGCCAGAATCCGGTGTGGTACAGAATGATCCCGGAGATCTGCCAGCCGCCAAGAAGAAGATCTGTGGCCCGTCCGCTTGAGCCCAGATATTTCCTACCCCTGCCGAAGGGAAGCTGGTAGATCAGCGTGCTCAGAAACTTTTGCCGATAATCGTAGAATGCGTTACCGGTGGCCGCTCCGATATCGAAGTTGTTCAACGTGTTCGCGCCGTTGTCACCCTGTCCTCCTACGGGGATGGCCCCGCTCGGAACTGCACCCAACGCGTTGGTTCGGTTCCAGGTTACTGTGTAAGCGTTTGTGAAGGTGAAGCCTGCTCCGTACTGGCGGTTCAATTCCAAAATGACCGCCTGATACTTGTCGCCAGGTCCGTTCGCCCGCGTCAGCACCTCGCGGAAGTTCGGGTAGTCGGCCCCGTAGGCGGCACGATATGCCCAGTAGCCCAGTGTATTTGCAGGAATTTGGTTGAGATCAGGGCTGTAGACGAGGTCGTACGTATGCGACCCGACGTAACTCGCCTTTGCTACCATCTTATGCCCGACGTTCTGTTCGACACCTAGATTCCATTGGATCATTCGGGGATCAACAAGGTTCCACTGGTTGGCACGGCGGTAACCAGGGCAAGAGGTCGGGCATGGAGGTGGACCGGCGGCCCCGCTGCCGAACACGTTGGACCAGCTCATTGAGCCTGCTCCATTCGTTGGAAAGTACGAGCCGAAGTTGCTAGTGTCCACGCCGAGAAGAGAATAGTTCACGGCACCCACTACGGGAACCGAGTACATCCCGGCAGAGGCCCGAACCACCGTGTTCCGCGTTGGGTTCCAAGCAACACCAAGCCGCGGTTGGAAGTTGGTGACGTCGGTGTTGCGCAGCGCTGTCGGCAGGCCTACTGCCGTGTTCAGCACAAACTGGTTGATTCCCCCGACCGCGGCGACCCATGCGGGGCTCAACTTTTCGCCGGGATTATAGATGAGCTTGCCGTAGTACGGCGAGTTCTTAAAGTAGTCGAACTGGCCGAGCTGGTTGGTTGCATCGTTGAAAGGCGTGTTGAGCTCGTAGCGCAACCCCACCGTGAGCGTCAGGTTGGGGCGCAATTTCCATTCCGTCTGCCCGAACATATCCCAGTGGTACCCATAAGGTTTGCCGTCGGGTCCGTTCTTCGCTTGGTCGCCCTCGTCCAGGAACCCGAGCACGAATTGAGCAGCGGCACAAGCTTCCGGATAGGCCTTCTGAACCGCACTGGCGCAGACCTGATCGCCGTTGATATAGTAGTCGCCGTATTCGTCGCCGATTTCAAAGGTGATATTATCTTGATAGTTAATACGGCGGAATTCGGCACCGCCTTTGAAAGTTATTTTTCCTTTGGCCCAGGTCACATTGTCTCCGACCTGCCAGATTCCGTTGTCCGTCACTCGTGGGTGCCCGTACTGGTTTGTGGCTCCGCCCATCAAGCTACCGACGTAGAAAACGGGCACGCCGCCGAGACCATTGACGGGAGGTCCAGGCAGGCCGGTAATGCCCAGTTCACTGATGATGGAATTACCCTGCAAGGCTTGCGGAAAGCTGTATTTGAGATCGTAACGGGTGTATCCCCCGCGCAATTCGTTCACGAGGTTCGCGTTGATCACCGCGTTGTAGGAAATGGCCACATTAGTCCCGTCGGTGATCGTGGAGAACGAGCCCATCAGCGGGTTATAGCTCAGGTCACCGACTGCACCGAGAGCACCAGCAGTGGTGGCGTCCGTTCCGGAGCTGGTGATGTTGTGTTGCGTGACGCGCCCAAAAATACTTTGCCGCGGTGAAAGGACATAGTCCAGCCTGCCGTCGTATCCGTCTGCGGAGTAGTGCCCAGGGAACGTAGTGTTCAAATTATTTCCAGTGGTATCGATGTTCTGACTGCTCGCGTTGGGTCCGGTCGGCGCGGGGAAGAATAGGCTGGCTATCTTTGCAGAAGTCGCGTTAACTGGCAGACTGCTGAGGTTGTAAGGTTGACCGGTCTGGGGATCGGTCAGAACGAACGGCACCGCACCACCGCTCACACCGGAGAAGTTTCCCTGGATCCAAGACGTCGGAAGAGTCTGCGTGGCCAGCAGGGTGTTTTGGTCAAGACGAACGCCCTCGTAGTCGAAGTAGAAGAACAACCTGTTTTTAACGATGGGACCGGCAATCGATCCGCCGAATGTGTTGGCGCTTAGAGTCGGATTGTATCGGGCGATGCCGTCAGTGGCGTTCCAATTCTTGTCGGTGAAGTACCAGAAGCCCGATCCATGAAAATCGTTGGTTCCACTCTTGGTGATGACCGTCAGGTCGGTCGGCTGTGCGAACTCCGCACTGTTCCCGGCGGTGTTCACCCGAAACTCAGCGATGCCCTCTACCGAAGGAAACAGGTTGGTGTTTGGCCCACCGTAACGCACGTTCAGGATGGAGATGCCGTCGAGTGAAAAGGAGGTCGCCGTGGGCAGTTGTCCGGAGAATGTCAGATTTCCGTTCTGGTCTTCATTGACGCCCGGTGTGAGGGTGGCAGTCTGGATTGGACTTGGCGAGTTTGTCGCACGAAAGTTCAGGGGTAGGGAGCTGATTAGCTCGCCGGAGCGCGACGTCGAATGCGTCAGGTTATCGCTGAGGATCTCCTGGTTTGCCTCGACAATCACTTTGTCGGCGCCAGACTGGACTTTCATTTGCAAGTTGACGGTCACAAGATCGCGCGCCTGCAGCACAATATCCTTGTCCACCAGGGTTGCAAATCCCTTTAGCGAAGCGGTAAGCGTGTAGTTGCCGGCGTCCAGATTCACCAGGCGATAATAACCGCTATCGTCAGTCACCACCTGGCGGGTCACGCCCGTGTCTTGCTCGAGTGCTTCAACCTGGGCTCCGGCGAGGACGGCACCGGTTTGGTCCGTCACGGTTCCGACAATCGTTCCGTAGGTTGACTGCGCTAGCGATGGCCCAGCTGGTTGTAACCACCAGATTGCGCACGCAAACATACAAATGTGACAAACATAATTCAGTATTTTCGTCGGGAAGTTGGCTTTAGTTCTTGAAACGGTTCCTCTTTCCATTCGGCCACACGTGAGGTACATTCCGACCTCCTTGTCACACTCAGATTCCCAGAGAATGGAATGCTCGTTTCGCTGTCCACCAAGCGCAACTGCGCCGACAGCGCTCTCGAACACACCAAAACGTCCGCTTGTAGGTATCAAAAACCGGGTTGTTGGACAGACCTAGTAAAGCCCTTTGGAAGTACATCAACGATGTGACAGTGGCGTGAAGGAAAAATGAGCTTCGCGTAAAAATGAAGAGGACGTCTCGAAAGTACACCCTCAGGATTCGATTCTGTTTGGGCGCCTAAAAAAGCCAGCTACCGAGACTGGCGCGCGCGAACGTCCAGCTCTGCGATCAGCATTGAATTCGTAAAGCGAATTCTTAGAGAACGGCTATCCTCGTTGAGCGATGCGGGACAAAAGTTCAGCGCTTAGTCTATCGAACTTATCGCGGACCTGCGGCGTCTGAATCAGCTGTTTGTGTTCTCGGCGATGCTCAGCGAGTACCAGGCAGCAAGAGCACTCCGATACCGTACGCCACACACAAAATGTGCATTCCCCGGTTCCCTCGCTCACTGACCGCATCGATATTTATTAACAGAATTTAACGGCGTGGTAGCACTGCATTGACCGCGCGCTATTGACAAGCTTCTTTCGTTGTCCCATCCTCCAAGCCAAGCGGTAGCCATTGCGCTGTTCTTCCTCTCCGTGGAAGACCCCAGTTGTGACTGTGGAACCGCTGCGGTTGAATCTCAGGTCCGCGCCCTTCCTCGCTCCGCTCTGCCGAACCGCTCAGTTTCGCCGCCTTCCACACCGAGGTCGCCATGAAACCTATTGCCAGCTTTAAAGTCCGTCCTTCTTTGCCGGATCCCCTGAAGCCGCTTCTTCCGATTACCTACAACCTTCGCTGGTGTTGGGACCACGCCGCCATCGACCTGTTCAGGCGCTTGGATCGCGACCTGTGGGAGACCGCTGGCCATAATCCCGTCCGTCTGTTAGGTAGCCTCGACCAAAGTGTCCTCGAAAACGCCGCCAAGGACGACTCGTTTCTTTCGCATCTCAGCGGCGTCTCCGAACGTCTGGATGCCTATCTTTCTTCGAAAAACACGTGGTATCGACGCGAGCACGCCGCCGACAACAGTCTCCTTGTCGCCTATTTCTCTCTGGAATTTGGAATCACGGAGTGTCTGTCGATTTTTGCCCGCGGTCTGGGAGTCCTCGCAGGGATCATCTCAAGGCTTCGAGCGACCTCGGCCTTCCTCTCGTGGGTGTCGGGCTGCTGTATCAGGAGGGCTACTTTCGTCAGTACCTGAACGCGGCAGGGTGGCAACAGGAAGCCACAGCAGACAACGATTTTCACCATCTTCCCATCGAATATGTCCCCAACGTTCAGCTCCACTTGCAGCTGCCCGATGGAGAAGTCATCGCACATGTCTGGCGGGCCGCGGTTGGGCGTATCACCCTCTATCTTCTCGACACCAATGTCCCCAGCAATCGCCCCGAGCATCGTGCCATCACCGCACAACTGTATGGCGGAGATCTCGAGATGCGTATTAAGCAGGAAATGCTTCTGGGCGTGGGAGGGGTGCGGGCTCTTGACGCCCTCGGACTGAAACCCACCGTCTATCACCTGAATGAAGGCCATTCCGCGTTCCTGGCGCTCGAACTGATCCGCAGGAGCATGGAAACTGACCACCTCTCGTTTTCCGAAGCCACGGTCCTCGCGTCTTCCAGCATGATCTTCACCACGCATACGCCGTTCCCCGCAGGGCACGACTATTTCCCCGCCAGTAAGATGGACTACTTCTTTGGCGAAGCCTATCGTCGCCTGGGTGTCAGTCGCCAGGACTTTCTTGCTCTGGGCCGCCAGGATCCCTCGAACGACAATGAAGATTTCTGCATGACCGTGCTCGCCCTTCGTCTCGCCGCCTTCAGCAACGCTGTCAGCAAGCTCCATGGTTCCGTTAGCCGTCACATGTGGAATTCCACCTGGCTCGGTGTTCCGGAAGACGAAGTGCCGATCGGCCACGTGACCAACGGCGTCCATTTTCGCAGTTGGGTCTCCCTCGAAATGAACCAGCTTTACGACCGCTATCTCGGTCCCAAGTGGCGCGAAGAGCCCGCTGACGCTAAACTCTGGGAACGCACGCAATCCATTCCTGGCGGAGAACTTTGGCGCACTCACGAACGCCGACGCGAGCGTCTCGTCGCTTTTGCCCGGCGTCGCTTGAGAGACCAGCTCAAAAATCGTGGCGCCTCGCAGGCCGCTATCGATGAAGCCGATGAAGTGCTTTCGCCAGAAGCGCTCACCGTTGGCTTTGGCCGCCGCTTTGCAACATACAAGCGCGCGACACTGCTTCTTCGCGATCCCGAGCGTCTCTCACGCATGCTGAATGATCCTCACCGCCCGGTGCAAATCATCTACGCGGGCAAAGCGCATCCCCGCGACGACTGGGGCAAACAACTCATCAAAGCGATCGTTGATCTTGCCGCCCGCGGCGAATTTCGTCGCCGCCTCGTCTTCTTGGAAGACTACGACGTTGCTGTTGCGCGCTACATGGTCCAAGGCTGTGACGTGTGGCTCAACACACCATTGCGCCCGCAGGAGGCCAGTGGTACAAGCGGAATGAAGGCCCAGGCCAACGGCGGGCTTAACGTCAGCACTCTTGATGGTTGGTGGGATGAAGCCTGGCAGATGGGCCTCGAGTCAGGCCATGAAGTCGGTTGGGCCATCGGGAAAGGCGAGTCTTATCGGGATCAGGCTTACCAGGATCAAGTCGAAGCAGAAGCGTTGTACCAGCTCCTCGAAAAAGAAATCGTTCCTGCTTTCTATGAGCGTCGCGCCGACGGTTTACCGCCCAAGTGGATTGATCGCATGAAAGCTTCCATCATTCGTCTTTGTCCGGAATTTAACATGCACCGGATGGTCATGCAGTACACTGACGAATACTATCTCAGCGCCCATCGCCGCCATCTTCATCTTCAGGCAGACAACGCGGCCCGCGCACGCGAGCTCGCTGCCTGGCGCGCTCGCGTCGAATTTGCCTGGCCACATCTCGAGATCAAATCCGTTTCGAACAACTTCGGCGAATTCAATCTCGGCAATGAGATCCCGCTCTCCGCAAAGGTTTTTCTGGACTCGTTGACTCCCGACGACGTCACGGTGCAGATCCTCTCCGGACGCGTCGATGCTCACGACGAGATCAAATCTGCGAAGATCACTTCTATGGCCGCTTCCGGCAGCGAAGGCAACGGCTGCTACCGTTTTGAGGGCTCCTTACGCACAGATAAGAGCGGGTCTTTCGGCTATGCGATTCGTATCCTGCCTTATCATCCCGATATGGTTACACCGTTCGTGCCCGGACTGATCACCTGGGCTTCAGCCACCGCGGTCGCCACTTCGGAACCGGCCTCGAACGTCGCTTCTGCGGTGGGCGATTAGGGGGCTTCAACAGCGGCTCACCCACGGACGCGTTGCGAAGCCATTTGGTTAAGTGGTCCGGCTGGTAGGACTCTATCAGAATGGGTATTCATCTATCTTTGAAGTTCGCTGCGGTGGAATTGCAGCGCAGTTCGCCGCGATAGCCGTGCTGCTACGGAAAAAGGAAAGTGTCCTACGGAGATCATTATGTGCGGCGCCCCAGCTAGGGTATCGATTGGCGACAATGGCGTTCTGAATCGGGAAGTGTCCCAACGGCTCTCGGACGTCTGGCTGGATCGTGATTTGGGCTGGTTGGATTTCAACGATCGCGTTCTAGCCGAAGCGCTCGACGACCGCACACCGCTGCTGAAAAGAGCAAAGTTACTCGCCATTCGCGTCGAATTGCTCCGGCAGTTGCGGGAGAGATTTAACCGCCGCGACCACATTATCCCGGAACTGGCAAAACACGGTGTGGTTCTGTAATGTACGTAGTCCTTCCCTAGGTTCAACAAGCTTCGCAAAGTATCCCTGGCAAAGAGGAAGAGGAGCGCTCCGAGTAGGAGGTATACCGAATCACCGAACTGCGGGAGCAGGATATCTTTCACGAAAAGAAAGGATGTGACGGCAAGCACGATCATGTTGAGCACACAGGCGGCACCGTATGCCAAAAGGATGCGGCTTTCCCGCGGTGTATGCTCCGGCAGTTGCCGGCTCTGCCCTAAAACATTTTTTCGCATCCATGCCCACAGATATTGCTGCGCGTTTTCGGCAAGGTTGTCGAGGCCCCAATAGTCCGCAAGGGCGTAGTATCCATCCGCCTGCATGAAGGGATTGAGATTCCAGATTAAGGTCTCGATTCCAATTAGCAGCAACGCCCAGTATGCAAGTTCGTTCAGGAAGGTGCCCGGCATACTAAGGGCCCAGACCAGCGTGGCCAGCGCGCAAATGACAAGCTCACTCTAAATGCCCGCAAAGATCACCAGGTAGCGCTGCGTCTAACCCCCCATCGGTCGCCTGCCCACGCCCGCGTGGGCTCAGCCGGATGTGCAAAAGCCCCGAGGCACTAAATTATGACTGGATCAAAACGGAGGGCAGGCCATCCCGAGGCCGAAGAAGGTTCTTGTGATCTACCTCACTGTCGGTCGCTGTCGAACTGCGCAAGCATCGTATTCACAATGAGCGCCACTGCTTCACACCACCCTGGAGACCTGAAGAATTTCAGAGAGCTGCGTCTCCGTGCGCAGGCAACAGGTCCACGTCGCGTAGGTGTAGTTGCATCAGAGGACCAGTTAGCCTTGACCGCCGCGGACGCCGCACTGCAGCTTGGAATTGCAATTCCGGTGCTGATCGGTGATGAGCGGAAAACCCTCATGGCAGCGGAAGCGCTGGGGCTTTCCACGCTGATGGCCAGAGCGGAGTTTGTCGGTGCGGACGACGCTGCGCAAGTCGCCACGATAATGGCGCGCGACAGGCGGGTGGACCTGCTGCTGAAGGGCCATCTGCGCACCGATCAGCTTTTGCACGCCGTTCTGGACCACAAAACGGAACTCCGCACAGGACGGCTGTTGAGCGATGTTCTCCTTTATGAGGACAGATTGGCGGGCCATCTCAGGCTGGTTGGGATTACCGATGGCGGGCTGAATGTCGCACCAAATCTGGAACAGAAAAACCAAATTGTACAGAACGCAATCGAGGTTTTACATTGCCTGGGAGTACGATGCCCAAGGATTGCCATCATGAGTGCCACGGAAGCCGTCAGTGCATCCGTACCCTCTACCGTGGATGCACAAACACTCACCGAGATGGGTAAAGCCGGTCAGTTCGGTGTGGCCGAAGTGTTCGGTCCCCTTGCGCTCGACGGCGCACTGCTAGAGTCAGCGGCTCAGGCTAAAAACATTGCCCACCCGGTGGCCGGCCGCGCGGATTGCCTGGTGGTTCCCAATATCGAGGCGGGCAACCTGTTGGGCAAGTCAGCGAAGTACCTAGGTGGGTCGCAATGCGCTCATGTTGTTGTAGGTGCGAGGATACCAATTCTGATTCCATCGCGCGTCGAAAGCGTTGACGACAAACTGAATTCGATTGCCTTGGGGGTAGTCTTTGCTGCCGGACAGTCTTAGAATTCTCGCCATTAATCCCGGATCGACTTCCACGAAATTGGGGCTGTACGAGGACAAGAGTCCACAGTTCACAAGAACCATTCGGCATTCTGAAATGGAAATGGCACAGTTCCGCGGCCAGCCTATTGTCGACCAGCAGCGGTTTCGTTGTGCCCAAATTGAAAGTACGCTCTTGGAGTCGGGAGTCAAAATTCATGAGCTGCATGCCGTAGTCGGACGCGGTGGCCTTCTGCCTCCGTTAGCCAGCGGCACATACCTTGTGAACGACTCCATGCTTGACGAGTTGCGGCTGGCCAAGCGCGGTGAACATGCGTCGAACCTGGGCGCCTTCCTGGCCCACGGGCTGGCACAAAAGGCTGGAGTACCGGCGTACGTGGTTGACCCGGTCTGTGTCGACGAGTGGCCGCCCTATGTGCGACTGTCGGGGTCAGCGCTGCTGGAGCGGCAATGCCTGTCGCATGCGCTCAATTCCAAAGCAGTAGCCAAGCGCTACGCACGGGAACGCGCTAAGCCCTACGAATCATTGCGATTGCTGGTAGCGCACTTGGGAAGCGGTATTTCGGTTTCCGCGCACATAAACGGCCGCATGACGGACGTAACGAACTCGCGTGAGGAGGGAGCGTTTTCCACGGAGCGAGCGGGTGGCGTACCAGCGATGCAGTTGGTGGAGCTATGCTTCAGTGGGAAGCACACTCGAAAACAGCTGGAAGAGAGCTTGTTTCGCGAGGGCGGCCTGTACTCCTATTTAGGCACTAGAGACCTGCGTGAGGTGGAGCAGCGAATCGCCTCCGGTGAGGAAAAGGCCCGTACCGTCTATGATGCAATGATTTATCAGATCGCCAAAGAGGTCGGTGCGATGGCGACGGTGTTGAACGGGAGTGTGGATGCGATTCTTCTGACGGGTGGCATGGCACATTCCCAGCAATTAGTTTCGGCGATCCAGGAGCGTGTGCGTTGGATCGCTCCAATAGTGGTCTACCCAGGTGAAGATGAACTCCAAGCGCTGGTGGAAGGAGCATTGCGAGTGCTCCGCCATGAGGAACTGCCACGACTATTCGAGCGGCTGTGATGAAAACCGGAGGTCGTGTGACGTAGCGTCACAAAGGGCTGTGAGCGTTGTGACGGCCGGCACAGCCTTCGTCGCAGTGATGTGTGACCATCGCCGCCGTCAGCAGGGTCGCGTTGAGCGCACCCGTAGAACGTATGTTCCCGGCACTTACGGGTCGCGGTCACGATTCTAGCTGCGAGAGGCCGCCGTGGAGAACCTGGGTCGGGTCATCTCGGAACATCCCTTCTGCAAGGGCCTTGAAGCTAACTACATCGATCTGCTCACAGGTTGCGCCTCGAATGTTCGATTCGATAAGGGCCACCATCTGTTTCGCGATGGAGGTGAGGCCAATCATTTCTATCTGATACGTCAAGGCAAGGTCCTGCTGGAGATTCACTCGTCACAATGCCCGTCTCTCAGCGTGGAAACCGTAGAAGCTGGTGAAGTCTTAGGATGGTCCTGGCTAGTTCCTCCATATCGCTGGCGTTTCGGCGCACGTGCCGTTGAACCTGTCAGTGCCATTGCCGTGAATGGTAGGTGTCTGCGGGTGAAATGTGAAAAGAACTCCGATCTTGGCTATGAGCTTCTCAAGCGTACGGTTGAAATCATGGGCCAGCGTTTGGACGCAACTCGGTTTCGTTTAGTCGATTTGTACTCGGCAGAAACCTCGGGTGAGCGGGCGTTGGCGCTAAAGACGGATGCGTTTCATTAGGAGCGCAAGGGGGATCTTCCTAATTCTGTGAGTGGAAATTCCGAGAGTGGAAAGCCAGCCGGGAGCGAGTTCTGGGCGGCGGGCTTGAAGAGGAGAAGGCACCATGTCAAATGAAAGTATTTCGATTACTGATAACCGTACTTGTCACGTATACACGTTGCCCATGGAGAACGGAACCATCCGGGCCATGGACCTTCGGCAAGTAAAGACTGGGCCAGACGACTTTGGGCTGATGACCTACGATCCCGCGTTCATGAATACGGCTTCGTGCCGGAGCGCCATCACCTTCATCGACGGTGAACGAGGAATTCTGGAGTATCGCGGTTACCCCATCGAAGTCTTGGCCGAGCACTGCACTTTCCTGGAGGTCGCTTACTTGCTGCTGTTCGGGTCCCTCCCGAATGAGGCTGAACTGAAGAATTGGGTCTACGAGATCACTCATCACACCATGGTGCACGAAACCACCAAGAGGTTCATGGAAGGTTTCCGCCACGATGCTCACCCGATGGCCTTGTTGGTCAGTACCGTAGCGGCTTTGGCTACGGTGTACCCAGAGGCTCGCGCGGTTCATGATCCTGCCAACCGCCTGCGGCAGATCAAGCGACTGATAGGGAAGATGCCTTCCATTGCGGCGATGTCTTACCGACACAGCCTGGGTTTCCCTTATGTCTATCCGGATAACGATCTGAGCTACACCGCAAACTTCATGAACATGCTTTGGCGCATGGTCGAGCCGAAATATGTAGCGAACCCGGTGCTGGAACGTGCACTGGACATTCTCTTTGTCTTACACGCGGACCATGAGCAGAATTGCAGCGCTAACACCATGCGTTCGGTGGGAAGCTCTCATGCCGATCCTTATCTTGCAACGGCCGCAGCAGCCGCAGCGTTGTCGGGTCCGCTGCATGGAGGTGCAAACGAGGAAGTTCTCCGGATGCTCGACGAGATCGGATCCAAGGAGAAAGTGCCCAGCTACATTAAGCAAGTCAAGGAAGGACACGGCAAACTGATGGGCTTCGGGCACCGCGTCTACAAGAACTACGATCCGCGCGCGAGAGTGATCAAATGGGCTGCCGAAAAGGTATTCGAAGTTACCGGACGCAATCCGAAGATCGAGTTGGCCCTCGAATTGGAGCGGATTGCCCTGGAAGACGATTACTTCGTGCAGCGCAAGCTGTATCCAAACGTCGATTTCTACTCCGGGATCATCTATGAGGCCATGGGCTTCAAGCCGGAGATGTTCACCGTGCTCTTTGCGATTCCGCGTACGGTTGGCTGGCTGGCACAGTGGCAAGAGATGCTAACGGACTCAGAGCAGAAGATCGCGAGGCCCCGGCAAGTCTATGTTGGGAACCGCGCGCGTGAGTTTGTGCCGATCGAAAAGCGTCAGATGGTCATTGCCAAAAGCGCCGGAAACGGATAGCTCCATTGGTGGGCGAAAGACAACCCTCCGCGGACTCAACCGCACCCACAACCAAACCATGAGTCCATAGAATGGCAGGAATCATGCTTTCAAGGAACGCGAGCGAAACGGAGCCGCTGCGTTTCCCTCGGTGGTCAGGGCAACTAGTGCCACAGCGCTCCGCAGGCCGCGTCGGCATTCTCACTGGGTTGGTCGGCGCAGCGGGCAGCCTTGGCGGTTTTTTCCTTCCGTTCCTCTTAGCAGCCGTGAGGCAACGCACCGGGCAGTATTCCGTAGGCCTAAGGAAGAGATCTATTTTTTTCATCGCGTCCCGCGAGCGGCTGCCGCGCGTTCAAGAACTGAGGCAGCCTTGCTGACGTCTGCAACTCCGAAAAAGACCAAAGGCGCATTCGTGGTTGGCTCTAACCCACAATATGCATAATGGATATTGATATTCGCCTTCCCTAAGCGAGACGCCAGCCGCGCAATTTCGCCGGGGCGATGCTGAATTTTGATTTGTACAATGTCTTTCTCGACGTACGTTAGCTTCTCGGTGTTCAGGACTGTTTTGGCAGTATCCGGATTGTCTACGATAAATCGAGTTACGAATTTGCCCCGGGTCGGGAAAGATTCAAGTGCGAGTATGTTCACCTCTTGATCGGCGAGTGCCTGGCAGATTTTTCCGAGCATGCTTGGCCGATCCTCGACTAACACCGTAAGTTCTTTTGTGATCGGCATTGGCCACCCCCAAAATACACATACGCTCTTGCAGCGATAAATGCAGTGTTGGACATCAAACGACATGCCCAAACACAACGTACTGGCAAATGCCCGGAGCTTTGGGGGAAACGAGGTACTAGCCGGAACATTTCCGGTTGATCAAACTTCTCCCTTTAGAGAACTTACCGGGACTTAAGACGACTTAGTTCGCTGGAGTTAATCCGTTTCTGTCACGAGCTACACTTGAGGAACTGCCGAAATCACCAGGGCCGAAACGCCATCCACACCTTGGACGGAGAATGAAACTGAAGACTGAGGTCATCCGCACCGTTAGACTACCCGGGTAAATTGCTTCCTCACGATGGGGAAAATGCAATGGCTGAGGTAAAAATTTCCGGCCAGTTAGGTGAGATGGCTGCCTGGTTAGCACTTCCTCAAGGGAACGGGCCTGGACCTGAAGAATCAGGCCGATTGGCTTGCGCGAAGGCTATCTTGCTGTGGCACCCGATCTGTACCACCCAGGAGGGAAGCTCGCCTGCATTCGCGCAATGATCCGCGATGCGGCAGCCCGCCAGGGAAAATTCTTCGAGGACATTGAGACTGCCCGCGCCTGGCTGACTCGGCAGGGCCACTGCCGAAGGACGCCGAGGAAATACTGGCAGGTGCCTGTCCTATTGTTGGCAACTACGCGGGGTTGCTGCCGAACTGGTGCATGAATTGACGAGGGTTGTCGTGGCTCATGATGTAAAGGAATATCCTGATGCTGGACACTCCTTTCTCAATGACCACAAGAATGTTTTGTTCAAAATGATAAGAGTCATGGAAATCGGCTATCATGAGCCCTCGGCGCAGGATGCCCTCCAACGCACTGTGGCTTTCTTTAACGCGCATCTCAAGACATAGACGACTCAACAAAACCTATTCATTCAGAGGGCAAGTCCGGCATCTCTCTGGGCGGAGGATTTGTTCATCGTTCAAATCGAGTTGGCGGACCACGAACTTGCCGTCCTTCAGTGTGTCCTGCTGACCAGCGTCAGCAAAATAGTCTCCCACCAGCTCGAGGGCACGATATTTGCTCGGTGCGAGCAGGTAG
>DASPVD010000020.1:0-28121 GCA_035622555.1 Candidatus Eremiobacteraceae bacterium | reverse complement strand
TTGGGGGCTGCCGTCAGCCCGCGTCCGCCGCAACCGCCAGCGGCCACCCTCAAACGGTTTTATCGAACGTGCGCAGAGCACCTCGGCCACATCTACGCCCACGCGTGAATGCACGTCCGATAAAACTCTAGCGTTAACCAGGACCTAAGGGCAAATCCCGGCTAGGGATGATCATTTGTTATCTTTGATTTTCGACGTGGCGACAAGAATAGTAATGAGGACCGCATAAGCTATTGTGACCCAAAGTGTTCTCTCCAGGGTCCGGGACAGGCCGTCCCTCCACACGTAGTCTGTAGCGCGAGAGTCGGGTAGCGCGTTAAATGCGGTTCCTACGGCCGCCGAGGCTCCAGCGACCGCTGAGAGAGCAGCGAGGAAAAGAGTCAGAAGAAAAGACCGAAGGTAGAACGTGACTCCAGCGTCGGTCTTCACGGCTTGTTGCAGCAGGTGCCGAAGACTGGTGCGCAGCGAAAGAAATAGAACCGTTGGCACAGCCAACGAAAGCAAAAGCAAGACTAGGAACGCACGCAACTCTAAACCCACGTTGCTCTCCTTCCAGGTCTCTAATTGTTCGGAATCGGATTTGTGGAGCGATTATCTTGACGAATTCTATACCAAAACTGTCAGTTGTGTCTGAGAGGTCGGCTTACCAGAAAAGTAGGTGCAGACCTCACCGGCTAAGATCACGATGCAAAAGTTGGCGGGCACTCGCTCAAATCCGTGATCTGCTAGTGGCTGAGCGGGAATCTCTCGACTCCTGCTCACGTTGTACTACAGGGTCTGCACAGTACACGCAAAAACCCGAGTGAAATAAACTGCTTGTCTTTATGCCCCTCACCGCGGCCTCTTCGCAAACCCATGCTCCTTCCACAATTTATTCCACTGCCAAATCCCGCCCCAAGCCCGATCCGGCAGCCGGTAGCCCAACTGGTGCGCCAGCATGATGATCTGCCCTCGGTGGTGCGCCTCGTGCGAAAACATATATGTGAACATGCTTCCTCCCGCAGGCCACTCCGGCACCCAGCTTCCCCGCGAGAATTTCTTCACCTTCCTGTTTGTTTCCGCCGACAACGCATCCGACAGCATCCGCAGGCACTGTGACGCGCTTTCTTTGTGAGCGCGCGCGGCTTGTTTCATGGTGCAACGGTCCGGGTCCAACGCCGCCGGGCATTTCAAGTGCGGCGCCGAATGTTTCAGCCACACCAGCCGGCTATTGTGCAGGTGCGCGAAGATCGCCCCAATCGTTCGCCCGCTGTTCGGCTTCACTCCCGGCAGCCGCCCTCGCCAAGCTCGCCGGTCCAAGTGCGCCAACAGCAGCTGGTTCATCGCGTCGTTCACCGCGTACGTTTCCAGCAGGACGTCTCGAATCTCCGCCAACGCTTCCTTTGATTGTTCTGCCATTTCCATGCCAAAGACTCTCTTCGCAAACAGCTGCGTCCACGCATCGGCCATCAGCGCTGGTTAATGAAACAGTTTTCTGCGCCTTCGCCACTGGCGTCAGCAACAATGCCGCCAACACCGCCATCACAATTTGTAAGCTGTAACTCTGTCTCCCGCTAGTTTTGCGGCCGGCCACAGTTGACCATCCACGGAATCCCATACCGGTCGACCACCATCCCAAACCGTACGGCCCAGAACGTTTCTTGCAATGCCACTTGGATGGTGCCGCCTTCCGATAACCCGCGGAACACTTGCTCCGCCTCCTCCGCGGCCACCACGTTGAGCGCCACCGAGAATCCCTCCGGTCTCCTGTACTGCCCTGGCGGTACATCCGCCCCAGTGATTCGATACGAACCCACTTCCAGCGTGGCGTGCAGGATCTTATTTCTCCAGTCGCTCGGGACTTCCGCCGCCATCGGTGAATCTCCATAGCTCATCAGGAAGCTGATCTTGCCTCCCAGACAGTTTCCATAAAACCGAAACGCCGCTTCACACTCGCCATTAAACGCCAAGTGCGGATTCACTTGCATCGCATTCTCCGTCCCGCCTCGCCCGTCGCCCGCCCGCGCCTTCCCTACTCCTGCTTCACCCGGTACAAGTCGGCTTGCCCGCCGGGCCTCGCGTACACGATCGTCGACACGTCCCTGCTGAAATCATACGCATTCCCCGCAAACCCTTGCCGGAACGCAAACGGTACTTTTGCCACCGGCTGGCGCGGTCCATTCAACTTCCCATCGCGCCACGGCTGCCGGTAAATCACCGTCTCTCCATGCGACGCCGAAAGGTACAAAATCGACTTGCCGTCTGTAGCAAATTTGATGTCCAACGTCACCAAATCCGGCAGCAGCATCGTGCATTTCTTGTCCGCCAACGAAAAATCGTAAATTCCCAGCCCGCCTCCCGGCGCATTTCCCGCCAGCAAATGTTTTCCGTCCGGCGACACATCCTGCACATATCCGCAATTTTCATCCACTTGTTCCACGCTGGTGTACGGCTCGGCCGACTTCCAGATCACCACCTTCGCCGGGTCTTTTACATATCCGCTAAAGTACAAAGTCTTCCCGTCCTCGCTCCACATCCCCCAGCCAATATTCGCTCCCGTCCACGGCACTTGCCGCAATCCGCTTCCGTCGTTTTTCACCAAATACACTTTGGACATCTCTCCTACCGCATCCCCAAAGAAAATCAACGAATTGTCCGGAGATACCGCCAAGGTGACCAGATTCGCCGACGATGTAAGCTTTACCTTGTTTCCCCCATCGATGCCCGCAATCCACAGTTCCTGATGCTGTGGCCCTAACATCGTCAGGTAGTTCACATATCTGCCATCAAAGCTGATCACCGGTTGCGTCGCGCTGTCCGACACCACATCGAACGATTGTTTGCTCTTGGTGTTGTATACCGTCAGCGCTCCACTCTCCCTTCCGGTCACGAAGTACAACTCTTTCCCGGAATGATCGGGCATTGGCGAACTGTCCGCCCCCGCCCCAAACGTCACCTGACGCAATGCCCCGTCGCCCAGACTGTATTCCCAAATATTGGTGACGTCGTTCACCGTTCGGCTTGCCAGCACCGTCTTCCCGGGCTGACTCCACTTGAACTGGTTCGGCGTTCCTGCCACCTCGGCTAATTTCGTCGCCGCGTGACTGCCCACATTCACCTTGTACAACGAGACGCTCGCCGGCAGCCCCAATGGCGTGCTCGCTGGTCCGGCGGGCACCAGCAAATCTTTCCCGTCTGGGTACACCAACATTTCCGACGGCAGCATCCCCTGGCTCGCCAGGTCCACCACCAGTTGTTCGTCAATCGACCCTCTCGCCTTACGGTAGATCGCATTGTTCCCCGCTCGGAAAAAGTACATCGCGCCATCTGCCGCCGACGTCACCAAATTCCTTCCCAGAACCACTCGTGTGGGCGTTCCTCCCAGCGTCGGAACGCTCCACACTTCCCCGCCTACATAGCTGCCTTCGTAATAAACCTCTGTGCCATCCGGCGAAAAACTGTCCACAACCTTATCGACCGAATCATTGGTCAATTGCAGCGGCTCTCCGCCCGAGGTCAGCATCACGAAAATTTGATTCACTCCCCCGGCTGGCGATGCAAACGCGAACGTGTGCCCGTCCGGAGACAGCGTTGCCCCTATGATCGGCTTGTTCCAGCGGCTCACTCGTTCAATCGTCGCCGGCCCCGTTGGTCCGCCCTTTCCCGGCAAAAAATGGTACGCCGCAACACCTGCGACAATCACCGCTGCCGCCGCTGCCACCCATAAGTACCGCTTCCTACCGGAGACACTCGTCGCGGTCGTCGCCGGTACGCTAACACTCGCGGAACTCGTCCCACTGGTCATCGGCGAAACCACCGGCTCCACTGCTGCGCTTCCCGAAGCCAGCATCCTTCCCGAGTCCGTATCCCTGCGCAGCCGCTTCAGGTCCGTGTAAATGTCCGCGGCCGACCGGTACCGCAAATCGCGGTCCTTCTCCAGCGCCTTGCCAATGATGTCTTCCAACTTCGCCGGCAAATCGGGGTTGAGCCGCAACGGACTCAAGAATGGCCGGTTCAGAATCGCGTCGGAAATCACTCCCGAAGTATCCCCGCGGAAAGGCAGCGTTCCCGTCGCCATTTCGTACAACACCGCCCCAAACGAAAACAGGTCCGTGCGCGCATCCAGTTCCTTCCCCCGCACCTGTTCCGGCGACATGTACGCCATTGTCCCCAGCGTGCTTCCTGGGCTGGTCAGTTGCGCCGTATCCACTCCCACCGTCGCCAAGCTGTCTGCGCTGGCCACACTCACTTTCGGCGCGCTCATCTTCGGAGAACTCACCTTCGCCAGCCCAAAATCCAGTATTTTTGCGTGGCCCCGCGCGGTTACAAAAATGTTCGCCGGCTTAATGTCCCGGTGAACAATTCCCTTGGCGTGTGCCGCGTCCAGTCCGTCCGCCACGTCAATGGCGATGTCCAGCAGTTCTTCCAGTTCCATCGGACGGCCCGCAATCATGTGCTTCAGCGTCTGGCCTTCCAGAAACTCCATGCCAATGAACGCCACGCCATTCTCTTCCCCAATGTCATAAATCGTGCAGATGTTGGGATGGTTCAGCGCCGAAGCCGCTTCCGCTTCGCGCTGGAATCGCGCCAGGGCCTGGGGATCCTTAGCCACTTCATCGGGCAAAAACTTCAGCGCTACGAACCGGTGCAGGCGCGTGTCTTCGGCCTTGTACACCACGCCCATTCCCCCGCCGCCCAACTTCTCGATGATCTGGTAATGCGAAATGATTTGGCCAATCAGTCCGTCATCCTTCGCCATGGTTTGGCCATCTTAGAGGCCCACTTCCCCCCAAGTCAAACGCCTCCAGTTCCGTATTCGGCACTCACTTTCCGCGTCAGTCTTTTTGGAGTGCGGGAGCCCTGCTCCCGCCTGCTTAAAAATCTGTGCCCATCGCAAATCCATCCGCGGAGCCTTGCTCCCACTTTTTTCTCCCCGGTTCCACTCCCCGCTTCTCCCGTGACTCCGGTCACGGCGCTCTGCCCCTTTTTCCCCTACAACACCCTTAGCCCTAAGCCGCACCCGAGCACAACGTGGCCACCACTACCCTCGAGACCGTAGCCTCCACGCCAGACAAAGCCTTGCCCGCCCCGCCCCGCGTCGTCTCTATCGACATCTTCCGAGGCTTGAACGTCCTCCTAATGATCCTCGTCAACAACCTCGCCGAAGTTCGCGGCCTCCCTTGGTGGACCTACCACCGCGGCGACGTCGACGGCATGACCTACGTTGACATGGTCTTTCCCGGTTTCCTTTTCTTGATGGGCATGGCCATTCCCCTGTCGTTACAATCGCGCATCGCTCGCGGCCACACCAACCTGCAACTCTGCGCGCACATCGTCGGCCGGTCGATCAGCCTCCTCGCTCTCGGTCTGTTCATCGCCAACGCCCCAAACGTCAGCGCCCGCTACACGCACATCAGCCAAACCTGGTGGACCGCTTTGGGCTTTGTCGCCATCGCCCTCGCCTGGGTGCGCTTTCCCCGCGAAGCCCGTCACAAAGCGCTGGCTCGCGCCATCCGCTACTCTGGCTTAGCTCTTCTTGCTGCTCTGTTCCTGATCTTTCGCCGTGTCACTCCCGACGGCCACCCCGCCACTCTCGATTTTTCCTACGTGGAGATTCTCGGATTGTTGGCGTGGGCTTACCTGCTGTGCAGTGCTCTCTATCTGTTGTTCGCCAAGCGCTTCGCGCTGCTCGCCGCCAGCTTCGGCGTCATGGTCGCGCTTAACACCCTCTCCGTTGTCGATTGGTTCGGGCTCAACCTGCCCTTCCACTGGTTTCCCTTCGAGGCCGGTTTATCTTCGCTGACCATGTCCGGCGTCCTCGCCTCTTTCGTTCTTCTACCCGACACTCTCGCCCCTACGCTCCCGCGTTCTTCCATCGCTGCGCACTTCTCTACCTCTACCTTCGCCCGCAAAGCGCTCTGGCTCCTCATCTCCGCTGCCGTCCTGTTTGCTCTGGGCTTTGCCCTCCAGCCACTGGGCATTTCCAAGAATGCCGACACACCCACCTGGTGCCTCTATTGCACCGCTGCCAATCTCCTCATCGCTCTGCTGCTGTATTGGGTCGCCGATATTAAAGGTTGGAAGCCCTGGGCCAATTTCGCCAAACCCGCGGGCCAAAATCCCCTGTTGGCGTACTTCCTGCCGTTCATTCCCTTTCTACTCCCCCCACTCTATTCTCTGACCACCTTTGGCACCGCCGGTCTTTTCGGCGTTTTCAAGTCCGTCCTGCTGACCGCCCTTGTCCTCGCCTTCACCACCATCCTCGTTCGCCGCGGCCTCTCCCTCCGCCTCTAACCTGTGCCTTGGTTCATACGTGTCGCCCTGAAGTGCTCGAAGGCCGCCGCTTTTCCTGGTAGCGCCGGCATCTTGCCGGCAATCTGTGCCTGCTTGTAGGGCCCTGCCTTCTTAGGCGGGCCGTAAACCTCGAGGGGATCTCAGCCTCTGCGTCTTGTCCCAAAGCAAAAATAAGCACGTCATTCTGAGCGGAGTCCTCGAAGCGAAGAATCTCTCTTCTTTTCCGCGTCCTTTGCCAAAAGAATCTCTCCTCCGCGCCTATTGCGGAAAGAATCTCTCTTCGGTTTTCTCCCCACTCGCTTGCCCTGAGCGCCTTGCGCGAAGGGCCACCCGTCACTCGCCCGGGTCGGGTGCCCCACCTTCGAAAGGCTCGATCGTTTGCTCCGTGTAGCGCTGGCATTCATGCCAGCATTCTTCCTCACCTCCGCCGGGATGCCCCTCGATTTCATGAGGGTGGGTCTCACGTTCTCTTGCTGGGTCTTAGCGCTTTTTCTTTGCTCTTCTCTCGCCACTCGCCACTCGCCACTTCCTCCTCACGCGATGCCCACCCCTTGTGGGCGGGCGCGGGGACCATTCCCTCTGTGACTCTCCCCCACACACATTTCCCTTCTTCCCATCCAATCCTTGTTCGTATAATCAATTCCAACCGCGCTAACTAAGGCTCGGCGCCAACCATGCGATTCCTCTACGACTACCTCTTCCCTGTCATGTGGCTCGCTTACATCGTCTATTGGCGCATCATGGCCTCCGACGTAAAAGCCACCGAACGCATTGAGCCTTCCTTCTCCCGCCTCCTGCGTCTGGTCTTAATGCTTTCTTCCCTCGCGCTCCTCGCGCTTCCGCACTTCCCAGTGGACTTCCTCAACAGACGGTTCCTTCCCGCCTCGCTCTGGTCTTTCTGGATCGGCGCGGCTGTCACCGCATGCGGCTTACTCTTCTCCGTCTGGGCTCGTGTGCATCTCGGCAAAAACTGGAGCCAGGCCGTCACCCTCAAGCAGGACCACGAACTCATCACAACCGGCCCCTACGCTCTGGTGCGTCATCCTATTTACACCGGACTGCTGCTCGCTGTCCTCGGTACGGCGATCGCGCGCGGCGAGTGGCGCGGCTTGCTCGCCTTCTTCCTCGGTTTCCTCGCGCTTTGGTCCAAGCTTCGCCTCGAAGAAAAGTGGATGCGCGCCCATTTCGGCGAGTCCTACGACGCCTACTCCCGCCGCGTCTCCGCGCTCCTTCCCTACATCGTGTAGTCCGGAAGCTCGCCCTCAGGAACTGCCCAGGGCTATCACAAGATTACAGAGCGCACTCCTGCTCACAATTCCCTCAGCAACTGCGCCGCATCCGCCGACAACACTCGCCTCGCCGGAATCACCGTCGCCACCACTTCCACTACCACCATCGCCACAATCGCCTCGATCAACACCAGTGGCTCCCGCGGCGTCGCGAACGAAACCAGGTGCTCTAACAACTGGCTGGTGAACCAGCCCAACACCAGCCCCAACAACAATCCCATACCAAACAGCGCCAGCGGCCGTCCCAACGTCGACCGCATCAACTGCAAGCGTTGTGCCCCCAACGCAATGCGAATGCCTTGTTCTCGCATCCTCCTCGACACCGAGTGCGACGCCATCCCAAAAATTCCGGTGATCGCCAGCATCGCCGCCAACACTCCCATAATCCCCAAAACCGTTGCCGCCGCGCGCGCCACCAGCATCGCGCGGTCAACTTGATCGTCCCACGACTCCAGCACAAATGGCGCCCTCGGCTCCACCGCCGTGGCGATCCGTCGCAGCTCCGGCATAACTTGGCTCGGCGGCAGCGTCGACCGCACCAGCAACGCCACACTCGGCGACATCACTCCCCCTACGCCTTGGGCCAGCGGCAGAAACATCGCCGGCTGTGCCGGTTCATCCAGTGACCCGTACTTGCCGTCTTGCACCACGCCCGCAATCTCGTATCTTGCGGTTGCCCACAGCGCGAACCGCCGTCCCACCACACTCGTGCTACCAAACAGTTTCCGCGCGAACGTTTCATTCACGATCGCCACATTGGGCGTCGTATGGTCGTCGTGCCAACTTACATCTCGACCCGCCAGCAATCGCGTCCCCGCCGCCTGGAAATAGCCGGGCGAAACCAGATACGTCATCGCCGGAAACGCCATGTGCGACGGCAGAAACTCTGTGGTCTGCTCCGGGTACACAAACCACGCCGCTCCATTTCCTTGCAGCGGCACGTAATCCGTAATCGCTGCCGCCGATACTCCAGGGATATGCTGCGCCTCCTCCAGCAAGCGTTTGTCCACCGCCACCGCCGCTTCTCCCGAATATCCCGCCATGCCCAGATCGGTCATGGCTAACGTGATTCCCTGCGCGTCGAACCCCAACGGCACACGCAAACTCCTTCGGATGCCCATCGCTGCCACCAGCGATGCAGTCACCAGCAGCGTGCACACCGCAATCTGCACGCATAGCAGCAAGTCTCTCAGCGCGAAACGCCGGAACGACGGCACCTCCAGCGCTCCGCTCTTGATCGCCTGGATCGGGTCCGTCCGCCACACTTTCCGCGCCGGCAGCAGCCCGAACAGCAATCCGCTAACCACCGAAAGCGCCAGCGCTATCAAGTACACCCGCGTGTCTGGCGCCAACAACAAATGCACCGGCAAGTCCCCGTATAGCGGCCAATGTGTCAGCCCGCGCAGCAACACATTCGCCACCAGCGTCCCCACCAATCCACCCGCCAACGACACCAGCAGCGCCTCGATCAGCAGCTCCCGCAAGATGCACCAGTAACTCGACCCGATCGCCATCCGCACCGCCAATTCCCCGCTGCGATCCCCGGTTCGCACGGCAAATATGCTCGCCAGATTGCTGCACGCCGCCACCAACACCAGCACCGCTAGCAGCATCATTCCCAGCAGCCCCTTTTTCACCGGACTATTCGCATCACCGGCAAATCCCGGAGCCACCACCCGCGAAGCCAACCCGTCGTCCTTGCGATCCTCCTTGGCCATCTGCATCGCGATGCGATTCAGATCATCGTTCGCCAATTGCGGCGTCATCCCGGGCTTCAACCGGCCAAACACCATCACAAAGTAATGATCTCGATACGGACGGTCATCCGATCCCGTCACCTCGTCGGCACCCATCATCGGCAGCCAATAATCCGGCCAGAACAACGGATCGATTCCGTGGAAACCTTCCGGAGCTACCCCAATCACCGTCAGCGGATGGCGGTTCAGCTCAATCGTCTTCCCGATAACATTCGGGTCCTGCCCGAATTGCCGCCTCCAGAAGTCATAACTCAGCACGATGAATGGCGCCGATCCCGGCCCATGTTCGTCGCTCGCATGGAAAAAACGCCCCGTTGCCGGTTGCAGCTCCAGCACGTCGAAGTAGTTCCCCGTCGCCGAATGTCCCCAGCTTTTTATCGTGGAGTTGCCCGCGCTCAGACCGACCCGGATGAATCCATACGCCGCTAATCCTTGGAATCCCTGCTGGCGATCGCGAAAATCCAAATAGTCCCGATACGATTGCGCGGTCCACCCTGGCTGTTCTTTTACAAAATGATTGGCCAGATATACGTTCTCCGGGTGTGGCGCGTCCAGCGGCCTCAGCAGCAGCGCGTTCAGCACGCTGAACACCACCACATTTGCGCCTATGCCCAGCGCCAGTGTTAATGTCGCCGCCGCCGCAAATCCGGGGGAGTTCCACAGGCGCCGCCCCGCCAATTTCACCTGCAGCAACAAGTTGTCCACCACCGCCCACTGCCACACTTCCCGGCAATCCTCTTGAATCAGCGTCAGGTTCCCGAATCTCTTCCGCGCCGCGGCCGTCGCCTCGTTCCGCGGCATCCCCTGGCCCACCAGCTCCTCGATCAACTCCTCCACGTGCCCGCGCATCTCCTCGGAGAGTTCCTGGTCGAGCCGCCTTCTCGCAAAAATTCGTTTCACCCAGTTCATGATTCACCCGGCGCCAGCACTCGCGTGATTCCTTCCAGCATTCGCGTAAACTTCGACACCTCCCGTTCCAGGTGTTTCGTCCCATTTCGCGTGATCCGGTAGGTGCGCACCCGCCGCTTCGTCGCCGACAATTTCCACTCGGCCTCCACCAGCCCGGCTTTCAGCATCCGTTGCAGCGCCGGGTACAGCGAGCCTTCTTCCACCCGTAACAAATCCTCCGACCGCTGCTGAATCTCTTGCACCAACGCATACCCGTGCATCGGCTGCCGCCTCAGCGACTGCAAAATCATCATCTCCAGTGCCCCGCGAAACAGGTCCCGCTGCTCCGCTTCCCCATTTCCTTCAACCATCTTCGTCCTCTCTAGGCCTATTTCAAACAGGCCTAGATTAAACTAGGGTAGCCCGCCCGTCAAGCTTCTTTCGGAGTGCGGCAGCCCAGCTGCCGCTTGCACAGAATCCATCTGTTATCGCAGGCCCATCTGCGAGAGCTCTGCTCCCGCCCGTGTTATCCCAGGCTCTTGCATTTACCTCCGAACACACTGAATCTGGTCGTTTTCTATTTTCTTCTTTGGCCCCACCTTGCCAGCAAAGGCATCGTCTTCTCGGCCGTGCCTGTAGTGCAGGCCGAGCATGCCCTGAGGCGACGCCGAAAGGTCTTGCGAGCCCCGCGGCCTTTTTCGGACTGCCCCGGCTCGCCCTCAGCCTCGGCGATACAAATGAAGTGATTCTCCAGGCATGCCAGCTGCGCTTAAGGCTATCATCCTTGCGGCGCTCAAATGACTAACCGTGTTCTCAGCCTGCTACGGCCCGCTTCTCTTGTTGCCATACTCATCGCCTCGACACTCGCTTCTGCCCCGCGGCAAGCGCCGTCGACGCTGGCCCTTCAAATGAACGAAATTATGCAGGCGCGCGCTGCTGCCGGAGACTTCAGCGGTTCGCTGCTCGTTGCTCGCGATGCTCGCATTCTGTACCAGCACGCATTCGGGTACGCGAATCTGGAATGGAAAATTCCCAACGACTTGCAGACCAAATTTGAAATCGGCTCGATGACCAAGCAGTTCACCGCTTTGCTGGTTTTGCAATTCGTGAATGAAGGCAGAATCAAGCTGGACGGCCGCCTCTCCGACTATCTGCCCTACTACCGCAAGGACACAGGAAGTCGCGTCACCATCAGGCAATTGCTCTCTCACACTTCGGGTATCCCCAATTTCATATCCCTCCCCGGTTTTTTGGACAGCCCGGCCAGCAGGGCAACCTACACCGTCAAAGATTTTGTCCAGAAGTTTTGTAGTGGGGATTTGGAATTTGAACCCGGAACACGCTTCCATTACAGCAACTCAGGCTACTTCCTGCTTGGCGCGGTTCTCGAGCAGCTTTCCGGCACTTCGTATGAGCAGCTCTTGAAGGACCGAATCTTTACCCCTGTGGGCATGAACGATTCGGGTTATGCGCATAGCGAGGCGATAATCCCTCACCGCGCCGCCGGATATGAGCGTTCCAGCAACGGCTTACAGAATGCTCGCTTCTATGACCTGTCCATTCCCTTCGCTGCCGGCGCTCTGTACTCCACCGTGGGCGATCTTTTCCTGTGGGACCAGGCGCTCTATGGCCAGCGGCTGCTTCCGCCAAATCTGCGCGACTTGCTGTTCCAGCCGCACCTGGAGAATTACGGGTTCGGTTGGGGAATTCTCGTTCCCAAGCCGGGTTCCCCCAACGCCGGTGAAACTGTGCTGATGCACGGCGGCGCGATCTTTGGATTCCAGTCGCTGATCGAGCGCATTCCGAAAGAGAAGGAATTGATCGTATTGTTGGACAACACCGATAGCCCGAAACTTTTGGATATCGCCTTGCAGCTCCGGCGCGTGCTCTCTGAAAACCACTGATCCTTGTCGCCGAGCCAGCGCCTCTGCCCTTATTTCTCCGGCCATGCATTCAGCAATCGCCGCAGCAAAATCAGTTGCCCCAGGTGATACGCATTGTGATCGATCAGCAGCACCGTCTTCGACGCCAGCGTTTCATTATTCGCATGCGTTATAGGAGCCAGAATGTCCGTCTTTTCCAGTGCCGCCACCAATTTCTTGCGATCCGCCCGGAACGCCGCCACCGATTTGTCCCACGCTTTCGCATCCGGCGGCTCCCATGACTTCGGCCAGTAGCCGTCGGGAAAATCCGGTGATTTGTGTTTTGGATTCAGCGCGTACTCCACGATATCCCATTGCGCGATGCGCAAATGTTCCACCAACTGGTATGCCGAATGCGGAAGTTCGTGGGGACGCTTGCCCCTCAGTTCCGCCGGAAAATCTTTGACCGCGGCGTCAAATCCGGCGTGCGCGTTCCCTTCCCTGAAGTGTGAAATCAATTCTTTGCGAAACGCATTCGATTCGTTCCGTTTTTTTGGCGATTTTCCCGGCATGCTCTCCTCCTTGTTTCTGGCTCGCAGTTGGATGACCAATCTTCCTCGAACGCTACATGCCCGTCTCCCGCTAGTGCCCGTCCGTTTCCCCGTCGAACACCCGCCGCCCCTTTACCCCCTGTTTCACTAATTTTGCCTTGCGGGAACCAGTGGTCTCGTGTCACTGACAAGTTCCCCGCAACACCTGAAAATCAGCCTGCTGGAGGGAGCTCTCCCACGAGTGCCCCTAGTAGGCCCTTAGCATTGCACCAGCGAAACGCGCGAGGTGCCGCATGAAGTTCGCGCGAATCATTCTCGCCAACCTGTTCCGCAAGAAGGTGCGCCTTTTTCTAACCATTGGCTCCTTCGCCGTGGCCCTGTTTCTCTTTGCCTTTCTGCAAGTCGTCTGGGGGGCCTTCCATTTCTGGGCCGAGGCTACTGTGGCCGACCGCGTTCTGGTGACTAACCGCGCTTCTTTCCTCAACACCGTTCCCCTTTATTACAAAGACAGGATTCTGCGCACTCCCGGCATCAAATACATCACCTATATCAGTTGGTTCGCCGGAACCTATCAAGATACCTTTTTTGGAGGTTTCGCCATCGACCCGGAAAACCACCGCCACGTCTATCCCAACTTCATCGTCCCCGACGATCAGTGGCGCGCTTTCTTGAATGACCGCCAAGGCGCCATTGCCGGCGTTAAGATTGCCGAGCGTTTTCACTGGAAAATTGGCGACCGCATACCCTTTAAGGACACCTACAATGGCACCGGCGATTGGGAACTCAATCTCGCTGGCATCTATCGCGGGCAACGTCCCCAGGACGACGAAAACCAATTCTGGATTCACTGGGACTATTGGAACGAAGAGGCTCCTCCCTACAGGAAAGGGCAGGTTGCCTGGTATGTCCTTCGCGTCGATAACGCCAACGAATCCGTTCGCATTTGCAAAGCTATCGACCAGGAATTCGCCAACTCTCCCTACGAAACCAAAACCCAAGTCGAATCCGCCTGGGCTGCCGACGTGGTCAAACAATTTACCAATATCGAATCGCTGGTCATGCTTGTCGGCACCGTCGTTTTCTTCACCCTCTTGCTGGTCACCAGTAACACCATGGCCATCGCTGTTCGCGAGCGTACCCAGGAGTTGGCCATTTTCAAGGCCCTTGGTTTTTCCGATTTTGCTCTTCTCAATCTGGTCATCGCAGAGTCGCTGGTACCCGCTCTGTTCGGGGGCGTCTTAGGTTTGGCTCTGGCTCGAATCTTCATGCCCATCCTGGCGAAACAATTGAACGGCATTCTTCCCAGCTTGGTCATCTCTGCCCAAATCCTTTTGTCGGGTTTATTGTTGGCCGTGTTGTTTGGTCTCGTCAGCGGCATCATCCCCGGGATCTTCGCCATGCGCATGCGCGTCATCACTGGCCTTCGCAAAGTGGTGTAGCCTGGGTGCTCCACCCTCGGTTTCTGAGGGTGGGGCATGCGTTCGCCGATACCCGCCCTGCGCTTTTTTCTTCGCTTGTGTAGTGCCGATCTTCAGACCGGCTTTGTGGCACAGCCATTCTTGGCTGTGTAGTGGCCAGTCTTCAGACTGGCCTGGGCAACCCCGTCCTGAGCAATGTCGAAACGTCTGCGAGTCATGTTCAGCGCCGGTTTTGTAGCGCTGGCATTCATGCCAGCATTCTTCCTCGCCTTCGGCGGCGCGCACCCTCGATTTTTGTGGGCCTTCCCTTCACCGCATTCTCGCGCTTTTGCTTCAGTTTTTTCTTCTTAGCTCTCGCCACTCGCCACTTCCGCTTCACGAGTGCCTCACCCCCGGAAGTCCAACCTCCCCTCACCAACTGTCCTCGCTTCGCCCGCTCGTGTTATCGTTTCTCATCCGATGACGGCCGCATGCTCCGGCCTCCTCGGCACAAACGCAAAATCGCTATTACCCAAAGGAGGATTCACCTACATGCGCCGACGCGCACTCTGGTTAGTTGTCGCCGCGGTTTGCACTTCCATTCTCGTCGTCCACTTCCCTGCCGCCTGGGCCTCCCCCGATTCCGACGTGTGGCACCTCGATGGTCCGCATTCTGCCGCGCAATTTTCCGTGCGCCATCTGGGCATTTCCACCGTGCGGGGCACCTTCACCAAAGTCGCCGGTGACGTCTCTTACTCCCCCGCAGACCCCGCCAAGTCTTCCGTCAATGTCACCATCGATGCCAGTTCTGTCGATACCCGCGTCGCTATGCGCGACAACGACCTTCGCAGCGAACATTTCCTCGATGTCGCCAAGTACCCCACCATCACCTTCAAGTCCACCCGCGTCGCCTCCGCCGGCCCCGGCAAGTTGGCCGTCACCGGCGATCTCACCATTCACGGTGTCACGAAAGAGGTCACTCTCGACGTCGAAGGTCCCGGCGCACCCATCAAGAATCCCATGGGCCCGGGCCAACGCACCGGAGCTTCCGCATCCACCACCATCAAGCGGAGCGATTTCGGCATGACCTATATGCAAGGGATGGTTGGCGACGAAGTCGTGATCCAAATCGACGTCGAAATGGTCAAATAGTCCGGCGTTTCACCACTCTTCTCACCATCGCGGTGCCGGCTACATCTTCTTCGTCGGCCCGGCATCGTCCGGCCCAACAAAGTTCACCACAAACGGCGCAATGCCATTCACCTGTAGTACGCCATCCCCCTTGCACTGGGCATAGTGCCGCATTTGCGCTGGCGCGGACGCAAACCCTCCCACCGGGATCTCTTTCATCGCCGCGTCATCCCACTTCGCTCCCATTCCCAGCAGAAATGTGCCCTTGATCACCGTCACATTCTCCGTGGTTGGGTGCCAGTGCGGCGCAATCTTGGTTCCGTCCGTGCACGAAAGCCGCAGCGTGTACGAACGCCCGGCCGTCATCGGGTCGCCCTGTAGCACCGCTATCTTCATCGTTCCGCCCATCTCCACCGACGGCGTGCCTACCAGCGCTGCCGCGGGAATGTCCATCCATTGCTCCGAGCCCGGCATCACCACCACCCCGCCGCCGGCCCCACCACTCGTCTTTTTTGCGCTGGCCGCCTGCTTCGCCGGCGGCGTTTGCGCCACTCCCGCGGCTGTCAGCAACACACACACAACCAGCACACCAATTCCCTGCTTCCTCATGCTCATTCCTCCTTCATTCACGTTCTTTGTTTCAGGGGACCCGGCCTTGGATCATGCTTCTGGGAGGCACACCTTATCACCAATGGCTTCTGTCCTTCAATCCTCACCACAGGAATCCTTCCTTCTCGCCACTCACCACCGCTCTCACCGCCCGGCCTTCCCCGTCACAATCTGCCCGTCGATCATCACCCACTCCGGCTTGCGTAGCGCCCCAACATCCGCCAGCGGATTCTCTCGCACCAAAAGCATCGCCGCGTCGTATCCATCAGCAATTCGCCCAAGCTCGCCGGCCTTGCCCAAGTACGCGGCATTATTGATGGTCGCGAACTTCAGAATCTGCGCCGCACCAAATCCCGCACGCGCAAATTCCTCCAATTCGTCGTCATAGCCATTACCAAATTCCACCAACGGCGCATCCGTCCCAATCGTCAACGGCACTCCGGCCGCGTCCAGCCGTCGAATAAACGCATATTTTTCCGGCATGCGCGCGGCGATCTCTGATGGCGAAACATTCCGCAGCGTCAGCGCCGTTTTGTACTCCCCAAACGTCGGGTCCGCAAATGTGTGATGCGCCACCATCGCGGCCACCAACTCCTCCGGCATCTGTTCCAGCGTGGCCACATGTTCGATACCCGTAGCGCCGGCCTCCACCGCTTCGCTGGCCTCCTGCGCCGTTTCCACGTGTACAACACTCGCCAGGTGTTTCGAACTGGCCCACGCAATCCCGCGATCCAGCAACTCTTTGCTTATGCTCTCGTGCGCTAACCCAATCGTCCCGTAAATGAACTTCACCGCGTCCGGTGGCCCCTCACGATAGTTTTCCTCCAGTCCCGCGATCAGGTTTTCCGGGGTGCTCGCCAGAATCGCTCCTTGTCGCGTGATTTCCCGCGGCCAGATGGTGCTCGCGGGATGCCCCTCAGGTGAAGTCACCAGCCGGCCCGCCGCGAAAATCCGTGGCCCCAGCAGCCGGTGCTGGGCCACTTCCCCGCGTATCTCATACATGGATTCCGCTGGCCCTCCCAGGCAACGAATCGCGGTTATGCCCTTCTCCAAAAATTCCCGGCGTTCCGGAGCGTATTGCTCCAGCATCGCGTCCAGGAAATACGGAAAATCGAAACCCCTTTGCGCCGACAGGATCGATCGCGACACGCTCTGAAAGTGCACATGCACATCGATCAATCCCGGCACCAGATACCCGCCCCTCGCATCCACTTTGCTCCAGCTGCTGGTGTCCGCGCTCGCTCCGACAATCCGCGCTATCTTTCCGTTTTCCACCAACACATCCTGGCCTTCAATCAACCGCCCTTCTGCCGTGTCTACGATCTTGCTGTTGACGATATCCACTCGCGCGCTGCTTACCGCCGGCCAGCGATACGAATCCACTCTCGCCGCCAGCACCGCCGTGCTGATCACCGACAAACACAAGCCCGCCACCGCCAGCGCCTGAAACACGCGCGCCAGCCGTCGCCCTTGCCGTACCAGCAGGTAAAACACCAACACCATCAGATAAAACGTCGGCGTCGCGTACGAAAACGCCACCCACTGCTCCCATTTGCTCCCGTGAAATGCCAACGACTGGGGCAAGAAACTCAGCGTCAGTAGCCGCAAACCCAGAAACACCGTCAGGTAGTAACACGGGATCGACACCAAATAGCCCACAACGAATCGCGACAGCCACCCACCCCGCCACGCAAACAGCAGCGCTCCCACCGGCAGCCAGTAGCACACCAACGCCACCAACCAAACCAGCACCAGCAAAACCACATCCAGTGCATCCCCGGTTTTGAACTGCACCAGCAGATATAACGGAAACGGAGTGCCCACCAGAAAAGCTGCCGGCAACAAGAATTGCCGCAGGAAGAACGTCAACTCGAACCGTGGCGCAGGTTCAACTGTTGTTGCGGACGTCGCGTGCATCACCCCATCCCCCACAATTTCCCCGGCATTCTATCCCGCGCCACCTCCCAGCGCCACACTCCTCCGGCTCTCAACCTCTGCGTCTTTTCTTCGCTTGTCTTTGTAGCGCCCGCCTTCCTTCAGCCTGGATTTCAATCACCGCGTCTTGCCTAAGCCAAAACTAAAGACGTCATTCTGAGCGCAGTCTTCGGAGCGAAGACCTCTTCCTCTTTTCGCGCCCTTTGCGGAAAGAATCTCTCTTGCGCACCTGTAGTGGCCGCCTTCCGTTTACGCTGACGCAGCAAGCGCGGCGGGCCGCTGTTCGCTCGTTAGCAACCTTGGAGTGCGGGAGCCTTGCTCCCGCTATCTTCCCGCCTTCATTCAGCCTGCATTTCAATCACTGCGTCTTGTCTCCCAAACTTAAAATCTCGTCATCCTGAGCGCAGCGAAGGATCTCTCTTCACGCCGACATCGCCCGGCCGCCTCCCATCGGCCCACCCAACTTCCGCATTATCAATTACTAAGGCAATCCACGTATTGAACCCTCGGCATTCCGTCGCTACGTTGATGCAGTGCGCTACGTTGAATCAGGCCCGGCCTTCGACCTAGCGGAAACGGACGGATTTTATGTCACGCTGGGTTTTGAAGTGCCCACAGTGTCGTACCGACTTTGTCTTTCGCCACATCGAACGGCCCCTCACACTCATGGAATATCGCTCGCCCCGCAAGCCCGAATTTCCGGATGGCGGCCTGACTGTGCAGTGTCCGCACTGCCAACAATCCTCGCTCTTTCAACAACGCGACTTGGCCTTCAGCTCTGACTGAACTTCCCTTTCCGGATTCGTGCCTCCGGCCTCATTGACTTGCGCCCCATCCCCGCCTAACATCCGCCCTCTGTGCGCCACTCCCGGGCTGGCGTCCGGAAATGTCGTGAACTTGTGACTCTCTTTGCTTGGATAGCCGGCCAATCCACTCGCGCGCCGGTCCTATTTCGCGTATTGGCCCCCTTGGCCTTGTTCCTCTGCGCCATTCCCTTGCCCGCGCAACTCCCCGTTGCCCCCGCCGATACCACCGCCCTGAATCAAGCCTTCGACTCACACTCCCACGACCACTCCTTCCCCTGCCAAGTCCTGCCTTGGGGCCCTTCGCTCGACTTGGATTTTCGCTATCTGGCTGGCTTCCTGGTTACCACCAGCGCCGCGCAATTCCACCCCGGTGAGCAGGTCGCCACCTACCTGCGTGTCACTCCCGAACAAGCTTCCCCCGTTTTCTTGCGCACCAGCTTCGACGTCCCTTCCTACCTCGGCGACACCGGCCGTAGCCTCGACCCCGGCAAGTTGCGCCAAGCGCAGCTCACCATGAGCGGCGCTTTCAACCTCGGCCAAGGCCGCTATTCCGTCGAGTTTCTGCTGATTCGCAACGGTCTCGCCTGTTACAAGAAGTGGCAGCTCCAGACCGGCAAATACACCGGCAAAGCCATAACGTTGGCCATCGCGCCCTATCACGTCGAGCCCCTGGCGCTCCCTTCCTGGGACGGCGCGCGCGACGATCACGGCCTGCGTCTTACCATCCTCCTCGACGCTGCGCCCATGAGCCCGTATTCCTCCCGTCTTTATGCCTGGGATCGCGCCTTGCTGCTCGATGCGCTCGCTTCTCTCTTACAGCACCTGCCCAGTCGCTCGGTGCAGCTTGTCGTCTTCAATCTGCCCCAGCAGCGCGAAATTCTCCGGCAGCGCGATTTCGACAGCCAGGGTTTTGTCCAGCTCTCCACCGCTCTCCGCCATATCGAATTAGCCAGCGTATCGGTCCAAGCCCTGCGACCGCACAGCGCGCCCAAGTTCCTGATGCAATTGCTCGACGACCCCGTCACCCCGTCCGATGCCGCCGACGCGGACATTTTTCTCGGCCCGCTTACCCGTGTCTCCGACGACATCCCGCTGCGTCAGGACTCTTCCGCGCACGTCTTCTATCTCGCCTTCTACAGAATCGGCGTTCCGCCCTTTCCCGACACCATCGAGCATCTGACCAAAGCTCTTCACGGCTCCGTCTTCCACGTCAATTCCGCCAACGACCTCGCCTCCGCTATCGCCAAGATCCAAACCCACCTCGCCCCTCTATCCCAACCCTCCTCCGCCCCCGATCCCCACTAATACCCGCTAGCGCCGGCTCACCGTTCACCTCCGCGTCCTGCCGCCCAAACTTAAGTACTCCGTCATCCTGAGCGCAGCGAAGGATCTCTCTTCGATCCCCACATCGTTCAGTCACGGGCCCATGGCAACCAGCCGCAGCCAAGAACCTGTTTTTTCTCTCGCCACTCCCCACTCCCCACTGCCTTCCCCTTCACCGGTTCAGCGACTGAATGTAACTCACCAATTGCCACCGCTCCGGCTCCGGCAGCTTCGACCACACCGGCATCTTCTTCCGCACCACCCCATTCGACAAAATCCAAAAAATCGCCCCCGGCCTGGCCTCGCGCACCTCCGCCGCACGCAACGTCGGTGCTTTTCTTCCTCCCACCGCCGCTTTCCCGTGACACTCTTCGCAATGCTCTTCGAACAATACCGCTCCCGCCATCGGCGCTTCCGCATCATTCGCCAACGGATTCTGCATCTGCTGATACTTTGTGGGTGCCTTAGCCAATTCCGAGTACACTGCCCCATCCCATATCGTCTGCGCCTGCAACCCCAGCGCCACTGCCACTCCCAACAACACCCCAACCCACCGGTACGTTCGACGATTCATTCTCCATGCCCCTGAAACAGACTCTCCACCGTGCGTCCGAATCCTGAAAACTCGTACGACGCCCCCCAGCGCAACAAAAACTGGTGGCTCTGGTCATTCAGTCCGAACGTCGGCTCGATTCGAAATGTCCAGCCACTCGGCAGATTCCACGCCACTCCCGGCCCCACGTAGTGCGACGTGTTGTGCAATCCAAAACTGTAGCGGTCGCCCAACCCGCCATACATTTCCACTCCCACAATGAAATGCTGCGCGCAGAAGTTGCACCGGTGCGACGCGCCTTTCAGCGCCAGTGGCCGCGCCGTTCCCAGCGCGTATCCGAACTCCCATGGCTGATTCGACAGGTTTTTCACCGCCAGCGTATTCTCCGTAAAATTCCACCCTTTGTAGTTTCGCGACAGGATCAGCTTGAACTCCATCTCGCGGTCTTTCTCTTTCCGCGCAATCGCATTCGGCACCGCGTAGTCCGACTCCACGTCATGCCCTTCTACTTCTTTCAGGATTTTGTCCGCCTCGTTATCGTTCTCGAACTCGATGTACAGGATCGGATTCACAAAATGTTCGTCCTTCAATGGACGAAAACGGTTCTCCCACCGGAACCCGGTGAAAATCGTGCTCTCCCCAAACGTGCTCTGCGCGTCCAGGTAAAATTCCGTCGTCCACCACGCCGTCGCCCCATATTCGAATTCGCTCCAGAATCCGTGGAAGTCCGGCCCGCCCCGTTGCGTTCCGAACGTCGAGAAGTACTCCACCTCCAGATTCCCCGGCTCTTCCAAGTTGTGGTCATACGCCACGATGTACGGGTTTTCCTGCCCCACCGCCCTAGGCGCCACCAACATACCCACCATGAGCAACACCAGCCCGCACCACAGCATCCCGCGCAAATTACCAAGCCTCCCGGCAAACCTACACAATTCCCTGTACCCAAAACCTGCCAGTCTCCGCTGCTTGTGTTGCAGCCCGTCTTTAGACTTGCCTTCTCCCTCCAGTCGCCGCCCTTGGCGCATCGGCCGATCTTTAGGTTCCCTTGACTGAGGAAGGCACCGGCCCGGTCTCGCAAACTCAGACAATCGGTCATCTTGAGCGCAGCGAAGGCATGCCCCGAGCCTCGAGGGGATCTCTCTTTGTTCTTCCATGCCCCGCCGTCCGTGGACTGCCGGAACAAAACCCATTTGCATGCTTACCCCGCATCTACAGGAGAATTCGTGCAAATAAGACTAACTTAGTCCTATATGTTGTTGCAAGTAATTTGCATGATCAATGCAAGCCAGTTGCAGTTAGCTGCCCGGCGCCTTAGCGCCTAAGCGTGACGATCTCCGCTCAGCGCGCTTCCATTCGCCTCACGCCACGTCAGCCGCCAGATTAGACCGTGAATATAATTGACTCCGTCAACTATCTCTATGTCGAGCCATCGGCGCGCGGCCTGGGCATTGGCGGTTGGCTGGTCAACGAGTGTGTGCGTTTCGCCCGCCAAGCCGGTTACAAGAAGATAATCCTGTGGCCCCAAATCCTGAAGAGGGCCTTTTCTCTACCCGTTGCGGCGAATGAATACGAACCAATTCCAATCGCCGCGTCTTACTTCCATGCCAGAAGACTTCATCATTCCGAGCCTGCCTGCGCTCGCCTGCGGTGGGCAGACAAGTGGGCGGAACGAAGGGCCAGGGAGATTTCAGCCCCTGCGTCTTGCTCAAACCAAAACGAGACACGTCATTCTGAGCGGAGTCTTCGAAGCGAAGACCTCTGCCTCTTTCCGCGCCTTTTGCGGAAAGAATCTCTCTTCGTTTTTCTCCCCGCTCCCCACTCGCTTGCCCTGAGCGCCTCCCGCGAAGAGCCACTCGCCGCTGTCTTCCCTCACTTCCCCGCAAACACAAAATACACCACCGCTGTTTCTCCCGCGCTCACCGTAATTTCCTGGCTCTGCGTCCCGAGCGATTCATGCCACGCATTAATCGTGTACTTCCCCGCAGGCAGCTCCGGCAAGCGGAACACTCCATCTTCACCGGTCACCGCAAAATGACTGGTCTTCAGCACCGCAAAATAACCATGCATCCACGGATGAATATTGCATTTCACCGGAATGAACTCTTCCTTCTCATACGAGTAGGAAAACGGCGGCGTTCCCGCCGGCTGGATACGGCTCCAGTCGCGATTCGCCTTGGCTAATGGATGAATGTTGTGCGAAACCGCGTCATTGTTCACGATTTGGATTTCTTGGCCTACGCGAACCGCCAGGACGTGCGTGTGGTATTGGCAGCCTTCTTGCTTGAACACTGCCGGTGCCGGCGCGGCTGTCGCGTCTCCTTCAGCTCCCTCGATGTACACCACCACATTGGCCAATCCATTTCCTCGTCCGGTCACGATCGCTTCGTCCAGCAACGCATCGCTCGCGTGCATCTGGACGCATGCCGGTTCCTTCGTCAGGTCCAATGGCATTCTCTTCGGCGGCGTCCCTTTGAATGTCACGATGCCGCTCACGATGCCCAAACTGGGCCCACCACCCAGCGCGAACGGCAACCACACCATCGCCAAAACAGCTACGCAGATCGCCAGAATGTACCGCAGTAGTGGCATCCCTGTTTTTCTCCTTGCAAGGGACCCCCGTCAACAACCCGCGGCGCAAAGCGCGCTCCCCATCGCTCGGCTTCACGCGCCGGTCGTCCCCAACACCGCTGTTTTTCCATTCTAGAAATATTTCGCCCACCCCTCCCAACGAATTTCCACCCTGTCTTCAATCAGTCACAAATCCGCTCATGACCTCCCCTTTCCGGCCTTCGACGTTTAACTTTAGACTTAACTTTCAACTTTTAACTTTTCCCTCGTCCACTCTATAATCCCGCCTTCCACGGAGGACACCATGTATGCGCCTTCTTCTTTCCGCACTCATTTTCGTCCTAATGCTTCACACCGCCGGCTTGTCCCAGCCGCTTGAGGTTCCCATGCATCCATCCGACGAGCAGGCCACCCGCCAGGTCATCGACGCTTTCAATGACGCCTTCAACCGTCACGACGCCGACGCGCTCGGGAATCTTCTCACCGACGACACCGTCTTCGAGGACACCTCTCCCCTCCCCGATGGCCGGCGCATCGAAGGACGCGCCAACGTGGTGGCGTTTTGGCGTGCCTGGTTCGCCCGCAATCCGGATGCGCACTTCGACGCCGAAGAAACCATCGTCTGCGGCAACCGCGCCGTTGTCCGTTGGGTGTATCACAAGATTCGCAATGGCCAGCCCTGGCACTTGCGCGGCGTCGACATCTTCACCGTCCGCGACGGCAAAGTCTCCGCCAAACTCGCCTACGTCAAAGGCTGAGGCGAGGGATTTCTCTTTACTTTTTGCTCTCTGACTGGACTCTGGTCTTCCCCCCTGCGGTTGAGTCCTCGCGACCGGTGTGTCGTTATTCGGTCAACACACCTGTACCGACGGCCCGGTCAAAAATAGGTTGTTTTGTGCTCGACTAATTTAAGGAAAAGAATCAAATCGCGGAAACAATAATGCTTCATGCTTCGGAGTGGACATGCCGAGTGCCCCCAGATGGAAAGAAATCCCTAATTATCCCGTAATCTGCAGCATCACACTTCTCGCAGTCGCCGTTACCGTCGCTTGGTGGACAGGTGCAAACATCTCACCGCTGTTTGAAACTGCTCAGATTCGTCGCGGGCAACTTTGGCGCTTCTGGACTAGCGTCTTGCTCCACATGGACATTCTACATCTGGCCTTCAACCTGTATTGGCTCTGGGTGCTTGGAACAGCCGTAGAACGCGTCTTCGGTCATCTGAAAACTGCGTTCTTCATCCTGCTGCTTGCTGTCAGTTCCGGTTCGTTGGATTTCTCGTTTGCTCAAGGAGGCGTTGGTCTGTCTGGGGTCGGATATGGTTTGTTTGGCCTGCTTTGTGTGCTCTCCCATCACGATGCGCGGTTCCACGGATCACTTGATAAAACCACGGTAAACCTCTTCATTGGGTGGTTCTTCCTTTGCATCCTCACAACCACAACGCACCTGTTCAACGTCGCCAACGTTGCTCACGCTGCTGGTGCTGTAACGGGTGTGTTACTTGGCTACGCAATTGTATTACCCGCTCGTCGCACCGTAATCACCGCGACTATCGCTGCCTTGATCCTTTTGGGACTCTGTGGCTCGACGTTTGCCCGGCCGTACATTAACCTTTCCAGTCAAGGCGGATACGAAGAGGCTCGCTGGGGCTACGACGCCCTCATTGCTAATCGCAACACAGAAGCGCTCAGATGGTGTCGGGACGCTGTCAAGTATCACTCTAAAGTGCCCTCTTTCTGGTTCAATCTCGGTATCGCCTACCAGCGCCTGAACGACCAAACCGCTGCTGGCGCCGCCTACCAGCGAGCCTATGATTTGGAGCCCACCAACTCGAGATATGCCAAAGCGGTGGGAAAAGACGTTGCACCAAACTGAGATAAGGCACCAATTGAGCCCATATGGCGGATCCACAACGGGAAAGAGAAGAAGCGCAATTCGTTCTGCTTCGTCGCTACAGGGACCTTCCCGACGCCGTCATTGCCAAAACTGTTCTCGATTCCGCGGGAATCGACTGTGTGCTGAGCGACGAGAATCTCGTTCGCATGGACTGGTTTTGGTCTGGTCTTCTTGGCGGGGTCAAATTGTGGGTTAGACAGGAAGACCTCGCAAAAGCTCAGGACTTGATGAGCCAGCGCACGCCCGACGCCTTTCAGGTCGAAGGCGTTGGAGAGTATGTTCAGCTGCGTTGCCCACGCTGCCAATCGGCCGACGTTTCGTTCAAGGGACTAAACAGGCCCGTGGCCTTCATTACCGCATTTTTCGGCCTGCCAATTCCGCTCAAGCGGCGCGGATGGAAATGCCGTTCCTGCGGCTACTCCTGGCCCGATTCCACCAGCTTGGAACAATCCACGTCAACGTCCCCTTGATACATCATCGCCGGTCGAGTTTTCTCGCCACTCGTTCACCCTGAGCGCTTTCTGCGAAGGCTCACCCTGAGCGAGGAAGGGATCGGCCATTTCCGTCTCAACTCTGTGCTCTCTGTGCCCTCTGTGGCGAACGACTCTTCTCTTTGCTTCGAGGGGGCCACTGCCTTTCTACTTCGCCTCCGCCACCTTCTCCTTCGCCCGCTTCGCGTAATACCCCTTCCGCGCGTACACCCGATACCCCTTTTCCCCCGCCGAAATTTCAATCTTCCGGAACTTCCCATCCCAAGTCTTGTTCTCCGGGTAGTATCCCAAGCTGTATTGGTGGTGCAATTCGTCCGAAATTTCGTCCAGCGCCTCCTCCAGCTTGTCCATTCCTTTCACTTCCAGCATGCGCCCGCCGGTCTCCTCCGCCAATTTCTTCAGCACGTATTCCCCGTGTTCGTCTTTGTCATAAATGTGCAGCACATCGCATCGGTCGTGCTTCGACGCATCCGAAATCTGCAGCACGTACGCAATCACGTCATTTTCTAGCAGCGCTTCCAGCGCATCCTGCAAAGTCGTCTCGCTGCGCACATCTCCCGACAGCGCCACCACCACCACCGCCTTCCGTCCCACTTCCCCTTCCAAATACCGGTGTGTCCCCACGCGCAGCGCGTCGTACAAGTGCGCATCGCGATGATTCTGCCCCACGCGCTTCCCGTTGATCCCCACCGTCCCTCCGCCCGGTATCGAAATCTCCCGCGCCGACTCCGGGTTGTGCGGCAGCCCAATGGCATCGGCCCCATTCCCGATCGAGTCCGCCGCCGCACGCAGCAGCCCCATATCCGACGTGGGTAACTGCACGGTTTCCACCCGCGATGCATAACTCAAGACGAATCCCAGGTCCGTCGGCCGCACCACGTGCCGCAAGAACATCTTCGTGGCCTCCGCCTCTTCGCCCAGTATCCACGACATGTTCGTCCCCGTATCCAGCAGCACGCCCACGTTCAGCACCACGTCGCTGTGATGCGCGAAAAACTTGATCGCCTGTGGCCGCCCGTCTTCCGTCACGCTGAACTGGTCTTCTCCCATGTCGCTGACCAGCCGCTTCTTGCTGTCCCGCACCGTAAAATAGACCGACACCAAATCCACTTGGCTCCGGTACGTCTGCGCGCTCTTATCCTTGTTCTCCGGCTCCTGCGCTTGCGCGTTGCCTTGGCCCTGTCCCTGCCCGCCCTTGTCTTCAGCTTCTTGTTGTTGTGCGACCGTGACCGCCAGCCCGCCAAGCCCCGCTAACCCCACACCCAGCAACCCAACCATCCCCCACCGGACCAGTCGAGTACGCATATCCACGCTCCTCGCGCTTCGCCTTCGCCGGCCGTTCCTGTGAACGACTCTCGCTGCAACCGCGGCGGTGCTCTCCATCGCTGCGCCCTGTTGGATGCCTGCTCCCCGCCCCTCCGTTGTCGTCCTTTTCTCCCGCTCCCCACACCCAAACCGCCTTGTCCTGCCCTGACGCAGGAAGGGATCGGCCATTTTCGTCTCAACTCTGTGCTCTCTGTGTCCTCTGTGGTGCAATCTTCTTCTTCTCCCCACTCTGTCTTGGCTCAGCGTGAAATGGAGAAGCGGCGTTCCCCGTTAGTGTACATTCCGCCCCTTCGGGGCGGGAATTTTCAAGGCATGGGGGTCTATCGTCCGATGACTTCCTCCCGTCAGCGTGCATCGGTTCGATGAGCCCTCCGGGTTATCCCTCGGCATGGTTGCGTCCCCGCAGTGCCCGCTTCCGCTCCGCAACAACCTGCCGTTTCTCAAGATCCGTTTGGCCCTGATTCCGCCGGAACCCAGACCGGGCCAGACCCGAATCGTGGGCTGTGATCGCCTGGTTTCGACAACTATTGTATCTATCCTATTTGGGGTCTGCCGATAAACGAGTTGTACACGTCAGGCCCTTGCCGCCCATTGATCCGATATCCGTCAGAGGCAAATCTTAGCGTGATTTTTCGATCAAAAGTTGCGTAATCCGCTGCGGTTTAATCGTATACAGGATATATGTCGGCTCTTCCCATGACATTGAATACGACGGCCGAAACGGAAACGGCAAAGATTGCGCGAGGCTTACGTGAAAGAGATATGGAGCTTCTTGCAGACCTGGTGGAGCGCTGTCAGCATCGACTGGTGCGTTACCTGCTATACCTCACCGGGAGGCGAGAGTATGCTGAGGATCTTGCGCAGGAGACCTGGGTTCGCGTGCTGCAACGGGGCAGCCAGTACAACGGGCGGCAGCGGTTTGATCCATGGCTATTCGCGATCGCCCGCAATTTGGCAATAGATTACCTCCGGAAAAAACAAAAAGCGGTAGAGACAGTTTCCGTGCCAAATGATCGCGATGCAATACTGCTGGTGCCCTCCTCCGGTCCTTCTCCATTCGAAGCCGCGGCTCGAAGCGAAGACGCAATGCGTCTGGCCGGCCGGCTACACATCCTGACACCGATGTATCGCGAGGCTTTGCTGCTGAGGTTTCAAGAAGAGCTGTCTCTTCCGGAGATCGCTCAGGTCCTGGGTGCCCCTACTACAACGGTGACGTCCAGAATCTATCGCGGACTTGCAGCACTGAGATCCGCATTTGAGGAAGGGTGATTCGCATGGAGTGTGACAAGAGGTTTCGCGAGCTTATCGACAGGTCTTTCGCAGAAGAGGTTTCAGAGGGCGAAAGACAGCTCATCCATGACCACATCCGCGACTGTGATGGCTGCAAGCGCTACGTCGAGCTCACTGCGCGTACGATTCGGGGGTTGCGGGAATTCACCTTTGCGAGTGAACCAGATTCGAATGCC
>DASPVD010000019.1:0-7012 GCA_035622555.1 Candidatus Eremiobacteraceae bacterium | reverse complement strand
CCAGACCTGCGGCCGTTGCCATGGCGATCCCCGCCTCGCCCTGCGTTATGATTTGCCTGCCGATCGCCTGCCCTCCTACGCCGGCAGCTATCACGGCCTGGCCCTGCAAGAAGGCAAGGTGAGAGCGGCGAATTGCGCTTCGTGCCATGGCGTGCACGCCATTCTTCGCTCCAGCGACCCGCGCTCCACCGTCAATGCCGCCAACCTTCCGAAAACCTGCGGGGCATGTCATCAAGGCGTCGCCGAAGCCAAATTCGCCATCGGTCCCATACATGTGCAGACCGGCGCGGGCCCCAATAACCCGGTGGTGGAGTGGATTCGCTGGACCTACCTGGTGCTGATCCCATTCACGCTCGGCTTCATGCTGCTGCACAATTTGCTGGACCTGCTGAGCAAGCTAATCCGGCGCGAACCCCGGATGGAAAGCAAGGAAGTGGCCTTGCGCATGAATCTGTGGTTCCGCATCGCGCATTGGGGCGTCATGGTCAGTTTTCCCACGCTGGTGTTCACTGGTTTTGCGCTGAAGTTTCCGGAAAGCTGGTGGGCCAAGCCGTTTTTGCTGTGGGAATCCAGCGCCGGGGTGCGCGGGGGCTTGCATCGCACCGCAGCCGTGGTGATGATCTCGGCTACGCTGTTCCACTTCATCCACTTGGCCGTGAAGAAACGTGACCGCTCGTTTCTATCGGCGATGATCCCAACCATCAAAGATGCCACCGACATACTCACCGTGTTTCGGTACAACTTGGGTCTGACAAAACAGGAACCAAAATTCTTGAAATTCAATTACGCAGAAAAGATAGAGTATTGGGCCTTCCTATGGGGCACCACGGTCATGGCTCTTTCGGGATTCCTGCTATGGTTCAATAACTTCACTCTTCGTCATTTCCCGAAGTGGGTTACCGATGCGGCCACCGCGGTCCATTGGTATGAAGCCCTCTTGGCCACCTTCGCCATCCTGATCTGGCACTTCTACTTGGTGATCTTCGATCCCGCCGTCTACCCCATGGACACCGCCTGGATCGACGGCAAAATTCCCGCCGACCATTATCGGCACACCCGGCCGGCTTATTATCGCGAACTCGTGCGCAGAGGCTTGGTGCAAACTCCTGAAGATGTGAAAGAGCCGGAAGAAACCGAGAACACTCCCGAACCGGCCGGCGACGACTAACTTCGTGCTTCGTCCACTTCCGCAGCAGCCACGCACACCTGGCTGCACCACGCAGATGTGGTAGTGTTTCTTGGGAGCCCGCCTGTTATGCCGATTCGCACCATCATTGAACCCTTTCGCATCAAGAGCGTCGAGCCGATTCGCGCCACCACGCGCGTTGAGCGCCAGAGATTGATCGAGGATGCCGGCTACAATCTTTTCCTGGTCCCCTCCGAGGCGATTCTGATCGATCTGCTCACCGATTCCGGCACCTCTGCGATGTCCACGGAACAGTGGGCCGCCATGATGCGCGGGGACGAATCTTATGCCGGGTCGCCCAGCTTCACGCGCTTCCGCGACTCGGTGCAAGACATCTTTGGTTTTCGCCACGTCATTCCCACGCATCAAGGGCGCGCCGCCGAACGCATCTTGTTCAACGTGATGTGCAAGAAAGGTGACATTGTTCCCAACAACACCCATTTTGATACCACCCGCGCCAACTGCGAATTCGTGGGCGCTGAAGCACTCGACATTCCTATTCCCGAAGCCAAAGAGCCGGCGCATCTTCATCCATTCAAAGGCAATATGGATACCCGCTGTTTGACGGAACTGATCGTACGCGAAAGCGCAAAGAAAATTCCGCTGGTGATGGTCACCGTCACCAACAATTCCGGCGGCGGCCAGCCGGTTTCCCTCGCCAACATTCGCGAAGTGAAACAAATCTGTAAGCAACACCGCATTCCGCTGTACATCGACGCCTGCCGCTTCGCCGAAAACGCCTACTTCATCAAATTGCGCGAACCGGGCTATGCGGACAAAACACCTCGCGACATTGCCCGTGAAATGTTTTCGCACGCCGACGGTTGCACCATGTCCGCCAAAAAAGATGGATTGGCGAACATTGGCGGTTTCCTGTGCACCAATGACGACCTGCTCGCGCAGCAAGAAAAAGATCTGTTGATCCTCACCGAAGGCTTTCCCACGTACGGCGGCTTGGCTGGCCGCGATCTGGACGCGATCGCGGTTGGTCTGAATGAAGCGCTCGAAGAAGAATATTTGCACTACCGTATTGCCTCCACCGCGTTCCTGGGCAATCACATTTCCAAGGAAGGCGTGCCCATTGTTCAGCCGCCCGGCGGCCATGCCATCTATATCGATGCCCGCGCGTTTCTGCCGCACATTCCGGTTTCGCAATTTCCGGGAGTGGCGCTGGCGGTCGAGCTGTACCTGGAAGGCGGAATTCGTTCCGTGGAAATTGGCACGCTGATGTTTGGCGAGCACGCCACCATGGACCTGGTGCGCCTGGCCATTCCCCGCCGCGTGTACACCCAGAGTCACATTGAATATGTGGTAGAGGTGATTCTGGACGTGTGGCGCCGTCGCGAAAGCATCTGCGGTTACGAACTGGTGCATGCTGCACCATTCTTGCGGCACTTTACCGCCCGGCTAAAACCGTTGCAGCGTTAAAGCCCGGGCTGACCGCCGTTGGCCTCCCTCTTGCATTATTTATCCATCAGTTGTTCGTCGATTCCGGTCCTGCCGGGGCGTTGGCCCCGGGGTTTTGCCACTCGCCCCGCTAAGTAATTCGGATTGCGGGAGTTACGAATTGGCAACAGACGGGCACTGTCCCGCTCCCACGGCTCGTCTGAGGATTCGCCGCCTGGACCGAGGGAATCTCCGCAACCACTGAGTCTTCTGGCTCAGTGTCTGCTAAAGGAGCTTTCGCCATGAAAGCCAATCCGGAAGCTCGGGGTCCACGATTGGACGTGGAGCATTTGAAAGCCGCGGCCGCGGAAATGCGCGCCATGGACATTGTCAGCATTTTTGCTGCGGGTTCCGGCCATCCGGGCGGCACTTTGTCTGTGATGGACATTGCCGCTGCGCTGTACCTGAACGTCTTGAATCACGATCCTGCGGACCCCCACTGGCCGCATCGTGATCGCGTGTTTTGGTCCGCCGGGCATAAAGCGCCCGCGTTGTACGTCGCCCTCGGTCGCGCCGGATATTTTCCGCTCGACGATGTCGTGCTGTTGCGCCAATTGGGCGCGAAGTTCGAAGGCCATCCGAATTGGCTGAAAGTTCCAGGCGTGGAAATTTCCAGCGGTTCGCTCGGACAAGGTTTGGGCGCAGCCGTTGGCAATGCCCTCGCCGGAAAATTGCGCGGCGAGCCGTACCGCGTCTACGTGATCATGGGTGATGGCGAGCAACAGGAAGGCAGCGTCTGGGAAGCGGCCATGTCCGCCGGTCACTACAAACTCGACAACCTGTGCGCCATCGTCGATGTAAATGGCTTGCAGATCGACGGGCTGGTGAAAGAAGTGATGAACGTCGAGCCCCTCGCCGACAAATATGCCGCCTTCGGATGGCATGTGATTCAGATCGATGGCCATGACATGGCGCAAATCCTGGATGCCTTCGCCCGTGCCCACCAGGAAGCGGCCCGGCCCACGGTCATTCTGGCGCGAACCGTTAAAGGTAAAGGCGTGTCCTACATGGAGAACGAGCCGGGCTGGCACGGCACCGCGCCGAAAAAAGATCAGTTTGAAAAAGCTTTGGCCGAGCTGCTCACCCCGGATTTCCCTCGCTCTCGCGTGGACGCTTTGCTGAAACGCGCTGTGGCGAACGCCGCCGAAGTCGCCAAAAAAACGAAAGCCGCCATTCCCCGCTTCGCACACGACTATTGGTGGAACTCGCGCGATTCCATGAAGGTCGCCATGGACCCCACGCGCATGGGCTTCGGCCGTGGCTTGGACAAAGCTGGAGAAGATCCCCGTGTGGTCACTCTGCACGCGGACATTTCCGGCTCGATTCGCATCACCGATTTCGAGTCCCAGCATCCGGAACGCAAGAATCGCGTGTTCTCCATCGGCATCGCCGAGCAAAACATGATGAGCGTCGCTGCCGGCCTGGCTCGCGAAGGATTGATTCCGGTCACCGGCACCTATGGCGTGTTCGCCTCCGGCCGCGCCTGGGACCAGATTCGCACCACCGTCTGCTACTCCAACCTCAACGTCAAAATCGCCGGCGCCCACGGTGGAATTTCAGTGGGGCCCGACGGCGCAACCCACCAGGCCCTGGAAGAAATTGCGTTGACCAACATTCTCCCGAATATGAACGTGGTGGTGCCTTGCGACTCCGTGGAAACCGAGAAAGCCACGCAGCATTGCCTGCTCTCCCTGGTCGGGCCATGCTATTTGCGCTTTGCGCGTGAAGCCACGCCGATTGTCACCAGCGAGGAGACCCCCTATGAATTCGGCATCGCCAACGTGATTCGCTATCGCGGGCTGCAACCCAAATTCGGCGATGCGTTCGACGCGATTCTGGGCTCCCGGTATTGCAACGAACGCGAGCAGCTCAGCATCATCGCTTGTGGTCCCATGGTGCCGGAGGCGATGCGCGCCGCGTGGATTCTGAAAGAGGAGTACGGCATCGAAATACGCATCCTCAACGTTCACACCGTAAAGCCGCTCGATGTTCCCACCCTCGTCCGGGCCGCTGATGAAACCGGCGTGATCATCACCGCCGAAGAGCACCAGGTCGGCGGATTCGGCAACATCATTGCCGGCGCGATTCTGCAGCATCGCAAGAACTTCCGCCAGCCGTTGCAGTGCAGCATGATCGGTGTCGAGGACCGCTTCGGTGTTTCCGGCAATCCTTGGGAGTTGGTGCAACATTTTGGATTGACGGGCGAGCACCTTGCCAGGCGCGCACTGGAGATGCTGGATAAGAAAGTTGCCAGCGCGCCGGCGATTGGCGGCGAACTAGCTTCGGTACGTTGCTCGCGTTGCGGCGCCAAGGTGCCCGCTAACGAATATGCCAAGGAATTTCCGCCCCGCTCCGACGAACTCTGCGCCGATTGCGAGTATCAATCGCTGGAGCTTTGCGCTGTTTGCCGCATTGAATGGGGCAAGGTCACCGGCAATACCAGCTACGTGTGCCTGGCTTGCCGCGCCAAGCCCGTTTTGCGTTAGCAACACACTCTGGCCGCCGATTTTGGCCGGCGCCACACAAGTTCCAATCGCAACTCGCCTTGCCGTGTGCCAACTTGCATCCGCTCGGGTATTCTTAGGCGCATGGCTAACCTCACGATCGATCCGGGATTGAAGCAGAAGTGTCCCCGAGTGGCGCTGGGATTCTTGACTGCGCAGGTAGTCACACGCGATACGCCCGCAGGATTGCTGGACGAGATGAAATTGCGCGAGACCGAACTTCTGCACTTGCCCGATCCTCGCTCGGTGCTTGAGTCCCCGAAAATTCTCGCCACTCGTGCGGGCTACAAGGCGCTTGGCAAGGATCCGGCGCGTTATCGAGGCTCGGCCGAAGCGCTGCTGCGCAGGATTATCAGCGGCAAGGGCTTCCCGCAGATTAATTCGGTCGTGGACATCATCAATTTGATTTCTGTCGAAAGCCGCCTGCCCATTGGACTATATGATTTGGCAAACGTAATGGGCGATATCGTGTTTCGTCCGGGCCGCGCAGGGGAATCCTACAAAGGCATCGGCAAGTATGATCTGAACTTGGAGGGCTTGCCGGTTTTTTCCGATGCGCAAGGCCCGCATGGCAGTCCCACCAGCGATTCGGAACGCACCATGGTCACCGCAGCGACCCGAAACATTGCCGCGATTCTGGTTTCGTTCGGCGGCGCCGAAGGACTGGAAGCCTCCGGCCAGCGTATGAGCAATTTGCTGCAAAGATACGCGGAAGCGCGGGACATGCAATTTCAAGTGCGCTGGTGAGATCCTTCACCCTGCGAACCTTGTCTTCCGCTACGCTGCAAGCGATACCGCTGCGCCTCAGAGCGATACTTCCTCGACCGCGGGCGCATCCGCTGCTTGCCGCGACTTCAGGAACCCACGCGCTGCCAGCAATTCCGCGTTGAGCACCGCGGCCCCCGCCGCGCCCCGCAGCAAATTGTGCGAGAGCAGCGTCAGCTTCACGTCTAGCAGCGGACATTCGCGCACCCGGCCCACTACCGCGGCCATGCCGTGACCGGTGTTCGCGTCTTTCCTCGGCTGCGGCCGGTCCTCGTCGTCATGCACCACCACCGGATGCTTCACCGCCGTCGGCAATTCTGCCAGTTCCTCGGAAATCTCGAAACCGCGCAGCGCCTCCCGCACTTCCGCGATGGTCGCCGTTTTCTTCAATCTCACCGATACACATTCGGTGTGCCCATCAACCACAGCGACGCGGTTGCAATGCGCGCTGATTCCCAATCCCGCATCTATGAAACGATTGCCGTCCCATTTGCCCAATATCTTCTGCGGCTCCGTTTCCATCTTCTCTTCCTCGCCGCCAATGAATGGGATGACATTCCCCAGCACGTCCAGAGCGGGAACTCCGGGATAACCCGCGCCAGAGACTGCCTGCATGGTGACCACGAACAGTTTCTCCAATCCGAACGCGTCCGCCAGCGGTTTCAACGCCAGCACCAATCCCGCCGTCGAACAATTCGGATTCGTAACGATGAAGCCGGTATCGTAGCCGCGGTTCTTTTGCTGCAGCGGAATGCAGTTCACATGCCCCGCATTCACTTCCGGAACCAATAGCGGCACATCCCCGTCCATCCGGTGATTTTTTGAGTTGCTCACCACCGGATACCCCGCGCGGGCAAATTGCGATTCCGCTTCGCCAGCCACCGAAGAATCCAGCGCCGAAAACACAAAGTCGCACTCCAGCGTCGGCTCCAGATCTTTCACTACCAATCCCCGGGCGCGCTCCGGCACCGGCCCTTCCAGGTGCCAGCGTGTCGCCTCCCCATAGGTCTTTCCGGTTGACCGCTCCGACGCCGCTACCGCGGTCAATTCAAACCACGGGTGATCCGCAAGCAGCTTCACGATGCGCTGGCCCACCATCCCCGTGGCGCCC
>DASPVD010000018.1:0-11942 GCA_035622555.1 Candidatus Eremiobacteraceae bacterium | reverse complement strand
TGGTTATGTGTGGCCACAAGGTAGACAATTGCTGTTCTGTTTGGCGGTTCTGGCTGCAGTTCCCGTCAGCAGTTACACCATAAGCAATCAAGGAGCGACTGTCGCCGTCACAAGCTCAGTGCCGGAAGCCAGAAAGCTCTTCGAGGACGGAATGCAGCAATATGAGAATGAGCACCTGCAAAAAGCCTTGGTTTCCTGGCGTGCCGCGGCTAGAAAAGATCCATCGTTTGCGTTAGCACACCTTTTCATCTCTGAAGTCACTTACGATCCAGCGGAACAGAAGGGAGAGCGCCAGCACGCGAAGAGTCTGGCTCGGAGGGCAAGCCGTGGGGAACAGCTGCTTATTACATGGCTAGCGGGAACAGGAGAAGAGCAGCAGGTAATCGCAATCGTAGCCATGAACGATCTATTGGACAAGTATCCGAAAGATAGGCGCCTACTTTTCCTTGCCGGTCGCTGGTTGCGGACGCAAGACCAATACGAGTCTGCGGCGAGACTTCTGGAGCGTGCCGTGGCCCTCGACAGCAACTACGCTGCCGCCTGGAACCAACTCGCCTTCTGCTACGGGTACAACGCCGATTACCCTAAAGCATTTGCTGCCATGGAGCGATATATTAGGTTGCTTCCGAAAGACCCTACTCCGCAGAACTCATATGCAGAACTCCTGCGCATGGCCGGGAATTTCCGTGGTGCGCTTGCGCATTATCAGCTTGCCTTGAAAATCGATCCCAGCTTCGATCTGTCGCAGCTGGGAATTGCTGACACTTACGCGCTGTTAGGAGATGAAGCAACCGCGCGCTATGAGTACGACAAAGCCATACACATGACGCATGAAATAAATAATCGGATTCGGTATGAGTTACAGTCCGCTCTCACTTACTTGCGCGAAAGGAAGAACGGGAAGGCAGTTGCCGCGCTGAATTCTGTTGCCAAGCAGGCGCACAGCTTCCATCTTACTGTGCTAGAGGCAGAGTCATTTCGCGATATGGCGCTGTGCGAACGAGACCAGTCGGCGTCATTCAAGTATTTGGTTAACGCAGAGACCGCCTTGGCCGGCGATATCGAGGCTCCCACCGCCGAGCTTCACCGGGAGCAGGCGCAGGTCCTGCGAATACAGGCCATCCGTGAGGCAGCGGCAGGTCAAGAATCCGATTCGGCACAAACCCTCAAGCGACTCGAGCTTTTAGTTAATGAGAAGCGCGACACGGTGATGCGGCACATCTACAACGGTGCGACAGGTTCCTCCCTGCTGGCGGAGAAAAAATACGCCCAGGCTATTCCTTATCTAGAAGAGGACCCCGGAAATCCCTTGTCGATGCAAGCCCTCATTTTGGCTTACAGTCAGACTGGAGCCAACGATCGGGCGCATGTTTTGGAGCTCAAGTTGACGGAGCTGAACGTTCCCACTATCGAGCAAGCGCTAGTTGTTCCCGATTTGCGGGCAAAGCTTGTAGCCACAAAAGAAAAGCGCGGTTGGTTCTCAAAACTGGCCGGACGAAACTAGCGGCTCGCCGAGACCCGAGTAGATTTTGCTCTGGTGCGAACCAACTAAGCCTCGGAGCAGAAGACAGATCCTCACGATGCCCCATATTCAGACGAGTTCGTGTTCGTTCTGAAATCCATCCGTTGAGCCGGCTTTCTTGCATGTTAGAAAGACCCTGCCGAGACTAGTCATCTTAAGAGCCAGACTCCCTCAGGATTCACGCGATTCGCCGCGGCGTAAGAAAACTGTAGTTTACTAACGGCAACCGGAGGTGGAACTCGGTTTCAATAATCACCACAACCCTCAGTACGATGACAGAACGCACTCACAATCAGTCGAAGATGTGACGGATGGAAGCCTTTAACCACGGCAAGCGCCGATCCAGCGGCGATTGCACCGGGAACACTGCGAAAAAAAGTGAGTGGGGACTCTTGTTCGGAGGGGGTAACGTCCTGCCTGGCTTGCGGACTGGATCTCCAAGCCTTCCACGAGTTCTGGCCCACCTGGTAGGCAGCCGCAAACCGCTCCGCGGACACGTGAGATTTATCATCAACAAGCTGATGGGGGCTGGTTTCCGAGTCGCCGTCAATTCGCTCAGAATCTTCGTTTCCCAGACGCTGATCTCTAGATCGCACAGCGTGCAGCAGCTTTTATTGTTAGTTCAATTTTCTCGCGTCCTTGTGGAGTAAGATCAATCGAATAATTTTTGTGTGCAGGCAAAAGGCTGAACTAGAAAGGGAGGCTCCGCATGGTGTACTCCGACAGAGCAATCCGTGGGTCGTCCGCCGTCCTCGTTCTGATCGCGGGCCTTGCGTGGTCAAGCACATTTTCCCCCGCCCAAAGCACGAGTCAAAAAGGGGCATCGACAACGCGTGAAGCTGGTTTCGCAGCTTGGGGGCAAGTCTACTCTGTCCTGACGTATCCTCGCTGTATTAATTGCCACACCGCCACGAACTATCCTCAACAAGGGGATGACCGGCATCGTCATTTGTTCAACGTTGTCCGTGGGCCGGGAGGCAAAGGTGTGTCTGGTCTCAACTGTGCTACCTGTCATCAGTCGGCCAACGCAGACAGTACCGGTGTTCCCGGAGCGTACAATTGGCACCTGGCGCCGCTGTCCATGAAGTGGCAGGACACGAACGACGACATCCTGTCGAGCACAGAGGTTTGCCAGTCTCTTACTGATCGTTCCAAGAATGGCAGCCTGGACGGCCCCGGCATCTTGCGGCACCATGAGCAGGAACCTTTGGTGCTCTGGGCTTTCCAGCCAGGACGGCGTCGCGACGCTACTGAACGTTCTCTGCCGCCGCTCACGCATGAACAATTTGTGGCCGCCACGCGTACATGGGTCAAAGCTGGAATGCCTTGTCCTTAGAATTTTGAAATCGGAGGCCTCAATGCAAACTTACAAGCTCATGGTTAACGGTCAAACGAGAGAAGTCACCGTTGACTCTGGTACCCCGCTGCTTTGGGTACTGCGTGAAGAACTGAAGATGACCGGCACTAAATATGGTTGCGGCATCTCCGCATGTGGTGCGTGTACCGTGCACTTGGCCGGAGTCGCGACCCGGTCGTGCGTGGTTCCCGTTTCGCTGATCGGCGATCGTTCTATCGTGACCATCGAGGGCATCGGACAAGATCGCGTGGGCCGTGCCGTTCAAGACGCCTGGGTGACCGAGGACGTTGTGCAGTGCGGCTACTGCCAGAGCGGCCAGATCATGAGTGCTGTCGCGTTGCTCAAAAGCCGACGGAACCCCACCGACGCGGACATCGAGGAATCCATGGGCGGAAACATCTGCCGCTGTGGCACGTATGTTCGTATTCGCAAAGCGATCAAGGCTGCTGCACAGCAACTGGCGTAAAGGAGAAGACCATGTCCGCTAGCACCATGTTGAGGTTGGAATCAGGTCTCAGTCGGCGCGGCTTCCTGCGCGTCTCGGCAACGGCTGCAGGCGGGTTGATCGTCTCTCTGTATCTCGACTTTCCGCTGCTGGCGCAGGCTCCGCAAGCGAAGATGTATCCTCCGGACTCCTTCGTGCACATTCAGCAGGACGGCAAGATCGTGATTCAGGTTAATCGCCTGGAGTTCGGCCAGGGCGTTCAGACCTCACTGCCGATGCTCTTGGCCGATGAGATGGACGCCGATTGGCAGCATGTGGTGGCCGAACTCGCACCGGCGGCGGATGTCTACAAGGATCCGGTTTTCGGAATCCAGATGGTTGGCGGCTCTGGCTCGGTCGCGCATTCTTTTCAGCAATACCGTGAACTGGGAGCAAAAACCCGCGCCATACTGCTCGCCGCTGCCGCGCAAGAATGGAAAGTGCCGGCTACACAATGTCGAACAGAGGCCAGTGTTGTGTACGGCCCTGGCGGCCGATCTGCCAAGTACGCCGACCTCGCCGACACCGCGGCCCACGTGCCAGTGCCGGAAAATGTCCCGCTCAAAAACGCATCCGACTTCAAGCTGATTGGCAAGGACACGCGTCGGCTCGACAGCCGTCCGAAATGCGACGGCTCCTTGAAGTTCGGTCTTGACCTCGACCTGCCTGGGATGAAAGTTGCGCTGGTAGCGCACCCTCCCATCTTCGGCGCATCGCCCAAATCGGTTGACGACAAAGCGGCGCGGAGCATTCCGGGTGTGATGGATGTGTTCGAAATCCCTACCATCAGCCGCGGAACCGCGGTAGTCGTTGTGGCTGACAAGTTCTGGACCGCCAAGCAGGCGCGTGATTGTCTTGCCATCGATTGGGACTTCACTCGAGTCGAGCCGGCAGACACTGCGCAACTGTGGGCGAAGTATAAAGAACTTGCTGACACCCCGGGTAACGTTGCCGTAAGTCGCGGCGATCTCAGCATGCTGGATGGTGTCAGTGCCGCTAACCGCATCGATGCAGAATACGAATTCCCGTATCTAGCTCACACCCCAATGGAACCCTTGAACACTACCATCCGGTTTGACGGCGATCATGCCGAAGTCTGGGCCGGTTCTCAATTTCAAACAATAGATCAAATCGCCATTGCTGACACCCTCGGTCTGAAACCGGAACAGGTCACTTTTCACACGGAGATGGCCGGTGGAGGATTCGGGAGAAGAGCGACGCCTGATTCTCATGTGCAGCGTGAAGCAGCTGCCATTGCCAAACATTGCAAAAGCATTCCGGTAAAACTCATCTGGGCCCGCGAAGACGATGTGCAAGGCGGCTACTATCGTCCGATGCACGCGCATCGGATCGAGATCGGGATCGGCGCGGACGGTATGCCTCTGGCGTGGAGGCACGTGATTGTAGGACAGTCCATTGTGGCGGGCACTCCGTTTGCTTCCTTCCTCATAAAGAATGGAGTCGATGAAACTGCGGTTGAGGGCGTCGCTGACAATCCTTATGAAATCCCGAACTTCAGCGTCTCAGCGCATCACCCCACGGTGAACGTGCCCGTACTGTGGTGGCGTTCTGTGGGGCACACCCACACCGCCTTCGTGATGGAAACGCTGGTCGATGAGCTCGCTACTCGCGCCGGAACCGATCCCATTGCTTATCGCCGGAAACTGCTCAAGCCCGATGCGAAAAAACTTCGTGGTGTGATCGATCTGATGGAGGAAAAAAGTGCCGCCTGGCGGAATCACTTGGCAGAAGGCCACGCCGCCGGCGTCGCGTGCCATGAGTCGTTCGGGACAAGTGTTGCCTGTGCCGTGGATGTCTCGATCGAGAATAAACGGCCGAAAATCCATTGTGTAACGGTCGCGGTCGACTGCGGCACGGCCGTGAATCCGTTGACGGTCGAGAGCCAGTTTCAGGCTGGTGTGAGCTTTGGCGTATCGCAGTTGATGGCGAAGGGGGCGATAACTTTCAAGGACGGCCATGCGGAGCAAAACAACTTCGACGGCTACACTCCCCCGTACATGGTCGACGCGCCAGTTGCCGTCGACGTTCACATCGTTCCGAGCACGGAAAAGCCCTCAGGATGCGGCGAACCACCAGTTCCGGTAATTTCGCCCGCCGTGGTGAACGCATTGTTTCGCTTGACTGGCAAACGTTACCGTACCCTGCCGTTGCTGAGCCTCTAACCTGAGCGGCCTGGATGGTCCTCGGAAAGGATGGCGTGTCCCAATCCAGCCAGGCATACCACCAGTGTTTTTCGGGGAACATAATTGAGTCCGAAACGGATGCCTTGCTCTGCGAGCCTGGGTGGTGGCGAAGTCTGGCCTTGACAGAGCCATCTCGACGTGGCTGCAGCTCCCGCCAAAGCCAAGAGCCGCTCTGCCGCCGCGGTGCTAACCTTCTTCATTGCCGGTCTCCTTTATCTCTTGCGCTTCGAGCGCGTCGATAACTTGGGAGCGTACGCGATTGCGGCGGTGACCAGAAGAACGCATGCCTGCTGCATCGGACTAGCCGTCCGAATCGGACATCGTCCGCAAAAGTTAACTTCCGGCCGGCCGGCCGACTTACTCGGCCTGGAACGTCGCATCCATTGGAACGCGCACATAGGTCTATAATGGCGCCAACCGAATGGCGCTCACCGCTGGCGCAAAACTTGGCCCGTACGAAATCATCTCGCCGCTAGGCGCTGGTGGGATGGGAGAGGTATATCGTGCGCTTGACACGCGCCTCGGCCGCGAAGTTGCCGTCAAGGTCTTACCTGCCGAGTACTCCAGTGACCCGGAACGTCTGAGCCGTTTCGAGCAGGAGGCGCGGGCCACGGCTGCTCTCAACCATCCCAATATCCTGGCGGTGTTCGATATTGGCCGGCAGAACGATTCTCCCTACATCGTTTCTGAATTGCTGGAGGGCGAGAGCCTGCGTGCACGCCTGCGCGGCGGGTCTTTGCCCGCGCGAAAAGCGATCGAATATGCCCTGCAGATTGTGCGCGGCCTGGCCGCCGCCCATGATCGGGGTATCTTCCATCGTGATCTCAAGCCCGAGAACATTTTTGTGACTCGCGATGGTCACATAAAAATCTTGGACTTCGGCCTGGCCAAACTTACATTGCCGGAGCCCACCACGATGGCCAGCCTTTCTGCCAGGGCCACCTTGGATTCGATCACCGGCCGCGGCGTGCTGCTGGGGACACTTGGCTACATGTCACCCGAGCAGCTGCGCGGAGCTGGCAGCGACGCCCGCAGCGATTTGTTCAGCTTTGGCGTCGTGCTCTACGAGATGCTGAGCGGGCAACGGGCTTTTGGTGGCGAAACCACCGCGGACACCATCAGCGCCGTGCTGAGAGAGGAGCCTCCGGACCTTACGGCAGCCGGGCGTGATGTGCCACCGATATTGGAGCGCATCGTGCGCCACTGTTTGGAAAAAGATCCGGCGGCGCGCTTTCAGTCCGCCCGCGACGTGGTATTCGATCTGGAGTCGCTGTCCACAATATCCACTTCAGCGTCTGCGGTCGCAGTCAGAACCGAAAAGGGGCGCAAGGCTTGGCTTGTTCCCTTGCTGCTGGGTGCGGCCGCTTTGCTGCTGTTGGTTGCGGGCTTGCTGATTGGGCGCCTCAGCGCTCCTTTGCCTGTTCCACCGCAGTACCATCAGCTCACCTTCGCTCGCGAAACTGTGAATTCCGCCCGCTTCGCCCCCGATCAGCGGACCGTGATTTACAGTTCCGCGCGTGCCGGTATGACAGGTGAACTTTTTTCGGTGGCCCCCGACAGCCTAGCTTCGTCGAGCCTGGGCCTAAAAGACACCGACGTTGCGGCCATCTCGTCGGCGGGGGAAATGCTCGTCATGCAGCAGGGGCGACAACTCAATGCTTATGCACGGGTGGGCGTGCTGGCGCGAGCGCCCCTGACCGGCGCCGGGCCCCGCCCCATTCTGAGCGACGTGCAAGACGCCGACTGGGGCCCGGACAATAACATTGCGGTGGCTCACTATGTGGGTGGGCGCTATCGTTTGGAGTATCCCATCGGCCACGTGCTGTATGAGACCAGCGGCTACGTCAGCGACGTACGTGTCTCCCCCAAGGGAGACTTGGTGGCATTCGCCGACCATCCGGTTCTTGGTGACAATGGTGGCACTGTCGCGGTGGTGGATTTCTCCATGCGCAAGCGCAGTCTCAGTACGCCGCAAGCGGAAATCCTTGGTCTCGCCTGGACTGCCTCCGGGAAAGAAGTCTGGTTTACCGGTTCCGATGTCGGTTTTGCCGCTCAATTGAAGTCAGCAGATCTTGCGGGCCATACTCGGGTCGTGGCACGTGTTCCGGGGACTCTCGCTATCGCCGATATTACCCGAGACGGGCGCGTCCTGCTCAACCATGAGAATACGCGGGTGAATGCGATGGCTTTGGGTCCCGGCCAGAACCAGGAGCGCGATCTAACTATCGTCGATTGGACCCTCGACCATGCCATCTCGCGGGACGGGCGGCAGGTGCTGCTGGAAGAGGAAGGTACCGGTAGCCGTCCTGGTTACGACATCTACGTGCGCTCGACGGACGGTTCCGCTCCCGTGCGCATCGGAGAAGGCCACGCCGATGACTTTTCACCGGATGTGAAGTGGGTGCTGGCTTCCCGTGGCCAGCTTTTCGTTATTCCACTCGGTCCAGGGGAGCCGCAACAGATCACGCAGGATGCGATCGACCACGGCGAGGCCCGCTTCCTGCCAAATGGCAAAGGCGTCGTGTTCACCGGCATAGAGCCGGGTCACAAGCCTCGCATTTACACCCAGACGATTGCGGCTGGCAGCCCCCGCGCTATCTCTCCCGAGGGTGTCAACGGCGCGATTCCCACCGCAGACGGCAAATTTGTTTTCGGCTTTTCAGACGTGGTGGCGCTGTACCCGGTGGATGGTCAAGGGACGCCGCGGCCGGCTCCCGGGATCCATCCCGACGATTTCATTGCGGCAGTCGCACCCGATGGCCGTTCTGTGCTGGTAGTATCCGCAGCGAGTCATGTCTCTCTGGATGTCTTTCGGGTGGACTTGGCCAGCGGCCGTCGCCAGCCTTTCAAGAAAATCGGGCCAACGGATCCGGCCGGGCTTTTCATGTTCCCCAGCGGGTTGTTCACACCCGACGGTAAGTACTATGTCTATTCCTATATTCGCAGCCTGAGCCAGCTGTACGTTGTGGACGGTCTGCGGTGATGGTTGGCCCGCAACAACATTGACAGCTGTAACAGAGTGTTTTGACGAGGACGGCGCCTGGGACAAACAGATCGCAGTCGGATTCCGAACTGATAGCGGGCGGTGTAAGTTCAACGTTTGTCAACGATTCTTAAAACTCGGTAAACCCACACATCCTTCACAGCACAACCGGGTTCTTAATATGTGGACGTCACAAGGACTTCAAAATGCCTGGCCACGTTATACTCGCGGTCGAGGCTGCCTCTATTAGTAGCTCCAACCAATCTCCCATGGCAGCCCAGCTGCGCAACGCAGGCTGCGACGTGTTGGTCAGCAGCAACGCGAGCGAGGCGGTAGGTCTCGTCTTTGTGAGCCGCCGCATCGAGGCGGTTCTCATAAACAGCTACGGCGAACCGATGACCGGCCTTGAGGTGGCTGCCAGGCTACGAGCGATCAATCCACGGATTCCAATCCTGGTCGTGGAGGTGAATCCCCGATGGCCAGTCATCAGCGCCAGACAGCCAGAAGTCCATCTGTTTCACGCTGGCGGAGTTGGAACAACTCTGGCAAGAGCACGAACAGGAGGAGAGCCAAGGCTCCCAATTAGGAGAGTTTTCATGTCTTCCAGGAAAAGGTGACATCGTCCTTGCATCCGGCGAAGATGCTATGAAAGGTTAAGGTTGAGGAGAAGACACATTATTTCTAAATCTTCACAGATGCAAGCACCCCGAGTCGGGTATGGCTGCGCTAGAAATAGAAACCAGACCTCGCGCCGACCGCGAACCCGAGCTGAATCTGCTGCTCTCCAGGACCACACTGGAGCAACCGCTATGGAAGTCGCTGTTCCAAAATCTTAACGACTTCTTCTTTCCCAAGAAGCTGCCTGCACTGGTCCTGACCTCGAAACCGCTTCCAGTTAAGGATATCTGGGGCTTTTACGATTACAAGAAGAACGGCGTACTCGGCTCCACGGTGGTGCACGTTCTGGCGCTGGCGGCGATCATCGGTTTCACTTTCCTGGCCCGGAGAGTTGTGCAACAAGTACAGAAGCCGCGTGCCATTGTCACTCTGGTGTCCCCCGAAGATATTCCCTCACTACCACCTTCCAGGACGGAGGCCGGGGGTGGCGGCGGTGGCGGTGACCGCGACAAGCTTCAGGCGCCAAAGGGCAAACTCCCTAGGTTCTCCATGGAACAGATCGTGCCCCCGATGGTAGTGGTGCGAAACCCTAATCCCAAGCTGACCGCAGAGCCCACGGTTGTGGTTCCTCCCCAGATTCATCTGGCGATGAACAATCTGTCGACTCTGGGTGATCCCATGTCGCACCTGCCTTCGGGTCCGCCCTCCAACGGCCCCGGATCGGGCGGCGGGATCGGATCTGGAAGCGGCGGTGGTGTAGGGAGCGGAGAAGGCCCAGGTGTTGGTCCAGGCCATGGCGGCGGCATCGGTGGCGGGGTGTTTCGGGTCGGCGGCGGAGTTTCTGCCCCCCGACCGGTGTTCACGCCCGATCCCGAGTACTCGGAAGAAGCTCGCAAAGCCAAGTATCAGGGAACCTGCGTGTTGTGGCTGATTGTCGGTTCTGACGGAAAAACCCGCGACATTAGAGTCATGCAGACGTTGGGACTTGGCTTGGATGAAAAGGCGATCGAAGCCGTGAAGCAGTGGAGGTTCGAACCGGCGATGAAAGACGGCAAACCGGTCGCCGTGCAGGTCAACGTCGAAGTCACATTTCGGCTGTTTTGAGGTAATTCAGCTTTTAGCGCAAGCGGCCAAGTAGTGGCTGCACGAAAGTTCGCTAGGCTATTAAGTCAGGCGAGCAGCAGCAAGACACGCGCCATCACAGACTTTGATGAAACCGTTGAGCTAGAAAGAACTGAGGCCGGGAGTCGTCTGAAAGGAAACGTTCAACTCCCGTAGGTCAACGCGCACGCGGGAGGTGAGGACGCGACCCCGGGCTGGTGCAAAGTATGGAATTCCGTCGCGCTCTTCTTGAAGGTGCCGATCGTCTGGTTGCTCGTGTAGATTCTCAGTACCGCTATCTTCCAAATAAAACGGCACGCGCATCATCGCCATATGTATCTCGGCGGCCAGCGTTGACTCCCCGGCGAGGCAAGAAAGCCGCCTTCTTTTCTATCACACCCATCCGGTGACGCACGTCACTGAAGTCCCCATGGCAAGCGCGTAAGAAAGAAAATGCCCGGATGTGTCAGACCCCTTAATCTTGCTGGACTAGGGAAACCAAAAACAGTGAGATTGAGAGGAACGATGCATCCGGTTCTTCTTTTTCCGTTCATCCCACCAAAAGGCAGGTAGTCGATTATGTCTGTTTCCGGAATCTCGAAGCCAGTAACCGCGGGCGAGAGAGGCATACAAGTTTTCGAGTTCAAACAGGAAATTCCGGATAAAGTTCGGGTAAGAACAACATGATCTGCGCCGAGAGCGCATTTTTGCTGGTACAGACCGCCCAGCCCAGCAGCCATCTTCACTCTTTCACTCTTCACTCTTCAGCGCCAGCACGAGAATCCGTCCATCGGAGTGAAATTCGCCCCCCCCCCGCGGTCGCCGTCTTCCGAGGCACCGAGAAATATCCGAGCGCGTGTCCAGCAGCAAATGCCTGAATTTTTCCCGTTCGGAAAGGCAATCATTTTTGATGTGCGTTCAATTGGTCGAGCTTTTGTTTGAGCTGTTCAAGCTTCTGCCCAGCTTCTCCGAGCTTGCCTTCCGCTGTCAGTCGCTGATAGTCGGCTAGGTCTTTCGCTGCACCTGCAATGAGTGCGTTCAGATCCGCTGAGGGTTTGGTCGCTGCGGCGGATGGCTTGACGCTTCGTGCCGGTTCCACGGGGGCAGCTGCGGCGCTCAATGACGATGCCTCTCCGCCAAATAAGGCCTTCATCGCCGAGTCGAAGGTTGATCCGTATGCGAGCCGGTCTTGCAGTGCGAGTACTACTAGACGCAGCTCCGGCATCGGACTTCGTTCAGCCTGCAGGTAGATCGGCTCCGCATACAACAACGCGCGCCCGCACGGAATCACCAGCAGAGTACCTCGCCGCACGTGCGAGCCTTGCTGATTCCACAGCGTCAATTGTCCGGACAGTTGCGCGTTCTGATCAATTCGCGCTTCGATCTGCAAGGGGCCATCCACCAGCTTCGTTTTGGGGAAGTCATAGACTAGCGACGTACCATATTGTGCGCCGTCGCTGCGACCAGCAATCCAGCCAATCAGATTGTTCCGATTGGCCGGTGTGAACGGCAGAATCCCAACAAATTCGACGGCGGTTTCGCCCGGCAGTTTCATCAGCACAAAGTTCGGCTCCATCGCCAGCGTCTTCTGCTCACCGGACGCGCTCATGCCGACTTCGGAAGCGACTGTCCACAGATCCTCGCGGTTGTAGAAGACTTCCGGATCCGTCATG
>DASPVD010000017.1:0-29579 GCA_035622555.1 Candidatus Eremiobacteraceae bacterium | reverse complement strand
ATCGAGCGTTTGTTTGCTTGGCTTCATAACTTTCGTCGCGTCGTCATTCGTTGGGAATATTATCCAGAGAATTTCCTCGCTATGGTGCAGCTTGCCTGTGCTGTCATCCTCCTGAGGTATTTATGAGATGACTTCTAGTGGCCGGCACCGCGAGCGCGGGACGGGTCACCGGCGGCAGTGGAGTCATTCAACGAGTACATGAATTCATCGATTTGCCGCTCGGCCTGGTCTTTGGCGATTCCGTAACGTTGCTGGAGCCGGCCGACCAACTCGTCGCGTTTACCCTTGATGGTGGTCAAATCGTCGTCCGTCAACTTGCCCCACGTGGCTTTCACTTTTCCAGAGTACTGCTTCCATTTTCCCTCGATCTGATCCCAGTTCATTGGCGACCCTCCTTGTTGAGCCTGCGTTCCACGCTGCGGATTCCGGAAGAGGCATGGCTCGCTCAATCAAAACCGATACAAGAGCTGAGCGATATAGGGCGATCGCCCGGGTGGTTTGGAGGGAAGCACTTGAGATCGAGGGTGGTGGCTGACGATTGCTGGAAACAATCGCGCACAATACAGCGTGCCGGGGATGGCGCGGAGGCGTCAGAGTGCTCAACAATCGGGGCATCGTGACGGAGCCCGCGTTGCATCGTCATGAGGCACGAGACCGGGTCCCAATCAAGGAGACATCGATGTTACGGATGGCATTGGCGTTCTTTGTGGTGGCTTTGCTGGCGGCGGTTCTGGGGTTTTCCGGAATTGCCGTGGCGACCGCGGGAATCGCGCGGATTCTTTTCTTCCTGTTCTTACTGCTGTTCCTTCTGAGTCTGGCAGGTCATCTATTTCGCCGCACGTGAAATGGCCGGTTCGATGGACAATGAAGCCGGAGCGACGTTAACGATAGCGAGAGGGAGGACGATATGAATGGCAAATCAATTTTAGGAATTGCACTGATTGTCCTGGGGGTGCTGGCGCTGGCGTATCAGGGCTTCAGCTACACCGTGCCGAAAAAAGCGGTGGATGTCGGCCCGATCCACGTAACGAAAGACGAACATCACACAGTTCCGCTGCCGCCCATCGTTGGGGGATTGGCATTGATCGGCGGCGTCGCCATTTTGCTGGTGGGCCGAGAAAAGTGAAGTATGCAAACAACCGGTGGGCAAGAAGGGTCTATGTGCATCAATTGGGTGAAAAAAGGAATGTTGACGGGGATCGGCGTGGTGGTATTAACTTGCGCCGCTTGGGGCACGCCGCTGAACGCGCAGCAGGCCGACAACACTGCTACGAACAAGACAGCAGGGGTCACCGCGGACCAACAGAAGCAAGATACACCGGACCGGAAACTGGCGCAGAAAATCCGGCAGTCGATGCTGGATGACAAATCGCTGTCCACGTACGCCCATAATGTGAAGGTGATCGTGCGAGGTGGCGAGGTGACGCTGAAGGTGCCGGTGCAATCGGAAGAGGAAAAGAAGACCATCGGCGCAAGAGCGGCAGATTTGGCAGGGGGTCCCGAGGAGGTCACTAACAAGCTGACGGTGAAATCGTGAGGGGTGCGGGAGGCCGGTGGCGAGCCGCCGTTATAAGCGCTTCTCCCAGAAGCTAACCCCCTGATGTGCAGTGGTTTTGAGGACGGAAATACAGGGAATGTGGTATTCAACCCTAAACGGGTCCGGGTTCTACTGATAGCCGAGATTTGGGTGGACTGGAGCTAAGATGTCATGAGGGATCTCGAAGCAAATGGCCAAGCGGTTTCCCCAATGGCAACCGGAACAGACATGGGCACGCTGAATATCCTGGTGGCCGATGATCACGACATAATTCGTAGGGGCTTGAAAGACCTACTGAGCACGCGACCGGGATGGGAAGTGTGCGCGGAGGCCAAAACGGGCAAGGAAGCAGTCACCCTGGCCGAACAACTAAAGCCGCAAATCGTGGTGATGGACATCAGCATGCCGGATTTGAATGGTTTGGAAGCGGCGCGGCGGATTCACAAATCGTTGCCGAAAACGGGGATTCTGATCCTGACGATGCACTTTTCGGACCAGTTGGTTCGCGAGGTTGTGGAGGCTGGCGCGCGTGGGTACATCCTGAAGTCCGACGCAGACCGGGACCTGGTGACCGCGGTGGATTCCATTTCCAAGCGCCGGACGTTTTTCACGTCACGCGCTTCCGAAATGCTGCTCGGGGACTTTTCCTGGCAGTCCGCTGGCGCGGAGCCCAAGTTACCTGCGCGCAACCGGCTAACGGCCCGCGAACGGGAAATTGTGCAATTGCTGGCGGAAGGCAAGAGCAGCAAGGAAGTGGCGGTGGCGCTAGGAATCAGCGTGAAGACGGCGGAGACTCACCGGGCCAACATAATGCGCAAGCTCGAAATTCATTCCGTAAGCGAACTCGTCCGCTACGCGATCAAGAACCAGATCATTGAAGCGTGAAGTCCCCAGTAACTGTTCCGGCTGAAAATCGGACCACGGCCGCGAGCGGCGCTGGTGACATCATGCGGGATCACCCGACTCGCGACAACCTCAGGAGAGTCGCTCCGTGCCTCGTGTACTAATCGTTGACGACCACGCGTTCATCCGACGCGGAGTGCAAAGCATTTTGCAATCGTTTCCGGAATGGGAGTTTTGCGGGGAAGCGGCGAACGGAAACGACGCGGTTCAACTGGCCGAACGCTTGCACCCGGATGTCATTTTGATGGACGTGACCATGCCGGGGATGAACGGAATCGAGGCAACCCGGGTGATCCACGGCAAGCATCCTGAAGTGAAGGTGGTTCTGTTGACGTTGCACGAATCCGCGGAAATCCTGCGAAATGGGTTTCGCGCCGGAGCGAGCGGGTATTTGCTGAAGGCCGACGCTGAAGAAGAACTCATGAAAGCCTTGCGGATAGTGGTTGCAGACGGTTCCTATGTCAGTCCGCGGATTGATCAGGGTGCGGTCAGAGAAGTTATCAAGGAAGTTCGCTCCACGAGCCGCGGCGCATAGTCACGGGCGTAGCACACTGGCCGACAGGGACCTCGACGGGAAAGATTTCGGGTGACGAGCGTGCGCTATGCTGCGATTTTGGACGCCAGAGACCACTCGCAAGATACGCTAAAAAAGGAAGGGACGCTGTGAAAGCGTCCCCTGTTGGTCAGGATGAGAATGTTGAATTGCTTGCCATTGTCCGTCCCCACCAGAATCAAAACCATACCGCGTTTCCTGTAAAAAGGTTTGGATGCGCTCCCACAAAGGCTAGATCGCTCGCGGCGCAACACTAATTGCGGGGACGGCCGCAAGTCTCTTTATTGATTCGACATAAGGAGCGCGAGCCACGCCCCGTTCGGTGAAGATTGCACGGATGTAACGGTACGGGGTCACGTCAAAGGCGGGATGAGCGGCGGGCACCTCGGGCGCAATACGAACTCCTTGAATGTGCGTGACTTCCTGGGCGCTGCGCTCCTCAATGGGGATATGCTCACCGTCGGGAAGCGACAAATCGAAGGTGGAAAACGGAGCCGCGACATAAAAGGGAATGTTGTTCTCTTTGGCCAGCACAGCCATCTGGTAGGTGCCGATCTTGTTAGCGGTATCGCCATTAGCGGCAATGCGATCCGCTCCGGTGACGATCGCGCCGACTTTGCCGGTCTTCAGGAAGTGTCCGACCATATTGTCGGTAATCAATGTAAGGGGAATGCCACCTTTGTAGAGTTCCCAAGCGGTGAGGCGGGCACCCTGCAAGTACGGACGCGTCTCGGGTACCAGGACGTGGAGACGGTGGCCCTGCTCAAAAGCGACGCGTATGACCCCCAAAGCTGTACCAATCCCTGCGGTGGCAAGCGCACCGGCATTGCACTGGGTCATCACCTGGCCTTCTTGCGGCATAAACTGCGCACCAAAGTGCCCGATGGCTTCATCGGTAGCCACTTTTTCCAAGTGTACTTGACGCGCCTCTTCGATCAGAGCCGCACTAATGGACGGAAGATCGGTTCCGGCGTGAGCCAGCTCTTGATAGCGTTGTTTCATGCGCTGCAAAGCCCAGAACAGGTCGACGGCGGTGGGTCTGGTTTTGGCCAAGGTGTCACAAATTTCCTGAAATTCGGGGTTTAGCGCGTCAATGGATGCGGCGGTGGACTTTTGTACCCCAAGGGCTACACCCATGGCCGCAGCCACGCCAATGGCTGGCGCCCCGCGAATCACCATTTCGCGGATGGCCTTGGCAACCTCGCGATAATCGGTGTAGGTGAGATGCACTTCCGCGGCAGGCAGGCGGCGTTGATCCAGCATGACCACACCCTGATCAGTCCACTCGATGGGCTGGGCAACGTACATGTCGCGTGATTCCTCCCCGGTCAATTGTACCTGACAGATTGCCGGACGAAGGTCATTCCCTACGTGCGACTTACCGGTACTGGAAGGAACCTTCCGATGATCCAGCGTCTTATTTTCTCTCGGCGTTTTCCAAACTTGACTGCCGGCTCAGATGGTCGACGCAACACTTGCTTGCAGTGTACTCGCAGGAGTCTGGAATCCTAAGGTTTTTCTGGGACGTTAATTCAAGAGCAGCTCGACCTGGTCCACAGTACTGCGCCATGCCTTTTGATAAGGTATGGAACATTCTCCGGTTTGGTGACGTACATCCGTGTATGTCGACTCCACTGAAGGAACCTTCATGAGAAGTCACCGTAGCCGCCTAACAATTCTCTTGGTCCTGTCTTTGTTTGCGCTTCCTGGTGTCCGTACCAGAGCGCAAGTTGTTCCACCGCTCGACAAAATCACCTCGCAGTCGGAGCTCGACAAAGCCATCACGGCGCTCGACACACAGCTTTTCGACGCTTACAACCACTGCGACCTGACAAGGTTTGCGAGCCTTCTAGACGAAAACGTGGAGTTTTACCACGACCAGGGCGGAGTGACTCTCGGTCGAGAAAAACTGACTGAGAGTATCAAGAACAATATCTGCACCGGGGACACACAGCGCGTGCTCGTACCAGGGACGCTAAAGATTTACTACATGAAGGGTTATGGGGCCATCGAAATGGGCGTGCACCGGTTTTTGCATCCGAAAACCGAGGCAGTCAACGGAACGGGTGAAGGGAGTTTCGTGAATCTGTGGCAATACAAAGACGGGGCGTGGAAACTGACGCGCGCACTGAGTTACGACCACCATGCCACCAAATAGCGGCGCCGAGTTCCGACCTGCTTCCATTGGTGTAATTTGCGCGGAGGATCTGTGTCCGCTAACTAGGCCTCAGTAAACGCGGTTCTCTGACAGATTTCGGGTCAAACCGCCGAAGTGGGTACTGGTTCGTACTTTCCGATTTGCACGAACGCTAGCGCATCCCCTGCCACGCGATCCGGTGAAACAGCTCGTCCATAGCCTGTGGGGATTCTCTCGCACCGCGATCCAGCCACCACTTCAGGAGTGATAGCAGGTTTCCCGCCAGCGCATGGCAGCGAGCGTCCAGTTCACGTTGCGCCACATTCGCCCGGCCCATCTCTTTCAGACGAAGGGCGATCCCCCTGGCGAAGTAACCCTGCGCAAGATCGAAATACGCGTGAATCAGCCCGGAATCCACCAGGGCGCGATACAGTTTTTTCGCACTCCCCACATGCCCGAAGAACTCTGCGACAGGTGCGACACGTTGGGATTTCTCCTGCGCTTTTGTGAGCGCCGTCGTCCACAGCTCCAGGTGCTCCTCCAGCACGCTAAGGAACAAGTCATTTTTGTCGCGAAAATGCAGATAGAAAGTGGAGCGGCCGACTCCGGCACGAGCCAGCACTTCCTGCACCGTGAGCTTGTCGATCGGTTTCTCCAGAAGCGAAGCAACCAGGGCATTGCCCAGCCGGCTGCGCGTTCGCCGGATACGGGCATCGAGTTTTCGCTTCTGCGCCCAACGTTTCATATGCTCATACCTTGCCGCCCTCTGCAGCGTCTATTTGCGGACATCCACGGCCTCTTTGTCCAAGAGACTCCGGATTCACCTTGACCGCGTAGCGTTTGACCCCCAAATTGCGAATCATACGACAAACCGCCGCGCACGGCGGAACAAGGAGAAGCATCATGAACCGCTACCGTTCCTTTACCCTCGGCACCGCTTTACTCTTCGCCCTGGCCGCTCACGCGCAACAGCCTACGACCACCGAGGCTGACGCCGGCAAGAGCGTATCGAGCAGCCAGGGCGCCGGCTTGCCCCCAGTCGAAAGACAATTGCAGGTGCTGACCGAAAAGCTTAGCCTCACTGCCGAGCAACAGGACAAGATAAAGCCCATCCTGAAGGAACTGCACGACGCAACGGAAAAGCTGGCGCTGGACAAAAGCCTGTCGCCCGAAGAGCGCCTCGCCAAAGTGGGGCCCCAGCGCTATAAAACCGACGAAAAAATCCGCGCCATCCTGAATAATGACCAGAAGAAAAAGCTCGACCAATACGAGCAGGGGCCACACCCGGAGATGCATGGCAACCTGAACGGCACCACATCGCCGCAACAGTAGCCGCCATTTCGGAACTAATGGCGTAGCTCCTGATTAACGGTGCCAGCTCAGATGGTCGACGCAACACTTGCTTGCAGTCTACTCGCAGGAGTCTGGAATCCTAACGTTTTCCTCCCCGGTCAATTGTACCTGACAGATTGCCGGACGAAGGTCATTCCCTACGTGCGACTTACCGGTACTGGAAAAGAACCTTCCGATGATCCAGCGTCTTTATTTTCTCTCGGCGTTTTCCAAACTTGACTTTTTCCTGATCAACTGTACCTTTAGCCAAAGCAATTTGTGGGCGATTGGAATCGGCCCACCATAAAATTGAGCTGAAAAGAGGATGCCCATTTTTCTGCGTGTAGCCGTTGTCGTCATTCTTTTGATCGCGGCTCTTTTTGGTTATGCCGCGAGCAAGCCGAATACTCTGACGGTTCGGCGGACCCTGATGATCAATGCTCCGTTAGATCGTGTCTTTGGCTTGGTCAACGACTTCCATAATTGGCATCAATGGGCCCCTCAAGATAAGGACGACCCCACTATGGTGCGCGCCTTTAGCGGCCCGACGAGTGGCAAAGGCGCGGCTTCGCAATGGGACAGCAAGGGGCGCGCTGGCAAGGGACGGATGCTGATCGTGGAGTCAGAGCCAACGCGCAGAATCTGTGTGGACGTCGATTTCCTGGAACCCTTTGAAACGCACAATGAGAATGAATTTGTCTTCGAATCGGTCGGGACCGCAACGAACGTTACGTGGACCATGCATGGGACGAACCTGTTGGTCATGAAACTGATGAGCATTTTTGTCAACATGGACAAGCAACTTGGAGCGCACTTCGAAAATGGTCTCCAGAACCTCAAGGCTGCGGCCGAGAGCTAGTGAGCGCCGCCGATCAAGGTAATAACCTACCGTTAGGTACTATGCGCCACTTGTCTGGTTGCACGTGCCGGCTCAGATGGTCGACGCAACACCGGCAAATCGAAGAGATACGCAAAAAGGCGGTCGGTGCAGAGTTTAATGAGTCGTAGGGACTTTGGTGAAGCCGTGGGTGCTGAGAAGCAGGCTCATGCCAATTAAGGAGTTGTAACCCAAATGCATGAGATAGCTGGCGAAGACGCTTCCGGTGCGGGCGCGTGCCGCAGTGAAAACCACGCCAACCAGAGACATGATAGCGATCAGGCTTTTCGCGTCGCCCAACTGCGGGCCATGCATCAGGCCAAAGAGGATTCCGGTCACCAGAATGCTGGGGATTACTCCAAACCATCGCGCAAACATGGGATAAAGATAGCCCCGGAACATGGTCTCTTCGGCCAGCGGGGCCACCAGCACCGCCATGGCAACAAAAAGGATGGCGGTCTGCTTGAATTTGAAGACTTGTTCGATCGGGGTATTTTCGGGAGTCTTGATGAGGGCGGTTAATGCAAACACGAGCAGGGAAAGCCCGCAACCAATGAAAAAATAGACCAACGGATGCGTCGGCAATCCACCGGCTCTGGCCTCAAGACGACGCCAGCCCAGCGTTTTCCAAAACGGTTGTCCGCGAAGCAGCGCCAGGGTCACATAAAGGAAAAACAGAAGCAGGGCATAGAGAACAATGGTGCTGCCAATGGCCACCTGCGGCTTCGAGAGCATGTATTCTTCGAGCTGTTGAGAGGTCATCTTCTGATGTGGGGCATAGAAGGTGAGGAAGGCGGTCTGTACCGCAAGCAAACAAATGAACATGAACACCAGAAACACGACGAGATGATGCCAAGACCAGTTGATCTGCAAATCGGGCGGATAGACGCGGCGAGGCCGTGGAGGCAGAACAAGAGCGGGTTGCTCGCCGGGTGAGATTTGGCCGTTTTCGCTTGACCCGGTCAGGGTCACTTGGGAAGGGGAGGACGGCTCTTGAGAATCGGGATTTTGGTCTTGAGCAGGAGGCGTATCGTCAAGTGGAGTCATCGTTTGGTCCGTTTTCGCTGAGCCGGCCAACCGTTCACCAGGGCCGCAGCAAGCAACGGCAATAAGATCTCGTGGTGTCCGGTGATGGCAAATCCTGTGGACATCTGGCCCTTCGTTCGATTCGAAGCAGCGGTAGGGCGTTTCAGCACATTCATGGTGGGCCGGTAATGTTGGAAGAAGTCGAAATTCGCAGTAGTTATGGATCGCAGCGGCATACCTAGATTGTGCGCCACCGAAACGGCCTTCAAAAACACCTCCGGCAGAAGAACCGCGGAACCCCAATTGAGATAAACGCCGCCAGAGTCCATTTGCTGAACCAAGGCGCAAAAGAGGCGGAAGTCGTGGAGCGAAGCGGCGCCCAAAGCGGCCCCATCCACGGAGCGGTGCATGTGGGGAATGTCGGTGCCCAGGGCGACATGGATGGTCACGGGAATATTGCGTTTATAGGCGGCAACCAACACGCTGAGGTCTGGATGCTTGGGCGCAACGATGCCACTGGTGAGATATTGGCCGGCAGCTTCACCGTAGCCAATGCGAACGCGTTGCGCGAGCTTGGCAATTTCGTTGATGCCCCAGCCGGTTTCCTCGGCCATTCCGAACTGGCCATTGACCAGAGCCGCTTCCACGTCTTCCGAGGTGCTGCCCACCATGGCCATTTCGAAATCGTGAATCAGAGCGGCACCGTTCATGGCAATTCCAGAAACATACCCGCGGGCGATGAGATCGTTCAGAACGGGCCCAAGCCCCACCTTAATGACGTGCCCGCCAAGGCCCCAGAGGATCGCGCGCTTCCGCCGACGCGCGAGGTGAATCGCGGCGGCAAGCCGGCGGAGATCCTGCGCGGCCAAGACACTGGGCAGTGAATCGAGAAACCTGGAAATGGAAGCGCCGCGCGCTAACGGCTTGGCCACATCGCTCGCACTGACTTTGCTCTTGCGAGCCGCCAGCGGATAGGTTTGCACGCCGGCGAGGGTAACCGGCGGGATGCGGTAGATGCTCATGGAGGCTCCCCTACTGTACGAAGGAAAGGAGCGGGCACGCAAGCTCCGGTGAAGTCAGCCAACGAGCATTACGCAGATTTGTGGTTGCCATTCGGACCGCTGGACGCACCGTTCATATGCAGGACGCGAGCCAATGCTTGCCCGGTGTACGACTTTTTGGTCCGGGCCACATGTTCCGGAGTGCCCTGGGCAACGACGCGTCCTCCGCCCTGACCTCCTTCGGGACCCAAGTCGATAATCCAGTCGGCTTGTTTGATGACGTCCAGGTTGTGCTCGATGATCAACACGGTATTGCCGAGGTCTACTAAACGCTGAAGGACGTCGACCAACTTGCGCACGTCATCGAAATGCAGGCCGGTGGTGGGTTCATCGAGAATGTAAACGGTGCGACCTGTTTGACGCTTGGAAAGTTCGCGAGCTAACTTGATGCGCTGTGCTTCTCCCCCGGACAGGGTGGTGGCCGACTGACCCAACTGCACATATCCCAGCCCAACTTCCACCATGGTGGCTAATTTCTGCTGCACGTTGGGGATGTTCTCCAGCAGTTTTAAGGCGTCGGAGGCGGGCAGATTCAGAACATCGTTAATGCTGTGGCCCTTGTAGCACACCGCCAGGGTCTCGGCGTTATAGCGGCGGCCACGGCAAACCTCGCAAGTGACATAGACATCGGGAAGGAAGTTCATCTCGATGCGACGCAAGCCTTCGCCCTGGCACGCTTCGCACCGCCCGCCTTTCACGTTAAAGCTGAAACGGCCGGGCTTGTAGCCCCGTTCGCGAGATTCCGGAAGCATGGCAAAGAGCTCGCGAATCGGAGCAAACACGCCGGTGTAAGTAGCGGGGTTGGAACGCGGGGTGCGGCCGATGGGGGCTTGATCGATCTCGATGACCTTATCGATGTGCTCGATGCCCAAAATCATTTTGTGGGCGCCGGGCGCTTCCATGGAGCGATACAGCTTTTGCGCCAAGGCGCGGTACAAAATGTCGTTCACCAGGGTGGATTTCCCCGAGCCAGAAACGCCGGTCACCACGGTCAACAGGCCTAAAGGGAAGGTGATGTCCACATCTTTCAAGTTGTTGGCGTGAGCGCCCAAAATCTGGATGACTTTGCTATTGGCGTTACGGCGCTTGGCGGGCACGGGAATTTCGGCCGCACCGGAAAGATAACGCCCGGTCAAAGAATCAGGTGCGGCAGCAATCTCGGCAGGCTTGCCGGTGGCAACCAGATGACCGCCGGCGTTTCCTGCACCGGGCCCGAGATCGACTACATAGTCGGCGCGACGAATGGTGTCTTCGTCGTGCTCGACGACCAAAACGGTGTTGCCCAGATTGCGCAGCCGCTCCAAGGAATTGAGCAAGCGATCATTGTCGCGGTTGTGCAGGCCGATGGAAGGCTCGTCCAGGACGTACAACACACCGCGAAGGCGCGAACCAATCTGTGTGGCCAGACGGATACGCTGGGCCTCTCCGCCGGAGAGCGTGGCGGCGGAACGTTCCAGGCTCAAATAGCCCAGTCCTACGGCCAACAAAAAATCCAACCGTTCGGCAATTTCGCCGAGCGGCCTGGCAGCCACTTCCTTTTGGCGCGGAGTGAGCAGCGCGATAATTCTGTCCACGGCAGGACGTGCGTCGCTCAGCGCCAGCGCCGTAAAATCCGCAATGGACCAACCGCCCAGCTTGACGGCCAGCGATTCCGGGCGCAGGCGGCGTCCTAAACACGCGCTGCAGATGGTGGCGGACATGTACTGAGTCATCCACTCACGATAGGAATCGGAGTTGGATTCTTCGAAATTGCGTTCCAGAAATTTCAAAACACCCTGAAAACGAAACCCCTTTTCGGCGCTGGACGATTTGCCGACCGCCTCCGGCCCACTTTTCCTTGCACCGGAAGGCGGGTAGCCATACAGCAAAAGATTCTGCACACGCGCGGGGTATTTCTCGAACGGAGTATCCAGATGAAACCCATGCGCATAGGCAGCCAATTCCAGCGTGCGCTTCAGAATCGCCGAACCGGAGCCGGGACCGAGACCGCCATCAAACAGCGGGCGGGTCCAATCCACGATGACCTTCGCGGGATCAAAATCGTATTTGGAGCCAAGCCCATGGCACTCGGGGCATGCCCCATAGGGGGAGTTGAAGCTAAAGGAACGCGGCTCCAGTTGCGGTACGGACAGCCCGCAATCCGGACAAGCCAATCTTTCCGAGAAAGTGTGCTCCTTGCCGCTGACCACGGCCACCGTGACCAGCCCCTGCGCCAGCTTCAGGGCCGTTGCGATGGACTGCTCAAGGCGGGAAGCAATGCCCTGCTTCACCAGCAGGCGGTCCACGACCACCTCAATGGTGTGGTTCTTGCGCTTATCCAGTACTGGCGTCTGGTCCAACGGCAAGAGTTCCCCGTTGATGCGCACGCGTACAAATCCATCCTGCGCCAGCTTTTCCAGCTCTTTGCGATAGGCGCCCTTACGCCCGCGAACGATGGGCGCCAGAATCATGATGCGATCTTCCGGTTTACAAAGCTCGCCCTGCAGAATGGCGTGAACAATTTGCTCGCTCGATTGGCGGGTAATCGGTTTGCCACAGTTGGGGCAGTGCGGCACACCAACCGAGCTATAGACGACTCTCAAATAATCGTAGATTTCGGTAATGGTCCCAACGGTGGAGCGCGGCGATCGCGTGGTGGTCTTCTGTTCGATGGCAATAGAAGGGGACAATCCTTCGATAACGTCAACTTCGGGACGCTCCATCTGATCCAGGAATTGCCGGGCGTATGCGGAAAGAGATTCGACGTATCTTCGCTGGCCTTCCGCGTAAATGGTGTCAAATGCGAGAGAAGACTTACCGGAACCGGATAGACCGGTGATGACCGTCAGCGAGTTGCGAGGGATTTCCAAACTGATGTTTTTCAGATTGTGCTGCCTTGCGCCCCGCACAACCAATTTGCTGAGAGCCATACGGAAAAGCGCTCCCTCCACAGGAGCCCTGGCGCCCAGTGAGTAGATTGGGCCCAGTATAGTCTTTCAACATAGCAACAGCGGTGCGGCATGGTCAAGGCAGGTACTAAAGCGATGAAATGCAAAATGCAGATACGAGTGTAAAAAGTTTTCCGCAATGCCACCCCGCTGTAATTTTTTCCCCGGGGGTAGCGCATTTTTACCGAGGGTAGCGATTTTAAGAGGCTGAAAAGAGGGGCGTTAGTCTGGCCAACCGTTTGCAACCCAGTATGCGTGGGGGAGACGAGCCGAGGATCCCTTTAGGGGATTGAGGGCTGGGCCGGTTCGTTCTTCCCCTCTTTTTTTGTTTGCCCACCAAGCGGAAAAAATTTTCCTATTCAAAATACACCCTGAAGCATTTGAGACACACGAGTCTGCGTGTGCCTGGCCGCTTAATCTAACTACGCGTGTTGAATTCGAAAGAAGCTTCAGGAGCGATGCGGCTGATGGATGAAAACGTTCTGAGACACCGGATAGCGAATGCCACGATAGTCGACGCGGGTGAAATAGTCGCTCATAGTCATGAAGAGAAGAAGCGCGAGCCAGAAGACAGCGCAGGCAACGACAAGCTGGGTACGCTTGGGGCTGTACTTAGCGTGCATGAAAAAGAGCACCACGAGGGTAGCCTTGGTGGTCGCGATGGCGAGGGCAATCACAATGTTCCAGAGACCAAAGTCATGCAGGGCGGCAGTGACGGTCAGGTAGGTACCGAGCAACAAGGCAAGCAGGATCACTACGTAGATTTTGGGCGAAACGACGTGCTCAGTCACAAATGCCTCGCTTTTCCTGTTACACCGAGTGCCGATTAATCAGATACAACAACGCGAACAGGTAAATCCAAACAATATCGACAAAGTGCCAGTACAAACCCACAATCTCAATCGGAGTGTTGTAGCTGGCGGTAAACCGGCCTTTGAAGGATTCCCTGATCACCCAGATAAGAAGTCCCGCGCCGATGATCATGTGAAGGGCGTGCAGACCCGTCATGCCAAAATACAGGGAGAAAAAAAGCTGTGCGTGGGCGTTCAGGGCAGTCAACTGCTCCTGAGGAGTTCCCGCAGCCTCGGTCTTAAGCGCGTCTTCGATTTCCTGGCGCTCTGCCGCGAGCTCTTTGGGACTGTCGCCCGGAGCCGGGTGGTTGATGCGATAGGTGAGGTCAAAGGAGTGGCCCGGGACCAAGTGATGATCAAACTTCTGCTTATATTCAACGTACTTGATCCCCAGGAACACGCCGCCCAGCAGGAAGGTCAAAATCAAAAACAGCGGAAGCAGCTTTTTGCGGTCCGTCTGGGCCGACCAGACGGACATGGCCATGGTAAAACTGCTGGCGATGAGGACCACGGTGTTGGTCGCGCCCAGCTTCAGATCGAGCATGTTTCCGCCAACGCCGAATGCCGTAAAGTACAGATGGCGGTTAACGGTGTAGGTTAAGAACAGGCCGCCGAAGAAGAGAACTTCGGTAACCAGGAAAATCCACATTCCGAGTGTGGCGCTGTCCTTCTGCTGCTCCAGAGTCTCGAATTGTCCGTACAGCTCACCAGTACGATGCACTCCGCATTCCCCTATCGTTGGAATTCAGGCGCAACCCGAGCGCCTGTGTTGCGGGTCAAGTCCGTTGTCCCTTCAGTCGTGCTCATGAGCCCCCACAGGTTGACTGGGCACGTCCAGGCCTAGCTCCGGCCGATTGTGAAAGTCGTAGGCTTCCCAAGTGACCACAGGGGTCACCTCGAAGTTTTCCGTGGGAGGCGGTGAAGGAGTGGTCCACTCCAACCCGGTGGCCGGCCAAGGATTGTTTCCGGCTACGCGGCCATAAAAGGCGGCCCAAGTGAGATAAATCATGGGCAACAGGTAACCGAGTGCCAAAATCGAAGCGCCCGCGGTAGACATCACGTTGTAAACCTGGAACTCCGGCGGATACACGTGATAGCGGCGAGGCATGCCCAGATAGCCGAGCACGAATTGCGGGAAAAAGGTCAAATTGAAGCCGACGAAAAGAACCAATGCGGCGATTCGCGCCAGCCATTCGGGATACATTCGGCCAGTGATCTTCGGCCACCAGAAATGCAGGCCTCCGAGGTAGCCCATGACCGCGCCGCCGACCATGATGTAGTGGAAGTGCGCGACCACGAAGTAAGTGTCGTGGACATGCATGTCGACGCCCAGGCAGCCGAGAAATAGTCCAGTGAGCCCGCCGACCAAGAACAAGCCCAGGAAGCCGAAGGCGTACAGCATTGGCGTGTCAAAGGAAATCGATCCGCCAAAGAGGGTGGCCGTCCAATTGAAAACCTTCACCGCGGAAGGAATAGCCACCAGGAAAGTGAGGAAGGAAAAGGCCAGAGCGGCGTAGGTGGACTGCCCCGTCAGGAACATGTGGTGGGCCCAAACGAGGAAGCCGATGACCGCAATGGCCAAGCTGGCCGCGGCCACGAAATGATAACCGAACAGCTTCTTACGGGCAAAAGTAGGAATGATTTCGCTGATCACGCCCATGGCCGGCAAGATCATGATGTACACCGCGGGATGCGAATAGAACCAGAACAGGTGCTGGAACAGAATCGGATCGCCACCCATAGCCGGATTGAAAAAGCCCAAGCCAAAGACGCGTTCCATGGCGGCCAGGCCCAAGGTGATGGCCACTACCGGCGTGCCGAGAATCATCACCACTGAAGTCGCATAGTGCGCCCAAACAAACAGCGGCAGGCGGAACCAAGTCATGCCCGGAGCGCGCATGGTATGAATGGTCACGAGGAAATTCAGCCCGGTCAAAATGGAGGAGAAACCGGTAATGAATATGCCTACGACCGCGGGAGCCACCGCGGAATTCGAATACACGGTGCTTAAGGGCGTATAGAACGTCCAGCCGGTGTCTAGTCCGCCGGCCATCATGGAGTACAGGGTGAAGGCGCCACCAACGATGTAGATGTACCAGCTAAGCAGGTTGATCTTGGGAAATGCCAAGTCCTTGGCGCCGATCATCAGGGGAATGAAAAAATTGCCCAAGATTGCCGGAATCGAGGGAATCAGAAAGAAGAAGATCATGCTCACGCCGTGCATGGTGAACATGCGGTTGTAGGTGTCGGGAGACAACAAACGGCCGTCAGGCGTAAGCAGGCTCAGGCGGATCATCATGGCGAAGAAGCCGCCAATGAAAAAGAAGAAGGTCACCGACAGCAGATAGAGCAGGGCGATGCGCTTGTGGTCGGTGGTGAGGAGCCACGAGCGAATACCGTAGCCGGTATTGAGATAATGTTTTTCGGGCAATTTCAGAGCCGGACCCGTGTGGATCGTGCTGGTGGTAGCCATGGCTATTTCTTCCCCGCGCTGGTTGGCGCAATTCCGGCGCCCTTGGCAGGCACCGGTTGCGACTGCAGCGACTTGATGTACGCGGTCAGATTCAGGATCTGCTCCTCGGTCACCAAGCCCTGGAACGTGGGCATCACTGGCTGATACCCGGCTACAATTTTCGCCTTAGGCTGCAGAATGGACTCGCGGATGTAGGCGTCGTCGGCGGTAACGGTGCTGCCGTCGGACAATAACACCTTCGCGCCGTAGACGCCGTTGAGCGAGGGGGCGCGGCCTGTGCCATTGCTGAGGTGGCAGGTGACGCAGGCAAGTTGCGTGAACAACTTTTCACCGGCGGAAACGGGATTCACGTTCCCGGATTCGTCGGAAAGCCAGGCAGCATACTCGGCGGGATCCATAACGGTGACCCAACCACCCATGACCGCATGATTGGTACCGCAATATTGCGAGCAGAAAAAGTGATACTTGCCAATTTTGGTGGGCCGGAACCACAAGGTGTTGTAGCGCCCGGGCACCACGTCCATCTTGGCGCGGAACGCGGGAACGTAGAAGTTATGAATGACGTCTTCGCTGCCCATGATCAGCTTGATGTTGCGGTTCACGGGAATGTGCAATTCGTTGATTTCGCGTTTACCGTTGGGTTGCTCCAGCTTCCACATCCACTGCTTCCCAACGACGTAAATGTCCAACGTGTCTTTCGGGGCGGTGCGGAAGTTCACGTAAACAACCGCGCCCCAGGCAAACATGCCGAGAGCCAGAATCAACGGAATGGCGGTCCAGCCCACTTCCAAGAACATGTTTCCGTGAGCGGTAGAGCCAACTTCACCGGGGGAAGTGCGGTGATATTTAAAGGCCGCATAAATCGCCAACAAACTGACTAGCACCGCAAAAAACAAGCAGGTCAGCAGAATAAACATGAACAAGGCGTCCACGTTTCCCGCGAAACTGGAGGCCTGCTCTGGAAAGAACGGAAGCGATGACTGCACGGCTCTAATGTGCTCCTTGCGTCGGCGAACCCGGCCCGATATTGCCGCGATTGGCGCTGCGGTGGTCCCGCCGGCGGAAAATCACAAAACCGAGCGCCAAACAGAACAGCGTCACCACGCCACCCATGCGAATGACGGTCAGGATGGTAGCGCTGTAGTGGGCCGTCGTAGGATCGTACTGATAACAGAACAACAAAAGATGATCGACCGGTGTTCCGATCTTGCCGGAAGACGCATCGACGAGTCCCAAGCGGACGTTGGATGGCGGATATTCCACTCCAAAGAAATAGCGCGAGATGCGGCCGTCCGGGGTAAGCAGAAGGATTCCACTGGCGTGGCCATACAACCTGGTTTTGGGATCGTAGGTGAAGCGAAATGCAGCGGCTTTGGTGACCGCATCGATGGATGGTTGAGTGCCGGTCAGAAAATGCCAGCCCGCTTCGGTGCCGGGCCGAGCGAAGCGCGACAGGGCTTCCTGCTTTTTCTGCAGCGCCGCCTCCGGCGTATCACTCGGGTCGAAACTTATAAACACGACATCGTAGTCGCTTCCAGGATTAAAGGAGGTCATCTTCAAGGCGCCCACCACGGCCTGTTCGACCTGGCTGCACAACATCGGGCAGTTGAAGTACACGAAGGCCAAAACCAGCGGTTTCTTTCCGGTAAACTGGCGAAGCGTCGCCGGCTTTCCATACTCGTCGAGAAACGGCGTATCCAACGGGATTTGCGCATTCAATTGCGGATCAAAGCCAACGTTCACGAGCGCGGGTGGCAGTCCATTGGAGGACTTGCCCACATTGTCTGGGATCATCTGTGCGTGGCAGAGGGCGCCGCCAAACAGGACGCCCGCCACGATCAGCAAACTGCGTAACACGTTCATGATTCCTTACTTCTTTTCCGCCGGCGCTGGAGTGACAGCCGGCAAACCCTTGTCAACGATCAACTGCATGGCGTCCTTGACGGGAATTTGCGCGATTCCGGTTTTCTGATCGACCCAACCGAATTTGTTGTTGGCGTCGGTGTCGGCCTTGATCTTGTCCCGCAAATCCTGCTGCGGATCCACAAAGTGCCCCGGCATGCCCTGCATACGCGGCTCTGGCGGCATGGTGGGACCCATTTGCACCCGGGAGGGCAAAAGGGGGGCATGGGTGTCGGCCCAATAATCCTTCAAGCTGTTATAGATGAAAAAGGTGAGGACATAACTGAGAACAACCCCAACTCCGAGATACACCAGGAACTTGAGAATGGCGGACGCGCGCACGTCGCTCTTCTCGAACGAGACATCCTGGTGCACCGGCCCGTTGTTGCCGACAGGCCCGTGCCCGTGGCTAGGATCTGCGGTGCTCATGATGCGCTAAAACCTCCGAAAGCTTGGGATCTCCCAAGGGCAAGACCGGTCGCTGCTTCAAATTGGTGGCAAAAACCCCGACCCATAATCCGATCAGCGCGACCGGCACGACGATGTCGCGCCAATTCGGCCAGGCCGATGCGCTAAATTCGGGACGGGTCATCCAATACAGATCCACGAGCCGGAATAGCAACATCCAGGCAGCCACCGCCGCAATCAGGCGCGGATTGCGCTTCACGTCGCGCGACAACAAAATCAGAAAGGGCAGTCCAAAGCTGAACACCAACACAATCACTGCCACCACGCCCCACTCGCCATTCAGACGCGAGCGGTAATAGCTGATTTCTTCCGGCTGATTTCCTGACCAGATGATCAGCAGCTGCGAAAAAGCGAAGTACGCCCACAGCATGTTGAAGGCAAACAGGAGTTTGCCCAAATCGTGGAGGTGGCGCTCGCGAATGAAACCGGAGTGAGGCTCGGACTTCGCCAAAGCCACAACGGTGATGATCATCAGCGCCATCGCGCTGATCAGCTGACCGCCAACAAAAATGAACCCGTAAATGGTGGAAGCCCAGTGCGGGGAAATGGACATCACCCAATCGATAGCCGCGAAGGTCATCGACAAAACATAAAGAATAATTCCCGGCGGCCCGGTCATGCGGAACCGCTTGCGCACACCCAGGTCATTGGGATTGCTGTCCTGCGCTTTGGACCAAGCATTGAACAATAAAACCAATATGATCCAAATCGCAAAATAGACCACGGCGCGAACCAGAAAGCCGCTCTGGGTTAGATACCTGGCCTGCAGATCGCTTAACGGATGAGCTTTCACCTGGGCGGGATCCAGCCATTCGCCATAAAATATTTTCATCCCCAGCACGATAGGCACGAACATCAGCAGCACCAGCCAAATCGTGCGGGTGGCCGCCTCCAGGGGACGCCGGATCACGATGCCCCAGATTCCGCTGGTGACATGCTGCAACATGAGCAGACCCAGCGAACCCAGGGTTAGCCCCAGCACCAGCAAATAGCCGAACAAATACGATTCGTAAAACTTGGCGGGGGAAGTTACCGCGCCCACGATGGCCAAGATCAGCGCCACTCCACCAATCAGGAAGGCGAGTCGCTGAGCGCGGTTCACGCTGGCCGGCGCATTATATTCTTGCCCGTTCATTTCCCGGCTCCCCCGGCGCTCAGCTTGTCTCTGAGGTTTGCCGGCAAATCGGCAACGTGCACATGGCGGCTAAGTTGCAACGCGCGCACATAGGCAACAATGGCCCAGCGATCGTGGGGATCGAGTTGTGCGGAATAGCCGTTCATGGCGCCAAAGCCGTTAGTAATCACGTCGAAGTAATGACCGTTGGGCTCATTGCGCAGGCGGTCGTCATGGTAGCTGGGAGGATGTTTCATGCCGCGCAGGGTGACCATGCCTTGGCCGTCACCCTGCAAACCATGGCAGGGCGAGCAAAAAATGTTGTAGCGGTCTTGGCCGCGCTCGAGCAGTTCCGGAGTAAGCGGGAGCGGGAACACATTGGAATCCTTGGGTGTGTACAGGGGATCCTCGGCCACCAAACCGCGTGCCACGGTGTTGTCTAAGATAGGCCGGGCGGAACGGTCGTCGGGAAAGAAGCTGGCGGGTGATAAGGGGTCGTGTTTCGGTTGATTGGCCATGTCCTGGCGCAAGGTGCCACAACCGCAGATGCTGAGAAGGCACCCGCACGCCAACGCCAGCGAGGTTTTATTCCTCATCTTTCACCTCGGTGACGAACCGCGCGGACATTTCTTGAAGGAACCGGGCGCTTTCGGCCAAATCGAATTTGGGATCACGCGCTTCAATGAGCAGGAAAAAACGGTCGGTCGACGCCGCGCCAAATCGTTCGACGTTGAACACGGGATGATACGGTTGCGGCAGTTTGTTGAGCGCCAGCATTCCGAAGACCGCAAACAACGCGGCGCCCAGAACGGTCAATTCGAAGGTCACCGGAATGAAAGCCGGCCAACTGTTGAGCGGACGCCCACCAATGTTGATCGGATAGCTGATCGCGGAGCACCAGTATTGCAGGCCGAATCCGGTGAGGCCACCGCCGACTCCGCCGATCAGTGTGATCAGAGGCACGGCGGTCCAACGGAACCCAATCGCGTGGGCCAAACCTTCGATGGGAAACGGGGTGTACGCGTCTACGTTCTTGTACCCGATTTCGCGCGCTTTTCTTGCGGCGGCGAGCAATTGCTCGGGCGACTCGAATTCCGCCATGATTCCGTAAGTGTGGGAACGATGTTCGGTCATGTGCGGTCCTCTTCGGCGTGCGCCTGATGGGCCACCAATTCGCGCATTTCGGAAATGGCGATTGCCGGCAGGCCGCGCACAAACAAGTAGAACAGCATGGTAAACAGACCCAAGGTGCCGAGCAGCGTCGCGTAATCCCAAACCGTGGCGGAGTAACGGCCCCAGGCGGAAGGCATGAAGTCGCGGGTCAGGGAAATGACCACGATGACGAAGCGCTCGAGCCACATACCGGTGTTAATTACCAGTGAGAGTAGGAACAGCGCCAAAACATTGCGGCGTACTTTGCGGATCCACAGGAGCTGCGGAGTCAAAATGTTGCACAAAATGAGGGCAAAATAGAATTTCGAATAGGGGCCGTGCAAGCGTTGATTGGCCAGAAACACGTCGAACTTGTTTCCGCTGTAAAAGGCCATGAAAAATTCGACGAAGTATCCGTACGCGACAATCAGACCGGTGGACAGCATCACCTTGGCGCAATTATCCAAGTGCCGCATGGTGATGAAATCTTCCAAGCCATAGGCCTTGCGCAGTGGAATTGCCAGGGTGAGAACCATGGCGAAGCCGGAGTAAATGGCGCCGGCAACGAAGTAGGGTGGAAAAATCGTGGTGTGCCAACCAGGAACGATGGCAACCGCAAAGTCGAAGCTCACCACGGTGTGCACCGAAAGCACCAGAGGCGTGGCCAACCCCGCCAAAAGCAAGTACGCCGACTGATAGCGGTGCCAATGGCGCGCGGAATTGCGCCAGCCCATGGCCAACATGCCGTAGATCACTTGCTGATAGGGAGCTTTGGCGCGATCGCGCAGCGTGGCCAGGTCGGGAACCAGGCCGACGAACCAGAACAACAAGGAAACGGTGCCGTAGGTGGACACCGCGAACACATCCCAGATCAGCGGGCTGCGGAACTGCGGCCAAATGCCCATGGTGCTGGGATACGGGAACATGTAGTAGGCCATCCACGGACGGCCGGTGTGAATCAAGGGGAACAAGCCGGCGCAGGCCACAGCAAAGAGGGTCATGGCCTCGGCGAAGCGGTTGATCGAAGTGCGCCACTGCTGGTTCAACAAATACAAAATGGCGGAAATCAGTGTTCCGGCATGGCCGATACCGATCCACCAAACGAAATTGACGATCGCGAAGCCCCAGCCAATCGGTATGTTGATGCCCCAAATTCCTACGCCTTTGGTGATCAGCCAGGCCACGGCCACAAACAAAATCATCACGGCCACGAAAGCCAGGCTGAAACCGAACAGCCAGCCGATGCCCAGCGGCCTGGTGAGCACCACCGCGGCAATCTTGTCGGTCACCGACGCGTAAGTGTGCCCCGGTTCCAGCAGCGGTTCCAGACGCTGAACTTCACGCCCATTCGCGGGAGGCAGTGTGACGCTCATGCTTTCTCCAGCTCCGGATTGGGATTGCGTACCGCCGCCAGGTAGGTGGTGCGCGGGCGGGCATTCAGCTCACCCAGGACCGAGTAATTCCGCTGCAGCGCCTTAAGCTTGGCAACCCGGCTATTCGAGTCGTTGGCGTTGCCGAAGACGATCGCTTGGGTGGGGCAGGCCGCTTCGCAAGCGGTGACGACTTCGCCATCGCGGATGGGGCGATCCTGCCTTTCGGCGTCGATGCGGGCATTGTTGACGCGCTGCACACAATAGGTACACTTTTCCATGACGCCGCGGCTGCGCACGGTCACTTCGGGATTGCGCATTAGTTTGTACTGCGGTGTATCCCAATCCTGAAAACGCAGGAAATTGAAGCGGCGCACCTTGTAGGGGCAGTTATTCGAACAGTAGCGGGTGCCAATGCAGCGGTTGTAGACCATGTCGTTCAAGCCTTCGGCGCTGTGCACGGTGGCGCCCACGGGGCACACTTGCTCGCAAGGCGCGTTCTCGCATTGCTGGCAAGGAATGGGCTGGAAAAAAGTCTTGGGATTATCGAGGGTGGGGTTGTATTCAGAGGGATCACCGGTGGATTCCTGGCTGGTGGCGGATTCGGTATGGGTATAGTAGCGATCAATGCGAATCCAGTGCATCTCGCGCCCGCGCATCACCTGGTCCTTACCGACCACGGGAATGTTGTTTTCCGACTGGCAGGCCACCACGCAAGCATTGCACCCGTTACACTTGTTCAGATCGATGGCCATGCCCCAGGCGTAGCCGGGATAGGCGAAGGCCTTGTACAGCGAATCATCCTTGGCCGGCAGTTCGTGGCCTTCGTGCGCGAAATTTGGATTCTGCCGATACTCGGAGAGGGTCGCGGTGCTGAGCAGCTGGCGGCCTTCCATGTTGAAGTGATATTGGGTACACGCCAGTTGATAGCTGCCGCCGGTCGAGGTGATCTTGCCGCCGGTGGCGGTCCACATGGTGTTGGAAGTGCGCACGACGTAGGCATTGAATCCTTTGTTGGTGCCGGTATATCCGGAGCGGGTTCGGCCGTATCCCAACGGCAGCACCACGGTGTTTTCCTCTTGCCCCGGCAAGGTCCAAACCGCCGCGGTGACTTTGCTGCCGTTCAGTTGGATATCGACGAGCGGGGCCAGGATTCTGCCGTGTTCGCCGCCGCTGGATTGCACTTTCTGGACGAAGTCGCTCTTCTGAGCCAATTTCGGACTGACGAGGGCAGCGTTGTCCCAAGTCAGCTTGGTCACCGGCTTAGGAAGTTCCTGAAGCCAGCCGTTGTTGGCGAATCGGCCGTCGTGCACACACGGGTCCGGGCGGAAGATGAATTCAATTTGATCCGCGGGAGCGGGCTGTACCGGCGGAAGGCTAGAGGCGTTGAATTTCGATTCGACGTTGAGAGGGGTGAATTTTGTGCCCGCGATCACGCCGTCGTTCAGCCACTTGCGCCACCCAGCATCGATGGACATGGGCAAATGCGCGGACTCTTCGGTCCAATACGCATGGACGGCATCATAACTAGCCATGCCCGGCTTGTCGCTGAACGCCGCGATCACTTCGTGCGCGGAATGGGTGTAATACAAAGGCGAAATCAGCGGCTGGATGATGCTGGCGGTGCCGTCGTGGGCGCGCGCATCGCTCCAAGTCTCCAAGAAATGCGATTCCGCCACATGCCACTGGCAGTACGCCGCGGTTTCGTCAAGATAGGGGCCTACCTGAATCGTCGTGGCCACTTTCTTGAGCTTATTGACAAAGTCAAAATCGTGCGGGGCGTCGTAGACTGGATTGCTACTTAAAATGAGCAGCAAATCGACTTGGCCGTGATCCATCTCCGAGCAAAGCGCACGCAACGAATCTAGATTGCCTTGATCAGACACCAGCGGCTCGGTGTAATACAGGGTCTTGCCCACATTCCCCAGAGCCGCATTTATCGCGTGCGCCAAGGCATGCACCGCCGCAGGCTGATATTCGCCCGCTATCACAACGGAACTTCCGCGTTCCGATTGCAATTCTTTGGCAACGATTTCCAGCCATTCCGCAGCTTGCCCGGAAAGTGTGGCGCCCGGGCCAATGCTCAGCTTGCCGGCAAGAGCGCGGGCGAATAATTCGATCTGGCTGGCACGCATCGGCAGACGATGATCCGCCGAAGAGCCGGTGACCGAAGGGGTGGGCTCGATGACGTACAACCGGTTCATGGCCAGATCAGCGGCGTCGAGGCCGCGACGTTTCGCAAATTGCCGCGCGTAGGCGACATGGCCGGGGCCGCTGGCCAGGAAATCGGCGTCGAGAGACACAATGACATCGGCCTTGGCAATTTCGTACACGGTGTTGACGTTGCGTCCGAAGGCCATCTTCGCGCCGTCTCGTGGTCCGTCGCCGTCCGCCGGTTCCCACTGGTACCACTTGGCCTGTGGATAGGTGGCCAGCAGCTTGCGAATTTGCGAGGTTAAGGTGGGCGAGGTGACGGCGCCAGAGAGTATGCGGAAACCCGCGCCCTTAGTGGCCTTGACATTCGTAGCCAGATCCTGCGCGGCATCGAGAAATGCCGACCAGGAGCGAATCTCGCCGGCTTGCTGGACCGTTTGCGAGCGATCGGGATCGTACAAACTTAAGATGGCCGCCTGAGTCAGGGCGTTGGTCGCGCCCAAGCTGGAGGGGTGATCGGGATTGCCTTCGATTTTAGTGGGCCGTCCTTCGTGACTTTCCACCAACACGCCCACGGTGGAAGCGCCAAACGGCATAGCGGTTGCGTAAAAATTTGGCTTGCCGAGTACCAAGCCATCCGGCTGGCGCACGTAGGGCACAATGTTGCTGATGTCGGGCTTGCCGCATCCGGCGAGTCCCGCCAGGGCGAGTGAAGCACTCATCAATTTCAGGAAATCGCGGCGATCGACAGAATCGTCCCACTCGGAGGCGTGGCGCGGAAATTCACGGTGCAACAACTCCTCGAAATGGGGATCGTCGGCAAGTTCCTCGAGGGTTCGCCAATATTGTTTCCCGGACTTGCCGCGAAGTTTTTCGCGAACCGCGGCCAGATCCAGCCGATGCTCGCGCTCGATGGTGGACTCGTCGGCAGGGTGATCATGGTCGTGATCGTGATTGTGCCAAGGATCACTAGGGGGCGCCGGTTGCACGATGCGCAATTTGTTCTTTTCGGGCTGGTCGGTCATATCCATTCGTCAGCGATGACACGTCGAGCAACTGGTGAGCTCGCCGGGTGTCCGGATTTTATACTGCGCTACAAGCTTCTTGCCGATTTCTTCCTGATTTGCGGGGGGAGTCCAATCCATATTGAAGACTTGATTTCTGGGCCGCACATTCTGGGCGGGATTGCGATGGCAATCCAGACACCATTGCATGTTCAACGGAGAATACTGGAACAACAGGGGCATTTCATTGACCGGACCGTGACACGTGGAACAGCCAATCCCTTTGTTGATGTGAATGCTGTGATTGAAGTACACGTAATCGGCCAGGCGATGCACTTTCACCCATTCGATGGACTGGTCGCTGCGGTAGCTTTCGCGCACCGGCTCGAGATAAGGCGCAGTATTGAACAGCACCGAATGGCAATTCATGCACGTTTTCGTGGGAGGGATGCCCGCGTAGGCAGAATTTTCCACGCTGGTGTGACAGTAGCGGCAATCGATTCCATCATCGCCCACGTGATGCTTGTGGCTGAACTGCACCGGTTGCACGCGGGTCACTCGTTGATTGGTAATATACGGCGAGCGGGCCACCAGCAAAACCACTGCGAGAGCCAAGTTCGCAAGAACCACTATGGCGAGAACAGAGAACCGCGCAATTAAATTTGCACTGCGGTGAAAAATTTGGGCCATGTCAACTTTTTCGCTAGAGGATCAAGCATCTCCCAGGGCCGTCAATCTCAGGAGAGTGTTCCTCGGCCAGACTGCATGGGTCCGGTCTGTTTTAGCGACCGGATAGTTTCTATCAAAATGTTTGCGATTGCAACCTCTAAGCCCGGAGCGTTACCAACGCGCAATCGTTTGGAGGTAGTGAAGAGTATTGTGGATTCGAAACCTTTGCAGAGGAAAACCAGAAGCGGCAGGAGTTGCAGTGGAAGATGCGGGGCGGGATGCACCGTTTTGGCACAGGTGTAGCGATAAACTTCGCTTATGCCCAAATGCAGTTCAATGACCTTTTTGTGATGGCAAGCCGCGTGCTATCTTTGTTGATGTCTTCCGCCACTTTCGTGGCGAAGCGCACCTGCCGCGGTTCTGCCGTGAGCAGTTCTGACAATCCCGCTGGGGCGTGGTCCAACCGGTAGGACACCTCACTGTTAATGAGGATGGTGAAGGTTCGAATCCTTCCGCCCCAGCCAAATTCCCCCATCAAAGTCGCAGCGAAATGAGCGTCGGACGGTTTAATGGTGCAAATACATTTTGTTTATGGCTCATTCGAATCACCTCGCCGATTTAGTACTACTGGCAGGCCGGACCGACCGGCGAGGCCGCTGACGCGATGGAAGGAACTTCCAACGGCCCGGCCTGTGTTCGCAGCTAATGTATTTACCCGTGATTGCCGATTTGAGAGACGGCCACATCGCCTCGAATACTTCGTCTAAGCCCGGAAGGACGAACCGGAGCCCTTTAGTGCCCCATGACCACTTTCGGCGTGTTTGTCTTGGTCCTCTTGGCGCTCATCCTGGTCGGCTTGCTGTTCATCCGCGCCGACGTAATCAACCTTGATGAGGACTTGCGGAAGGTCCTACTGAGTCTCAGCCCGCGTTTCCGGCCCCCCGTACAGCTCTTCCTCGGACAGGACGGGTCGCCCTCCAGATTCCTTTTCGGCCCTTGCCGCTGCGCCAAACATCGGTCCGCGAGCCGGTACCACCGGTGCAAACGCCATCAAGCCGATTTTTTCCGGCACATCGTTGTAAATGGCTTCCATGCCTCCGCGTCGGAAATAGGTCTCATGCCAGAACCCGGTCCCGCCCGAGTCTTTCAAAAAACTCTGCCACCACTGCCGATGTGGCTCCGAACGCGTCCACTCCAAAAGTGACTCTGTGTCGCGCCAGTATTGGCGCATGCCAAAATGCATGGGAAATAACGAATAGATGATTGACTCGTGCCGAAGCAACCCGTCTGGCTGTGCCGCGGCGGAAGAAGAAATCTTCGGACCAAAGCCCAGCAGCGTCTTGATTCCGGCGATGCGATTCACTCGCATCCCCAGATAGCTGACTACCAGATCCGGATAAGCAGACAGATTGACCGTACGCCGTTCCACCCGTGTGCGCATAACGCAGGCTCCTCGACCGCCATTCCGGCCATCACGCAGGCCGGCAAACAGGCCGCATCCTATGCCCCATCATACTTTAATACCAGTGTTAATAACGATTCCCATGCGCAACAACCTGTTGGCCACAAACGGATTTTCAACGACCTAGCGAATCCCCGCTGTCCGGTTAGGTAAGAGCAGGACTGAAGTTGAACTTCAGGGGATGACAACATTGTGGCTCGTTGCCAAAACTGTTGGGTGGCACATTTTCTCTAAAGCACGTCGATGACGATAACAGTGATGTCGTCTTGCTGGGCCGCGGATGCAGGCTGCCAGTGCCGAAGTTCAGAAAGCAAACGGTCGGACACTTCAGAAGAACAGAGCAATTGACTGTTGGACAATACTTCTCCCAACCGGCGGTCCCCAAACGACTCGCCGTTGATGTTTTCCGGCTCAATCAAGCCATCCGTGTAGAGCAAGAATCGATCACCTGCAGTGATTGGAAACTCACGAACCGGATATTCGCATCCCGACCTCACGCCAAATACAAGGCCATTGCTCTGGATGCTCTCCAGCTTGCCCTGCCTCCAATGCAGAAGCGGCGGATGTCCGGCAGCCGAGTACAGCGCCTTGTGGCTCTCAGTGTCGAGCCATAAGTAAGCTGCCGAAACGAATTGACCAACTGGCTACCCAGAAAGGGCACGCTCCACTCCGCGCAGCACGCATGCCGGATTATTCGCACAGGCCACCACCGACTGCATCGCGACCTTGATCATGGACGCAATGAGAGCCGCTGGAACGCCATGCCCGGTAACATCGGCCACGAAGAAACCAGCGCGGTGAGGATCGATGGCGATAAACCAGTAGAAATCTCCTGCAACGGCAGTCATCGGACAATATGCCGCGCTGATCCGCATCCGACTGAGTTCAGGAACGTTGCTGGGAAGAATCGAAGTTTGTATCTCGCGGGCCATGGCGAGTTCATTTTCGATAGACAGCAGGCGGTGTTCGTCAGCAACGACTTTTTCTGCCGCCACCCACCCCTGCGAGAACAGAAACAACGCAAAGGCAACCGACTCGAAGGAATGGAATGGATATTCACGCAGGTTGAGAAACGTTCGTGAATTTTCATACAGGACGGCAGCCAAAAAAAGCAAAGTGCCAACCGCTGAAACCCAGCTTCGAATCACCAAGTACTTGTTCCCGATTCGCGGAACCGCGTTTGCTACTGCGATCGCCAGCAGCCCGCAGATTACCTGTATCCGGTAATAGAGCATGAGTCTGTCGGGAGATTTATGGAGCAGAACGGCAGAAATGCCCACGGCAGCAATCACGGATGCCGGAACAAGCATAATCTGCAAAAAGCGGCGCAGGTTCCCCCGGCTTAGCTCCACCCAAAAGAACAGGGCCGATATCGGGAGCAAGTAGATGATGGCCCATACCAACTGCGGGGCGATGTGCCAAAAGGAGCCGAACAACAAACCAAAAGCGAGAGGAACTTCTGCAAACAGGCGGACTCCATACATTGCGCTTAAGATGCCAAACCACGACAGAATCCGCCTGGTATTACCACCGCGAACTGCAGCAAGGCAGCAGGCACCAACCCCTATGAACAGAAAGACCGTGCCGAGGATAATGGCGGCGAATTCTTCGCGTGTCAGCACGGATTGATTTCTCAACCGCGACGCTCAGCTACCCAACGCTCAAGCATATTTTGTGTGGAAGAGCGACGCGGTGATGTAAAGCACAAGAAGCGTACCCCTGCTCGCTGACTTGCCCTGGCCAGAAGCCAAGAACAAACTGGAGTCAGGCGCAGGCGCTCCAAGGTCAGCGCAGCCTGAGCAACGCTTTTGTTTTTCGTTCTATTTCGCTGAAGCGCCCAGAAACACCAAGTAGCATGGGCAAGCAGGCGGTCAAGGCGGTGCCCACTGTAGGTGCGATGAATTCCTTTGCGCGTAAGGCGAGAGTTCTCGAGCTGCCGTTCGATCGTTGGCTGTCGGTTGTTGCAATCCATTTGTGGCAAGGGTGCCACGAACGGGTGCGTGAGGAGCGCCGAGCTTTAGCTCGGCATGCCGCCCTGAAGGGCGGCGCTACAGGAAGGAGTTTGGCGGGGCGATGGGGCATTCGATGAGGGCGCTAAACCCTAATGAATCAGCGTCGTGTACGTTAACGAGGTTCTGTAGTATGATGGCCTGACCGTTCGAGAAACAAAGACAACCTGCCATGAAAATTCCTGTCAGCCGGAGCGGCTTTTCCGCAATCTCGGTCTGGCTCTCTGTTCCGGCTGTCGTGTTGTGCGGAGCTTAGAGGCTTGAGAGTTGAAAGTCGAAAGAAAAGAGCGATCCTTCGCTTCGCTCAGAATGACGGATGTAGTGTGGTGCGGAGCGGGGTTGAGAGTTAAGCGGGCCGTTGCGCTCCGTCACTGCTGCGCGGGATCTTGGCGTCTCAAACTGAGTAACGCAATGCAGAGGAGTGTACCGCATGACCAAGGAAACCGCAGTTGCGGCGCCCAAGCGCAAACCGCTGCCGGCTTATAAGAACCCGAAGCTGCCCTCAGCCCGTCGAGTCAAGGACCTGATGTCGCGGATGACGTTGGAGGAAAAGGCTGCGCAGATGGTGTGCATCTGGCAGCAAAAGCCGGACACGTTG